>JADCJE010000086.1 GCA_020247305.1 Phycisphaerales bacterium | reverse complement strand
TGCGCGGCGCGGCGCACCTGGCCCTTGGTCGCGCGCAGGGCGCGCGCCAGCAGCCGCTTCTCCTCCTGCTCGAACGGCAGGATGTCGGCCTCGGTCAGTTCGCGGTCGGCGGCCTCGGTCGCGCGCGGCGCGACCGGGTCGGCGGCGTGGGCGACGGGCGCCGTCAGGTGCTCGCGGCCGATCGCCGCGCCGTTGGCGCGCAGGGCGGCGCGCTGCACGGTCGCCTGGAGCTGGGTGACGTTGCCCGGCCACGACATGGTCGTGAGGTGCGCGATCGCGTCGGCCGTCACGTGCCCGGCCTTGCCGCCGGTGGCGCGCGCCAGCGCGTCCTGGACGAGCAGCGCGAGGTCGTCGAGCCGTTCGTGCAGCCCCGGCACCGTGATCGACAGGCCGTGCAGGCGGTGGTGGAGGTCTTCGCGGAAGGCGCCGCGCGGCACGAGTTCGTTGAGGTGCGCCGTGGTCGTGGCGACGAGGCGTGGCGCGCCCGCGCCCGCTGGACCGCTGCGCTCCTTCAGGTGCTTGACCAGCTGGGCCTGGCAGCCGGCGGGCAGCTTCTCGATGTCCTCGATCAGCAGCGTGGACCCGCGCGCCGCTTCGATCGCGCGCGCGAGGTCGTCGGCCGACGTCGAAGGGCTCGCCTGCAGCGCCACCAGCGGCTTGGCGCCGCGGCGGCTCTTGGCGTGGATCATGCGCGCGGCCAGCGACTTGCCGGCGCCTGCAGGGCCGTTGACCAGCACGGTCATGTCGCAATCGGCGGCGCGGCTGATCGTCGACTGGAGGCGGCGGACCACCGGCGTCGCGCCGACGATCGCCGAGCCCGTGTGCATGCCTTGCACCATGGCTTCCAGTTCGCTGCAGCGGTGCATCGACTCGTGCAGCGCCATCGCCATCGAGAGGACCGCGTCGAGGCTCGACTCGATGATCGCGGGCGAGACGCTCGGCGTCGCGCCGGTCGCGTCGTCGCCGAAGAACATCACCGGGCTGTCGGTCGTCGGCGTGTTCGTGGTCACGCCGACGTCGCACAGCACCAGGTCGAACGGCTCCGGGCCGGCATCCGCCACGTCCTGCCACGACGCGCCCTCGACCAGGTCGTGGCCTTCGCGCGTCAGGGCGACAGCGAGCGTCGAGCCTTGGGTCTTCGTCACCAGCGCGACCCGGGCCTTGCCGCCCGCTGCGCCGCTCTTCCCCGCGGTAACCGTGTTCATGCCGTTCGCGTGTGGATCGGCATTCCGCGCGCCTGCGATGAAGCACTTCGGCGGGGAGCCACGCGCGGCGTTGCGGCGCCCGGCGCGGGCGTCGGCCATCGCGCGGCGCCACGGCGGGAAGCCCGCCCGGCTTCAGTCGCCGAGCAGCTTGCGGGCGAGGTCCTCGAAGTCGACGCTGAGCACCTGGTCGCGCGTGATCGGCTCCATCGTGCGGAACTTGCGGTACTCGTCGATGCTCGTCAGTTCGACGTAGTCGCGGGCGTTCATCGACGGCTTCGCCGCGGCCTTCGGCGCGCGTCCCTGCGGCGCGGCTGCCTTGTCGAGCGTCACCTTCGCGCGGCTGCAGATCGACAGCGTGTTCTCCAGGTTGGCGCGGATCTTCAACAGACGATCGCGGTTGGCGCCCGGCACGTCGACGCTCTTGGCGATCTTGCCGATCGCGACTTCGAGCACCGCGATCAGGCAATTCAGCTTGGTCGCGAGGCGCGAGCGGTATTCGGCGGAGGCGAGCATCTCGGGGGTCTTCGGAGCGTTGGGGTTCGAGTTTTCCATGGCGAGCAACCGTGTGAAGGACATGGAGCATGCGACGTGCCAAGCGCCGGGAACGGCGCTGCGCGCGCTGCCATGGGGTGTTCGCGCGCCGGGTGCCGTCGGCGCGGCTGCGCACCGTCGCAGCGGGCCGACGGTCGGCGTCGGGACTTCGCGACGGCGTCGTGGCCGGTCGACCCGCACGTGGCGAGTGGGTGAGCGCAATGGGCGCGCCGGCGCGATGCGGAGGCGGCTGCGGCGACCAGGAGAAGCCTGGGCACCCGTGCCGACCATGCCCGTCGGGTGCCTTCGGGGCGACGCCGCAGCGGGGCTGGCTGCGAAGGACACGCGTTGGCTGGAACCCGCGTTGCGGCGTCGCGGCAAAACCTGAGCCGGGTCGCCCTGCGGGCGAGCCGGCATTGCCGACGCCGCAGCGGGGCTGGCTGCGAAGGACACGCGTTGGCTGGAACCCGCGTTGCGGCGTCGCGGCAAAACCTGAGCCGGGTCGCCCTGCGGGCGAGCCGGCTCAGTGCGTGTGCAGCGCGTGGCGGTAGATCGTGCGCGCCAGGGCATCGAGCCGCTGGAGCGACCCGCGGCCAGCGACCTGGAACGACACGCCGCCCTCCCAGAACACCAGCACGGACATGGCGGCGTCGCGGTAGCGCCCGATCACCGGCGCGCCGCGCGTCTTCCCCGGCAGCGTCGCGAAGCTGTCCGCGGTGCCCGGCGCCTGCACGACCACGAATTGGTCGATGCCGTCGGTGTACGTCATCGTCAGCTTCCACTGGCCGTTCAGCGGGTCGTTCTGCACCTCGACCCGATCGATCTGGTACTCGCCGGTCACGCCCGTCGGCGGATCGACGAGCTCGGGCGGGTTGCCCATCACCGCGCGCGCAGCCTGGAAGTCGGCCACCACCGCTGCCGTCGTCGCCTGTGGCGCGAGCGCCGCAGCGCCGGGCGTGAACAGCGTCGCCTCGACCTCCGCCAGCAGCCGCACGTGCACGTCGAACTCGGCGGCGTACAGCGGCACGGCCGTCGCGTCGTCGGTCTCGATCAGCCAGATCGACTTGTCGACGGCGTTCGGGAACACGACGAAGCGGCGCGCGCTGCGGCCGGCGCGGACCGTCGGACCGAAGTCGTGCGCGGTGTAGTTCGAGTCAGCCGAGTCGAGGTTGGTGACGCGGAAGCTGCCCTGCGTGGCGAAGCGACGGCCATGGCGGGCGTACGTTTGCTGCCACCGCGTGTGGAGCGCCGAACCTGCGGGCTCGCCGACGACGCCGAGAAAGGTCGTCGCGAAGTCGGGCGCGCTGGAGCCGTTCGCGGCGACCTGCAGCCGTTCGCGCACGCTCGTCACGCCGCCCTTGGCGTCGAAGAACCGCCGCACCTGCTCGATGGTGTAACTCTGCTGCCGGATCGATTGGTCGAGGGCGACCAGCGCCGGGGACGCGTTCGAAGGCTCGTCGGTCTGCGCCCACGCCGCGACGCACGGCAGCAATGCGCCGATGGCGACAAGCGCCAGCGAACGGCACGCAGCGGCGATGGGACGGACGAGGCGCATGGATTCGAGAAGGTATCGGAAGTCGGCGGGCTTGGGAATCACCGCGGGATGCCGCCGCGGAGCACCGTGAAGTCGCCATCCGGGGCTGTGTCGAGGTCGGCGAAGGCGATGTCGAGCGTCGGCGGCTCGGCTGGCGTCAGGACGAGAGGCAGCAGCGCCGCGAGCGCTGCCGCGCTGGCGAGACCGAGCCAGATGCTCACGCGGCGGCGCAAGGCGCGGCGCTCGCCGATGTCGGCGATCACGGCTTGGCGCACGCCCGACCACGCGAAGGCGCTCGCGCGCGGTGCGCTGGCGACGGCGCGGGCCAAGGCCGGCGCGAGCGGCGGTTCGCAGGCGTCGATCGGCGCCGCCGGCCGCGGTGGCGAGGCCAGCGCCGCCACGACGGCGCTGTCGCGCTCGCCGTGGGCCACGATGCGCTCGTGCACGGCCGCCAGGAAGTCGGGCGACTGCAGCGCCGCGGCAGGCGCGGGCGGCGTCCGCAGCGCGGCCGCGAGACCGCTGCGCAACCGCAGGCGTGCGGCGCACGCGGCACAAGCCTGCGCGTGATCGTCGGTGCTCGTTGTTGTGCCCGCCAAGAAGGCACGGCACGCGGGCAGTTCGGCGTCGAGGAGGGTCTTCATCCGGCGTCTCCGGCCGAGCGGCGGGCGGCGAGGTCGATCTCCAGGTGCGGAAACTGCGCCCGGACCACGGCTTCGAGGGCGAGGTGGGCGCGCGCGAGGCGCGACTTCACCGTGCCGAGCGACAGGCCGAGCGTCGCGGCGAGTTCGTCGTACGACATGTCTTCGAGGTAGCGCAGCGCGAGGATGGCGCGCAGCTTCGGGCTGAGCCGCGCGATCGCTTCCTGCACCTGATCGCCGACCTCGGTCGTGCTGGCACGGTCCTCGGGCGACGGCGCGTCGTCGACCGGATCCCCATCGGTCTCGCTCGGCAGCGGCATCGCATGGATGCGACCGGTGCCGTCGCGCCGGCGCCGGTGGTCGATGCTGCAGTTGACGACGATGCGGAAGAGCCAGGTGCTGAACAGCGAGCCGCCGCGGAAGGCGTGCAGCTTGCGGAACAACAGGGCGAAGCTCTCCTGCACGACGTCGAGCGCGTCGACGCCGTTGCCGACGACCCGGAACGCGATGGCGTAGACGCGGTCGCGGTAGCGCGCGAACAGCTGCTCGAACGCGGCTTCGAAGCCGTCGGCGCCGGGGTCGCGGCAGGCGGCGACGAGGTCGGCGTCAGGATCGCGCAGAAGTTCCACAGCTTTCAGACGGCTCCTGGCGCGCCTGGGTTCCCTCGCAGGCATGACCCGGGCGGAGTTCCCGAACTATGGTGCGTGCCGCAGCGAGGGGGCGAAACCAGTGCCGTACTGGCCTCGATCGGTGGGCCGCATCGTCCGACTGGATCGGCCGAAGAACAAACCATCGTGATGACGCATCGGCTGTCCGAGGGTGACCCGATTCGCCCGCAGGGCGAGTCGGCATCGCAGGCGACGCCGCAGCGGGGCTGGCTGCGAAGGACTCGCGTCGGCTGGACCCCGCGTTGCGGCGTCGCAGCAGAGCCTGAGCCGATTCGCCCGCAGGGCGAGTCGGCATCGCAGGCGACGCCGCAGCGGGGCTGGCTGCGAAGGACTCGCGTCGGCTGGACCCCGCGTTGCGGCGTCGCAGCAGAGCCTGAGCCGATTCGCCCGC
>JADCJE010000085.1 GCA_020247305.1 Phycisphaerales bacterium | reverse complement strand
TCGCCCGCAGGGCGACCCGGCTCAGGCGATTGCCATGACGCCGCAACGCGGGGCGCGTCAACGGCGAGATCGGCGCAACCGGCCCCGCTGCGGCGTCGCCCCGTGGGCCGGCTCGCCCGCAGGCCGACCCGGCTCAGGCGATTGCCGTGACGCCGCGACGCGGGGCGCGTCAACGGCGAGATCGGCGCAACCGGCCCCGCTGCGGCGTCGCCCCGTGGGCCGGCTCACCCGCAGGCCGACCCGGCTCAGGCGATTGCCGTGACGCCGCGACGCGGGGCGCGTCAACGGCGAGATCGGCGCAACCGGCCCCGCTGCGGCGTCGCCCCGTGGGCGTCACGGCGTGCGTCGCCGCGCGTCAGGTCCGCACGGCGACGTGCAGGCGGACGAGTTCCGCCAGCGAGCGGGCGCGCGTCTTGCGCATCACGTTCGCGCGGTGGACCTCGATGGTCTTCGGGCTGAGCCCGAGCCGGGCCGCGACTTCCTTGTTGGCGGCGCCCTGCACGACGTGCTCCATGACCTCGGACTCGCGGGGCGTCAGCGAGGCGAAGCGGCGCAGCAGTTCGTCGTGGTCGTCGCCGTCCTCGCGACGCTTGCGGTCGATGTGCAACGCCTTCTGCACGGCGTCGACCATGTGCGCCATCTCGAACGGTTTCTCCAGGAAGTCGATGCTGCCGAGCTGGATCGCCTTCACGGCCTCCGAGACGCGGGCCATGCCGCTCATGAACACCACCGGCAGCCTGCAGTCGCGGCCGGCGAGCTGCTGCAGCAACTCGATGCCGGACATGTCCGGCAGCACGAGGTCGATCACGATGCAACCGGGACGCTGGTCGTCGAATTCCGCCAGGAACGAGGTCGCCGTCGGGTAGGTCGCGACGGCGAAGCCGCAGGTGCAGTCGAGCCGCGCGAACTGGTCGCTGATGAAGGCGTCGTCCTCGATGACGCGCACGAGCGGCGGCCTGCCGAGGACGGCCGCGAGCCTGCCGATCGGGGCGGGCGCAGTGCTGTTCGCGTTCATCGTGGGATCTCGCGGGTTGGCTTCGATGCACCGATCGCATCGGTCGTTTCGCGACACGACTTGAGGCAAACGTGCCGGTGGGGACCGCGGCAGTGGCTCGCCGTCGTGCGAAAGTGCGCGCCAACCGGGTCGCCGTCCCTGGGGCGCTCGGCCCGGTCGAGGGTGGGCGACGGTCGTCTTCGCCGGTGGGACGATGCGCGCTTCCGGCGCGGTCTTGCCGCTGCGGGCTGGCGGCGGCTGCCCGGATCCGTACTCTCCTCGCCCCCCTCACCGTGGCCATCCCGCGCGTATCCATCGTCGGCCGACCGAACGTCGGCAAGTCGAGCCTGCTCAACCGCCTCTGCGGTCGCCGGGTTTCGATCGTCGAGCCAACGGCCGGCGTGACGCGCGACCGCGTCGCGGTCGCCGTGCGCCACGGCGATCGCACCTTCGAACTCGTCGACACCGGCGGCCTCGGCCTCGTCGACGAAGCGCTGCTGAAGGAGCACGTCGAGTCGCAGATCGGGGTCGCGCTGGCGACCGCCGACGTCGTGGTGTTCGTCGTCGACGGCAAGGAGGGCATCGTGCCCGGCGACGTGATGGTGGCGCAGCGGCTGCGCCCGCTCGGCAAGACCGTGCTGCTCGTCGCCAACAAGGTCGAGGCGCACCACGAGGAGATCGCCCTGCCGGAGTGCCGCCGGCTGGGCTTCGGTGATCCGATGCCCGTCAGCGCCAAGGAGGGCTTTGGCGCCAGCGTGCTGCTCGAAGCGATCACCGCGGCGCTGCCGCCGAAGGTCGTCGAGGAGGACGCCACCGAGGGCGACCTGCTGCGCTTCGCCATCGTCGGCAAGCGCAACTCCGGCAAGTCGACGCTGCTCAACCAGCTCGCCGGCGAGGAGCGCGTGATCGTCTCGGAGATCCCCGGCACGACGCGCGACGCCATCGACGTCGCCTTCGAGTTCGACGGCAAGAAGCTGCTGGCGATCGACACCGCCGGCGTGCGCAAGAAGAAGAGCCTGGAGCATGCCATCGAGCTCTTCGCGCACTCGCGCAGCAACGACAGCATCCGCCGCAGCAACGTCTGCGTGCACATGTTCGACGTGCGCGAGCCGATCAGCCAGGTCGACAAGAGCCTCGCCGCCTACTGCGTCGAGCACTACAAGCCGGCGATCCTCGTCGGCAACAAGATCGACCTCGCGCCCGAGCTCGACCTGGAGAAGTGGGACGCGTACATCAAGCAGCAGCTGCCGGGCCTCGACCACGCGCCGGTCGTGTTCATGTCGGCCAAGGACGGCATGAACGTCGACGGCATGCTGAAGCTGCTGTTCGAGCTGCGTGCGCAGACGCGCGTCGAGATGCCGACGGCCAAGCTCAACCGCGTCCTGCAGGAGGCGCGCGACCGCCAGCTGCCGAGCGCCGGCGGCCACTTCCCGAAGATGTTCTACGGCACCCAGGTCGGCAAGGAGCCGCTGCAGGTGCTGATCTTCGTCAACGAGCCGCGGCTGTTCCGCGGCCAGTACGAGCGCTTCCTCGTGCAGCAACTGCGCGAGGCGTTCGATTGCCACGAGGTGCCCATCCGGGTGTCGTGGAAGCGCCGCGACAAGGTGGTGCTCGGCGGCGAGGACTGATCGGCCCGATGGCCGCCAGTGTCGCCGGTCGAGATCGCGTCAGCGGCGCCAGAAGCTCGGGCTGAGCAGCGCCAGCAACGTCAGCAGTTCGAGCCGCCCGAGAAGCATCTGCGCGGTCATCACCGCCTTGGCCCAGGCCGTCAGCCCGCCGTAGCCGCCGAAGGGGCCGATGTTGGGTTCGCTCGCGAGGGTGGTCGATCCGGCGATGCCCTCCAGAGCCGCGGCGGCGCTCGCCGGGTCGATCTGTGCGAGCGCGGGGCCGCAGTTGCCGACCATCGACGCGCTGGCGGTCAGGGCGCCGACGAAGCTGAGCCGTTCGTCGAACGACAGCACGAACGCGCCTGCGGCGATGGTCAGCAGCCACATCATCGTGATCGCCAGCACCGAGGAGACGACCACGGCCGGCAGCGTCTCCTCGTCGATCTTGATGCGCTCGACGATGCGCGGACGGACGAACTGCCGCACGGTGTAGCCGAGCAGTTTCAGCACGACGAGCAGCCGGATCTGCTTGATGCCGCCGGCGGTCGAGCCGGCGCAGCCGCCGACCAGCATCGCCGCGAACAGGACCAGCAGGCACGTCGTCGGCCAGGCCTGGAAGTCCGACGTCGCGAAGCCCGTGGACGTGAGCACGCTGACGCCGTTGAACGACGCGAGGCGCAGCGCCGTCCCGAACGGCACGTCGGCGCGCACGAGCGCGAGCGTGCAGGAGCCGATCAGCGCCGCCGTGGTGACCGCGTACAGGCGGAACTCGCCGGAGCGCAGCAGCGCCGTGATCGCCTGCGGGCCGCTGCGCCAGTGGGCGGCCAGGAACGCGAAGCTTGCGCCTGACAGGAACATGAACACGGTCAGCACGACCTCCGCGCCGAGGCTGCCGAACTGGTCGATCGAGACCCGGGTGGAGAAGCCGCCGGTGGCGAGCGTCGCGAACGCGTGGCAGACGGCGTCGAACCAACCGAAGCCCCCGATCCCGACCAGCAGCAGCAGGCAGGCCCCGGTCAGCGTCACGTAGATCAGCGCCACGACGCGCGCCTTCTCGATCGCGCGAGGTTGGAACGACTCGGTGGCGACGCCGACCGACTCGCTGGTCAGCAGGTTCTTGCCGGTCACGCCCATGGCCGGCAGCAGCGCGACGAAGACCAGGATGATGCCGATGCCGCCGATCCAGTGCAGCAGCGCGCGCCAGAGCAGCAGGCTAGGCGGCGCGTCGGGCACGGCCGGATTGTCGCCGCTGCCGAGCACCGAGGCGCCCGTCGTGGTGAGCCCGCTGACGGTCTCGAACACGGCGTCGGTGGCCGACGGCAGCAGGCCCGACCACTGGAACGGCACGGCGCCGAGCAGGCCGGCGAGCATCCACGACACGCCGGCGACGGCGATCGCTTCCTTGCGGAACACCTCGGCGCCGGCGTTGCGGCCGCCGAACCACAGCAGCGACGCGACGGCCATGCCGATTGCGATGCTGGCGCCGAAGCCGGCGACGGTGGCGAAGCGGCCGTCCTGCGCCTCCTGCAAGGCCATCAGGAACGGCGGCAACTGCGCGATGGTGAAGAAGGCCGCGAAGCCCGCCAGCATGCGCGCGATCTGCCCGGGGTTCATCCGGGGCCTACCTTCGCCGCCGGCGCGCCGCGGCGCAACGGCGAAGCCGACCGTCAGCGCGTCAGCGCGAGGTCCGCGGCCATGCGGCCGAGCAGCGGGCCGAACTTGAATGCGTGTCCGCTGCAGGCCGCGATCGTCACGACCGGCGCCTCGGCGGCGCGGGCCACGCGCAGGTCGTGGTCGCGCGCCATCGTGTAGAGGCAGCGCTCCGTCCGCCGCAGGTGCGGCGCGGCGACGGCGAAGCGCTCGCGCGCCAGTTCCAGCAGGCCAGCTTCGGCGATCGCGGGCAGGGGCGCGTCCGGATCGACGCCATCGCCGGTGGTCCGGTGCACGGCGATCTTGACGCCGCTGCCGTCGACGGCGGGCAAGCCGTAGTGGAAGTCCTCGGCCGTGCGGCCGATGCGGGCCCAGACGGGGAATCGACCGGGGGCCACGGCGTCGCCGTCGAGTCCGTCGCCCGCGAAGTACCCGACCTCCTGTGGTTGCACGACGAGCGGGCCGCCGGTCGCGTCCGCGGCGGCGAGGCTGCCCGTCCACGGGCCGAGCGCGAGCACGGCGCTGCGCGCGTGCCACGTCGTGGTCGCCGTCGCGACTTCGACGCCGCCCGCCACCGGGCGCACCGCCGCGACCGGTTCGTGCCACCGCAGCGCCACGTCGGCGGCCGACAGCCAAGCGGCCAGCCTCTGCATCGTCGCCGCCGCCAGCACGACGGCGGCAGTATGGTCGAGCAGCGCGCCGTCACCTTCGTGCAGGCGCAGGAGCGGGAAACGCCGCCTTGCCGTCATCACGTCGATCGCCTCGACCGCCGCCCCGCTGCCGAGCGTGGCCCGGGCGTAGGCGGCGAAGGGCCCGTCGACCGGACCGAAGAACAGCCCGGGCGTCGGCGTGCGCAGCGAGCCGCCGACGGCGCGTTCGAGTTGCGGCCAGCATTCCGCGTGCGCGACCTGCGCCATCGCCACGAAACGGGGGGCGTCGTACGACGAGCGCGTGATGCGCGTTGCCCCGTGCGAGCTGCCGCGATCGTGGCCCGGCCCGAAGCGGTCGCACACGACGATCCGGCTGGCGCCGCGCTGGCGGAGCCAGAACGCCGTGCACAGGCCGTTGATGCCGGCGCCGACGACGACGTGGTCCACCTGGGGCATCGCGGCAGCATCCCCGCGCGTCGGCCACCCGGCCAACGGGACGCACTGTTTCGGGACGCCGTCTTGCGCCCATGGCAGCGGGCGTTGCGCCCGGTCGGGGAGTTCCGCATTCCTTGGCTGGAATCGGCCCCATCCCAGGGCTACTTGGGCAAGCTATAGTCGTTCGTCACGCCCACGCGACTCCGACGCCGCCGATGAAGGTCACGCTGATCCACCCCCCGGTCTACATCAACAAGAACGGGCTCACGGCATTGCGTCCGAGCCTGCCGCTCGGCCTCGCGTACATCGCCGCCGTGCTGCGCGACGACAAGCACGAGGTCGCGGTCGTCGACGCGCTCGGTGAAGCGCCCGAGCAGATGATCGCCGACGGCGACATCTGGCGGCTGGGCCTGACGCCCGAGGAGATCATCGCGCGCGTCCCGCCGGACACGAAGGCGATCGGCGTCACCAGCATGTGGAGCTACAGCTGGCCGATCGTCCGCGAGCTGCTGCACAAGTTGCGCGCCGCCTTCCCCAAGGTGGCGATCGTCTGCGGCGGCGAGCACTTCACCGCCGTGCCGGAGCTGTCGATGGAGCAGGCGCCGATCGACTTCCTGGTGCTCGGCGAAGGCGAGGAGACGGCCGTGGCGCTGTTCCGCGCGCTCGAACTCGGCCTCGACCACGCTGTCATCCCCGGCATCGTGTACCGCGCCGCCGACGGCACGGTGCAGAAGAACCCGCGCCGCGACCGCATCAAGAACGTCGACGAGATCCCGTGGCCGGCGTGGGAGTACTTCGACATCGAGGCGTACTCCAGCAACCGCCTCGTCAGCGGCATCTACTACGGCAAGACGGTGCCGATCCTGGCGACGCGCGGCTGCCCGTACCAGTGCACGTACTGCAGCTCGCCGAACATGTGGACGACGCGCTGGTTCGCGCGCGAGCCGAAGGACGTCATCGACGAGATCGAGACGTACCACAAGCGCTACGGCGCGACGAACTTCCCCTTCCAGGACCTCACCGCGATCCTCAAGCGCGATTGGGTGGTCGACTTCTGCAACGAGGTCGAGCGCCGCGGGCTGAAGATCACCTGGCAGCTGCCCGCCGGCACGCGCAGCGAGATCATCGACGAGGAGGTCGCCGCGCTGCTGGTGCGCAGCGGCTGCCGTTCGCTCAACTTCGCCCCCGAGTCGGGCAGCGAGCGCACGCGCAAGCACATGAAGAAGATGCTGACCGACGAGAAGCTCTTCCGCGCGGTGCGCGCGTCGGTCAAGGCCGGGCTCAACGTCGGCGCGTTCTTCGTGCTGGCCTACCCGACCGACGAGGCCGAGGACATGAAGGCGACCGTGCGGCTCGCCGCTCGGCTCGGCCGCGCCGGCATCGACGACGTCTCGGCCGGCTTCTTCTTCCCGCTGCCGAGCACCGAGATCACGCGCCAGCTCGAGAAGGAGGGCAAGGTGAAGTACACCGACGCCTTCCTGCAGCTGCCGATCTACGTCCACAACAAGTTCCTGTCCGCCGACCGCAAGTTCAACGAGCACTTCACGGCCAAGGAGCTGACGCGCTGGAAGTACAAGGTCGTCGCCGCCTTCTACCTGAACAGCTGGCTGTTCCACCCCGGCCGCGTGTTCCGCATCCTGTGGAACTTCGTGCGCGGCAAGGAGACGTCGAAGATGGAGTCCTTCCTGCAGGAAACGGTGCGCAAGTTTCGCCTGCGCAAGAAGAAGCCCGTCGTCCGCGCCGTCGCGGCGACGCCGACGCCGGTCAAGTCGTAGCGCGCGCTGCGGGCCGGCGGGCAGCGGCCAGCTTCGCGGCCAGTTGCAGCTGGTCGCGGGCCACGGCGTCGGGCGCGGCGTGGCCGCGAACCCATGCCCTCGCGGCCGAGCCGGCGCGCGCGGCCGCGCCGGCGTCGAGCAGCCAGCGCTGCGCCGCCGCCGCGAGCTCTGCCGGCGACTCGGCGCGCACGCAGCCGTCTTCCGGGCGCTCGGGGCCGCCGCGTGCGCCGAGTTCGTTGCTGACGACGGGCACGCCGTGGGCGAGCGACGTCAGCGCCTTCATGCGGAAGCCGCCGCCCGACCAGACCGGCGCGAGCAGCAGACGCACCGACGACAGCAGCTGCCGGAGGTCGGGCGCGTAGCCGACAATGCGCACGCCCGGGACGCGCGCGAGGTCGGCGATGCGTTCGGCGTGCGGACCGGCGAGCCACAGTTCGCACTCCGGCGCGGCGGCGCGCAGCCGCGGCAGCACATCGCGCACGATGCGGCGCGCGGCTTCGGGATTCGGGCCGTGGTCGTAGTTGCCGAGGAACAGCGCGCGCGGCGGCGCCGCCGCGACGTCGACGGCGGCATCGGGCACGTCGACGGCCACCTGCCGCACGCGGACCGTGCGTCCGAGCCTGGAGGTCAGCGCCGCCGCGTCGGCAGCGGTCACCGCCTGGAGGGCGTCCGCCAGCGGGTAGAAGCGCGCGACGTGGCGTCGCCAGAGCCGGCGATCGCGCGCGTCCCCGAGCGCGCCGAGGCCGGTGCGCGTGTTCGCCGGACAGCCGGCTTCGTGGTCGGTCAGCACGGTGGGCACGCCGGCGAGGGCCGGCAGGTACTGCGCCATCTGCGCCATCTCGACGAAGCACGCGTCAGGACGGAACGCCGCGAGCGCGCGCGCGATCGCCGCAGGCATGCCGCCGTGGCGGTGCTTGGCGGCGACGAGCGGCGTGTTGCGCCACTGCCAGAGTCGCCGCGCGGAGTCGGCGAACCGGCGCACGCCCGTCGGCCGCGGCGGCATCGGCACGAATTCCCGCCACCGCCACGCGATGTCGCCCGCCGCTTCACCGGGCCGCTGCAGTGCCACGAGACCGACCTCAGCGATCTGCGCCAACGCATGCGCCACCTGCCCCATGTACGCTCCGCCGCCATGGGGGGCGCGGCGATCTGGCGGGCATGGCGTCAGCAAGAGGAGGCGCATGGAGTTCGGTAGTTCCATATGTTGCAACGGGTTGCGGCGGTTCGCAAGCTGTTGATGGCGGCTGCAATGTGGGTGGCGTTCCGCAACAAGGCGTAGCGGTCCCGGGGGGCGCATGGCATGATGCAATGCCGTTCGCACTGCGGTGCCACCACGGCATTGCAGGGCTGATTGCAATACGAACGGCATGAACGACACGCTCAAGACCATTGTGGGGCTGTTGGACACCGGCAAGCCCGAGTTGCAGGTTGCCGCCGCCCAGATCCTCGGCGAACTGCACGTCAAGGACGCCAACGCAGTCCGCGCGCTGGCCCATGGTGTGCGTCGCTCGCCGGTGCTGGCGCGCTTCTGCATCGATGCCCTCGCCAAGATCGCGACGCCGGAGGCGATCGAACTCGTCGCCAAGGCCGCGATCGAAGCCGACTCTCTGGGCGATCATGCCGCGCACCTTGTCGGCGACCTTGGTGCCGCCGCGCAGCAAGTCCTGGCCGCTGCCTACGGCCTCGCCAGCAGCGATGCCCGCAAACGCATCCTGGGCCTGCTCGGCAAGCATCCGACCAAGGAAGCCGGTCCGGTTCTGGTGCAGGCGCTGCTCTCGCCCGAGGCGGCCGAGCACGCTGCCCGCCTCGTCGCCGCCGCGCGCGAGCAGATCGACCCGGCGGTCGCCAAGGCCATGTCGGCCGCGCTCGGCCGGCACCTGCACGAACCGCTGCCCGATCTCTGCCTCGCGCACATCGTCGCGACCCTCGCCGTGCTGGATCCGGACGGGTCGCGCAATGTGATCCTCGGCTTCACGCAACCGGCCGCGCCGACCAACGTGCGCGCCGCCGCGTTCCGGGCCCTCCGCGGCAGCAAGCTCGCGGCGGCGCAGGTCCGCACGATGATGGACCTGCTGGAGGATCCCGCCCAGAAGGCCGTGCACGACGCCGTGCGCGAGGTTCTTGCCGCCCTGCCGGAGGTGCCCGACGCACTCGTGCCGCTGCTCAAGCGCCTGCTCGTCGCGCGCACGCCCGAGCAGCGCCTGTTCGCCCTGCGCCTGCTGCGCAACGACGGCGGCGCGGACCTCGCGAAGGTGGCGCTGAAGCTGCTCGACCACGAGGACGTCCGCTTCCGCGACGCTGCCGCCGACGCGCTGGCCGGCAATCGCCAGGCGATCGAACCGCTCGCCAAGCTCGTCACCGGCAGCAGGGACCCGCAGGTGGCGGGCGCCGCGGCCGCGATCCTCGTCCGGCACGGCGCGGCGTTGTCGCCCAAGTTCGTGCGCGTGCTCGCCGAGAAGGCGATCAAGACCCTGGTCGACGACGTGCGCACTGCCGATTTGCTGCTCGACGTCGTGTTCGCCGGCGCAGGGCCCAAGATCGCGCCCTTCCTGATCGAGCGCTGCATCCGCATCCGGCGCGTGCACCGCTCCGCCGACGCGCTCCACGTGCTGGCGCGGCTGACCCAGCTCGCGCCGCAGGACGACGAAGTCCGTTACCAACTGGCGATCACCAAGCTGCTGCACGATGCGTCGCTGCCGGCGACCGAATCGAGCGCCCCGGGCAACTCGGCGATGGGCTTCGTCGCGACGCTGCTGCGCGCCGGCTATCCGCTGCTCGGCCGCCTGTGCAAGGAGCCGGCGGTCACGCCGGAGCTGCTGCTCAAGGTTGCGAACCACTTCCGCGGCGCCGTCGGCCCGGAGCAGCGCTTCGCCCTCGAACTGCTGCAGTACCTCGCCAAGCGGACGAAGGGCCGCGCCGCCGACGACGCCAAGGTCGCGCTGCGCAGCGTCGGCGCCTGATCAGCCGGCGGCGCTGCCGCCCATGCGCACACGCTGCTCCGGCGTCACCGACGCGAACGCCGGGCCGCCGGGGCCGACGACGACGATCGCCGTCGAGCCGAACCCGAAGCGGCCCAACTCGCCGCCGCGTGCGACCGGACCTGCTGCCAGGGTCACGGAAGTGTGGCCGACGTTGTATGCCCCGACCATGACGACGGCCGCCGGCACGCCGCCGGCGAGTTCGCAGTGGAACACGTGCCGGCTGTTGCGCGCGAACAGGTCGCGGATGCTGTGCACGGCCGGCGGATTGACCGGGAAGAGCGTGCCCGGCAGCGCGACCACCTTGCGCACGACGGCCGCGAACGGCGCGTGCACGCGATGGTAGTCGCCGGGGGCGAGGTAGATGGTGGCCTGGGCCCCGCCAGCGAGGCGCGCCGCCAGTTCCGGGTCGCCGAGCAGGTCGGCAAGGGCATAGTCGCGGCCCTTCACCTGCTCGATCCGGCCCTGGGCGACGGGGCCGACGGTGACGACGCGCCCGTCGCACGGCCAGACGAGCGTGGCCTCGGCGACCGGTCGGGCACCGGCGCGCAGAGGCCGCTGAAAGAAGGCCTGCAGGCTGCGGAAGCCGGCCAATTCGCCATCGACCTCGGCGAGATCAGCGCCATACCGGCGCGCGAACCAACCGTACAACTGTGGGCGCAGCCAGCGCGGCAGCGGCAGGCTGCAAACGGCGCCGCATGCGCGGGAGAGCGCGACCTTCGGCAGGCAATGCAACAGGAAGCTGCGCACGGCGTACATCCAGGCGCACCATGAAGCCACGGACCGCTGCCTGCAAGGGCGCTCCCGCTGGCCGCCGTCGGCCGCACGTGGCAACATGCCGGCATGCGGATCATGGCATGCTCGTTGGTCGCCGTGCTCGCGGCGTGCGGCGGCGGACGCGAGCCGATGCCGGCTGGCGACGGCGCGCTCGTGCTGGAACTCGGCGGCAACCAGCCGTCGCTGCGCAAGGCGCTGGAGCGCGCGGGCCTCGCCGTACCGCCGTCGGTCGACCTGTCGCCGGCGGTCGCCGTGCCGCCGCCAGCCACCGCCGACGCGCCGAAGCCGACCCCGTCCGCGCGACGTGGCAGCGACGAGGCGCCGAAGCTGCCAACGCCAGCGCCGACGCCAACGCCAGCGCCGACGCCTGTGGAACAGGCATTCACCACGGTGGTCCTCGCCGAGGGCCAGACGTTGATCCACCTCGCCCGCAAGCACCTCGGCGACGGCAACCGCTTCCGCGACATCCTCGAACTCAACGGTTGGACCGAGGTCGAGTCGCGACGGCTCAAGCCGGGCACCAAGGTCAAGATCCCCAAGGCCGGCGCCGCTCGCGGCAGCGGTCGATGAGCGGTCGCGGCGCCGAACTGCCGCTGCCGCCGATCGGCTTCGTGCGCACCGCGCAGCGACTGCATCACGAAGCGCCCAGGCAGAGCGGGCTCGGACGCGGCAGCGAAGGCGTGATCGAGGTCCGCCAAGGCCTGCAGAACGCGCTGCAGGACCTCGCCGGCTTCAGCCATGTCTGGGTGTTGTCGTGGTTCCACCTGGCGCGGGGCTTCCGGTCGCAGGTCGTGCCGCCGCGCGATGCGCAGAAGCGCGGCGTGTTCGCGACGCGGGCGCCGCAGCGACCGAATCCGATCGGCATGTCGTGCGTGCGGCTCGTGCGCATCGACAAACGCTGCCTGCACATCGCCGACCACGACCTGCTCGACGGCACGCCGGTGCTCGACCTCAAGCCCTACCTGCCGTACTGCGACAGTGTGCCAGAGGCCGCGATCGGCTACGTCGCCGGGTTGCCCGACGACGCCGGCGACCACCGCGCGTGGTGGCAGACGAAGGGCGCGCCGCCGCCGCGCATCTACCGCGACCGCAAGAACGTTCGCTGAGCGGTCGGTCGCGCGCGCAAGGCGTGAGCGCAACCCTGGCGGCGCTTCGACGCCCGTCGCCCCGTGGCGCCCGTGTCCGCCACCTGCGGTCCGCGATCCGGCCGGGGACTCGCCCCGCTCGCTCAACTGCGGTAGTCGGCGTTGATCTGCACGTAGTCCTTGGTGAAGTCGCAGGTCCACACGTCCGCGCTCGCGGCGCCGACGGCGAGGTCGACGCCGAGCGTGATCAGCGTGTCCTCGGCGAGGTGGCGGTGCGCCTGCGGCTCGTTCTCAGGGTGCGGCTTGCCGCCGCTGTACACGTCCGCGGCGCCGACCCAGACGCGCGCCCGTTCGGCGGGGAAGGCGACGCCCGCGCGGCCCGCGGCCGACAGGATGCGACCCCAGTTGGGATCGCGGCCCGCGATGGCGGTCTTCACCAAGGGACTCGTGGCGATGACGCGGCCGACGTGCGCGGCTTCGGCCTCGCTGCGCGCGCCGCGCACCTCGATCGTGCACAGCCGTGTCGCGCCTTCGCCGTCGGCCGCGAGCATGCGCGCGAGGTCCTGGCTGAGGCCGGTGACGGTCGCTTCGAGGCCGCGGCCGTCGCGCGCGCCGCTCGCCAGCAGGACCAGCGTGTCGTTGGGGGAGGTGTCGCCGTCGACCGTGACGCGGTGGAAGCTGCGGTCGGCCGCGCGCCGCAGCAGCGCCTCGGTCGCCGGGCCGTCGGCAATGGCGCCGTCGGTCAGCAGGAAGCCGAGCATCGTCGCCATGTTCGGGTGGATCATGCCCGAGCCCTTGCAGAAGCCCGTCGCGGCGTGGCCCGCCGCTTGCGCGTGCAGGGCCTTCGGATAGGTGTCGGTCGTCATGATCGCGCGCGCGAAGTCCATCGCGCCGTCGATCGAGGCCTTCGCCAGCAGCGCATCCAGGTGCGCCACGATGCGCTCCTTCGGCAGGGGGGCGCCGATCGGCCCGGTGCTCGCCATCAGCACCTGCTCCGGTGGGCAACCGATGCGCTGCGCCAGTTCCCGGCAGCAGGCGCGGGCGTCCTCGATGCCCTGCTGGCCGGTCGCGCAGTTGGCGTTGCGTGCATTCACCAGCACCGCCCGCACCAGTCCGCCGCTGCGCTGAAGGTGCTCGCGACAGACCGGGATGTGGGCGCCGACGAGCTGGTTCTGCGTGTAGATCGCCGCCGCCGCGACCGGGCGTTCTGCGAGCAGCAACCCCAGATCGAACTGCTGGTTCTTCTTCAGTCCGCAGTGCAGGCCGCTGGCGCGGAAGCCGGCGGGAAGGGGCACATGGTCGGGAGTGGGCGCGAGTTGGACGGTCATCGGCGGCGCGGACAGTAGCCAGCCGCCGCGCGCTCGTCAGCCGCGCCGTGCTGCTTGCCCGCTGTTGCGCCGCCGTCGGCGCCGCGAAGCGGGGCTGGCGGCGTTGCTCTCCGTGGCGTCGGTCCCCGCGTCGCGCGGCGCCCCAAGGGCCGCCGCGGTTGCGTTCCGAGTCCCCGGCGCCGCGAAGCGGGGCTGGCGGCGTTGCTCTCCGTGGCGTCGGTCCCCGCGTCGCGCGGCGCCCCAAGGGCCGCCGCGGTTGCGTTCCGAGTCCCCG
>JADCJE010000084.1 GCA_020247305.1 Phycisphaerales bacterium | reverse complement strand
GCGCTCCACGCCGTGCCGTCCCAGCGCGCGAGGTACGGCAGCGAGGTGGCGCCGTCGTAGGTCGCGGTGAAATCGCCGCCGGCGAGCACGTCGCCGTTGGGCAGCCGGTGCAGCGCGCGCACCTGTCCATTGAGGCCGGTCGCCATCGCCTGCCACGAGGTGCCGTCGAAGCGGGCGACGTAGTTGAGGCCGAAGCCCTGGGCAAACGTGCCGCCGACGACCGTCTGGCCGTTGCTCGCCGGCAGCACGGCGCGCACGTCCGCCACCGGCAGCGGCTGCCGGCCCTGGCCGACGCACTGCCAGCGCTGGCCGTCCCAGCGCGTGAGGTAGTTGACCGTGACGCGGTCCGCCACGGTGAAGTCGCCGGCCGCGATCAGGTCGCCGCCGGGCAGGCGAGCGAAGCCGCGCACGGCGCCGTTCATGCCTTCGCGGTAGCTCTGCCAGCTGCTGCCGGTCCAGCGCGCGAGGTAGCCGACCGACTGGCCGGCGAGGCTGGCGAAGGCGCCGCCGACGACGAACTGGCTGCCGTCGGTCGCCAGGGCGTACGGCGTCGCGTCGACGCCGCTGCCGACCGGCTGCCACGCCGTGCCGCTCCAGCGCGCCAGCCGGTTGGCCGGCGTCGTGCCGACCGTGGTGAAGTCGCCGCCGGCGACGAAGTCGGTGTTGCTGACCGCCAGCAGCACGGACACCGGCTGGTCGAAGGCGCCGCCGAGCACCGTCCAGAACAGGCCGTCCCAGCGCGCGACGCGCTCGGTCGGCACGCCGCCGATGGTGAAGCGGCCCGAGGCGATGACATTGCCGTTGGGCGCGAGGTCCAGCTTGCGGCCGATCGCACTGACGCCGAGATTGGTCGACAGCCACGACGTGCCGTTCCAGCGCGCGAAGCCGACGGCGTTGGCGCCGTCCGCGGTCGTGAACGAACCGGCGGCGAGCAGGTTGCCGTTGGGCAGCGCGACCAGCCCGGTGACCGGACCGTTCATGCCGGCGCCGGTGCCGACGGGCTGCCACGACGGATCGACCCAGCGGTAGACCTGCGAGCCGGCGGCGACAAACAGTCCGCCCTGCGCGTTGGCGCACATCGCCTCGACGAACTGGCCGCCCAGGCTGGCGAGCCCGGACCACGTGCGCGTCGCGGGATCGTAGACGCCGAAGTTGGGCAGGCCCGGGCCGCCGTACGACGGCTGGCTGAAGCCGCCGGCGACGACGAGCCGCGGCGTCAGCGGGCCCGCGCCGTCCTGGTCCCACATCGTCGTGCGCCAGACCGGCCCATTGAGGCCGAAGGTGCCGTCCGTGTCCCATTGCGCCGCCGTGCATTGCGCGGTCGCGACGGGAGCCAAGGCGGCCAAGACCAAGAGACCAAGGGATGCGACCACGAACGGGCGCAGACAGGACGATGCGGGCATGGGCATGGTGAGGTTGGGGTGGGCGGACCGCTCTCCAAGCAGCCGGGTCCGCGCGGCCGGGAGATTGGCCTGCCCGCGCAATCGCCGCAACCCCGCCACGCCAAAAGACGGCGTGCACCGGCGTGGCAGCCCCGCGCCAACGCTACGCTACGGACGCCCCCATCCCGCCCGCCGCATGCCCAGAAGAAGCCTCCTGCCGCCGAGCGTGGCAATGACCTTGGCCCTTGCCCCGGCCGCAGTTGCGCAGGCGCCCGCGCAGCCGGCCGCCGTCGCACCAGGCCCCGGCGCGGACGCGATCGCGCTGGTCGCCGCCGCCGAGCGCCAGCTGGCCCGCAAGGACATCGAGGACGCCGTGCTCGGCCTGTGGCAGGCGCTCGACGCGCTCGCCGCGCAGCCGGCCAGCACCGTGCGCGACGCGACGGCGCTGTCGGCGCGCTTCCTGTTGCAGCAGCACGACCCGCGCGAGGCGAACCGCCGCAAGGCGTTCGCCGCGGTGGCAAAGCAGCAGGTCGACCTCGCGACGGCCTACCGGTTGAAGAAATGGCTCGACACGGCGAGCGACCGCGCCGACGTCGCCGAGCGCTTCGACCGCGACGCCGTCGCCAAGGAACGCGCCGCGATCGCGGCGGCGCGGCCGAAGGACAAACCGCCGACCGCCAAGGCGGCGGCCGACGCGCCGAAGCAACCGGCCGAACCGTCGCTGCTGCAGAAGGCGCAGGCGGAGTTCGCCGTCGGCTCGTGGACCGAAGCCGACGGCGCGCTCCGGCTCGCGCCGCTGACGCCTGACGCCGGCACGATCAACGAATGGGTCGCGCGCGCCGCGCACGCCGACCACGAGGTGTCGGTGGAGTTCCGGCCGCTCGAAGCCGGCCGCAAGTTCGACCTCGCGCTGTGCGTCGGCCTCGGCATCCTGCCGGACAGCAACGTCTTCAGCGGCATCCGCCTGCACGCCGCGTACGACCCGGACGGCGACCAACTCGGCGTGCAGACGATCCAACTGCTGCGCGGCGTGCACACGCGGCTCGCCGACGTCTGGCATCCGGCGCCGAAGTCCGCCGACGGCTGGCGGCGGCTCACGGTGCGCGTGCAGGGCGCGTCGCTGCGCGTGCTCGTCGACGACACCGACTACGGCGCGAGCAAGGCCGCCAGCGACGTGCGCGGCAAGGTCGGCATGATGAACGGCATGGCCGGCCGGCCGACGTGCGGCCTGGAACTGCGCCACCTGCGCATCCGCCCGCTGCCCGCGGACCAACCGACCGACGACGAACTCGCCGCCAAGGCCGCCGCCGACCAGCGCGACGCGGTGACGCGGCTCGTCGACGACGCCAAGGCGCTGCTGGACAGGAAGCAGCCCGAGGCCGCGGCGCAGAAGCTGCGCGAGGCGCTGGCGCGCATCGACGCGATGGACCAGGGCGTGTTGCGCGATGCGCTGCGCGCGGGGATCGAGCCGCAGCTCGACAAGTCCGATCCGCTGGCGCCGCGCCGCCGCAAGGCCGGTCAGGCGATCGCCGCCGAACTGACGGCGCTCGCCGACCAGTACGCCGCCGCCGGCTGGGCGCGCGCGGCCGAGCAGCTGGTCGCAGTGGCGGCGCCGTTCGACCCCCTCGGCACGCAGGCGCGCAGCGCGGCGGCGCGCGCGGCGGTGCAGCAGTGGAACGTCGCGCAGGCGACGGCGCGGGCCGCGGAACTGCAGCCGCCGGCCGACGACGGCACGGCGCTGCGCGAGTGGTTCGGCAAGGGCCGCAAGCTCGCCACCAGCGCGCCGGGATTCACCGTCGAAGGCGCCGCCGCGCGCGTCGACGCGCTGCCGCCCGCCGGCATGGCCTCGTGGCTGCCGCGGTCGCTCGCGCCGCAGCTGCAGCAGGCGGCGCTCAGCGTGCGCCTGCCGGCGCCCGGCGCCAGCGCGGGGTTCGTCGTCGACGCCGTCGACCAGACCAACTTCACGATCGCGGTGCTGACGCGGCGCAAGGCCGGCCTGCAGCTCGCGGTACACCGCTTCGTCGCCAAGGCGTGGACGCCGATCGCACACCGCGACGTGGCCCTCGACGCGTGGCGCCTCGACGGCTGGCATCGGCTGCAGGTCACGTCGGACGCCGCCGGCGTCACGACGCGCTTCGGCGAAGCCGAGGTCAAGGTCGCGCGGGCCGTGCTCGGCAACGCCACCGGCCTGTTCGGCCTGTTCGCCAGCAACGACAGCGACCAGCCCATCGCCTGTGAAGTGCGCGCGTTCGCCGTCGGGCCGTAGCGGCGCGTGAAGGCCGGGCGAAGGAACGGCCAGCGTTCCGCCACGACGCAAGTCTTCACGCAGCGCACACGGCGCATGCGACACGGCGGGCGTATTCCCCGCGGCCGATGACGAACGCCACCGCGTCGCCTCGCGTCGTTTCCCATCTTCTCGCCGCCCAATCGCCCGCGGCCACTGCGTGCGCTGCCCCGGCCGCGCCGCTGGCCGGCGCCGGCGGAGGCGCTGCGACCGGCTCGCTGGCCAACGCGCTGCCGGCGACGGCGCCGTGGCCGGCGGCGCTCCCGCCCGACGGCGACGCAGCCGGCAACTACCACTTCGCCTTCGCGCGCACACGCGCCGACGTGCTCGCCGTGCTGCGGCTGCGCCACGAGGTCTTCGCCGACGAACTCGGCCAGGGGCTCGCCGCCAACGCCGGCATCGGCCTGGACGTCGACCGCTTCGACGCGTGGTTCCATCACGTGCTCGTGCGGCACGCGGCGACCGGCGCTCCGGTCGGCTGTTACCGGCTGCAGACCCGCGCGCAAGCCGACGCGGGCGGCGTCGGCTGGTACGCCGCCAGCGAGTTCGACCTCTCGACGCTCGGCGACGCCTTCCTCGACGGCGCCGTCGAGATCGGCCGCGCCTGCATCCACCCCGCGCACCGCAACGGCGAGGCGCTGCTGCAGCTGTGGGCCGGCCTCGCCGCGTACGCGCGCCACAACGGCAAACGCCACCTGTTCGGCTGCAGTTCGATCCCCGGCAACGACGTCGCCACCGCGTGGCTCGCGTGCCGCGACCTCGAGCGGCGGGGCGCGTTCCATCCGACGCTGCGCGTCCGCCCGGTCGAAGCCTGCCGCATGGACCTCACCGGCGACCGCTGGACGACGACCGAGGGTCGCCTGCCGCCGCTGCTCGCGAGCTACCTGCGCCTGGGCGCTTGCGTGCTCGGCGAACCGGCGATCGACCGCGATTTCGGCACGATCGACTTCCTGACGTCGATCGACCTCGCCACGATGACGCGACGCACTGCGCGCCACTTCGGCGCGCAACCGTCGATGCAGTGACGCCAGAGCCGAAGCAGACGCCGATCGCCGCCATCCGCGGCCCCTGGGCCCACGTGCGCGCCGCACGGCGCGGCGCCCTGCTGCTCGCGGTCACCGGCGTGTTCGTCGCGCTGTGGCTGCTCGGCGCACTGCCGCTGCTGCCTGCTCCCGCCGCGCGCCGGCGTTGGCGCCGCGCCTGCATGCGCTGGTGGTGCCGCGGCGTGCTGTGGACGCTCGGCGTGCGGCTCACCGTGCGCGGCGCGATCCCCGCCGACGCGCGCTTCGTCGTCAGCAACCACCTCAGCTACCTCGACGTCGCCGTGCTCGGCGCCGTGCTGCCGGTCGCCTTCGTCTCGCGCGCCGACGTCGCCCACTGGCCGCTGATCGGCCCGCTGGCGCGCTGGTTCGACACGGTGTTCGTGCCGCGCGAACAGAAGCGCCGGCTGCCGGAGGTCAACGCCGTGGTCGCGCGCCGCGTCGCCGAGGGCTGCGCGCTGGTGGTGTTTGCGGAGGGCACGACGACCGCCGGCGACTGCGTGCTGCCGCTGAAGCCGTCGCTGCTCGCGCCGGTCGTCGCCGCCGGCGTGCCGGTGGAGGCCGCGTGCATCCACTACGCGACGGCGCCGCCCGACGCGCCGGCGTCGATCAGCGTCTGCTGGGCCGGCGACGCCGACTTCGCGCCGCACGGCCATGCGCTGCTCGCGCTGCGGCGCATTGATGCGCGGCTGTCGTTCGCGCCGCAGGCGCGCACCGCCAGCGACCGCAAGGGACTCGCAGCGCAGCTCGACGCGGACGTGCGCGCGCTGTTCGAGCCTCTGGCGTGATGGCCGCGCTGCCTTCATCGTCCGGCGCTGCGGGGCCATCGCCCCGCCGACGGAACCGCTGACGCACGATGGACGGACTCGCCGAACTGCTGCGACACCTGCACGACCTGCCGCATTGGCTGGCGGCGCCGCTCCTCGTCGTCGCGACGTTTGTCAGCGAAGACCTGACCTGCGTCGCCGCCGGCCTCGCCGTCGCGACGGACGCCCTGCCGTTCCTGCTCGCGACCGTCGCCGTGGGGCTCGGCATCTGGCTTGGAGACCTCGGACTCTATGGGCTCGGCCGCTGGCTCGGCGCCGAGTCGCTGGCGTCGGGACGCCTCGGCCGCTGGATCGGCCCGGCGCGCGTGGAGGCCTGTCGCGCCGGCTTCGCCCGCAACGGCGACCGCTGGCTCTGGATCACGCGCTTCCTGCCGGGCGTGCGCACGCCGACGTATCTGCTCGCGGGCGCGCTGCGCCACGAGTTCCGGCGCTTCGCGTCGGCGACGTTTTTCCCGGTGCTCCTGTGGACGCCGCTGTTCGTCGGCGCCGTCTGCCTGTCGGGCGAAGCGGCGCTGGGCTGGGTGGATGCGCTCGGCGTCGCGTCCTGGCTGGCGGCGCTGTCGCTGCTGGCGGGTTGGTGGCTGCTGACCAGGCTGCTGATGCCGCTGGCCGCGCGCTGGCTGCGGCGCGACGGCGCGGAGATCGACGACGGCGGCCGCGCGGCGTGAAGCGGCGGCTGCAGCTGCGCCCGGCGCTGCCACGGCGCCGCCGCCGATCGCGTTCCGTGCAAACGGACTGCCGCCGACGACCGCCCCTCACCGCCGCGCGTTGAGGAACACCTGCGTGACCGCCGCTTCCGCCGCGGCGGCGACCTCGGCGTCGGGGTCCGCGGACCAGTCGATCAGGTACGGCGTCGCTTCGACCTTGCCGAGCGCGCCGAGCGCCGTGATGGCCAGCAGCCGCCTCGCCTTCGGTTCGCCGGGGCGCGCCTGCAGCAGCAGCTTCTCCAGCGCGGCTTCGGGCCGCGCGTCGATGCCGGCCCGCAGCTTCTGCCAGTGCGCTTCCTGTTCGTGGCAGAAGCGGATGCGCTGCAGCGCCGCCGTCGCCGCTTGGCGCACCTCCTCGTCGGGATCGCGCAGCAGCGCGAGCAGGCCGGGCACGGCGACCTCGTCGAGCGTGCGGCCGAAGTGCTGGGCCGTCTGCAGGCGGATGTGCTTCGACGTGTCGGACAGGAACACGACCATCGCCGCCGGCGGCGCGCTGGCCCCGCCCTCTCGCACGCGTTGCGCCGCCCAATAGCGGACGCCGGGGTCGTCGGCGGCCACGAGCTGGGCGATGTCGAGCGGGCGTCCGGCGCGTTCGAGCGCTTCGAGCGCCGCGCTTGCGCCCACGCCGCCGCGCGCAAAGGCCTCGATCTGCGGCAGCCGCGCGAGCACTTCGTCCTTGGTCAGTTCCCTGAGGACGTAGTACCGCTGCTCGTCGTCGGCGAGCGCGCGGTCGAGCCATTCGGCCCAGCCGCCGCCGCCGCCCTGCTGCCGAAGGCGCTGCATCGCCAGCCGCATCCACGTGAAGGTCGCCGACTGCATGGATGGCTGCGGCCCCCCGACGGCATTGGTCACAGACCGGTCGTAGCGCGCGAGCAGCCGCAGCACGTCGTCGCGCACCGTCGGCGCGACGCGCGCTTGCAGGTGTCGGGGCAGGCCACGGTTCTCCCGCCGCTCGCCGAACACCCGCTGCAACACGGCTTCGACCTGCGCCAGCGTGAAGCGGTGCGGCGGCGACGCGTCGCCGGCGAGCAGGTACTCGAGCGGCGTCTCGTGGGCAGCGCCGGGTGACGATGGCTTCGTCCCCCAGCGAGCGCGCAGGCCGCCGTCGTCCGCCAGCGTGTAGGGCGGTTCGATCGCTTGCTCACTGCCATGGATCTGGTCGAGCGCCCACGGGTCGCCATTGGCGAGCGCCGCCAGCAACAGTGCGATGTGGTGACGGTTGTTGCTCTTCACGAGCTCGCCGTGCAGTTCGCGGACCGCGGCGCGGGCCGCCTCGCTGCCGTTGCGGCGCACGTAGAACAGCAATGGGGCGCGCCCCACCGACGTGCCCCCGGCGAAGTCACGCAGCAGCGGCAAGGCGTCGGGATGTCCGGTCGAAGCGAGGGCCATGGCGAACTGCAGGGGTGCGCCCTGCGGCCCGCCGAGTTCCTGACCCGTGGTCGTGGCAGTCCCTTGGCTGGTGACCGTCCCCGGCACGTCGCCGCGCGCCGCTCGCGCCGTCATCTCGCGCACGCCGGCGAGCCGCAGCAGCAGCGGCGCCGCGTCGCGCGGCAGGTCGATCTGGGCCAGCCGCCGCAGGACCTTCGACGAATGCAGCGACTCGAGACTGGGCGCTTGCTGCAGCACGGCGACCGCGTTGTCGGCATCGACGAGCGGCGCGAGCGCCCACCACGCGGCCCCCTCCCAGCGCGGGGCCAGCGCCAGCAACGGCGGCACGGCGTCGCGGCCGACGGCCAACGCCAGGCGTTCGAGCCAGTTGCCTAGCCATCCAGCGGCCGGATGCGGGAGCGTCATGCGCTCGGCGGTGCGCAGCGCGCGCTGCCAGAGATCCGCCGCCTGGACCGGATCGAGCGCCGCCGTCCCCGCCTCGGCGCCCACGGGCCGCAAGTCATCGGGCGGCGACATTGGCGACATCTCCGCCGTGATGGCCGGCAGCTGGTCGATCACGACCCGCAGGCCGGCGACGCTGCGCTGCAGCCCCCTGGTCTTCCATGCGTCCGCCGCCCTGGCGCCCAGCTTGGGATCGGTCGAGCGTGCCGCAGCGTCGACGATCGCCGCGAAGCGCGCGCTGTGCGCGGCGCTCATGCTCTTCCCACGGTCCGGGTCGCGTCGCACGCACCAGTCCAAGCACAGCGCTTTGTGGTCGGCGCTGCCGCGCTCGGCCATCCCCAGCAGCGCCTCGTAGCTGACGCGCCCGCCAACGCCACGGCCGCCTGCCTCCAACAGGAATGCGACCAGCTCGACGTTGGGATGCGTGAGCGCCTCCTCGGCGACCGCGAGCATCGCGGGGCTCTGCAGCTCACCCGCGGAACCGACGAGCCACATCGGCGCCTCGGGATCGGCGAGCGCTTCGCGCAGGTACGCCGCGGCCTTGGCGCCGCCGATCTGCCAGACCAGCCCGGCGAGGTCGGCGACGCGCTCGCCTTGCTGCCACTTCGAGGCCTGCCACTTCGCGGCGCGCGCCTGCGCGAGCTGTGCGACGAGTGCCGGCACCGCCGGCTCGCCGATCCACAGCAGCGCGCGGCGCAGTTCGTTGCTGACGTTGTCCACGCGGCGGTAGTCGTCCGGCGGCAGCAGCTTGCGCGCCTGCTCGCCGAGTTCCGCCTCGCGCGCGCGGTCCTGCTCGGCGCCAACGGCGGCCTCGCCGCCGCCGCCTTGCGCCGCGGCGGCGAGGAACGGCTTGGCGTCGTCCGTCCGGCCGAGCCGCTGCAGCAGCGCGCCGAGCCGCGCGTTGGCGAGCGCGCGCGCGGCCGGCGACAGGCCGGCGCCGGCGAGCCGCTCGCGGTAGAGCCGCTCGGCGGCGGCGAGGTCGCCCTGCTGCTCCTCGACGGCGAGCACGGCGGCGAGTTCGGCGCGCGGATCGGCGGGCGCTTCGCCCTGCGCGGTGGCGACGGCTCCGGAGGCGGCGACGGCGAACACGACGGCGCGCGCGAGCAGGCAGAGACTGGGCTTCGTGGCGTGTGGGTTCATGGCGTGCATCGGACGGTCGGATCGGCGCGCGCCGGTCCGGCCGCGGTCAAATCGAGGTCAAGGAACCTTCAAGGCGCGTCCGGGCGCTGCGGCGCATCGACGAGCCGGTAGCCGACGCCGTGCACGGTCAGCAGGTGCACGGGCTGCCGCGGATCGCGCTCGACCTTGGCGCGCAGGTTGAGCATGTGCGTGTCGACCGTGCGGTCGCCGACGGCGGCGTCGCCGCCCCACACCTCGCGCAGGAAGTCGGCGCGCGCGACGGCGCGGCCGGCGGCCCGGCGCAGCAGCGCCAGCATGCGCGCCTCCTTGGGCGACAGCGTCGTCACCTGCGCGCCGCGCGTCACCGTGAACGCGGCGAGGTCGACGCGCAGGTCGCCGAGCGCGAACTGCATCGTCGCCGCCGAGTCGTCGCGCGAGCGCCGGCGCAGCAGCGCCTTGCAGCGCGCCAGCAGCTCGCGCAGCGAGAACGGCTTGGTGACGTAGTCGTCGGCGCCGAGTTCGAGGCCGAGCACCTTGTCGCTCTCGGCCGAGCGCGCGGTCAGCAGCAAGGCCGGCGTGTCGGCGTCGCGCTGGCGCAGGCTGCGCAGCAGTTCGAGGCCGCTCGGGCCGGGCAGCATGACGTCGAGCACGCAGAGGTCGAATGCCTGCTGGCGCAGCGCTGCGAGCGCCTCGTGGCCGTCCTTGGCGACGACGACCTCGTGCCCGTCGGAGCGCAGCGCGTCGGCCAGCGCCGTGCGCAGCGTGGCGTCGTCCTCGACCAGGAACACGCGGAACGTCATGCCGATCCTCCGCCAGGCAGCGTGAGCACGAAGCGCGCGCCGACGCCGCCGGCAGGCTCGGCGCAGACGAGGTCGCCGCCGAAGCGCCGCATCGCGGCGCGCGCGACGTAGAGGCCGATGCCAGCGCCCGGCGTGGCGCCGTTGCGGTGGCGCGCGCCGCGCACGAACCGCTCGAAGATGCGCTCGCGTTCGGCCGCCGGCACGCCGTCGCCGTGGTCGCGCACCTCGACGCGCGCGACGCCGTCGCCGACGCGCGCGGCGACCTCGATGGTCCCAGCGCCGTACTTGCGGGCGTTGTCGAGCAGCGCGACGAGCGCCTGCGTCACCGCGCCGCGGTCGCCGCGCGCGGGCGCTGGCGCTTCGGCCACGAGCGCGACCTCGCGGCCGGCGCGCGCGAGCAGCGGGCGCAGCAGTTCGACCGCGTCGCCGGCGACGACGGCGAGGTCGAGGTCGCGCACGTCGAAGGCGCGCTCGCCGCGCTCGGTGCGGCCGAGGTCGAGCACGTTCTCCAGCAGCGTCGACAGCCGCGCGGCCTCGGCGCCGAGCATCGCGTGGTACTCGGCCTCGCGGCCCACGGCGCGGCCTTGCTGCAGCATCTCGGACAGCAGCCGGATCGACGCCAGCGGGGTCTTCAGTTCGTGCGTGACGTTGGTCAGGAACTCCGACTGCGCGGCGACGGCCGCGGCCTCGGCGGCGGCGGCGCGGCGCTGCGTGCGGAACGCCACGGCGAACGCGAGCGCCAGCGCGACGGTCGCGAGCGGCCACAGCCACGCCGGGCCGGCGGGCTGCACGCCGCCCGCCGCGCGCAGCCCGCGGAGGCCCGGCACGCCGGCGAAGGCCGGCGCCTCGGCGGCGGCGGGGTCGGCGGCCAGCTCGACCTCGACGCTCCACGGCCAGCGCGGCAGGGCGCCGAGTTCGCCGGCGTGCACGACGCCCCAGTGGAAGCGCGACAGCGGCACGAGGCACGCGAGCTGCGCGTCGGCGGCGCCGACGGCATCGTCGGCCTTCGCGGCATCGGCGGCATCTGGCGCCTTGGCGGCCTCGGCGACATCGGCGTCCTCAGCGGCATCGACGAGGCGCCACAGCAGGCCGGCGGTCGTCGCGACCAGCGCTGTCGCTGCCGCCAGCGGCGGCGCCGCGGCGAGCGCCTGCTGCAGGCGGACAAGGCTGGCCCGGCGCGCGCACGCCTGCTGGTGCGCCGCGAGCCACGGGCCGGCGAGGCCGACCGCGACATCGGCGGGCAGGAACGGTGCCAGCGCCGCCGCCCACGCCGGCGCGCGCGGGCGCGGCAGCCGCAGCGCCGCGGCGACGGCGCGGGCGAGCGCGGGCCGCGCCAGATCGCCGGGCGACAGCACCGCGACCTCGGCGTCGAGCCGTTCGCGCAGCGCCGCCGTGTGTTCGACGGCGCCGCTGCGTTCGCCGTGCCACGCGGCGGCGGCGAGCACGACGAGGCGCTGGCACGGCAGCAGCGGGCCGGCCAGCAGGTCGTCGAACGCACGCGCCGCGGCGGCTTGGTCGCCGGCGGCGAACTCGGCGGCGGCGGCGCGCGCGAGCCGGTCGGCGACAACGGGATCGTCGTCGAGCGGCGAGGCCTCCGGCTCGATCCAACCGACGGCGGCCGGGACGACGATGCGGCCATCGCGCACGGTCGCGAACTCGCCCCGCGACGCCTCCACGAACGCCTTCCAGCACGACGGCGCCTGCCGCAGGATCTTCTCGGCCACCTGTTGGTCGCGCGCCTGCTCGGCCAGCCGCGCTTCCTGCTCCAGGCGCGCGGTGCGCCACGACTGCACCACGACGGCGCCAAGCGCGGCGACGCCGAGCCACGGCAGCACGTGCTGCGTCCAGGACTTCGCGACGGCGGACTTCACGACGGATCGTGGGATGCAGACGCTGGACCGGTCGACGCCGAGTCGATCGGTGCGCGGGCGCCGACCGTGTTTGTACTTTGCGCGGCGGCGACGCTGTCAAGAAACGGTCAAGCGCGGGGCGGGCGGGCGGCAAGGGCGCTGCCGACTGTCCCACGACCGTCGGCCACGACACGGTGGCAGATCGACGGCGCGCGCGCAGTCTCTTGGCGATCGGGTCGCCGCGCTGACGTCCGGCGAACGGCCCCCGGCATCCCATGAGCCGCTGCACACGGCGGGCGCAAGGGGTGTGGCCCGTGCGGTGACGGCGCCGCGACCTGCGGACCGCGCGCTAGCTGCGGCGGGCGGCGTGGCCTTCCACGAAGCAGGCTCCTAGCCTGCGCCGATGAGCCGATTCCCCGCCGTCCCCGTCGAGCAGCTCTTCCACGAGGCGCGCACGTTCAGCCGCTGGACCGACCGCGCCGTCGACGACGCGACGCTGGCGTCGATCCACGAGTGGCTGCGCTGGGGCCCGACGAGCGCCAACTGCTGTCCGCTCCGCATCGTGTTCGTGAAGGGCGCCGCGGCGAAGGCGCGCCTGCTGCCGTGCATGGACGCCGGCAACGTCGAGAAGACGCGGACGGCGCCGGTGACGGCGATCCTGGCGATGGACATGGCCTTCCACGAGCAGCTGCCGCGGCTCTACCCGCACGCCGACGCGAGGTCGTGGTTCGCCGGCGATCCGCGCAAGATCGCCGACACCGCGTTCCGCAACAGCAGCCTGCAGGCCGGCTACTTCGTCATGGCCGCGCGCGCGCACGGGCTCGACTGCGGCCCGATGTCGGGGTTCGACGCCGCGCGCGTCGACGCCGAGTTCCTCGCCGGCACGACGTGGCGGTCCAACTTCCTGTGCAACCTCGGGCACGGCGACCGCGGCGCGCTGCACCCGCGCGGACCGCGCCTGGACTTCGCCGACGCCTGCCGCATCGTCTGACGGCGCGCAGGCCGCGCCGCGCTCGCGCTCAGAAGTTGACGAACAGCCAGATCGACAGCACATGGTTGAGCTTGTCCTCGCCGGGGCGGTCGACCCACTGGTTGAGGTAGCCGACCTCGAGCGAGACGTGCTTGCCCTCGCCGAGGAACCAACCCGGCCCGACGAACGCGCGGTTCTGGCGGAAGCCTGCGCGCTGGCCCCAGTCGGTGTCGTCGAGGTCCCAGAACAGCTCGTCCCAGACGCTCGCGAAGACGCGCTTGTCCGCCGACAGCGGCACGGTCGTCTTGACGAATTCGCGCAGCCGCCAGCCGGTGTCGCCGTCCGTTTCGACGAAGCGCTGCTCCAGGCGCGTGCGCGACTGCACGGTGACGTCGCCGACCGGGATGTTCCACGTGAGCTGCTGCCACGGCCGGTGCTCGCCGAATTCGTCGCGGCCCTTGGGATCGGCCACGAACCAGCCGTATCCGAGGTGCGCGACCAGCCGATCGGTGATCGCGTAGCCGACGGCTGGGCGCACGACGCCGAGTTCGAAGTGCTCGCCTTCGTCGCGCTGGCGGTCCTGCAGGTCGAACATCCAGCGCCAGCGGTCCAGGCCGCTCTCCTTGTCGCCAAACCGGCCCTGCAGCACGAGCGCGCTCCACAGCTGGCCGTCGTCCTTGGTCTGGGCGACGAGCGGGACGGCAAGGAAGACGACGACGGACGCGTTCAGGACGTGGCGCACGCGGCCAGTATGGAACCGCCGCCGCGCGCCGCCAACGCAGCGATCCACGGCCAGCGAGGCGTCACGGTTTCGTTGCACCCACCGTCCGGCGCCGCCGCGCCGACACGACGCTGGCCTGCGCCGCCGCCGCCGCGCACGATCGCGCCATGAGCGACGCGATCCTGATCTTCGTCGGCGACGACTACGAGGACCTGGAGGTCCACTACCCGCGGCTGCGCTTCCGCGAGGCGGGCTTCCGCGTCGTGCTCGCGGGCGCGCGCGCCGGCGAACGCTGGCGCAGCAAGCACGGCTACCCGGCGATCAGCGACGCCGCGATCGCCGACTGCCGCGCCGACGACTTCGCCGGCGTGGTCGCCGCCGGCGGCTGGATGCCCGACAAGCTGCGCCGCGATCCGCACGTGAAGGCGCTGCTCGCCGCCTTCGACCGCCAGCAGAAGCTCGTCGCCAGCATCTGCCACGGCGGCTGGATGTGCGTCTCGGCGGACGTCGTGCGCGGCCGCGAGTACACCGGCTCGCCGGGCATCCAGGACGATCTGGTCAACGCCGGCGCGCGCTTTCGCGACGCCGAGGTCGTCGTCGACGGCCACCACGTGTCGTCGCGCAAGCCCGACGATCTGCCGGCGTTCCTGCGGGCGTGCCTCGCCGTGCTGGCGGCGCGGGCGAAGGGCTGAGCGCGGCGGCGGAGCGATGCCCTGGGCGCGCGCCGCGGGCCGCATCACGCCCGCCAGCGCGCTGCGGCCGCCGCCGACGACGACGCATGCGCCGCCGCAGCGCCGCTGCCGTCGCCGCGTCGCCCCGGGCGCGCTTCAACACCCCGTGCCAGCGGGAACTCGACGCGGCGCACCGCCTTGCGCGGCACGTCGACCAGCAGCACGCCGCGCGCGCCGAAGGCGACCTCGTACTCCAGCAACTGCCGGCGCGTCGGCGCGTGCAGCGGGTCGCTGACGAGCCAGCCGGACTTGATCTCGGCGACGAAGGTGCGGCCGTGCTTCTGCAGCAGCAGGTCGGCGCGCACGGTGGCCACCCGCGGCTCGCCGTCGACCAGCACGACGAAGCGGCGCGTCACCTGCCGGTCGGCGACGCGGTAGCCGGCGGCGGCGACGAGCGCCTCGGCGGCGCGTTCGCCGGCGCGGCCGATGCGCCGGCAGCGGGCGACGCGCCAGCACTCCAGCACGCGCACGATCCGCGCCAGCACGAACGCGCCGAGCAGCGACGCCGCCGCCAGGACTGCGATCAGTCCGGCGTCGGGCAGTCCGCGCACCCAGGCGAGCGCTGCCTGCCCCCATGCCTGCCACGGGATCTCGTGCATGCACGACCGCGGCCGCACGCGGTCGACCGGACATCGGCGCGCTGGCGCCGGCCGCTTGAGCCGCGCGCTGCCGCCCGCTTGCCGCTTGCCGCGTGCCGCCGTGCGCCGCATCGTCGCGGCATGAACAGACTCCGCCGCGCCGCGGCCGCTGCCGCGATGCCGTCGCTGCTCGCCGGCTGCGCCTTCCACTCCACCGCCACACACTGGAACGGCCGCGTCGGGGCCGACGGCCGACCGATCTACGTCAAGGCGACGACCAACGTCGGACTCAACGTCTTCGTGCTGCTGCCGCTGCTCGGCAACACCACCATCGACGCGATGCTCGACGAGACCTCGTCCGAGATCGCCGAGTCGGGCAGCGACCGCCTGCGCGTCGTCCAGACGGCATCGGAGAACTACTGGTACGGGCTGCCGCCGATCACGTGGCTGCTGACGCCGGTAGTGACCGACGTCAGCGTCGAGTACGAGCCGTCGGCGGCGGAACAGGCCGAAGCGGCGGCGGCCGACCAACGGCTCGCCGAGCGCGCCGCAGCTCGCACCGACGAGGAGAAGGCGCGCGTCATCCCCGAGCCGCGCCGGCGCTGAGCGGCGCGGCTCCGCCGCGCGTCCGATGGCTCACTGCACGCCGACGGTCAGCAGCACGCCGTTGCTGGCGATGAAGCCGAGCAGGGTCAGCGGCGGGCTCGCCGACAGCGCTTGGGCGCCGACGACCGCCCCGACCAGCGACGGATCGCTCGGGATCGCGAGCGGCGTCTGCGCCGTGGCGCCCGGGTTGAGCCACACCTCGTTGACGCCGCCGACGACGTGGCCAAAGCACGTCGGCATGCCGATCGGCGCGAGGTCGATCGGCGCCGGAGCGGGCGTGAGCGTCAGGATGGTGACGCCGAGCGGCGTGCCGGCGGGAATGCCGGTCGTGGTGATCTGCGCCGTCGTGCCGAGCACCGGCCGGCTCGCCGTCAGGCCGAGGCCGAAGCACCCCGTGCCGACCGTCGCCACCGCCGCCGACAGCGCGCCGTTGGGCACGTCGCTGCCGACCGCGACCGACAGCGCGCCGGCGCCGATGCGCGCCTGGTCGATCGTCACCGTGCCCGTCGTCGGCGCGACCGTCGCGTCGAACCAGACGTTGTAGATGCTGTTCCAGTCGAGCGGGTTGTTGGCCGACGCCAGGAACGCCAGCTCGCCGCCGCTGCGCGACCACGTCCAGTCGTTGAGCACATTGCCGTCGATGTCGCGGAAGCCGACCGCCTTCACATCGGCCGACGGGTGCAGCGGGATGCGCAGCGACGCGCCGCCGCGGGCGTTGTCGATGTTGTGCACGGCGTACTCGTAGTGGTAGACGCCGTTGACCGGGCCGGTGACCTTCGCCGCCACCAGGAAGCGGCCGTCGTCGAGGCCGTTGCCGGCGGTGTTGCGCGTCGCGCCGACCCAGCGGTTGAGCACCGAACCCGCGACCGGGCCGCCGGCGTTGCTGGTCGACCACGCCGTGCCGCCCCACGTGAAGTTGAGCCGCTCGGACAGCAGGTTGTTGCCGCGCGCGGCGAGCGGCTCGCCTTCGCAGACGAGCTGGACCTGACCGTAGAACACGCCGGGCTGGCTGAGTTCGCTCTCCGCCACGGTGACGCGGTTCTTGACCGCGTCGAAGCCGCCGACCTGCGACTGCGTCAGCGACTGCACGCCGTCGCCCGACGCCGCACCGGCGACCAATGGGTCGCCGCGATCGAAGTAGCTGCCGACCGGATTCCAGCTGCCGGTCCACGGGTTGATCTCGCTCGGCGGGCCGAGGTTGAAGCGGTCGCCGTTGAAGCCCGTGCTGTAGGCGTCGTAGCAGCCGATGCGGAAGGTGCTCGCCGGCCCCGTCTGGCAGGTGCCGCACTGGCTGGAGCCAAGGTTGTAGGTGACGCGCGAGTGCTTGACGAACGAGTTGGGGCCCGACACCTGCACGATGCGGCCATTGCTCTCGCGCGCCAGCAGGAACGCGATCTTGAAGTGCACGTCGGTCATCTGGCCGGAGGTCGTCGGCGACGTCTGCCACGGGATGTGCACCGTGCCGGCGTTGCAGAACGCGTGGCCGAAGCCGATGCCGACCTCGCCGTTGGGATAGGCGGGGCCGCGGCGGCCGTAGATGGTCGAGTTGCTGACGTCGTAGAGGTTGACGTCGGTGCCGGGGACGGCGTTGGACTGGGCGGCGGCGAACGAGACCGCGCCGAGGAACACGATGGCAAGACGAGGATCGCGCATGCGGGAAGTAGCCCCGGACAAGGGCGCGCGGTCAAGCCCGCACCGGCTCATCGGCACGCCCCGGATCACGGTGGCCCCGCCGCGACGCCCTGCCGGTCACGGGGCTGACGAAGGACGCGACAGGCTGGACGCAGGAACCTCGGAGGGCGACGGACGGCAGGCCGCCGCGTGCCGAGGCCGGAGACCGCAACGGGCGGATTCCGGCGCGGTTTGCGCCACCGGCGCGGCGGCCCACAGCGACGGCCTCGGCCGCCGGCTGGCCGTCGGTGCGACGCGGCGCACCGGGCGGGAGGATCGCTGGCCAACGCGCGGCGTGGCGACCACCCGCTTGGCGGGCGCAGATACGGTCGGAAGCGTCGGGCGCGCGCCACCATGGCAACACTCCTCATCGGGCATTGCACATGCCTTTGCGGCAATAGCTAGGCTTTCGCAACAGCTCGCGTGAGCCCGGCGCCTCCCCGGGTTCGCTCCGCGCGGGCCGGCGGACTTCGTCCGCTGCTGCACCAGCACGTTCCTCTCCCCATGCAGCGCATCTTCAAGGCCCTTTTCCCCGCGGCGTGCCTCGCCGCGCCGGCCCTCGCCCAAGGTCCGGACCCGAGCCAACTCGCGCAGCGCGCGGCGATCGCCGCGCAGATCAACCCACCCGACACGGGGTCGATCGACACGCCGTCCAACACCGAGATCGAGAACGCGCTCGATCTCGCGGCCGGCGTGGTGACGTCGATCGCCACCGTGGGCAACAGTGCGCAGATCACCGCGCCGGCGGGCCTCGGCGTGATCCCGCCGCGGGCGGGTGCGACGTTCCTGCTGATGTCGAGCGGCGCCGCCGGCACGTCGACCCCCGAGCCGGGCACGAACTACGGCACCGCCGCCGGCCCCTTCGGCAACGACACCGCCGCGGTCACGCTGACGCTGACCGTGCCGCCACAGGCGACGACGCTGCGCTTCGACTACCGCTTCTTCTCGGCGGAGTACCCGGACTTCGTCCAGGCGGGCTTCAACGACACGTTCGTCGCGCGCGTGGACGGCAACACGGTCGCCACGCAGAGCGTCGACGCGGCGAACTTCTTCCCCGCGTTCGCGGGCAACGCCGGCGGCACCGGCTTCGACATCTTCTGCCCCGACCCGGGCGGCGTCGACACCAGCTTTCCCGGCGGCCTGCCGGACGCCGGCCTCACCGATTGGCTGTCGACCAGCGTTGCCGTCGTGCCGGGCTCGACCATCACGGTCGTGTTCGGCATCGGCGACTTCGGTGACGGCATCCTCGATTCGGCGGTGCTGATCGACAACCTCGGCTTTGCGTCGATCGAGGCGCTCGACGGCGACGACGACCGCTTCCGCGACGGCGGCGACGACGTGACCGACGACGCCGACGTCCTGGCCGTCGGCGGCGAGGCGCGCATCGGCCTGTGCGCCGACGGCGTCGCGCGCCTGCTGCTGCGCGCCAACCTCGCGCAGGCGGGCACGATGACCTTCACGCTGCCGAATTGGGTCAACTTCGCCGAGTCGGGCGGGCTCGGCGCCCCGGGCGCGCCGCCGGTCGGCGCCACCATCACCGTCAACTCCGTGCTGACGGCGCAGGGCCACAAGGCCTTTGCGGTGCTGCGGGCGCCGCTCGACTTCGTGCGGCTCGGCGTGCCGGCGGACGCCACCGCGCGCACGCGGCAGCTCACCGTGACGACGTCGTTCCAGGCGGGCGGCGGTGCGCCGGTCGCCGGCAACCTGCAACTCGTGCTCGAACGGCCGCCGGTGGTGCTCTGCCACGGCCTGTGGTCGAACCCGGCGACCTGGAACAACTTCGCGCCGCTGATCGGCAACCCGCTGTGGGACTTCCAGCGCGTCGACTACTCGAACAACAACGCGGGCCCGTTCGCGATCAACCGCTTCCAGGTCCGCCGCAACGCCACGACGGCGCGCGACGCCAAGAAGCGGCGCGGGATCGCCTCGGCGCAGGTCGACTGGGTCGGCCACAGCATGGGCGGCCTGCTGCCGCGCTCGTGGGTGCGCAGCGGCTTCTTCCGCCGGCCCGACAACTTCGGCATGGGCGATCTGCACAAACTGGTCACCCTGAACACGCCGCACTGGGGCAGCCCGATGGCCAACCTGCTCGTCTCGCTGCGCGGCATCCCGGTCGTCGGCGACTACCTGATCGTCGGCATGGAGCGCATGGGCATGAGCATCGTCGGCGGCGCCGTCGACAACCTCGCCGAGGGCAGCGCGGCGCTCGCCGCGATCGGCGTGACGCCGGTGCGCTCGCACTCCATCGCCGGCAAGGGCGGCTCGGAGGCGATCGGCGTGGCGGACGTGGGCCTCGGGATCGCGGCGACGCTGTCGCCGCCGCCGTTCAACGGGCTGTTCCGGCTGCTGAACGTCATCTCGTTCGCGACGACGGCAACGCTCTACCGCTTCCAGGAGCACGACTTCATCGTGCTGCTGCCGAGCCAGATCGGCGGCCTGTTCGGCGCGACGACGACGACGCACGGCGGCTTCGGCTCGCACCACACGGCGGTGACCTCGTACGCGCCGGCGGCCAACACCTGCATCGCGCAACTCAACGCGCGCGTCGGCGGCGGCACCTTCGCGCCGGCGATCCCCGCCCCGAACCTGGCGCCGCCGTTCACCGACAACCCGCCGACCGCGCGCCAGCCGGCGCCGCCGGGCCAGGGCATCGGGTTCCCTTATGGCGCCGACACCTTCCACGAGTTGTTCACCTTCGGGTCGGCATTCGATCTGCAGGGCCAGCGCATCCGGATGGCGCGCACCGCCAACGGCTACATGGTCACGCGTTCGCCGGGGACGATCGTCCCGCCGACGGCGTCGGCCACGATCATCGCCAACGGCGACGACGTGGAGCAGACTGTGCCACTGTCGACCGCCATACCGGTCCCCGGCGGCGCCACGACGGCGATCACCGTCAGCTCGAACGGGCTCGTCGCGCTGTCCGCAGTGGGCAGCGGCACCAGCTACTGGCCGAATGCGTCGGCGCTGGAGAACTTCGCCGCCACGACGCTCGCCGCCAGCTGGCAGGACCTCAACCCGGCTGCGAGCGGCAGCGGCAAGATCCTGTTCGAGGAGGTTGGCGGCGTCGCCTACGTGACGTGGGACGGCGTCTACAACCACGGCACGAACTGGCCCAACCGCTTCCAGGTGCAGCTGCAGCTGGCCACGGGCGACGTCGATGTCGTCTACGGCGCGACGACGTCGGGCTTCGATTCGCTGGCCGGCTTCTCCGTCGGCGGCGCCAGCACGCCGACGCCAGGCTTCGACCTGTCGAACCTCAACGTCCCGCTGCCGCTTTTCGACACGCCACCGCCGACGGTGACGCCCGGAGCGCCGGTGACGATCGACGTCACCACCTTCGGCGGCTATGCGCCTGCGTCCGTGCTGTTCCTCGCCAGCGGCAGCGTGTTCGCCGAGGACACGACGCCGCCGTTCGCGGTGACGCTCACCGTGCCCCCCGAGACGATTGGCGACTTCCAGGTGATCGCCCTGGCGGTCGACGCACAGGACCGGGTCGCGTTCGCGGGGCTGCTGACGATGCCCGCGAACCTGACCGCCACGCTCACTGGCCTGAGCACGTTCTCGGAACGCATCCAACTCGGCGCGGTCGGCGAGACAGCCAACCTGACCGTGATGGGCGACTTCAGCGACGGCGTGCAACGCAACGTCGGCCGGCCCGGACTCGGCACGACGTTCCTCAGCAGCAACACGAACATCGCGACGATCGACCCGAACGGCGTCATCACCGCCGTCGGCGAGGGCGTGTGCACGGTGGTCGCGCAGAACGGCGGCTATCAGGTCTCGGTCGGCGTCTTCGTGCGCTTCGAGGCCGACCTCGCCATCGTCGGCGAAGGCTGCGCGGCATCGACCGGCGTGCCGACGCTGGGCGCCACCGGCGTGCCGACGCTCGGCAACAGTTCGTTCCGGCTGACCGCGACCGGCATCGCCGTGCCGAGCTTCACGATCTTCGCGCTGCAGGGCGGCCCGGCGCTCGCGGTCGGCGTGCCGATCCCCGGCGCGCCAGCGTGCGCGCTCGGCCACGTGCTGCCGTCGGTCACGGTCGCCTCGCTGACCGATCCGAGCGGCATCGCCAACCTGCCGCTGCCGATCCCCGCGACCCCGGCGCTCGCCGGCGCGGTCGTGAGCGCGCAGGTGGCGGTGTGGGACCCGGCGCTCGTCGGCTACGCACTGCCGATCGGCACCTCGGCGGCGCTGCAGGTGACCATCGGCCACTGAGCCGATGACCGTGGCCGCGGTGCGCGCTGCTCGCAGCGCCCACCGCCGCCATCGTCACGGCATGCTGCGCGCCCGCCACAGCGTCGTCGTCTCGATCGCCATCGCCCTCGCCGCCGCAATGACGGCGTGCAGCCAACCTGCCGTGTCGGACTGGAAACGCGGCCGGTGTCTCGTCGAGCAGGTCGGCATGTGCGCGGATTGCCACACGTCGCGCGGCGACAAAGGCGCGCCGCTGCTCGACCGCTGGCTGCAGGGCGCGCCGGTCGACTTCACGCCGAAGGCGCCAATGCCGTTCGCCGCCGTGGCGCCGTCGCTCGCGGGCCTGCCGACGCTCCCCGACGACGCCGACGCGCTGCGCTTCCTGACCACCGGTGCGCTGCCCGGCGGCCGCCAACTGCTGCCGCCGATGCCGCAGTACCGCTTCGACGCCACCGACGCGCGGGCGGTGCTGGCCGACCTGCGCAAGCCCACCCCGCCCGCAGCGGCGCGCTGACACGATCGACGCAATCGCGCCGCCCCGACATGGGCGCCGCGCGGCGCACGCCGCAGCGATGCTCGGGGCCGGCGGCCGGGATTGCGCCAGCCAATGACGCACCCTTGCGGTCCATGGACCTCGGCAGAGCGAGCGGGCGCCGCCCATGGTGCGGCCAACCCGCTGCCGGACCCCGCCACCGCCCCGTTGGTGGCCCGACGCAGGGTGCGCTATGAAGCCGGTGTGCACCACGCGCTGAACCGGCTCGCAGTCATCGTCCTCGCCGTCCTCGGCCCGCTCTGCGGCCAGGACCTGCAACCGCTCGAACGCCAGGCCTTGGCGCACGCCGCCGCCGGCCAGCCGGTCGCCGCCGCGGCCGCGATGCTCGACTGCGCGGCCGCCGCCAGCGCCGAGGCCGTCGCCGACGCCGCGGTGGCCGCGCGCGTCGAAGCCTGGGCCACCGCCGCCGCCCACTGCGCCACCGACGTCGCCGACGCGGCGCTGCTGGCGCGCTTCGACGCGCTGCAGCGCACCCCGCTCGCGCAGCGCGACCGCCTGCTCGCCGACCGCATCGCGGTCGCCGCGCTGACGGCCGCCGGCCCGCGGCTGCCGGCGGATGGCGAACGGCTGCGCCAGCTCGGCGTGCTGCGCGAGTTCTGGCTGATCGGTCCCTTCGCCAACGAACGCGGCGCCGGCTACCGCACCGCGCTCGCGCCCGAGCAGGGCCTCGACCTCGCCGCCGAACTGCCGGGCAAGCGCCGGCCGGTGCGCTGGCGCCAGCTGCCGGCGCTCGGTCCGCGCGCCGCGCTGCCGCTCAACCGGTTGCTGCACCCGCACGAGCAGTCGCTCGCCTACGCGGCGGTCGCGTTGCACAGCGACCGCGCCCAGCACGTCGTGCTCGAACTCGGCAGCACCGGCAGCGTGCGCGTGTTCTGCAACGGCGCCGAGGTGTTCGCGCGCGACGTCGAGCGCGCCTTCGCCTTCGACCAGGACGCCGTCGCGCTGCCGCTGGCGGCCGGCCACAACCTGCTGCTGTTGAAGCTCTGCCACCAGGAAGGCGACGACTTCTCGTTCACGGCGCGCCTGCGCGGCCTCGATGGCGCGGCGGCCGCGGTGCGCGCGTCGGTCGCGCGCGACGACATGCTGGCGGCCGGCAAGGCCAGCCCGGCGGCGCTGCCTGACGCCGACCCGGTGGCGCTCGGCGGCCGCAGCGCCTGGGCGATCGGCGCGGCGCAGCAGGCCGATGCGCTGCGCCTCGCGTGGCTGTGGCGCGCGCGCAAGGCCGACGGCGACCGCGACCGTCGCGATGCCGCGGCGGCCCTGGCTGCGACCGCGCAGCTGCCGGACGTCGCCGACGGGTGGCTGACGCTCGCGGCGGCGCGGCAACGGCACGGTCGCAGCGCCGCCGATCGCGACGAGAACGACCGCCGACGCGCCCTGGAGCAGGCCCTGCGCTGCGACCCCGCGCACGTCGAGGCGCTGGTCGAGCTCGGCAACCTGCTGCGCACCACCAGCCAGTTGTGGCGGCAGGCGCAGGAGCTCGCCGACCGCGCGCTGAAGGCGCAGCCGGCCCACGCCGGCGCGATGTTGCTGCGCTGCGCCTGCTTGCGCGACGCCAAGATGGACGCGCGCGCGAACCACGAACTGCTGTTTGCCGCCGCCGGCACGACGGCCGCTCCGGCGCTGCTCGCCGCCGCTGCCGACGCGCTGGCGCGGGAACCGGCCCGCGCGCTGCCGCTGCGGCAACGCCTGCGCGCCGACCGCGGCGGCGAAGGCGACGCGACCGCCGCCGCGCACGCGCTGGCGCGCACGGGCAACGTCGCCGCCGCGACCGAACTGCTGCGCGCCGTCGTCGCCGCCGACGCGTTCGCGCGCAATGCGCGCTGGCAGCTGACCGAGCTGGAACTCGCGGCCGGCAAGCCGCGCGCCGCCTTGGAACTGCTGGAGGCATGGCTGGAGATCGCGCCCGACGACGCCACCTTCCTGGCCCAGGCCGCGCGCTGCTGGCGCCTGCTGCGCGGCGACGACCCGGCGGCCGCGAGCCGGCAGCTGGAGCTGCTGCGCGAGGCGCTCATCGTCGAACCGACGCGGCGCGACGACGAACGCTACGCCGACTACCTCGCCAGCGAGGCCAGCAGCGGTCCCGCCGACGCGAACGCGTTCTACGCGCCGCACCGCGTCGACGCCGCCGCGCTGCTCGCCGCCGACCCCGGCCCGCTCGCCGACAGCGCGGCCAACAACGACGCGCTGCACTGGCTGCTGCGGCAGACCGTGGTGCAGGCGAACGGCAACGGCACCACCAGCACGTACACGCACCTGATCGTGCGCGTCCTCAGCACCGACGGTGCGCGGTCCCTGCAGACCTACCAGCTGCCGTTCTACGCAGGCGAACAGCGCGGCCGGCTGCTGGCCTGCAGCGTGTTCCGCCAGGACGGCGCCGTGCAGCGCCCGACGCTGCAGGGCGCGCGCGTGCGGCTGCCGGACCTCCGGCCGGGCGACACCGTGGCGATCGAAGGCCGCGTCGACGACCTCGCGCCGTCGTTCTTCGGCGACTACTTCGGCCTCGTGCACGTGTTCGCGGCGCCCGACGGTTCGCCCGTGCGCGCCGAGGAGCTGATCGTGCTGGCCGAACCGGGGCGCGACTATCGCGCGCAGGCCGGCAACGGCGCGCCGGCGGCGGCGCCGACGACGCTCGCCGACGGCACGCTGCAGTACCGCTGGCGCATGCAGGACCTGCCGCGCGACGTGCCGGAGATGCGCCGGCCCGCGCGCCGCGAACACGAGCCGATCGTGCGCATGACGACCTACCGCGACTGGGACCACTTCGCGGGCTGGTGGTGGAACCTGATCAAGCCGCAGCTGGAGATCACGCCCGCGATGCGCGCGACGGTCGCGCGGCTGTGCGAGGGACGCGCGACGACCGAGGCGAAGATCGCCGCGATCTACCACTTCGTCACCACCGACGTGCGCTACGAAGCGTGGGAGTTCGGCGTGCACGGCTACAAGCCGTACAGCACCGCGGTGATCCACGACCGCCGGCACGGCGACTGCAAGGACAAGGCGCTGCTGCTGTCGGCGCTGCTCGGCGAGATCGGCGTGCCGTGCCACCCGGTGCTGATCTTCGCCGACCCGCTGCGCACCGCCGACGACCTGACGCTGGCGATGGTGCAGCAGTTCAACCACTGCATCGCGTGGCTGCCGCCGCACGAAGGCCGCCCCGGCCGCTTCCTCGACGGCACCGCCGTGTGGCACCCGACCGACACGCTGCCGGAGATGGACCAGGGCGCCGCGGTGCTGGTGGTCGACCGCGGCCGCGCCGAGCTGCGCACGGCGCCGACCACGACGCCGGCCGCCAACCGTTCGCAGGTCGACTACGTCGTCGAACTGGCCCCGGCCGGCACGGCGCAGCTGCGCCTGGACGAACGCCCGCTCGGCAACGCCGCGGTCGGCTTGCGCGAGATGATCGCCACCGAACCGGGGCGCCGGCGCGAGGTCATCGAACGCCGGCTGGTGCGTTCGTTCGGCAAGGCGGAGGTCCATCGCGCCGACGACGGCGCCGCGCGCGACCCGGAAGCGCCGCCGACCCTGCGCGTCGAGGCCACGCTGGCCGAGATCGGCCAGCGCAACGGCGCGACGTGGCAGCTGCCGAGCTGCCCCGAGTCGGGCGACCTGATGGCGCTGGCGGCCGACACCGAGCGCCATCGGCCGCTGCTGCTCGGACCGCCGCGCGGCGACGTGCGCACGCTGCGGTACCGGCTGCCCGCCGGATGGCGACCGGCGGAGCTGCCGCCGCCGGTGCAGCAGGAGACCGCGTTCGGCGCGTTCTCGATGCGCTGGCAGCGCGACGGCGACAGCGTGCTCGTCGTGCGCGAACTGCAGCTGCTGACTCCGCGCATCGCCGTCGCCGACCACGCGGCGTTCCGCGACTTCGCCACCGCGGTGCGCGCCGCCGACGCGCAGCTCGTGCTGCTGCAGCAGGAGGGCGGCCGATGAGCCCGCGCCTCGCCCTGCTCCACCGCGCCGCCGCGACCGCGACCGCGCTCGCGCTCGCCTGCCTCGCCGCGCTGCCGTGCCAGTCGCCGACCGCGGCGCTGGCGGACGCGCTGGTGCGCGCACAGGCTCCCAGCGCCGACGACCCGGACGCCAGCGTGCGCGACCTCGTGACGACGGCGCTCGCCCACCGGCGCTCGCCGGCCGCGCACACGCTAGTCGACGAAGCGCTCCGCGTCGCCGATCGCGCGCAGCGACCGCGCGAACTGCGCGCGTGGCTGGCCCAGCTGCCGACGACCGAACCGACCCACGGCCGCCTCGCCCAGCGGCTGCGCGAGCTGATCTGGCAACTCGACCTCGCGATCGACGGGTACGGCCCGACCGGCCCGGTGGCGCCCGCGGGCTACCTGCACACCGTCATCGCCGCCGGCCCGTTCGGCGACGGCGGCGACCGCTTCGTCGGCGTGCCGTTCGCCCCCGAGCTGCAGTTCCCGGCCATCGGCGCCGAACTGCCCGGCCGCGGTCGCCGCGCCCGCGCGACCGTCGTCGTGAACCACCCGTACAACGACTACGTCGAACTCGACCGCAACGACCGGGGCAAGGAAGGCTGCTGGTACGGGCTCATGCGCGTGGCGGTCGACGCCGCGCTCGACACGTTCCTCGAAGTGGAAGTGCCCGGCGACGCGCAGGTGTTCGTCGACGGCCCCGAGGTGCTGCGCGTCGAGCGCTGGCGCGGCACGAGCAGCCGCCACGCCTACATCCCGCTGCGCCTGCCGGCCGGCGAGCACACCGTGCTGCTGAAGGCCGCCAGCAATGGCCAGAGCCGGGTCACTGCGCGCTTCGTCGACGCCGAGGGCCACGCCGCAGCGGCCGTGCGCCCAGTGCCGATCGCCGACAGCACGCTGCCGCCGACCGGCGAACGCGCGACGCTGCGGCCGGATCGTTTCGTCACCGCCGGCGAGCTGTGGACCCGCGCCGCCACGGCCGACGACGCCACCGCGCCAGTGCGCATCGCGGCGCTGCTGCAGGCGCTGCACGACGGCGATGGCGACCTCGCGCTGCGCCTGACGCACGAACTGCGGCTGCGACCGCCCGCCGACGCGCTCGACGCCCTGGCCTTCGCCAACGTGCTGCGCCGCGCGCCGCTGCCCGAGGAGACGCGCAAGGCCGACGCCCGCAAGCTGGTCGAACGCGCCGCGCCGACGCTCGGCGACGACCACCACGCCGCCCGGCTCGCGCGCGCGCAACTGCTCGAAGAACAGGACCAGCGCGAAGCGGCGCTGCGGCTGCTGGCCGCGCATCCGCAGGCCGGACCGGCGACCTGGGAACGGCGCTACGCGCTGGTTCGGCAGCTGCGGTTCCGCGCCGAGGCCGAGCCCACGCTCGCCGCCTGGGCCGCCGCGTGCCCTGGCGACACGCAGCCGCTCATCCTGCAGGCCGATCTGGCCGCCAACGCCGGCGACAGCGCGCGCGCGCTGGCCCTTCGGCTGCAGGCGCTCGCGCTGCGGCTCAACCGCACCAACGCGGCGCAGTCCGCCTTCAGCGACGCGCTGGCCACCGCGGACTTCGCGACGGCCGAACGCCTGCTCGACGCGCTGGCGCCGGTCGGCGACCAGCCGCCGTCCTTCGGCCGGCTGTGGCTGCAGTACGAACTGGCGCTGGCGCGCGGCGACGACGCCGCGCTCGCGGCGAACCTGCAGGGAGTGACGAACCACGCGGAGACGCCGGCGACGTGGTTCGACGAGCTCGCCGGCGCGTGGCTGCAACGCGGCGAGCGCGAGCGCGCCGCGACCTGCCTCGCGCGCAGCCTCGAACTCGACCCCGACCAGCCGGCGCTCCGCGAGTGGCATGCGGAACTGCTCGGCGCCGGCGACGCGTCGCCGTTCGCGACGTTCCGCCGCGACGGCGCGGCCGCCGTGGCCGCATTCCGTCCGGGCGACGCCGAGCGCAGCGCCTCGACCACCGTGGTCATCGACCAGCGCATCCTCGACGTGCAGCCCGACGGCAGCTGGACGAGCGAGGTGCACGCCCTGCACCGCGTCAACGACCAGGCCGGCGTCGAGGCCTTCAGCGGCGGCATCGGCATCGAAGACGCCGACGAGGCGCTGCTCGTGCAGACCATCGGCGCCGACGGCGAGCGCTACGTGCCGTCGCGCATCGACGGCGACTACAGCATGCCGCAGCTGCAGCCCGGCGCCTTCGTCGAGTGGCGCGTCCGCCAGCGCGGCGACGCGCCCGGCGCCGACGCGCTCGCCGCCGAAGCGTTCTTCTTCGGCGACCCGCGGTCGCCGAGCACGGTCGCCGAGCTGGTGGTCGTGCTGCCGACGTCCGGGCGCGGGGAACTGCGCACGCGCGCGTGCGGCGAACCGACCGAGACGCGCACGCTCGCCGACGGCAGGCAGGCGCTGGTGTTCCGCCGCGCGCAGGTCCCCGCGCTGGCGAAGGAGCGCTTCCTGCCGACCCTGTTCGAACTGCTGCCCTGCGCCCAGTTCGGCGAGGACCGGGCGCCGTTCGCCGAGCAGCGCTCGCGGCGCATCGGCCTGCTGGCGCGCTCGCGCCCCACGGCCCCGATCGCGGCGAAGGCGCAGGAGCTGGTCGCCGGCGCCGCCGACGCGCGCGCCCGCGTCGCCGCCGTCTGGAACTGGTGCCAACGCGCGATCGACAAGGGGCCGTCGAGCGACGCGCTGGAGACGCTGCTGCGCGGCAAGGGCGATCGGTTCTTGCTGCTGGTCGCGCTGCTGCGCGGCGCCGACGTGCCGGTGGTCCCCATGGTCGCCAGTTCCGAGCGCGAGGAACTCGGCGAGGGCGAGCAATCGCTGTTCGCGAGCGACGACGCGTTCGAGGCGACGGGCGTGGCGGCGCTGCTGCCGGACGGCGAGCGCCTGCTGCTGTTCGCCGACGCGCCGCGGCACTGGCCGCTCGGCGCCGTGCCCGCGCAACGCGGCGGTGCGCCGGCGCTGCTGCTGCACGACGACCGCACGGAACCGATCCGGCTGCCGATCGGCGGCCACGCCCAGTCGCTGCGCATCCGCGGCAAGGCGACGCTGCGCAGCAAGGACCTGCGCCTCGAGGTCGAGGCCGAACTCGGCGACGTCCAGGGCTTCGCCCTCGCCGAGCAGCTGCGCGAGCAGAAGGACAACGTGCAGAAGCTGGCGGCGCGGCAGATCGCGCAGCAGATCTTCGCCGGCTTCCGCATCGAAGGCGCGAGCCTGCAACTGGACGCCGCCGGCGCGCCGCTGCGCGTGCGCGCGACGCTGCTGCGCAGCGGCGTGCAGCGCAACGGCGACCGCCTGGTGGCGCCGCTGCCGCTGCCGGAGTCGCGCTACGCGGCGTCGTACGGCGACCGCGCCGCGCGGACGCTGCCGTTCCGGCTGACGATCGACCGCTGCGACGACTGGGAGATCGAACTGGCGCTCGGCGACGACGTGCGCGTGGCAGCGCTGCCGCCCGCCGTCGCGGTGGCGCGGCCGCCGCTGGCCTTCACGCAGGAGTGCACGCTGCAAGGCCAGCTGCTGACCATCCGGCGGCAGGCGCTCGTCGGCGCCGGTTCGCTGCCGGCGATCGCGTGGCCGGAATGGCTGCGCGCGCTGGCGGCGGCGGACCGCGCCGAGAAGGCCACGATCGAGCTCACCAGCCGCCAGTGACCGGGCGCGGGGCGGCGGCGGCATGGTCGCGGCGGCATGCCTGCTGCAGCGGTGGCGCCGACTCCTAGAACATCGCGGCCGCCCCGCGTTGGCCAAAACAGCATGCATGACCTACTGAAGAAGGCGATCGCGCGCGCCGCTTGGGGCGTCGCCTGCGCGCTGGCCGTGACGCTCTGGGCAGCGGCGGGCTTCCCGCTCTTCCCGCGTCGCGGCGGCGAACCGCCCCACGCAAGGCTGCGCCTCGTCGAATCCAGGCTGCTGATCGGGATCGCGACGCTGGCGGGCGCTGCGGCGGCCGCCTTCGCGGCGGCGCGCTGGCGTCGGCTGCAGCGGCAACTCGCCGGACTGCAAGCCACGCAGGGGGTGCACTTCTTCCTGCGCGCGGGCGCCGCACGTCGCATCCACGCACTGCTGCTCGCCGTGGCGGCGCGCGATGGCGCCGTCGGCGCGGCCGAACGCGACGTCGTGCACGCAGTGCTGACCCGGCGACTGCCCGATCGGGTGTTGCTGCAGGACCTGCGGTCGTGGTCCGCCGCCGGCCCAGGCAGGTTGGATGCGATCGCTCATGCGCGCCATCTGGCCGCCGTGCTCGCGCCCGACGAGCGGTCCGCATTGCTGCAATGGTGCCACGAGGTCGCTGCGGCCGACGGCGCGGTCGCAGCGGCCGAGGCGTCGTTGCTGGCGCAACTCGCGCAGGTCCTGCGCGCACCGCCAGCAGCCGGCTCGCACCCGCCCGCAACCGCCGACGCGGGCCGCGACGGCAGCGCGTGAGCAGGCCGTGGTTGGCGCTTGGTCGCACCGCGAGCGTCCTTGCGGCCAATGTGGACAGCCTGTCTGCAACGGCATGGAAAGCTCCGGTCGCGGGCGGCCATTGGTTTCGGCGTTGCGCCCGCACCATGCCATGAAGCCCTATGCGCGGCTCGTCGCCAGCCTGCTGGCGGTCCCGCTGGTCGCCCAGAACGATCCGACGACGGCGCCGGGCGATCGCAGCACAAGATGGACTGGGCCGAGCGCCTGAAGTTCGAGGGCAACGACGGCGAGACGCTGAACTACACCACGCGCGTGCTCGGCCGCACCGGCCACCTGGTGGTCAACGGCTTCGGCGGCCTCGTCGCCGGCAAGTTGGCGCTCAAGGTCGGACTGTTCGCCAGGCTGGCATTGCTGCTGAAGGCCTTCCTCGAGCCGACCCTCGTCGGCGTCGTCCTGCCCGGCGGGCTGCTGGTCAAGCTGCTCCGCCGCCGCCAGGGCCCCGACGCGGCGCCACGGACGGAACGCGGCGCCTGACGGGTCGGCGCCGGTCGCAGCGGCTGGTCGTTCGCGCTCGACTGCCGCTCGCCGCAACCGCGTCGAACGCGGCCGTCATGGCGCACCGCCGAGTTCGCAGAGCAGCACTTCGCGCGGGCAGCGAAAGCGCACCGGCAACGTGTCGGCGACGCCACGGCTGACCAGCAGGGTGGTGGCGCCGAGTTCGAAGCGCAGCCCGGTCCACCGGCTGAACCACGCGCCGGGGTAGAGCCGTTGGCCGCGTTGCCACCACACGCACTGCCCACCGTGCAGATGACCGGCGAACGCGATGTCGTCGCCGAACTCGGCGGCGGCGGCCGCCGCCTGGGCCGGATGATGCGCGACCAGCACGTGCAGCCCCTCCGCAGCACGCGCCGACGCGCCGGCGTGCAGATGCAGATCGCGGCGCCGCGCGTGGCGCAGCAGCGCTGCGGCGGCGTGCAGCCAACGCCCGCCCGCCCGCTCCACCGTCGCCTGCACCGCCGGCACGGGACCGCAGACGTCGTGGTTGCCGGCCACCGCGAACACCGGCGCCGCCGCGCCGAGTCCGCGCACCGTCCGCTCCAGCAGCGGCAACGCCGACGAGCGGTCGATGAGGTCGCCGCCGAGCAACACGCCATCGACGCGTTCGCGCGCCGCGATCGCGATCAGCTGGTCGGCGAGATGCGCCCGCGCCGGCGTCAGGTGCAGATCGCTGGCGAAGAGCAGCCGCCAAGGTTCGCCACCGCGAACGCGGCCGCGCACCCGTTCGCGGCGCACTGCGAGCGGCGCGCGGCAACCGAACTCGAAGCCCGCGACCATCAGGTCCCCGCGCGCAGGCGCGCGTCCCGATACCACTCCACCACCGCGAGGCAGCCGATGCACCACGACCGCCGGGCGCCGCCGCCGCCGATGCCGCCGAACAGCATCACCGCGGCGATGCGCATCACTTGCCACGTGGCCCACGCGCTGCCCGCCGTCGCGCGGAGCAATCGGTGGCTCTGCCGCAACGGCGCCGCATGGCCGTGGAGGGCCAGCGGGAACGCGAACACCATCCGTGCTTCGACCGCGTAGAAGACGACGATCGCCAGCGGCAGCAGCGCCGGCAGCCACGCCCACGCCATCGCCGCCGTCACCAACGCCGGCGCTGTCGCGAGGCCGTACTTGCCGAGCCCCAACCGCCACCAGTAACCAGCCGGCGCGACGTCCGTGCGCGGGCAGCCGAGCGCCAAGGCCATCCACCGGGCGCCATCGAGGAAGCCCAACCGGGCGCTCCCCGCCGCCGCCGCGAGCCCCGTGGCCGGGTCGTCGAAGCCGGCGCGAGCGCGCGCCAGCCAACCGGCCGCGTCAGCCAAGCGCGATCTCACGGCAGCTGCACCACCCGAACCAGCAGGCGAAGGCGAAGCCGTTGCCGAACACCAGCAGCCGATGCAGCGCCGACTCATAGCAACCGCACGCGCGATGGAAGCGCGTTTCGTCGAACATGATCAGCGCCGTCATCGCCAAGGCCACGACCATCGTCGGCAGCAACCACGGACGCGCGTCCCCCGCCAGCGACGCCGCCGTCAGCAGGGCGAACAGCGGCGCCCCCAACGCCAGCGCCGCGAGCTCGGCGCGGCGTTCGGCGGGCGCGATCCGACGGCCACCATGGCGGTGAAAGCGCCAGTCGAGGGCGCCGGCGACCGTCGCGACGCTGCCGCCGATGGCCATGCCGTGGAACCACCACGGCCACGTGCGCGGGTCGAGGCTAGGCAGGTCGCTTCCCGGCGGCGCCAACAGCAGCAGCAGCGGCATCGCCAACACCGGGAGCAGCAGGGCGACGAGGGACACCGGCGCATTCTGATTGCAGCGCAGAGCGAGGCAAGCCAATCCCTGCCATTCCGGGCGGCAGGATCCGGCCGCGCTGCGCCGGGCGATCCGGTCGCAAACGCCCGCGGTCGCCGGTTGCGGGTGGCGCCGCCTGTGCGTTCACGCCGCGCGAACACGCGCGGCAAATCGCAAGCAGAGCCACACCAGAGCGAAGAAGATGCAGCCCCACACCACGTTGCCGACGGGATCGTCCCGGGCAATCGCATTGACGATCATCACGATCGTCGCCAGCAGCAACCACGAGAGCGACGCGACCAGAAGCCATCCCGAGCGGTGCACGAGGCGGAAGCGCGCCAGCTCGAAGAACCGCACCGCCGTGAGGAGCAGCGGCAAACCGAGCAAGGAGACGTTCGGCGGCCAGAAGCGCACGCCGCCGGCGATCAGGGCGATCGCGGCGAATCGAACCCGCTCGCGCCGCCGTCCGCCCGCAGCCGCCCACCACGCCGCATCGTTCGGCACGCGCGCCGACGCTGCCCCACCGCCTCCCGACGCGCCGTGCGACGCTCGGACCCACCCCGCCGCGCCTTCGTTCCGCCCCGCCCCCTGCCCCCCGCCCCCTCCGCCCGCTACCCTGTTCGCCCCCCTGACGCTGGCGCCGCCCGGCCGGCGTCCGGACACTGCCTGTTCCCGCCACCCGCCCGCCGCACCCCCACCCCCCGCCCGTGACCGACACCCGCCTGATCCGCAACTTCAGCATCATCGCCCACGTCGACCACGGGAAGTCGACGCTGGCGGACCGTCTCGTCGAGCTGACCGGCACGGTCGAGAAGCGCCAGATGAAGGAACAGCTCCTCGACGACATGGAGCTGGAGCGCGAACGCGGCATCACCATCAAGGCCCGCGCCGTCGCCATGAACTACAAGGCGAAGGACGGCAAGACGTACCAGCTCAACCTGATCGACACGCCCGGGCACGTCGACTTCAACTACGAGGTCCTCAAGTCGCTGCAGGCGTGCGAGGGCGCGCTGCTGCTGGTCGACGCCAGCCAGGGCGTCGAGGCGCAGACGGTCGTCAACGCGCACCTCGCCGAGCAGGCCAAGCTGACGGTGCTGCCGGTGCTCAACAAGATGGACCTGCCGCACGCGCGGCCGGTGCAGGTGGCGATGGAGATCGAGGACGCGATCTGCATCCCCGCCGAGGACGCCATCCCGATCTCGGCCAAGACGGGCCAGAACTGCGAGGACGTGCTCGAGGCCATCGTCGCGAAGATCCCGCCGCCGACCGGCGACCCGAAGGGCAAGCTGCAGGCGATGATCTTCGACGCGGTCTACAACGACTACCGCGGCGTCGTCATCTACGTGCGCGTCTTCCACGGCACGGTCAGGAAGACCGAGATGATCCGCATGATGGGCACGATGACCCACTACGAGGTCATGGAGGTCGGCAAGCTCAAGCCCGACATGCAGGCGGTCGACGAACTGCACGCCGGCGAGGTCGGCTACGTCGTCGCCAACATCAAGAAGCTGCAGGACGTCGTCATCGGCGACACGGTGACGCACCAGGACGAGAAGCTGCGCTGCGAGCAGCTGCCCGGCTTCCGCCAGCCGAAGCCGATGGTGTTCTGCGGCTTCTACCCGACGGTCCCGAGCGAGTACGAGAACCTGCGCAAGGCGCTGGAGAAGCTGCGGCTCAACGACAGCTCGTTCACCTTCGAGCCGGAGACCAGCGACGCGCTCGGCTTCGGCTTCCGCTGCGGCTTCCTCGGCCTCCTGCACATGGAGGTCATCCAGCAGCGCCTCGAGCGCGAGGAGGACATGGACCTCGTGCAGACGGCGCCGACGGTGCGCTACCGCGTCAAGCTGACCTCGGGCGAGATCCAGGAAGTGCGCTCGCCGAGCGAGCTGCCGGACGGCTCGCAGATCGAGGAGTACCAGGAGCCGATCACGCACGTGAACGTCGTCGTGCCCGCCGAGTACATCGGCGCGGTCATGAAGATCTGCACCGACCGCCGCGGCCAGTACGTCAAGACCGACTACTACGGCAAGGAACGCGTGATGATCGGTTTCCGCATCCCGTTCGCGGAGATCATCTTCGACTTCCATGACCACCTGAAGTCGGCGACGCGCGGCTACGGCACGATGGACTACGAGGTCGAAGGCTTCGAGCCGAGCAACCTCGTCAAGGTGCGCATCCTGATCGCCGGCGACGAGGTCGACGCGCTGTCGTTCCTCTGCCACAAGGACCAGGCCGAGAGCCGCGGCCGCAAGATCCTCAAGCAGCTGCGCAAGGAGATCCCGCGGCACCAGTTCGAGGTCGCGCTGCAGGCGGCGATCGGCGGCAAGTTCATCGCCCGCGAGAACATCGCGGCGATGCGCAAGGACGTCACCGCCAAGTGCTACGGCGGCGACATCTCGCGCAAGCGCAAGCTGCTGGAGAAGCAGAAGGAAGGCAAGAAGCGCATGCGCATGGTCGGCAGCGTCGAGATCCCGCAGGAGGCGTTCCTGTCGGTCCTGCGCACCAACGACGAGGAGTGAACCGGATGAGCACGGCGACGGCGGCGGACGGCAAGAAGAAGGCGCTGATGGGCCCGGTGCGCGTCAACCTGGAGGCGTTCGGCGTCGCGATCCTGGTCGCGGTGCTGCTGAAGTGGTTCTGCGTCGAGGCCTTCCAGATCCCGACGTCGTCGATGCAGCCCACCCTGATGGGCAGCAACGAGGCGGCCGTCTACGACCGCATCCTGGTCGACAAGATCCTGCCGCTGGTGCGCGAGCCCAAGCGCTGGGACGTGACCGTCTTCCGCTACCCGCTGCAGAAGAACCAGAACTACGTCAAGCGCATCGGCGGCATGCCCGGCGACCGCCTGGCGATCGCCGGCGGCAACCTGTACCAGGTCGTCGACGGCGCCGACGGCAAGCGCAGCTTCCGCATCGAGCGCAAGCCGGCCGACCTGCAGGAGGCGATGTGGAAGAACGTGCACCCCGGCCGCCAGATCGCCCGCGCCGAGACCAAGGCGCTCGACGGCGCGCTCGGCGCGTCGCCCAATCGCGCCTTTCGCGAGGCCGACGGCGTCGTCACGGCCGAGCTCGACGGCGGCCGCGCGCTGCTGTACTTCCGCGACGACCTCGACGGCGGGCTGATCGACCGCGTCTGGGACGGCTACCCCGAGGCGGTGGCGCGCGCGATCCGCGACAAGTCGCCGATGGACCAGCCGCAGGAGATCGTCGCCGACGCGCGCATCGCCGCGACGCTGACGCCGGCGCAGGCGCTGGACGAGGTCGCCTTCGAGATCGACGTGCAGCGGCCGAACTCCGGCCGCGTCACGTTCGCGCTGGTGGTCAAGGCCGGCAAGGGCCAGCTGCTGGCGCGCCGCGACGCGACCGTGCTCGGCAGCTCGCCCGAGTTCCCGTGCGAACTGGCGGCCGGCGCGGCGACGACGCTCGCCTTCGCCCGCGTCGACGACGAACTGGTGGCGTGGCGCGACGGCGCGCAGGCGCAGCGCTTCGACTGCGCGCAGTGGGCGGTGCGCGACGAGTGCGTGCTGCCGTTCCAGGACGGCCGCCTGCAGAAGCCCGCCAACCAGCGCGTCGTGGCGCAGATCGCGCTGCGCGGCAAGGGCGCGGTGCGCATCGCCGACCTGCGCATCGACCGCGACATGCACTGGACGCGCAGCGGCGCGCCCGAGGTCGTCGAGGTGCCCGAGGGGCACTACTACATGCTCGGCGACAACACGCTGCAGTCGATCGACTCGCGCGGTTGGACCGCGGTGACCATCGGCGTCGACGCCGAGGACCGCATCGTGCCGCCGGACACGCCCGGCTGCCGCGTCGTGCGCGGCAACAAGCGGCCGATGAACCTCGCCAACGCGCCCGACCGCGACGAGACGCCGATCCCGATCCCAGAGCAGCAGGCCGTGGTGATGATCGACGAGTACGGCGAGATCCTGCGGCTGAAGGGCGTCGCCGGCCCCGGCTGGGCGCAGGTGCGCGACGGCAAGGCGCGCGTGTCGTTCGTGCCGCCGGGCCAACAGGACGGCCGCGGCGAGTGGGAAGCGCCCGAGTCGACCAACAGCAAGGGCATCTCGTTCGTGCCGCGCGACGACATCCAGGGCCGCGCCGTCATGGTCTTCTACCCGGCGCGCCCGTTCTCGTGGCTGTTCGGCAGCAACTGGCCGGGGCGCTTCGGGTTCGTGCGATGAGCGGCGGCGGCGACATGCCGGCGACGTCGCCGACGCAGGCCGCGGCCGCGCCAGCGCCCGCCGTCGCCACGGGCACTGGCGGCGAGATCCTGCGCACCACCGACCTCGTCAAGACCTACAAGGGCCGCCGCGTCGTCGACCACGCCAGCATCCACGTCAACCAGGGCGAGATCGTCGGCCTGCTCGGGCCCAACGGCGCTGGCAAGACGACGACGTTCCGCATGGTCGTCGGCATGGTCACCCCCGACTCCGGCCGCGTGCTGCTCGACGGCAAGGACGTCACCGCGCTGCCGATGTACAAGCGCGCGCGCATCGGGCTGGGCTACCTCGCGCAGCAGGAGTCGGTGTTCAAGAAGATGAGCGCGCGCGACAACGTCGCCTGCGTGCTGGAGGCCCGCGGCATGCGGCGCGCGCAGCGCGAACAGCGCACCGAGGAACTGCTCGCGGACCTGCAGTTGACCCACGTCGCCGACTCGATCGCCGAGACCATGTCCGGCGGCGAGAAGCGGCGCCTGGAGATCGCCCGCGCGCTCGCGACCGAGCCGCGCCTGCTGCTGCTCGACGAGCCGTTCGCCGGCGTCGACCCGATCACCGTCGAGGAGATCCAGCAGATCCTCGCCGCGCTGGCGCGCACCGGCATCGCCATCCTGATCACCGAGCACAACGTCATCGCGACGCTGCGCATCACCGACCGCGCCTACATCCTGGCCGAGGGCCGGGTGATCGCCGAAGGCGACGCGCAGGCGATCGTCAACAACGAGCAGGTGCGCCGCGTGTACCTCGGCAACTCGTTCGGCGACGGCATCTCGGACGAAGAAGAACGCGGCCTCGACCTCGGGTAGGCGGGGCGCGGGACGCGCAGGTCGCGGGGCACTGGCGCGACGCGGGGCGCAGATCGCCGGGTGCAACGCGCCGGGCACCGGGCACCGGGCGCCGGGCACCGGGTGCGCAACGCAACGCGCCGGTCGCCGACGCCGTCACCCGCCCAGGCGGGCGAGCGCTGCGGTGGCGACCGCGGCGGCGACGCGGCGGTTGGTGAGCGCGGCGAGGTCGCGGGCGCGGGCCCAGGCGGCGCGGGCGGCGGCGCGGTCGTTGGCGGCTTCGGCGAGCCAAGCGTCGCGCACGGTGGCGCCGAGGACCTCGCCGAGACCGAGTTCGCGGCGCTCGGACGCTGCGGGCGCGCGGCCGGCGGCGACGTCGGCGGCGACGCGCGTGGCAGCCTCGGCCCAGGCGGCGTCGTCGTCGAGCAGCAGCGCGGCGACAGCGACAGCCCAGGTCTGCGCCGGCCCCGCGGCCGTCGGCGCCAACGCGAGCACCCGCGCCAACATGCGCTTGCTCTCCGCGCCGTCGAGGTCGCCGTCGCCGAGCAGGCGCATGGCGCCCGGAAGATCCGGCGTCGGGTGCGACGACCACCACGCCATCGCGACGGCGCCGGCGGCGGCGAGCACGGCCAGCGCGACCGCCGGCGTCACGATCGGTTCGCGGGCCGTGGCGGGCGCGTGCGGCGTGCCGGATGCGGTCATCGGCGCAGTGTCGGCGGCGGCGCGCCGCGCCGCAACGAGGGCCGCAGGGCACTGCGTCGCGGGGCTTCCCGACCCGGCGCTTTCTGCTAGATTGCTCGCGCGCATTCCGATCGACGCCCGCCCCGAGCGTTCACGGTCAGAGGCCAGCACTGGCGGCACGGGCCGTCGGGCGGGTCCACCGTTCGGGTCGGGTCCTCGACGCGGACACCCCCCCCTCATGACCGCCAAGACGACGAAGTCCACGCCGAAGAAGGCCAAGCCCAAGCCCGCCGCCGCGAAGAAGGCCCCGAAGGGCAAGCCCGCCCCGGCCACCCCGGCCCGCAACCGCAAGGGCGAGACCTCCGGCGCGGACGCGCCCACCAAGGGCCGGTCGTCGCCGCCGGCGTTCGTGCCGCGCGCGGTCACAATGATCGACGACGACGACGTCCTGATGGCCCACGGCGGCGGCGGCGTCGGCTACGGCCGCTGCGGCGGCCGCATGCTGTCGAGCCGGCTGGAGCAGGACCTGTGCAACCGCCTGGGCATGGCCGGCGTCGTGCACAGCCACAGCCCGCGCCACTACGAGATCCGCTTCGAGGACAACAAGGTCGCCGCCTACGCGCCACAGATCGTGCTGCGCGGCCGCGGCCGCGAGGGCAAGGGCGTGGTGATCGAGGCCGTCGAGGACGCGGCCGCGCCGATCCTGCGCAAGATCTCGTCGTTCCGCGCCCAATACGGCGCAGAGTTCTACGTGATCCTGGTCGGCCCGGACGAAGTGCTCGAGGACGCCCCGCTGTCGGCGTACGACGAGTCGTGCTCGGCGATCAACGTCAACACGCTGATCGCCCGCCTCGCTGAGTGAGGCCGCGCCGGTCCGGCTGGTCGCCTGCACGCTGGTCGCCTGCACGCTGGACATCTGCGCGTTGGGGCTCGCCCGCACACTGGCGGGCGGCGGGAGCCGCGGGTATCGTCCCCGCCCCGCTTTTCCAGAGCCACCCCTCACCCGGGCCACGCCGTTGTCGAACGATCTCGTCCAGCTAGCGCGTTCCCTCCAATTCGACGCCCTCGACACCGCCTGGGGGCAGGCCGTCCGCGAACCTGACGGCAAGGAAGCCGCCCGCTACGCGACGGTGATCGACATCCTCTGCGACGGCGACATGGCGAGCCGCGCGCTCGGCATGGCGACGGCGATGATCTCGGCCCTCGCCGGGCGCAACGAGACGCAGGCCGCGATCGAGTTCGGCTTCCGCGTCATGCGCAAGAGCGCGCACAACGACGCGCTCGCCAAGACGATCGCCGGCCTGATCGACACGCGCTGGGGCGACGAGAACTGGCTGCCGGTGCTCAAGACCCGCGCCGGCCTCGACGCCGCCGCCAGCGTCGGCTCGCTGGTCGAGTTCGACCGCCTGCGGCGCTTCACCCGCGGCCACGTCGTCTACCACGCCGCCGGCTGGGGCGAGGGCGCGATCGAGGACTTCGACGCGACGACGCAGGACGTCACCGTGCAGTTCGCGACCGGCCGCCGCGAGGCGTTCCCGCTCGACACGCTGCTGTCGCGCTTCAAGGCGCTCGACGAGCAGGACTTGCGCGCGATGAAGCTGCAGCGCATGGACGTGCTGCGCGCCGAGGCCGAGAAGCAGCCGGCGCTGCTGCTGCGCCGCGCCGCCGTGCTCTACCGCGGCACGATCGGCAGCCAGGAGATCAAGAAGGAGCTGAGCCCGTCCGTCGTCAGCGAGAAGGACTGGCCCAACTTCTGGAAGCGCGCCAAGACCGACGCCGCCAAGGACCCGTGGCTCAAGGTCGAGGGCTCGACGACGCGCCCGGTGTTCGTCATGCGCGACAAGCCGGTCAGCCTCGTCGCCGAGGCCGAGATCGCGCTGGGCCACCAGAACGACTTCGGCGGCCGCATCGGCTGCCTGCGCGAGTACCTCGCCCGCACCGAGGAAGCCGAGGTCAAGAACCAGATCCTGGAGCTGGCGACGAAGGTCGTCGAGCAGGCGATCGCCGAGAAGAAGGCGACGCACGCGCACATCCTCGACGGCATCCTCTTTCTGGAGGAGAACGGCCACCGCGCGTCGGTGCCGGCCGCGCAGGAGCTCAAGGCGCTGCTGGTCAAGGACGACGGCTCGCTGCGCCCCGCGGCGATCGACCGCCTCGCCACGCAGGCCTCGCGCGAGCACGCCATCACGCTGCTGCCGCAGGCGCTCGGCGACAACTGGGCCGACCAGTGCGCCGTGATCCTCACCGAGTGGCCCAACTCGGTGGTCGAGCGCGTCGTCGAGAAGCTGGTGCAGCACGGCCACGGCCTGCTGTGCCTGCCGCACTGGGAACGCGTCGCGCCGTACCCCAAGCGTTACCCGCTGCTGACCTACCTGCTCGGCAAGCTGTGGAGCGACGGCGTCTTCGCCGAGGCCGAGAACGCGCCGCGCCCGGTCGCGGTCGGCCGCGTGCTGCTGCACCTCGCGCGCATCCTCAACGAGGACCGCAAGAAGAACCAGATGCACAGCCGCCTGCTCGGGCGCCTGGCCAGCCTGCTGACCGGCAAGCGCGGCATCCTGCCGCGCGCGATGGACGGCATCTCGCGCGACGACCTGTCGCAGTACATCGGCATCGTCAAGCGCTCGGGCGACGACTTCACGACCGAGATCTCGCTGACGGTCGAACGTGCGGTCGCCGCGATGTACCCGGACCTGCACGCCAAGCCCGAACTGCCGTTCTGGGAGAAGGACCACATCTACTCGACGCGCGAAGGCCTCCGCCGCATCAAGGACGAGTACCGCGTGCTCGTCGAGGAGAAGATCCCCGCCAACAGCAAGGCGATCGGCGCCGCCGCGTCGCTGGGCGACCTCAGCGAGAACAGCGAGTGGGAGTCGGCGATGGAGGAGCAGCGCAACCTGACGGGCCGCGCCCAGGACATGGACGCGCAGATCCGCAGCGCGCGCCTCATCGAGGAGCAGGACGTGCCGGCCGACCGCGTGGCGCCTGGCACCAAGGTGACCGTGACCGACAACGCGTCGGGCCGCACGATCAGCTACCGCGTGCTCGGCCCGTGGGACGTCGTCGACGACCACACGGTCAACTACATGGCCCCGATCGTGCAGGGGCTGCTCGGCCTGCAGGTCGGCGCGGTCGGCGAGATGCCCGCGCCCGAGGGCGCGATCGCGGTGACCGTCACCTCGATCGAGCGCATCGTGTGACCGGACTGCGGCCGTTCCGCCTGGAGGTCGGCGTCGGCGAGGCGATCGTCGGCGACGAACTGCCGGGCGCTGGCCCGGGGTACCTCTTCCTGCACGGGCTCGGCTCGGGCCGGGCCGGCCAGAAGAGCGAGTCGCTGCTCGCGCACGCGCGCGCCCACGGCCGCGCGCTGCTGCGCTACGACTTGCGCGGCCACGGCAGTTCGTGCGGCAAGCTCGGCAGCTCGACGATCAGCGAACTGATCGACGACGCCATCGCCGCGCTCGCACTGCGCGGGCCGACGGTCGTGGTCGGCACGAGCCTCGGCGGCGTCGTCGCCGCGCACGTCGCCGCGCGCCGGCCCGAACTCGTCGCCGGCCTCGCGCTAGTGGCGCCGGCGTTCGGGCTGATGAGCGGGCTGCGGCAACGGCTCGACCCGCGGGGGCGCATGTGGACGCGCGAAGGCCACGGCTTCGTGGTCGAGGAGCGCGTGCTCGCCGACGCCGAAGCGCTCGACGAAGCCGGCCTGCCCGGCCGCATCCGCGTGCCGACGCTGGTCGCGCACGGCCTCGCCGACGACGTCATCCCCCACCGCGTCGGCGAGCGGTTCTTCGACGCGCTCGCCGCGCCGAAGAAGGACCTGTGGCTGGTGCCCGAAGGCGACCACCGGCTGGCGGCGCAGGCCCCGGCGCTGTGGCCGCGCCTCGACGCGCTGCTCGGCCCGCTCTAGCCTCTGGCCCTGGCTCCAGCGTCGAGCCTCCGCCTGCGACCGACGCACGCTGCATCGTGTTCCCCGTCCCCAAGCACCTCGAACGGCTCGCCGACCAGATCGACGGTTGGCTCGACCTGCGCTGCCCCGACAAGGCGCTCGCGCTCCTCGGCCCGCTGCTCGGCGACCCGGCGGCGCGCGCCGCCGGCCTCGAACGCAAGGTCCGCGCGCACGTGCGCCTGGGCGAGTACCCGCAGGCGCTCGCCGACCTCGGCGAACTGCGCCAACTCGCGCCGGACGACGCATGGGTCGACCTGACCGAGGCGTGGTGCCGCAAACGCGCCGGCGACCTGCGCGGCGCCGTGCGCTGCCTGGAACAACTGCTGGCGCGCGACCACAAGGAGGCGGTCGCGCACTTCAACCTCGGCTGCTACCTCGCGCTGCTCGGCGAGCGCGACCGCGCCATCGACGCGCTCAGCCTCGCCTGCGGCCTCGACGACGGCAACCGCGACTTCCTGCGCGACGACGCCGACCTCGACGGCCTGCGCACCGACCCGCGCTTCCGCGCGCTGCTGCGCGAAGAACGGGCGCCGCGCAAGCCGGCGGCCGGCGGACTCAGCGACGACGACGACCTCGACGACGACGACTGGGACGACGACGGCGACGACGACGACGACGACGGGCCGGACGAGCCGCCACGGCGGCGCGGCGGCGCCAGCCGCAACTGACCGACCGGCCACGCGGCGGCGACCCTCGGCGCGCTGGCGGCGAAAGCGCGTCCGGCGTGGCCCAAGGAGCTGGCCCGCATCGGCGCTCGGCACGTTCCCTGGCGACTGCTTCAGGGGACGCGCGCCGATCCGGTGCGTGGATTCGCGGCAGGAGCGCAGCCTGTGACCGCAGACGAATCGGCGGCTTCGCGAACGCTCAGCGACGAGTTCCCGACCGCGAGGACGCGTGCCCGGCGGCGCGCCCTGCCGCGACGCATGCTCCCTGGGGTTTGTCCCTACCGCCACCAGCCACGCCGGCGCGGCGGCCGTCCCGTTCGCGCGCCGGCACGCGCCGATGCCACCGTGGCGCCCGCGCGCGCCACGGTCGCCGGCGCACGCTGGCCGATGCACCAGCGTGGCCCGCACCGAAACCGCCGTCGACGCCCGCGCTTGCCGCGAGGCGCTCCTTGCCAACCTCGCGCACGTCCTGGCGATGCCGCAGGCGACGCTCGCGCCGGTGATCGCCGCGCTGTTCGCCGGCGGCCACGTGCTGCTCGAAGGCCCTCCCGGCATCGGCAAGACGCTGCTCGCCCGCACGCTCGCGCGCAGCATCGACGGCGTGTTCCGCCGCATCCAGTTCACCAACGACCTGATGCCGGCCGACGTCGTCGGCGCGGCGGTTTGGCGGCAGGACCTCGGCCGCTTCGTGCTGCAGCGCGGCCCGCTGTTCGCCAACGTCGTCATCGCCGACGAGATCAATCGCTCCAGCCCGCGCACGCTGTCGTGCCTGCTCGAAGCGATGGAGGCCGGTTCGGTGTCGATCGAGGGCCGCACGATGGAGCTCGGCCGACCGTTCCTGGTGCTGGCGACGCGCAATCCGATCGAGTTCCACGGCACCTACCCGGTGCCCGAGGCCGCGCTCGACCGCTTCCTCGTGCGCGTCGAACTGGGTTACCCGCCGAGCGACGACGAACTCGGCCTCTACCTCGGCGTCGAACCGGAGTCGCGGCTGGCGGACCTGCAGCCGGTCGTCGGCCGCGAGGACCTGCTGCGCCTGCAGGCGGCGACGGCCGCGGTGCACGTCAGCGAGCCGATCGCCGCCTACGCGCTGCGCGTGGCGCAGGCGACCCGCGCGCACGCCGACGTGCAGCTCGGCGCCAGCCCGCGCGCGGCGATGGCGTGGCTGCGCGCCGCGCGGGCGAACGCGCTGCTCGACGGCCGCGACCACGTCGTGCCCGACGACCTCAAGGCGCTGGCCGTGCCAGCGCTCGCCCACCGCGTCTTCGCGCGCGGCGGCGCCGACGCGACGGCCATCCTCCAGGACGTGCTGCGCGGCGTCGACGTCCCGCTGTGAGCCGACCCCCGTGCGCATCCGTCCCACGTTGCTCGGCTGGAAGGCGATGTCGCTGCTCGCGGCGCTGACGCTCGCGTTCTTCGCCACCGCATACAGCAACCTGTTCTTCCTGCTGGTCGCCACCTGCGGCGCACTCGGCGGCCTCGGCGCGGTCGTCGGCGCCGCGAACCTGCGCGGCGTCGCGGTGCTCGGCTGCGAGCTGCCGCTCGCGGCAGCCGGCGAACGGCGCGCCGTCGCCGTGCGGCTGACGGCGCCGAAGCCGCGCTTCGACCTGCGCGTCGCGCTCGCTCTCGCCGAGGACGGCGCCGCGCCGGCGCCCGTCGGCGTGTGCGCGATGGTCGCCGGGCCGACGACGCTCGCCGGCGAACTGCAGCCGCGCGACCGCGGCGTCGCCACCGTGCGCGCGGTGCGCATCGCGTCGTCGTGGCCGTTCGGTCTGTTCACGGCGAGCCGCGACGTGCCGTTCGCGGGCGAACTGACCACCTACCCGGCGCCAGCCGGCGACGCGCGCCAAGCGGCCGTGGTCGCCGGCGGACGCGCCGCCGGCGGCGCGCGCGACGCCAGCGTCGCCGGACTGCGGCCCTTCCGCGCCGGCGACAGCGTCACCGACGTGCACTGGAAGGCCACCGCGCGCCGCGGCGCGCCGGTGGTCAAGGAGCGCGACGTCGAAGCGCCGCTCGCCGACGCGACCGTCGTCGATCGCCGCCTGCCGCCGGCCGCCTTCGCCACGGCGCTCGCCGGCGCCGCGGCGGACGTGCTCGAACACGCGCGCCTTGGCATGCCGCTGCAACTGCGCAGCCAGGGCACGCGGCTCGCGCTGAACGGCCGGCGCGACGGCGCCGCGGCGCTGCTGCGCTGGCTCGCCGCCGCCGCACCGCTGCCCGCCGACGCCGGACCGCCCCAGGAGACCGCCTCGTGACCACGCCGCTGTTCCGTCTGCTGCTGGCGTTGACGCTCGTCGACCTCGGCTTCGTGCACGCCACCGGCGTCGTGCCGGAGCTGGAGCTGGCGCCACTGTGGGCGCTGACGCTCGCCGCGCCCTGGCTGCGCCGGCTGCAGCGGCACCTCGCGTACCGCCTGGGCTGGAACGTGCTGGTGCTCGCCGTCTTCGCGTCGCTCGCCAACCACGCCGCGACCTCGGGCCTGCTGCACATGCTGGAGGACGGTCTGACGCTCGCTGCGCTGTCGCAGGTGCACCTCATCAACAACGTCGGCGGACGCCAGCGGCCCGATCTGCTGTTCTTCAACAGCTTCCTGATCGCGTTCGTCACCGGCTTCTTCGCTCCCGACCTGTCGTGGTGCGCGCTGTTCGCGCTGCATGCGTTCCTGGTCGTGCCGGCGCTGCAGTGGAACGCCATCGAGGTCGCCGGCGTGGCGCTCGACCCGGCGCGCGCGCGGGCGCTGTGGCGCACTGCGCTCGGCCACACGGTGGCGCTGCTGGCGATCACGGCGCTGTTGTTCGTCGCCTGGCCGCGCGACTTCCGCCGCAAGGGCTGGATCGACGACAACCTGCCGTTCGCGGGGCCAGTCACCGGCGGCGGCGAGCGCATCCGTGTCGACGACGAGGACGCGACGCCGCTGTCGCCGAACGTCGTTGCGCGCATCCGGCCCGACTCCGGCAAGCTCGACGACGTGCCGGCGCACTGGCGCACGATGGTGTTCGCGGCCTTCGACGGTCGCGAATGGCACCGCCAGGACCTCGTGCTGCCGGCCCCCCGCTTCCGCACCGACTTCACGTGGCGCGCGCAGGAGGACGGCGTGTTGACGCGCGCCGACGACGCGACGCCCGTAGCCGGCATGGCGCTGACGCTGCTGGCCGCCGAGCACGGCCGCCTGCCTAGCCCGCTCGGCGCCGTGCGCATCGCGGCGACGACCGCCGCCAGCGGCACGTTGAAGCCGCACAACGACGGCACGCTGACGCTCGACCGCGACGCCCGGATGCCGGTCGGCGGCACCTGGCGCGTGGACGTCGCCGCCTCGCCGCGTCGCGTCGGCATCGCGCCGATGACGCGCAAACGCCTGACGGCGCTGCCGCCGCGCCTGCCGGTGGCCGTCCGCGAACTGAGCGACGAACTGCGGCGCTCGGGCGCGGCGGAGGGCACGATCGCGACGCGCGCCGACGAGGCGACGCGCTGGCTGCAGCGCAACCGCCGCTACATGCTGCCCGGCCAGGAGGGCTTCGCGCGCAACCTCGGCGACTTCCTGCTCGGCGGCGGCGCCGGCCACTGCGAGTACTTCGCGACCGCGCTGACGCTGCTGCTGCGCCAGCAGGACATCCCGTGCCGCCTCGTCGGCGGCTACCTCGCGCGCGAATGGGACGACGCGGCGCAGGAAGTCGTGGTGCGCGGCCGCCACGCCCACGCCTGGGTCGAAGTGCTCGACGAACGCGGCGCGTGGCTGACGTTCGACCCGACGCCGCCGGCGGAAATCGGCGACGGCGCCGCGGGCGACAGCATGTTCGCGCACATCCGCGACGCGCTGGAGTCGGCGTGGGCCTCGGTCACCGGCTTCAACGCGACGTCGCGCGGCGAAGCATTCGCAGCGCTCGGTCGGGCGGCGCGCGACCACGGCTGGCTCGTCGGACTCGCCGCGGCGGCGATCGCCGGTCTCGCCGCGCTCGCCCGCGCCGGCCGCCAGCCGGCGACCGTGCGGCAACTGCGCCGGGCCATGCGCCGCGCCGGGCTGCGCCTCGCGCCGGGCGAGACGCCGCGCGAACTGATCGCGCGCGCGATCGCCTGCGGCGTGCCGGCGACGCGGCGCGCGCGCCTGGCGGCGGCGGTCGCGGCGCACGACGCCGCGCGCTACGCGGCCCCGGTGCGCTGAGCGCTCACTGCATCCAGCCGGGCTTGCGCTTGCCGAGGAACGCGGCGAAGCCTTCCTTGGCCTCGGGCGTGGCGCGCAGGTCGGCGATCCACTGCGACGTCACCGGGATCGCGTCCTCCAGCGACAGGTGGCCGACCGCGGCGATCAGGCGCTTGGCGCTCGCCACCGCGCACGGCCCGGCGGCCAGCAGTTCGCCGACCACGCGCGCGACCTCGGCGTCGAGCTGCTCGGCCGGCACGGCCTTCTGCACGAGGCCGATGCGCTGCGCTTCCTTGCCGTCGAAGCGCTCGCCGGTGAGGAACAGCGTGCGCGCGCGGCCGGCGCCGATCTTCTGCATGACGAACGGCGAGATCACCGCCGGCACGATGCCGAGCTTGACCTCGGTGAGGCCGAACAGGCAGTCCTCCGTGCAGATGGCGATGTCCGCCGCGGCGGTCAGCCCGGTGCCGCCGCCGAGCGCGTGGCCGAACACGCGCGCGACGACCGGCTTCTTGCTGCGCGCGATCGCCAGGAACATGCGCGCCATCTTGTCGGCGCCGACGCGGTTGCGCTCCGGCGGCAGGTCCGCCTGTTCGGTCATCCACGCGAGGTCGGCGCCGGCCGAGAAGCTCTTGCCGTTGCCGGTCAGCACGACGACGCGCGCCGCGTCGTCGGCGTCGGCGGCGGCGAACGCGGCGGTCAACTCGTCGACGACCGCGCCGTTGAAGGCGTTGCGCACGTCGGGACGGTTGAGGCGGATGTGCAGGACGGCGCCGTCGGCGGCGACTTCGAGGGTCTGGTAGCGGCTCATCGGAGGCCGCCAAGGTGGCGCGGGGCCGCCGCGCTTTCCAGGCCGGCGCGCGGTGGACGCGACCGGACCGTCGTGCGACAACGCTCGCCCCACGTGCCCCCCGCCCTCCGCGTCCTGCTCGCCGGCGCCCTGTTCTCGACCGGCGGCTCGCTGATCAAGCTGCAGACGCTGCCGTCGCTGCAGCGCGCCGGCTCGCGCGCGCTGCTCGCCGCGCTGGTGATCTTCCTGCTGCTGCCGCAGGCGCGGCGGCTGCCGACGCGGCGCATCCTGCTGCTGGCGCCCGCGTACTTCGGCGCCACGGCGCTGTTCGTGGTCGCCAACACGATGACGACCGCGGCGAACGCGATCTTCCTGCAGTCGGCCGCGCCGCTGTGGGTCGTGCTGCTGGCGCCGCTGCTGCTGCGCGAACGGCCGAGCCGCAGCGACCTCGCCGTGATGCTCGGCGTCGCCGTCGGCATGGCGCTGTTCTTCATCGCGCCGGCGGCCACGGCCGCCACCGCCCCGAACCCGCGCCTGGGCGACTGGATCGCCATCGCCTCGGGCGTCAGCTACGCGCTGCTGCTGATCGGCATGCGCTGGCTGAGCCGGAGCGGCACGGGCGAGGAATGCGCGGCGATCGCGTGGAGCAACGTGCTCGCCTGCCCGCTGGCGTTCGCGTGCATGCCGCTGATCGGCCAGACGCCGATCGCCGGCGTGCCGCTGGACTGGGCGGTGGTCGCCGCGCTCGGCACGCTGCAGATGGGCCTCGCCTACTCGCTGCTGGTCACCGGCATCCCGCACGTGTCCGCGCTGCAGGCCTCGCTGCTGACGATGATCGAGCCGGTGCTGAGCGCGGGGATCGCGTGGCTTGCGCACGACGAAGCGATGCACCCGATGGCGATGCTCGGCGGCGCGTGCATCGTCGCGGCGGTGCTCGCCGGCGCGTGGCTGGCGCGCGGCGGCGCGCCGCGGTCAGGTTGACGGCCGGGGCGACCGACCCAGCCACCGCGGCACGCGCGCGCAGTAGGCGTCGAACGCCGGTCCAAAGCGCTCCCGCAGGAACGGCTCTTCGCGGCGGACGAAGCGGCGGTCGAGCACGAGCCACAGCAACGGCGGCACGGCGAGGCCGGGCGCCGACGGCACCTTGATCGCGAAGCCGACGGCGACGGCCACCAGCGCCACGTACATCGGGTTGCGCGTCCAGCGATAGGCGCCCTGCTCGACCAGCACGTTGGCCGGCGTGAACGGCACCACGCCGGTGCCGACGCGGCGGAAGCGCACGATCGACAGCAACCCCAGACTCGTGCCGAACCCCATCGGCACCCAGCCTGCGTGCGTCCACGGCGGCTGCAGCCAGCGACTCGCCGGCAGCCACGCATAGCCGGCCCAGATCGCGAGCATGGCGGCGGCGAGCCACATCGGCGGGATGTCCTTGGGGTAGCGGCGCGCCTCCGTCATGCGTGCGAGGTACCGCAGCGGCCGGCGCGGCGCAATCCCGGGCGGACGGTCGGCACGCGGGCGCGGGCCCGATTGGCGTCGCAGCGCCGGCGGAACCTGTGGCACTGGCAGCGGCGAGGCAGCGGCAGCGCGAGTGCGAAGGAACTAGGACCGCCGCCGCACGCCCCGGCTTGCCGACCGGCCGCGCGCACGGACACTGGGGTGAACCATGCGCTGCCGCATCCCGAACCGATCCTGCCTGCCCGGCGTCCTCGCCGCGTCGTGCGGCCTCATCGCCCCCTTGCCCGCGCAGCAACTCGCGCTCGCGCGCAACGACAACGTCACGTACAGCAACCTCGCCGTCGGCTGGCCAGCGAGCTCGATCGCGTTCCGCTTCACGGCCAACGCGCCGCAGCTCGCCGCCGCGCAGGTGTTCACCGGCAACCAGCCGCCGGCCGCGCACACGCTGGAGATCCGCACGCGCCATCCGGTCACCGGCGCGCCGGACCAGCTCGTCGGCCAGCCGGGCAGCTGGCAGACGCTGCACACGCGCAGCTGGCAGGGCGCCGTGTTCGCGCAACCGGCGAACGTCGCCGTCGGGCAGGACTACTTCCTCGTGTGGCGCGTGACCGGGATGTTCCACCAGCACTCGGTCAGCAACGCGAACGAGCCGAGCAACGTGCAGGTCGAAGTGCAGATCGGCGACGGCGTCAGCTGGAACAACATCGCGCAGCTGCCGGGCAAGTTCCGGCTGTTCCGCGCCTACGCCGCGGGCACGACGACGACCTACGGCGCAGGCAAGGCCGGCCAGTACGGCGCGCCGACCATCGCGCTGTCGGGCTGGCCGGCGCTCGGCAGCCCGATCGACGTGCTGCTCGACGGCGCTGCGCGCCTGACGCCGGCGGTGCTCGTCATCGGCACGCCGATCCCGACCGGCGTGCCGCTCGGCTGGGTGACCGCGTGGACGACGCCCGACGTGCTGCTGACGGTGACGACGCGGGCGCAGAGCAACCCGACGTCGGGCGGCTGGTGCCAGACGTTCTTCGTGCCCAACACGCCGGCCGCAGTCGGCTTCCCGCTGTCGTTCCAGTACGGCGTCTTCGACCCGCTGGCGGCCGACGGCTTCAGCCACACCGGCGGCGCCACGGCCGTCGTCAACTGACCGCGAAGCCGGCGGCGTCGAGCTGCAGTTCGAAGAACCGCAGCACGCGCGGCTCGGCCCAGCGACGCGGCCGCAGCGGCGTGCCGCCGTCGACGAAGGCGACGTGGCCGCCGCGCGCGGGGAAGCACGGGTGCAACCATGGCGAGGCCGCGGCGGTGGCGCGGGGCAGCACGGACGGGTGCAGCAGCGGATCATCCTGCGCGGCAAGCAACAGCGCCGGCCGGCGGATCGCCGGCAGGAACTGCCCGCAGCCCTGCGTCTGGTAGTAGTGGTCGACGCCGAGGAAGCCGTGCACCGGCGCGGTGACGAGGTCGTCGTAGGCGCGGAACGTGCGGCAGGCGCGCACCCGCGCGACGTCGCACCAACCGGGGAACTGCCGCGCCTTGGCGACCGCCTTCGGGATCAGGCTGCGCAGGAACCAGCGCGCGATCGCGCCGCCATAGCGCGTGTCGCACTGCTGCGCGCAGACCGCCAGCTCGAACGGCGCCGACACCGCCGCCGCGGCGACCAGCCGGTCGGGCGCCGCCGCGCCGACCTCGCCGAGCCACTTCAGCACGACGTTGCCGCCGAGCGAGTAGCCGACGACCAGCAGCGGCGCCTGCGGGAACCGCGCCAGCAGCTGCCGCACGATGAACGCGAGGTCGGTGGTCTCGCCGCTGTGGTACGTGCGCCGGCGCCGGTTGAGCGGGCCGCCGCACGAGCGGTACTCCATCACGCACGGCCGCCAGCCGCGCCGGGCCGCCAACCGCGCGAACTCGCGCGCGTACGGCGAGCGGCGGTCGCCTTCGAGGCCGTGCAGCAGCAGCGCCACCGGCGCGTCGGCGCGCAGTCCCTCGGGCGCGACGAAGTGCACGCGCAGGTCGTCGTCGTCCGGCGTCTGCCACGTCTCGCTGGCGTAGTCGGGCAGCGGCGCCGACGGCCGGATCGCGGCGACCGTCTGCAGGGCGCCGCTGCGCGCCCACCACGCCGGCCGGAACGGCGCGCGCGCCAGTTCGGCGAGCACGCGCTCCTTCGGCAGCACGGCAGCGGGGCGGGCCATCGGCGCGCCGTTGTAGCCGCGGCGCGCGCGGCCCGCATCGCTGCGGTCCTAGGAGTCTGCGTCACGGAACGCGCGCCGATCCGGCGCGTGGATTGCCGTCCGGGGCGAAGCCGACAACCGCAGGCGAATCGGTGGACTCGCCAACGCTCGGCCGCGGGTACCCGCCACGGCGGGCACGGTCGCGCGCGGCGCGCGGTTCATGGCGCGGACACCTGGAGTCCTGCATCGCAGCGCTCACGCTGCGGCGCCATCTGCGCGGGTGCGCGGACGGCGTCCCGTGCACGCTGCGGCGGCGACGGCGGCGACGGCGGCGACGGCCGCGTCGGCCCCTTGCCGTCGATCCGCCGCGGCGGCAACTGCCGTTGCGAACGGCGGGACACGAGCAACCCAACAGCGCCGACGAAGTCGGTCGATGAACCGGCGATGGCATCCAATCGCCGCCGCACGGTTCTCACCGTCGTACTCGCCGCCATGGTCGCGCTGTTCGCCGGCGAAGCGTGGGTGCAACACCGCACCGACGCTGCGTGGCAGCGCGTCGCGGCCGCACGCGACAGCCTCGCCGTGCAGTTGGCCGCGCGACCGACACAGCGCGCGCCGTTGCTCGGCGCAGCGACGCCGGGGCTGGCGTTCGACCACTACGCCGTCGCCACGACGGCCGCCGCGCCGCTGGACCGCGACCGCAACGCCGAAGCCCGCAAGCTGCTGACCGCCGACGACGCGACGGTGGCGGCAGCGCCCTTGCGCGCGGCGTGGGGCCCGGTGGTCGACGCGCTGCGCGCCGGCGCGCAGGCCGGCGACGCCAGGGCGCCGCAGCAGGGCCCGATGACCAAGTCGGGCGACGGCATCCTCGACCTGTTGGCGGTGCGCTGGGCCGCCAACGCCGCCGCGTTCGAAGCGCGCGCGCGGCTGCACGAAGGCCGCGGCGACGACGCCGTGCGCGTGTCGCTGGCTGGCATGACGCTCGGCCGCGACGTGCTGCACAGCGGCATCTTGATCAACCAGATGATCGGCTGCGCCGTGCTCGCGATCGGCGTCGACACGTGGACCGACGAGCGTCTTTCGCGCCTGTCGCCGACCGACCGCGAACTGCTCGCCGACGGTCTCGCCGCGCTCGACGCGCAGCTGCCGGTTGCGCTCGACTTCGCGTCCGAACTGGGTTTCGCTGCCGCTGCCATCGCGCAGATCGAAGCCGCCGGCGGCAAGGAGCAGGGCAACAGCGCGTTGGGCGCGTGGCGGCACGGCTTCTCGCCGCGCTGGCAGCTCGCCAGCCACTTCCTCGGCTATGCCGACGTGGTGCGCCTCGCCGACGCGACGCGCGACCTGCCGTGGCCCGAGCGGGAAGCGCGCCTGCGCGCCGCCATCGCCGAGGCAGACGCCGCGGGCAACGTCTTCGTAGTCCACCTCGACAACGTCGAACGGCAACTGCGCAGCGCCGTAGCCAGCGTGCGCCTGCTGCGCATGGCGCTCGATCTGCACGCCGGCCGCGATGCGAGCGCGCTGCCCGACCCGCTCGCGGCGGCGCCGATCGCGGTCAGCGCCGGCGAGGGCGGCGTGCGGCTGGCGAGCGCCGACGCGGCGAAGCAGCCGCGATTGCAGCGGCTGGTCGTGCGCTGAGGGGCCTGCGCCTGCCGCACCTACGCGGCCGGTGCGCCTTCGCTGCGATCCGGCGTCGGGCCGCAGCGCGGCCCCTCACTCCACCGGCGCGCGCAGCGCCCGCAACACGCGGGTCACGACGAACGCCAGCGCGCCGAGGGCGAGTAGCGGCACCACGACGCGGCCCATGCCGCGCAGCCATGCGAGCGCGACGAAGGCGACGACGAAGAAGGTCAGGAACCACTGCGCGGCGCGCCGCTGCGGCCGCGACGCCGGGGCCGGCGCGCTCACGTCGCGACGCGGCCGGGCACCGGCTGGGCGGCGGCGAAGCCTTCGCGCACGTCGGGTTCCCACGGCCACCGGCCCTGCTTGTCCGGCCAGACCAGCTGAACGACCGCGAAGCTCGCGCCTTCGTACGCCCAGACGGCGAGCCCAAGGTGGCTCGCGACGACGTCCGCCGGCACCGGGAAGAAGCGGACCGGATAGCCGACGAGCAGGTCGTCGCGGCGGTCGCCGGCCTGCAGCGCGCGCCCTTCCGAGGCGTCGTCGGCCACCGCGTCCAGCAGGTCCTGCGCGACGTCCTCGGGCATGCCGAACACGACGACCTCCGGCTGCTGGAAGCTCTCCCACAGGCCGACGGTGTACGAGTAGCTAGGCCCCTGGCCGCCGTCGCGCGGCACGTGCACGACGTGCACGCCCTGCTCGGCGACGTCGGCGAGGACTTCCTGCTGCTCGGGCGTGAGGTCGGGGGACGGAGCGCGCACGGGCGCATCGTGCAGGGCGCGGGCCATGGGCGCAACGCAACGCAAAGGTTCGTCACGGCAACGTGCTTCAGGCATTCTTGTGGCCAAGGGCGACGAACCCGACGCCCGCCGCTCGACCATGCGCCAACCGACACCTGCCTGCCTCGCTCTCGCCGTCACGCTGGCCCTGGCTGCCTGCAAGTCGGCGCCAACGCCGAATCCGCCGCCAACCGTCGCCATGCCGGATGCGCCGACGCTGCGTCTGGACGATCCGCCTGCTGCGCCGCAACCGCCGCAACCGCCGACCAAGCCGGGCTACTCGCTGCCCAAGGCCACCGACGTCGATTGGCGCAGCGTCTGGCGCGAGGACTTCGTCAACGACAGCGTCCCTGCCACCCTGCCAAAACAGGTCGGATCGATCGCGGTCGTCATGCCAACCGACGCGGCCGCGTCGTCCAGGCTGGGCGTGGTCTCGAGCCTGCTGTCGATCGATCTCGCGGCCGCCGACCACGGAACCTTCGGATCGGCCTCGCTGCAGCTGATCGAATCGACCGACGACGTCACCGCCGATCTCACGCTCGTCGACCCAGTCGGCCGCTGGACGCTGTCGCCGGGCAACAACAAGCCCGCCGTGACCAGCGCATTCGTCGTCAGCGTCTACGCGCACGAGCAGGTCCGCCGCTCGGTCGCGAAGTTCGACATCGGCCCGCACCTCGCGCGACTGGCGGACTTCAACGCCAAGGCCATCGCCCACAATGCCGCCCGCGCGGCCTACGTCGCAGCGCGCGCGCGCTACGACCAGGACCACGCGGACTACCTGCGCCGCCATGAGCAGTGGCGCCTGGCGATGGAGCAGCGGATCGCGACGGCGCTTGCGACGCATCAAGAGGCTTCCGATGCCGCCGAGCGCGACTACGTGTCGCGCTGGCTGCAGTACCAGAAGGAGTGCGCGCGCCGCCGCGAGGGGGCGGTGTCCCGGACGGAGCTGTCGCCGAAGCCGTTCGTGGCGCCGAAGCTGACCTCGCCGGCGGGCCTCGTGGCCGCGACGGCGACCGAGGAAGCGCACCCGCTGTCGCTCGACGAGATGAGCGAACTGCTGGAGGCGAGCGCCACCGAGGCGGTGCCGGCGACGTCGCTCCGCCTCGGCGGCCAGTTCGTCGACACCAAGACCGGCATGACCATCGCGACGATCGACGCCAAGCTCGTGCTGCCCGCGGAGGCGGGCAAGAGCGAAGCCGGCATGCTGCGCGAGCTGCTGCAGCGGCTCGCGCGCTGACCGTCACCAGATCGGCAGGAACAGCGCGTTGCTGGTCGCCAGCGGCTCGCCGAGGGCGGGTTCGACCGCGAGCCACTGCGCGACCAGGAACTGGCCGCTGAGCGCAGGCAGGTTGGGGATCGCCATCGGCAGCACCGACGTGCCGCGGAAGGCGGTGCCGGAGGACTGCGCGACGCCGGCCGCGGCGACGACGAGCGACGGCGAGCCGGCGACGCCGAGTCCGAACGGCATGACGACGGCCGCGGCCTGCGTGTCGAGCAGCAGCAGCAGCGGCGCGCCCGGCGTGGCCCCGCGCAGCGTCACGCGGAACAGCGACTCGCCGACGAGCGGGTTGAACGGCGCGGTGGCCACCAGCGGCCCGGTCGCCGTCGGCGCGCCGTAGCCGAGGTCGCCCGCATGCCGCAGCGTCGCGGCGCCGATCCGCGGCCGGTCGAACGGCATCTGGCCGCCGGCGACCCGCGGGTCGGTCAGCAGGCGCAGCGCCGCGACCAGCGCGTCCTTCTCCGCGACGGTGTAGCCGCGCGGGGTCAGCTGCGCGGCCTGGTTGACGTGGAAGTCGCCGCCGCGGTCGTAGAAGTCGAGCACGTCGCGCAGCGTCGCGGCCGACCCGTTGTGGAAGTACGGCGCCGTGAGTTCGACGTTGCGCAGGCTGGCGACGCGGAACTTGGCGCCATCGCCGCCGAGGTTGGTCAGGTTCTGGCGGCCGCGGTCTTCGGCGATCGGCCGGATGCCGAGGTTGTGGAACAGCAGCCGGGTCGGGAAGAACGAGCCGTAGGGTCCGCTGTTCGTCATCGTCATCTGGCCGACGACGGGCCCTTCCTGGGCGACGCGCGCCTCGAAGTCGCCGTGACACGTCCGGCACGACGTCGCGCCGTTCGCCGGCGAGTTGAACAGCGCGATGCCGAGCTGCTCCTGCTCGGTCAGCAGGTACTGGCCGTGGCGATGCAGGTCCCACTTGCTGCGGTCGGTGTTGAGCGTGCGCAGGTAGCTGGCGAGCGCCCGGGTGATCGTGGCCTGCGAGATCACGGCGCCAGCGCCGAAGGCCTGCTCGAACAACTGCGGGTAGGTCCGGCCGGCGAGGAACGTCTGCAGCCGCGGCGGCAGATCGACGGCGAGCGTCAGCGGACGCGCCGCCGCGAGCTTGTCGACGACCTGCGCCCAGGTACGGCCGGCGTGCGCCATCTCCGTGCTGTGCAGGATCGGCACGGCGGCGAGGGCCTCCAGCGTCGCGCTGCCGCCCTCGTAGCCGAGGGCGGTGTGGTAGCCGCTGTTGAGCACGGTCATCGCGCGGCGGCGGGTGACGTTGCTGCCGAAGCCGTGCACGGGATGCAGGCTGACGGCCCCGCCAGCGCCCATCTGCGGCACGCCCGGCGAGCCGCGCTGGTCGTCGGCGGTGCCGAACACGCCGTCGGGGCCGGGATTGAGCGCCGCCGGCGTGCGCGGGTCGACGCCGCCGAACGCGAAGTCGTGGCAGGTCGCGCACGCGACCTGGCTGGTCGACGACAACTGCTCCTCGAAGAACAGCGCCATGCCGAGCAGCGCCTTGTCCTGGGTCTGCGGGTTGCTGGCCGGGGCCGGAGGCAGCGGAAACAACGTCTGCGCCGCGGCGGCGGCGACGAAGGACGTGGCGACGAACAGGACGCGAAGCATCGGCGACTCCGTGGGACGGGAGGGGAGAGCGACACGCCCAGGGGCAGGCGCAACGCCGTGTTGGCGCGCCGGAAGCAAGCCGCGTGCCAACGCGCCCGCGCCATCGGCCGTGCGCGCAGCGCGGGGCGGCGCAGGGTTGCACGCGTTACGCCGCGGCCACGACAAGGCCCGGCGGGGCAAGACCGCACTTCGGCGGCGCAGCCGCGCGAGGCGGCGCCCACACGACGGCGCGGGCGGCGACCGCCCGCGGGCCCGCCCTCACATGCGGAACACCGGCGCGTCGTAGTCCGGGATCGGCGCGTTGAGCGACGCCGACAGCGCCAGCGCCAGCGCCGCGCGCGTCTGCCGCGGGTCGATGACGCCGTCGTCCCACAGCCGGGCCGTCGCGTACAGCGGGTGGCCTTCGGTCTCGTACTTCTCCAGGATCGGCGCGCGCATCTTGTGCTCGTCGTCGGCCGACAGCGTCTGGCCCTTCTCCTCCAGCTGGTCCTTCTTGACCTGCACCAGCACGCCAGCTGCCTGCTCGCCGCCCATCACCGAGATGCGGCTGTTGGGCCACGTGAACAGGAAGCGCGGTTGGTAGGCACGGCCACACATGCCGTAGTTGCCGGCGCCGAACGAGCCGCCGATCAGCACGGTGAGCTTCGGCACCTGCGCGGTGGCGACGGCCTGGACCATCTTGGCGCCGTCCTTGGCGATGCCGCCGTTCTCGTACTTCCGGCCGACCATGAAGCCGGTGATGTTCTGCAGGAACAGCAGCGGCACCTTGCGCTGGCTGCACAGCTCGACGAAGTGCGCCGCCTTGGTCGCGCTCTCGGAGAACAGGATGCCGTTGTTGGCGACGATGCCGACCGGCATGCCGTGGATGTGCGAGAAGCCGGTGACCAGCGTCGTGCCGTAGCGGGCCTTGAACTCGTGCAGGCGGCTGCCGTCGACGAGGCGCGCGATCACCTCGCGCACGTCGTACGGCGTGCGCGTGTCGCGCGGCAGCACGCCGAGCAGCTCCTCGGGGTCGTACAGCGGATCCTCGGGCGCCTGCAGCGCCAGCTGCGCGGGCTTCCTGGTGTTGAGGTGCGCGACGATCGAGCGACACAGCTCCAACGCGTGCGGCTCGTCCTCGGCGAAGTGGTCGGCGACGCCTGACAGGCGGGTGTGCACGTCGGCGCCGCCGAGGTCCTCGGCCGAGACGACCTCACCGGTGGCCGCGCGCACGAGCGGCGGGCCGCCGAGGAAGATCGTGCCGTTGCCCTTCACGATGATGCTCTCGTCGCTCATCGCCGGCACGTACGCGCCGCCGGCCGTGCACGAGCCGAGCACCACGGCGACCTGCGGGATGCGCGCCGCCGACATGCGCGCCTGGTTGTAGAAGATGCGGCCGAAGTGGTCGCGGTCGGGGAAGACGTCGGACTGCAGCGGCAGGAACGCGCCGCCGGAGTCGACGAGGTAGACGCACGGCAGTCGGTTCTCGAGCGCGACCTCCTGCGCGCGCACGTGCTTCTTCACCGTCATCGGGAAGTACGTGCCGCCCTTCACGGTCGCGTCGTTGGCGACGATCATCACCTCGCGGCCCTGCACGAGGCCGACGCCGGTCACGATGCCAGCGCTCGGCGCGTCGCCGCCGTACAGGCCGTGCGCGGCGAGCGGCGACAGTTCGAGGAACGGCGCGCCCGGATCGAGGATCGCAGCGACGCGCTCGCGCGGCAGCAGCTTGCCGCGCTTGTGGTGCCGGGCGGTCGCCTCGGCCCCGCCGCCGAGCCTGGCAGCGGCGACGTGCGCGGCGATCTCCTCGATCGCCTTCACGTGGTGCGCGCGGTTCTGCTGGAACTCGGGGGAGGAGGTCTGGACCTTGCTGTGCAGGACGTCGGTCATCGGCGCGGGCTCGGGGAGCGGCGGACGATAGCGGGGCCGGGGGCGGCGACGGGAGAACAACCGCGGCGGATTGGCGACGGCGGAGCGGCGGCGGCAGCGGCAGCGGCTGGCGATGGACGCACGTGCGGGCGCACGGCGGCCGGCGGACGGCGATGGGCCGCGGCGCGCGCGCAACCGCTCGCCGCGCGCGCGCGCGGCGGCTACCGTCCGCGGCGGCGCGTTCGCCGCCCGCAGCGACCGCGTCCCGCGTCGCACCGGTCCCCCATCGCATCATGGCGCAACCGCATCGGCCCGTCGTCTTCCTGCTCCGCCGCCGCCTGCCGCCACCGGCTGCGCGCCGCACCGCCCCGCTGGTCGCGCTCGCGCTCGCCGCGTGCAGCGGCAGCAATGGCCTGCCGGACGAACTCGTCGCCCTGCTCGGAGGCAAGGGCGTGACGGTGCGGCCGACGGACCGCTACGCGCCGGCCTCGCGCCGCAGCGGCTGGATCGAGATCGCGCCAGCACCCGCGCTCATCGACCGCATCGTCGCCGCGCTCGGCCTGCCCGAATGCGCGGCCGACGACGCTGGCCTGGGCCTGCAGATGTCGGACCTGGGCCTGCGCCTCGACGTCGCCAGGACCTACGGTCTGACCAAGCGCCCGGCCGCGCTCGCGCTCGCCGGCGGCGGCCAGTTGGAGTTCCTGTACCTCGTGCACACGAAGGACAACCGCCTGCTGCTGGTGGCCGCGTACGCGTCCGGCTGACGCGTGCGGCGCGCTCACCGGGCCCGGCGCCGAGCCCGCCTCCGAGCGGTCGTGCGTGCGATCGCCCCGCGCCAGCGCGCCGCGCCCGCCGACCGTCCGGCCGCGCGCCGCTACTTGCCCGCCCGCACCTCGACGACCGCCGCCGCCTTGTGCACGCGCTGCAGCGCCGCCAGCGCGCGCTCGGCCGCCAGATCCTGGTGCCGCCGCAGTTCCGCGGGGTCCGGCTTGTCACCGCCGCGCCGCCACAGCGCCATCGCCGCGCTCCAGCGCTGCATCGCCGACTTCTCCTCCGCCAGCACGCCCTCGCGCACCGGCTGCAGGCCCTCGGTGCGCAGCCAGCGGATCGCGCCCGCGACCTCGGCTTCGCCGCCTTCGCCTTCGCCGCCGGCAGCGCCACCGCCATTTCCTCCGTCGCCGTTGCCGCCGCCGCCCGACTCGCCCGCCGCCGCGCCATCTGCTTCGTAGAACAGGTCCGCCAGCGCCCGCGCCGCGCTGCACAGCTCGCTCTTCGGCGCGCCTGCCATCAGCTTCGGCACGCCGCGCGCCGCCGGCCACAGCGGCACCGCCGGCGCGAACAGCGGCTGGCCGAGCCCGGTCCACATCGTCGTCCAACCGCCGTCCTCGCCCGGCTTGACGCCGTGCAGCACGAGCGCTGCGACCGTCGTCTGGCGGTGGATGGTCTCGCGCACGTCCTGGCGACCCGCTGCACCCGCCCTCGCCGCCGGCGGCGGTTGCAGGTCGCGCAGCAGCTCGCCGAGCACGAACGCCGGCGTCAGCCCGCCCTTGGGCGGCCGCTTGCACAGCGCGGTTTCGCGCGCGAGGCGGTCCTTGCCGCGGTCGCCGTCGGCGGTCGTCGCGTGGTTGGTGCGCAGCACGAGGCCATTGGCCGCGTCCTTGGCGTCGAAGCGCGTGTACTTGGTGTGCGAGGCCTCGAAGAACGCCGCCCCGCCCTTGCCGTCGATGACGCCGAAGTTGGCCTTGGTGCGGCGGCCGTTGTCGTTGGTCGCCTGCAGCAGCTGCTCGAAGTCGTCGACGGTGACGCACTCCCTGAGCGCGCGCTTCATGAAGCCGCCGTTGCCCGGGCCCTTGGTCGAGCCGCCGGGCAGGTCGCGCGACACCGAGTTGATGATGCCGAAGCCGGCGGCGTTGGCGCCGCCCCAGACGACGTCGCGGTTGCCGGCGTCGCACAGGCCGAGATACGGCGCCACGCCGTCGTCGAACGCGAGCACGACGTTGTCCTTCTTCTGCGCGTCGCGGTTCTTCCACAGCAGCGGCCGGCCGTCAGCGGTCGCCGAGCCGGCGGCGACCCCGACCGTGCATTCCTCGAAGCCCTGGCCCTCGTCCTGCGCACGCAGCAGCGGCGCTGTGGCGACGAGGGCGGCGAAGGCGAACGCGGCGAGCGACCGGCGGAGCATCGCCGGATGATCGCGTACGGCGCACATCGCACAAGCGGCGACTGCGCCACCAAACGGCCGCGGGCGGCGACCCGGCGTGAGCCGGATCGCCGCCCGCGGCGCAAACTCGGAATCAGCGCAGGATCAGAGGTTGCCGACCACGCCGCGGATGCCGTTGCTGGTGATCGCGCCGAGCGCGTTCACGGTCGGCACCTGGAACACGGCCGACGTCGTGAACAGGTTGAGGCTCAGCAGCGCCGGGTTGTTCGGGATCGACAGGCTGTACGTGTGCGTCGCGCCGCTGACGAGCCAGCCGTTGGTGACGTCGAGCGCCGCGCGCAGGCCGCAGCCCGGCGCGCCGAGGAAGAACAGGTCGTTGAACCCCGGATCGCTCAGGCCGAACACGTCGATGCCGAGGACGCCCGTCGCCGGGACGTTGCTGAGCGACAGGTCCCAGTTGGCGCCGGTGACCGGACGCGACGTCGCGGCGAGCGCCAGCGGGAGGACGTCGGCGCCGGCCAGGGTCAGCGCGGTGATCGCCGACACGTCCGTGTTGCCGCCGTCGACGTTGGCGCCCGGACCCGAGTAGCCGACGAGGTAGCCGTCGCCGCCTGCCCACGTGCTGATCGACACCGTGTCCATGCTCTGGAACACAAAGTTCACGTTGCCGGTCGCGAGCTCGAACTGGAGCTGGAACCTGCTGGTCACCGTGCCCGGCGTGGTGCCGACGTAGCCGATGACGCCGTCCCACGTGATGCAGGCGAGGCCGCCGATCTCCTCGAACTTGACGTTGCCGGTGGCGTTGCAGATGAAGTCGCGCCAGACCGCCCACGTCGGGTTGACCCAGTTGAGGAACTCGGTCGACGTCGGCGTGTAGTCGGCCTGCGCACCGTTGCTGGCCGTGGAGACGTGGCCGTTCGAGGCGACGTTGAAGCCCGTCGTGGTACCACCCGGGTACGGGAAGGCCGCCGACAGCGACACGCCGGTCTCGGTGTCGTCACCGAGGCCCAGGTTGGTGGCCGTGGCCGACGGCGCGAGGAACGCCGCCGTCGAGGGGACCACGATGTAGCCGTTGCCGGTGAACAGCATCGAGAACGCCGAGTTCGACAGGTCGATCGACGGCGTCGTGACGAACCGCTCGTAGAACGACGTGAACTGCCGGATGCAGCCCTGGCCGAGGTCGGTGTTCGAAGCCAGCACGTTGCCCGAACCGGCGGGCGTGAAGAGCACGTCGTCGACGCCGATGTAGTCCGAGTTGGCGCCCGCGGGGCCGCCGTTGCTCGGGTTGTAGTGGAAGGCGTAGCGGCCGGTGACGCTGCCCGTCACGCCGGAGATGGTCGCCGTGTACTGCGTCCACGCGCCCGGGTAGCCCGACGGGGACAGCGTCGGATTGACCGTCACGAGCACGTTGGTGAAGTCCGCCGGCAGCGTGCTGCCCGTCGTGTTGAACACCAGGCTCAGGCGGTCAGGGAAGGTGGCCGGACTCGCCGCCACGCGCGTCCAGAAGCTGATCGACGCGCCGTTGGCGATCGTCACCTGCGGCGAGATCAGGTACAGGCTGATGTTGTTGGCGCCGGTCGAGGCGTTGAAGTTGGCGAACGCATACGTGCTGCCGCCGGTGTTGGCCGGGAAGACGGCGGCGTCGTTGCGGATCTGCCAGTTGGAATTGGTGCCGGGGCCACCGGGGCTGTCGTTGACCGACGTCCAACCGGCCGGGATCGGGGCCGTGCCGGGCGTGGCAGGACCGGGCTCGAAGCCTTCGAACTGCGCCGCGGCCGTGCTGGCGAGCGCGGCGGCGACAACCAACGAAACGAGAACGCGCATGGAGTGCTCCTGATCGGATGCGGCGCGCGTGGGCGCCGCGCTGACTGGGTGGGACGAAGCGAGAGGGACTGCAGGTGGGGACCACCTGCCCGCAGAGGCGGATCAGCAGGCTACTCGTGATTGCCATTGCCGCAAGCCGCCCGCCAGCGGCTGGCCCGCTGCGCCGACGCGGCTAGCAATGCCCTGCACCGCATCCGACCACGCCTGCGGGCCACGACTTTGCGCCGCGAAATCTACTGGCTGCTCGGGCCATGCGTGGCTGCGCTGGCGGCCAACAGGGGAACCAGGGAACCCGTGCCACGGGCCCTTCGCGGGCGGTCAGGGCCGGAGAAACATCAGGCTTCGCTGGCCATGCGTGGTCGCGCTGGCGGCCACCCGGGGCAATCAGGGATTGCCCGTCTCATGCTCTCTTCTCGGACTCTCAGCGCACGAGCCGCAGCAGCACCGCGGCGAGCAGCCGCAAATGGCCGGCGATCGTGCGCAGCGTCTTCATCTTGCTGACGCCGACGAGCCGGGCTTCGAGCACGCACGGGTGCTCGGCGACGCGGCCGCCGCGGCGCAGAACGCGCACCAGCCACTCGGCGGTGCCGAGGAAGCGCGGGTTGACGAGCGGCAGCGCCGCGACCGCCTCGCGGCGGTAGACGCGGCAGCAGCTCGTCCACGTGCGGATCGGCGAAGCGAGCAGGGCGCGGTAGCCGAGCGACAGGCCACGCGAGAGCAGCAGCCGCCAAGCGGGCACGTTGCGCACGCCGCCCGCCGGGTGGTACGGCGACGCGGTGACGAGGTCGGCGCCCTGCTGCAGCAGCGCCAGCATCGGCCGCAGCTCGCGCGGGTCGTACGACAGGTCGCCGTCGATCGACGCAACGAACGGGCTATCGGTCGCCAGCACGCCGGTGCGGATCGCGGCGGCGACACCGAGGTTGCGTTCGTGGCGCACCGCCTTGCTGCGCGGCAGCGAGCCGACGCCCAGCTGCAGCAGTTCCCATGTGCGATCGACGCTGCCGTCGTCGACGAGCACGTACTCGACGCGCGCGGCGTCGGCCAGGTCGTCGGCGAGCGCGCGCAATTCGAGCAGCAGGCCGGGCACGCCGCGCTCCTCGTCCTTCAGCGGCACGACGACGCACAGCCGCGGCGCGTCGCCGCGCGGCACGACGATCGGCTCGGGCGGCAGTTGCCGCGGCGGCGCGGTCAGCACCGGCGTGCCGAGCGCGGCCAGCACCGTGCCGCCGCCGCGCGCGGGCAGCGCCGGCAACGTCTCGGCGCGCACGAGTTCGCGGAAGGCGGCTGCGGGGACGCCCGCGAGGCGCGGCGGCATCGGATCGAAGGCCATCGCCGGCAGCGATCGCACCGCCACCGCGCCGCCGCCGTCCAACCGGTGCGCGTACGTCGTTTCGACGTCCGCCGCGGTCGCCGCGTCCGCCGCGGCCGGCGTCGCGTCGTATGCGAGCCCGATGCTGCGCAGGAACGGCCGCCACCATGGCGCGTCGTTCGCCGTCGGCCAAGGCGCGCGGAAGCCGCGCACGGCGGCACCGGTCGCGGCCTCGATGGCGGCGACGTCGCGCAGCCAGCGGTCCTGCAGCGCCGCCCGTTCGCCGGGCGGGACGTCGGCGAGCGGCCACGGCGCCTCGGCGGCGAGCGCCACCTCGTGGCCGGCGGCAGCGAGCTCGCGCAGCAGCACCGGCGCACTGCGCGCCAGCGCGCCCGGCACGAACCACGTCGCGCGCGCGCCCTTCGCCGCCAGCAGCGCCAGCGTCGCTCGCACGCACGGCTCGGCCCGCCGCTCCAGCCGTCGCCAGTGGCGCGGGGCTACGTGCCGGCGCAAGCCGGGCGCGGTGAACCACTCCGACGCGTCGATCGCGAGCGCGGCGGTCGCGTGCGACAGCGTCACTTCGGCTCAGCCTTCGATCAGTTCGCGGAAGGTCGCCAGCGCATCGCGCTCGGCCGGCGCGATCTGGCCGTCGGCCTGCACGGCGAGTTCGGCGGCGCGCAGGAACATCTGGCGGTGGGCCTTGGGCACCTGCGTCGGATCGACCGACTCGGGCGGCGGCGGCACGGCGAGCCACTGCCGGACCTGCGCGACCTCGCGATCGTGCAGGGCAAGGCGCCCGCAGATGCGCATCACGAGGTCGCGCTCGGCCTGCGCGACCTTGAGGTCGGTCCAGACGAAGGAACACACGAAGCGCAGCAGGTTCATGCGCTCGGCGACGGTCATTTCCATGCCCGCAGTGGAACCGGCGACGCGGCCGATTGCCACGGGGCGATGCGCGGGGCGCGCGGTCGGCCGGATTGGCGCGGCGTTGCTTGCGCCGCCGATTCCGGCCCCGACAATCCGCCGCGCCATGAAGAAGCTCCTGAACCTCGTCGTCCCCGCCGTACTCACCCTCTTCGCCGCCTGCTCGTCCACGGTGACCGCTGCGCCGGCGCCGACGCTGCTGAAGAGCAGCTGCCTCGTCTCGGGCGAGCCGCTGAAGGCCGACAGCCCGACCGCGGACTACGCCGGCGGCAAGGTCGGCTTCTGCTGCTCGAAGTGCCTGGGCAAGTGGAACGGCATGGACGACACCGGCAAGAAGGCGAAGTTCGACGCCGCGAAGTGAGCGAAATCCGGGCCGGAACGCAGCGGCCCGTTGCCCTAGGGGCATGAACCAAGGCCTCTGCGTGCGGCGCCGTGCTGGCGCCGCGTTCTTCGCCGTCTCTCTCGCCGTCACGGGATTGGTCCCGGCCCGGGCAGCGGCCCAAAACTGCCCCGGCCAGGGCTCGCTGCCGCGCGCCGCGCACTGGGACGCCGCCCCGTTCGCGCTCGGCTGCGCGCAGGCGCCCGGCTGGCCGAGCTGGCACCTGTGGACGCCGCCGCACCGCGAACCCGCCTCGCGGCCCGGCTTCGCGCCCGGCGACGCGGCGGCGCTGCCGCGCTGGTTCGTGACGTGGCGGTGCACCGGTTGGCTGCTGCTGCCCGTCGCGCCGCAGTCGCTGGCGACGATGGGCTACGTGCTCGACCGCCCAGAGTTCCCGTGCGGGACTACGCCTTGAGCGCGACGCCCTCGCGGCGCGCAAGCCACAGGCTGCAGACGAGGTCGCTGGTCACGTTGGGCACCGTGCGGGTCATGTCGACCAGCCGATCGACGCCGAGGATCAGCGCCAGGAACTCCGCCGGCACGCCGACCTGCGTCAGCACGATCGCGAGCAGCGGGATCGAACCGCCGGGCACGCCGGCGGCCCCGATCGCGGTCAGCACCGCCATGCCGACGACCAGCGCCTGCTGGCCGAGCGAGAGGTCGACGCCGTAGACCTGCGCCAGGAACAGCACCGAGACGCCCTCGAACAGCGCGGTGCCGTTCATGTTCATCGTCGCACCGAGCGGCATGACGAAACCGGCGATCTCCTTGGGCACGCCGAACTCGTCGGTCGCGGTGCGGATCGTCGTCGGCAGCGTCGCGTTCGACGACGACGTCGAGAACGCGGTGACCACCAGCGTACGACAGCCGCGGTAGAAGCGGCCGGGCGCGATGCCGGCGAAGACCTTGGCCAGCAGCGTGATGCCGATCATCTGGTAGACGATCAGCCCGCCCATCGCGGTGACGAAGTACAGGCCGACGAGCTTCATCACGTCGAGGCCGAGCTTCGCCGTGGCGTGGAAGATCAGGCAGGCGACGCCGTACGGCGCCAGCTGCATGACCCACGCCAGCACGCGCACGCACAGGTCGTAGAGCGCCTCGCACAGGTCGCACAGGGGCTTGGTCTTCTCGCGCGGCGCACGGATCGCCGCCGCGCCGAGCACGAGCGCGAAGAAGATCAGACCGAGCACCTTGCCGTTGTCGGCGGCGGCGGCGACGACGTTGCGCGGCACGATGTCGACGAGCATCTGCACCCAGCCCGTCGCCTGCTGGCTCTGGCCGATGCGCTTCTGCGCGTCGCCGGCGTACTGCGCCTTGATCTGCGCCGCGACCTCGGCGGTGACCGCGCGGCCGGGCTCGAACCAGTTGACCAGCAGGAGGCCGAGAAGCACCGCCGCGGTCGTCGTCACCAGGAACCACAGCAGCGTGCGGCCGCCGAGGCTGCCGAGCTTGCCGACGCTGCCAAGCCCGGCGACGCCGAGGAACAGCGAGCTGAACACGACCGGCACGACGACCATGAACAGCAGGCTCAGGAACAGGTCGCCGAGCGGCTTGACGACGCCGTCGGCGAACGCCGCGACGCTGGCGTAGGTCCCCGTCGCCGGCTGGCCGAGCGGCGGCGCGTACAGCACGTTGAGCGTGACGCCGACCGTCGCGCCGAGCACGAGCCCGAGCAGGATCTTCGTCGGCAGCGACAGGCCCTTCGACGGCGAGGCGGATTCCATGGCGCTGCGCACGGTAGCGAAGCGGGCGAGCGCGCGCCGCAGCGAACCGGCGGCTGCGGCGATGCGGCGGCAAGACGATCCTGCGGCTTGCCCGGCAGCGGCGGCGTGCAATCCTGTCGCGATGCGCGCCCGCCACTGCACCACCTCGCTGCTGGCCATCGGCCTGACGCTCGCCCTCGCGGGCTGCCGCGCAACGTCCGCTGCCGCGCCACCGGCAGCGGCGCCGCTGCCGGCGGGGCTCGCCGAGCAGGTGAAGGCCGTCGTCGCCGCACTCGGCCCGCGCGCGCGCGCGGCGGTCTGGTTCGGGACCGCCGACGGCGACGCGCTGCTGACCTGGAACGCCGACACGCCCATGCCGGCGGCAAGCGCGATCAAGGCCGCCTTCCTGATCGAAGTGTTCGCCGCGCAGGCCAGCGCGCCGCCGTCGCCGCTCGCCATCCCACCGGCGATGCCGACGCTGACCGACGTGCCGTTCGTGCCTCAGGCGGGGCTCGACGCGCCGCTGGCCGGCGCCGACGCCGTGCTCGGCGACGGCGCGCACCCGGCGATCGCGCACTTCACGCCGGCCCAGCGCGCAACGGCGAGGCGGCTGCTCGGCGGCCAATCCACGCGCCGCATCGCCGAGGCGATGATCTCCGGGGCGGGCGTCGATAACGCCACCTACAACGTCGCCGCCAACCTCGTGACGGCGCGGCTCGGCGGCCCGGCGGCGCTGACGCAGCGGCTGCACGCGCGCGACCCGCGCTGCCGCGGCCTGCAGGTCCGCCGCTACATGCTCGCCGACCGCCGCGCGCACGGCGACAACGAGGCGACGGCGGCAGCGCTCGCCGCCGTGCACGCAGCGCTCGCCAGCCGCCGCGTCGCCGGACTGGACGCGGCCACCGTGCAGGCCTGCCGGGCCGTGCTCGCCGACGGCGCGGACCGCGACGGCCGCGCCGTGTTCCGCAAGGACGGCGCGCTCGACAGCGCGCCGGCGACGCGCACGCGCGCCGGGTGGCGCGACGGCCGCAACGGCGCCCGCGTATTCGCCATCCTGCTCGCCGACGACGCGGCCGGCGTGGCGACGGGCGCGCGGCTCGAAGCCGCGGCGCAGCGCATCGAGGACCTGCTGTTCGCGCCGCGCTGACGCGCTTTCGGTCAGCGCCTGAACGTCAGGCCTTCTTCGGACGCTGCGTGGCTGCGCCAGCGACCACCAGCGGCCAGCCGAGGAGCCCGTAGAGCAGTCTTCTTCGCAGGCTCTGCGTGGCCGCGGCAGCGGCCACCAGGGGCGACCTGAGAGCCCGTATCCTGATTTCTTCTCGGGCTCTCAGCGCCCGCCGAAGCGGTCGCGCACGATGACGAGGTGCGGATCGCGGCGATCCGGCCGGCGCGCGCTGCGCTCGAACGCGGCGGCGACCGGCGCGGCGATCTCGAACGTGGTGAAGGCGAACTGCACGCGGATCTGGCCGACGGCGTCGCTGTCGACGCCGCCGCGGCGGCAGACGTGCGCCATGACGCGGCGCGGGTCGGCGCCGTCGCGGCTGCCCCAGTTGATGCGGAAGCGCTGGAAGCCGCCGAAGCCATCGTCACCGCGGTCGTCGCCGCCGCGCGCCGGGGCCGCCGGCCGCTGCCACGCGGGCGGCGCGCCCGCCTTGCCGCGCTGGCCTGGCGCGAGGCGGCGACCGGCCGGCGGTTCGGCTGGGGCCGGCGCGGCGGGCGCGGGCTGGTCCGCCGGCGCGGCCGGCGCGTGCTGCGACGCGGCGGCGGCAGCCGGTCGCTTCGCCGTGTGCGCGGGCGCGACCGCGGGCGCGGGCGCGTCCGCATTGGCTGCAGGCGCCGCCGGGCCAGCCTTCGCCGCTTCGGCGTCAGGCCGCTCGATCGTCGCGGGCTGCGGACTCGCGACCAGCGGCGCCGCCGCCGCAGCAGCCGCGCCACCGACCACCGGCGCATCGCGTTCGACGGCCACCGCCGACGGCTCGCACGGGCCGGTCGCCATCTGGCCGAGCAGCAGCGCGACGACCGCCGCCGGATCGCGGCCGCGGAGCAACTGGTCGGCGATCGCGCGCTCGTCGACGCCGGGCGGCGTCGACGACGCGAGCGTCTGCGCAGCGCGTTCGCCGGCCTGCGCCAACCGGTGCGCGCGCACCTCGGCGGGCCCGGGGCAGCCCTCCCACCGTTCCTTGACGCGCGCTTCGTGGAACAGCCGGCGCGCGAAGTTGGCGCGCGACTTGACCACGAACAGGTAGCAGCGGCCCTTCTGGCCGGCGCGGCCGGTGCGGCCGCTGCGGTGCACGTAGGTCTCGGCGTCGATCGGCGGGTCGAAGTGCACCACCGACGTGACGTCGGCGATGTCGAGGCCGCGCGCGGCGACGTCGGTGGCGATCAGCGTGTGGATCGCGCCGCGGCGGAAGGCCTGCAGCGTGCGCGTGCGCTGCGCCTGCGCCAGGTCGCCGTGGATCGGCATGGCGAGGAAGCCGTCGCCGGCGAGCTTGTCGGCGAGCGCCGAGGTGCCTTCGCGCGTGCGCACGAACACCAGCGTGCGTTCGTCGCCGGCGAGCAGCAGCAGGTTGACGAGCGCGGCGTAGTGGTCGCGGGCGCCGACCTTGAGCGCGATGTGCTCGATGTCGCCGTGCGCCGCGCCGGCCGGCGTGCCGGCGACGAGGATCGGCGAACGCTGGAAGCGGTCGGCGAGCGCCTGCACGTTGGGCGAGAACGTCGCCGACACGAGGTGCGTGCGCCGTTCCTGCGGCAGCGCGGCGAGGATGCCGTCGAGCTCGTCCTTGAAGCCGAGGTCGAGCATCTGGTCGGCTTCGTCGAGCACCAGCTGCTTCACCGAACCGAGATCGAGCGAGCCGCTGCCGAGGTGATCGAGCAGGCGGCCGGGCGTGCCGACGAGCACCGCCGGCCGGCGCTGCAGCTGCACCTGTTCGCGCGCCACCGACGTGCCGCCGGTGACGACGCCGCAGCGCGCGCCTGGCACGTCGGCGAACAGCCACGCCAGCTCGTCCTTGACCTGCGCCGCGAGCTCGCGCGTCGGCGCGACGACGAGCGCCAGCGGCCCGCGCCGGTCCTGCGCCAGCGCGCCGCCGGCGAACGACCGCGCCAGCGCGATGCCGAGCGCGACGGTCTTGCCCGAGCCGGTCTGTGAACGGATGCGCAGGTCGCGCACGCCGTCGTCGGCGGCGAGGATCGCCTGCTGCACGGCGGTCAGCGCGGGGAAGCCGCGGCGCACCAGCGCGGGCCGCAGGGCGTCGGGGACCGCCGCGAACGGCGCCGCGGCGCCAGCGTCGGCGCTCAAACCGTCACCGGCTTCTTCAGCGTCAGCACGCGCACGGCGAGCACGCCGAGCGTCACGCCGGTCAGCGGCAGCACGAAGTGCAGCATCGCCTTGGCGTAGCCTTCGGTCGCTTCGTGCTTCGTCTCCGACAGCACGAGGTAGGTCGTGTAGGCGACGTAGTACAGCAGGAACAGCACGCCCTCCCAGCGCGGGATGACGAAGCCGCGCACGAACACCGGCAGGCACGCGACCGCCACGGCGATCATCACCGGCAGGTCGTAGCCGATCATCGACGGCAGCACGGTGAGGCCCGACGGCGCCACCATGCCGGACATGCCGAGCACGCCCATGATGTTGAAGATGTTGCTGCCGACGACGTTGCCGACGGCGATGTCGCGCTCGCCCTTGATCGCAGCGGTGATCGACGTGGCGACCTCGGGCAGCGACGTGCCGGCGGCGACGATCGTCAGGCTGACGACGACCTCGCTGAGCCCGGCCCAGGTCGCGAACGCGACCGCGCCGTCGACCAGCCACTTGGAGCCGAGCACGAGCATGGCGAGGCCGGCGACGACGAAGCCAATCGCGCCAGCGAGGCTTTCCTTGCCGGCCGCCGGCCCGGCGGCGCTGCCGGAGCCGCCGCTGTGCAGCGGATTGGGGTCGATCGCCGCGTCGCCGCCGAACGCTTCCTCGTACTCCGCCTTCACCGCCTTGGTCTCGCGCCGGCTGACGCGCACGATCCAGGTGGTGTAGGCGATGAGGCAGGCGAACAGGATCGCGGCGTCGACGCGCGTCAGTTGGCCGTCGCGGACGATGGCCCACAGCGCGACCGACACGCCGATCATCAGCGGCACGTCGCGGCGGACGAGCTGCTGCGCCACCAGCAGCGGCGTGATCAACGCCGACACGCCGAGGATGAACAGCACGTTGAAGATGTTGCTGCCGACGACGTTGCCGATCGCCATGTCAGACCTGCCCGACCACGCCGCTTGCACGCTGACGGCGAACTCCGGCGCGCTGGTGCCGAACGCAACGACGGTGAGGCCGATGACCAGCGACGACACGCCGGCGGCGGTGGCGACGCGCGACGCGCCCTTGACCAGCCAGTCGGCGCCGAGCACGAGCAGCGCCAAACCAAGCACGAACAGCAGTCCGGTGACCATGACGGCGAGCAGGGTAGCGGCCGCGCGC
>JADCJE010000083.1 GCA_020247305.1 Phycisphaerales bacterium | reverse complement strand
GGGATGCCAACGGGCGCGATACGCGCACGCCGAGTGGCGCGCTGAGGCGGCCGCGAGCGGCCGCCGCGCGCGCCGGGATGCACGGCGCAGCCGCGGGGGAGTGCGGTTTTCCGTCGTGCGCTCGCGAACCACGCGCTGCGACGGGATGCCAACGGGCGCGATACGCGCACGCCGAGTGGCGCGCTGAGGCGGCCGCGAGCGGCCGCCGCGCGCGCCGGGATGCAGCTGGTTGGTGGGTCTGGTCAGCGGCGCTTTGGCCGCAGGACGTCGTCCACCCAGCGCAGCGCCGCCATCGTGCTCGGGAAGCCGAGCGTCGTCGTGGCCAGCACGACGGCGTGGCGGATCTCGGCGGGGGTGCAGCCGGCGGTGCGGGCGCGGCCGGTGGCGCTGTGCACGGCGCCTTCGCGGAAGGCTCCGACGGCGAGCGCGAGTTTGACCAGCGCGCGGGTCTTGGGGTCGAGCGGGCCGGCGTGCTGCGTCGCGGCGCTGAGCGCTTCGTAGGCGGCGGCGACGGCGGGGTATTCGGCGCCAAAGCGCGCGAAGTGCGAGGTGCGCGGGCGATCGGCGGCCGGCGGCGTTGGGGTGGTGCGACGCGTCGGCTTTGCGGAGTTGGTGCGGCGCGTCGGCAGCGCTGGTGTCGTGGCTGGTGTCGTGCGGCGCGGCGCCGCGTTGGGGGTGTTGCGCCGCGTTGGCGCCGTGGCGCGATGCGCGCGCTTCGTCGCCTTCGTTCGCCGTGTCGGTTGCCGTGCGGCCAGCGGGCGTTGCTTGCTCATGCGGTGCTCACGCGTCGGCCAGTCGCCACGGCATGGTCTCGCCGGCGCGCATGGGCACGAGCGGATCGCCGCCGAACGGCAACGTCGCCGGCACGGTCCACGGGCTGCGCTCCAGCGTGATGCGGTCCTGGTTGCGCGGCAGGCGGTAGAAGTCGGGACCGCGCTGGCTGGCGAAGGCTTCGAGCTTCGGCAGCGCGCCAGCGCGCTCGAACACTTCGGCGTACAGCTCGATGCCGGCGTGCGCGGTGTAGACGCCAGCACAGCCGCAGTCGGCCTCCTTCTTGCTCTTGCTGTGCGGCGCGCTGTCGGTGCCGAGGAAGAAGCGCGGGTCGTCGCCGGTCGCGGCGGCGACGAGCGCTTGCCGGTGCTGCTCGCGCTTCAGGATCGGCAGGCAGTACGCGTGCGGGCGGATGCCGCCGGTGAACATCGCGTTGCGGTTCCACAGCAGGTGGTGCGCGGTGATCGTCGCGGCGACGTTCTTCGGCGCAGCGCGCACGAAGTCGACGCTGTCGGCGGTGGTGACGTGCTCCAGCACGATGCGCAGGCCGGGGAAGTCGCGCACCAGCGCCGCTAGGTGGCGTTCGAGGAAAACGCGCTCGCGGTCGAACACGTCGATGTCGCCGTCGGTGACCTCGCCGTGCAGCAGCAGCGGCAGGTCGTGCTGCTCCATCGCCGCCAGCGTCGGCCGCACCTTGGCCCAGTCGGTGACGCCGTTCTCGGAGTTGGTGGTGGCGCCGGCGGGGTAGAACTTGACCGCGTGCACGAAGCCGCTGGCTTTGGCGGCGGCGATCTCGGATGGCGGCGTGCGGTCGGTCAGGTACAGCGTCATCAGCGGCTCGAATCGCATGCCCGCCGGCAGCGCCGCGAGGATGCGCGCGCGGTAGCCCTGCGCGTCGGCGACGGTCGTCACCGGCGGCTTCAGGTTGGGCATCACGATGGCGCGCGCGAAGCGCCGGGCCGTGTCGGGCAGGACGGCGGCCATGGCGGCGCCGTCGCGGAGGTGGAGATGCCAGTCGTCGGGGCGCAGGATCGAGAGCCGCATCGCGGCGGCACGATAGCGACCATGGCACGGCCGGTCCCGCGCCGACTCGCGTCCAAGAACGGGACTGCCGGCGCGGGCCTTCGTGCCGACGTTCGGTGCGAGGTAGATTGCGGACGCATGCGGTCGTGCGCCATCCGGATCGTGCTGTTTGCGCTCGCCGGCCTCGCTGCGTCGTGCGGCGGTGGCGGCGGCGGCGGTGCGGACACGGGCGGTGCTGCGGCCAACGCCTCGCCGCTGCCGCTGTCGGGTCCGGTCCAGGTCGTGCTCGACGCCGCCGTCGGCGCGCCGCACACGGTGCAGTTCGACCTCGCGGCGGCGGTGCTGCAGCGGCGCGACGGCAGCGTCACCGGCGATCTGCTCGGCGGCCCGCGCACGGTCACGTTCGCGTCGCCGACCGGCGGCGCGCGCGGCTTCGTGCTCACCGGCGCGCCCGCCGGCGAGTACACGCACTTGCGCCTGCTGCTGACCCCGGGCAGCGGCCTGCTGGTCCGCGGCGACCGCACGCGCGCACCGGTCGACGCCGAGCCCGAACTCGCCGTGCCGATCGCGGGCGCGCTGCGGCACGACGGCGTCGCCGCCAGCTGGCTGGTGGTCGGCTCACTCGGCGGCGACGAACTGGTCGACGGCGGCGCCCGCGCGCTGTGGCGGCCGCAGCTCGCCGGCCGCCTCGACGAGGCGACGCAGACGCTGTGCGGCCTCGTGCCGACGAGTGTCGACGGCGTCACGCTGCACGCGGCGTGGGCTGGTCACGGCGGCGGGGCGCTGCGCCTCGTCTTCGCCTTCGACACGGTGTTCAGCGACCGCATCGATGCGACGATCGGCACGCGCAACGCCTTCTTCGCCGCCCTCACCGACGCGGACGAAGTCGCGGTCGACGGCGTGCTGCTGCGCGACGGCACGGTGCATGCGCGGGCGGTCCGCTCGTCGCCGCGGCGCGTCGAGCCGCGGCTGCACGGCACGATCACCGCCAACGGCGGCGGCGGCATGCGGCTCCGCGTCGACGCCGAGGAACTGTTCGATCGCCTGCGCCATCTGCCGGCGCCGTACGACGTCGACGTTGCGCTCGCCGGCGCGCAGGTCCGCGAGCTGGGCCACCTCGCGCGGCTCGGCGCCGCTGCCTGCGAACCCGGCCGTCGCGCCGTCGTGCGCATCGCGGCCCGCCGCTGGCAGGCGGGCAGCGTGCAACTCGACGGCGACGAGGTCGAACTGACGCCGCCTGCCGGCGCGCCGTTGCGCCTCGAATGGCACGGTCGCGTGGTCGGCGTCGATGTCGTCGCGGGCAGCTTGCTGGTCGAGCGGGCGCCGGACGTGCCGCTGGTCGTGGCCGGCGCGGCGCTGGCGAGCGCCACCGTGGTGTGCCCGGAGGGCTGCAGCATCCTGCGCCGCGAACTGCTCGGCCAAGGCCAGTACGCCATCGGCCTCGGCGGCATCGTGGCCGGTGGCGACCGGGTGTGGTGGCGCGGCGAGGTCGTCGGTCCAGGCACGGTGCGCGCGACCGAGGTTCGCGTGCGGACGCAATGACGGCGCGGCGCCGTCGGTCGCGCGCCGAGGAGCCAACGGCAGGCGACCCGTCTGGCGGCGCGCCGAGGCCGGTCCGCGCCGGTGCGCGTCAGCGGGTGCGATGTGCGGCAGGGCGCGGTCCGTTGCCGCTGGGCTGGCCGGCCGGTGTCGTACTGCGACGAGCGCTTGCCATGGCCTGCATCCGGCCGCGTGGCCGGCGCCGACCCGGGCATTTCGGCGCGCCGGGAGTTGTGCTCGGCACGCCGGGATCAATACTAGTCCCGTGCGCGCCGTGCCTCAGGTGCGCGTTCTTGCCTTGCAGTCGCACCACCACCCACTGCACCCCATGCAAATCCCTGCTGCTCTCCTCGGTTCTGCTGTCCTGAGCCTGATCCCTGCGCTCGCCGCCCAAGGCGACGGCCGCATGGCCCTGCCGCAAGACGCGGCGACGGCGCGCGCCGCCGCCGAACTCGTCTTCCAGGTCGGCGACCTCACCGTCCGTCGCACGGCAGACGGCGCGTCGTGCCGCCGCGCCGGCGCTTCGGCGTGGACGCCGCTCGCCGCGCCCGACGACCAGCTGCGCCTCGTGATGGGGCAGTTCGATCCCTTGCGCGGCTTGCCGCCGTACGACGGCGCGCTCGTCGCTCCGGCCGGCACGCGGCTGCACGTCGTGCAGTTCCAGACGCAGGTGCTGCCTGAGTACCGCGCGGCGCTCGCCGCCGTCGGCGTGCAGGCGCTGCACTTCCTGCCGGCCAACTGCCTCGTCGTGCGCGGCGACGAGAAGGCGATCGCCGCGGCCCGCGCGCTGCCGTGCGTGCGCTGGCTCGGCGCCATGCCCAACGCCTGGAAGGTCGACGCGCAAGCGCGCGCCTTCCTGCTCGCCGGCGCGGACGCCGGCGCGCGCGAGTGGAACCTCGTGCTCGCCGCCAAGCAGGACCGCGACCGCCTCGCCGGCCGCGTCGTCGCGATGGGTGCGTCGGTGACCGAGCGCTGCGATGGCGCGACGATGCTGCGCGCGGCGCTGACGCCGGCCCAGCTCGCGCTGCTGTTCGGCGACGACGCCGTGGTGTTCGTCGATCCGGTCACCGCGACCGGTGAAGACATGGACAACGCCCGCATCCAGGGCGGCGGCGTCTACGTCCAGACGCTGGGCGGCTACGACGGCCAGGGCGTGATCGCCGAGATCACCGAGTCGTTCCAGGAGACGCACCCGGACTTCGCCGGCCGCTTCCTCGTGCGCGGCACCAACAGCGTCGGCAGCCACGGCCACTGCACCGCCGGCATCGTCGCCGGGTCGGGCGCCGGCAACGCCGCCGCCAGGGGCATGATGACGCAGTGCACGGTGATCGAGCACGGTTACACGTCGGCCGGCGCGCACTACGCCAACATCCAGGGCAGCGTCGATCCGACCTCGCCGACGAAGTCGATGCAGGCGACGGCGAGCTGGGGCTCGGCGCAGACGACGCAGTACACGTCGGTGTCGCAATCCGTCGACGACGCGCTGTTCGACGCCGACTTCGTGCGCACGCAGAGCATGAGCAACCTGGGCAACCAGAACGTGCGCCCCGAGGCCTGGGCCAAGAACACCATCTCGGTCGGCGGCGTGCGCCACCAGAACAACAGCAACCCCGCCGACGACATCTGGCAGGGCGCGTCGATCGGGCCGGCGTCCGACGGCCGACTCAAGCCCGAGGTCACCTCCTACTACGAGAGCGTGCTGACCTCGGACCGCACCGGCACGTCGGGCTACAACACGGCGGCGGGCGTCGCGGGCGACTACTACGCGTCGTTCAGCGGCACCTCGTCGGCGACGCCGATCGTCAACGGCCACGTCGGCATCATGCAGCAGATGTTCACCGACGGCCTGTTCCGCAACGTGCTGCCGCAGCCGGCGACGGCGGCCAACCGCTTCGCCAACAAGCCGAAGATGTCGACGGTCAAGGCGCTGCTGTGCAACACCGCCAACCAGTACGCCTTCGCCAGCGCCGCCGACAACCTGTCGCGCGTCAAGCAGGGCTGGGGCTTCCCGTCGCTGCAGCGGCTGTACGACAACCGCGACAAGATCGTCGTGCTCGACGAGTACGACACGCTGCAGATCGGCCAGTCGCGCAGCTACTGGATCCACGTCGCGCCGGGCACGCCTGAGCTGCGCGTGACCATGGTGCACGCCGACCAAGCCGCGCTGCCGTCGGCGGCGGTCCACCTGATCAACGACGCCAACCTCAGGGTCACGCGCTGGAGCGACGGCACGTTCTGGTGGGGCAACAACGGCCTCGCCGACGGCAACTTCTCGACCTCGGGCGGCGTCGCCAACAACCGCGACACCATCGAGTGCGTCTACCTGCAGAACCCGACGCCGGGCATCTACCTTGTCGACGTCGCGGCGCTGTCGATCCCGCAGGACGGCAAGGTCGAGACGCCGCAGATCGACATGGACTTCGCGCTGGCGATGCACCCGATGGGCGGCGGCTACCACGTCGCCGGCGGCCTGACCACCGACCTGCAGTCGAGCGGTCCGGGCAACCTCACGTTCGCGGCGAGCGGCGTGCCGGCGACCGGCTGGACCGACGGCTTCACGTTGCTGTCCTTCGCGACCGACCGTGGCCAGGGCTTCGGCCGCTTCTTCGGCCTCGAGGACGACGGCCTGACCGCGGCGCTGGTCGCACAGCCGGCCCTGCCGGGCAACGTGTTCCACTTCACCAACACGGCGGGCGCGTACCCGTTCGCGCCGGTGACGTTCCCCGACCCGGCGCTCGTCAGCTTCCTCGCCGGCATCAAGCTCGACGCGGTGACGATGCTGTGGAACAGCGGCAACCTCGTCGCCGTCAGCAACGTCGACCGCATCACGCTGCAGTGAGCGCGCCGCGCGCCGCGACGGCGCGCTCGCATCCCGCCGGCGGACCGTTAGCCTCACTCCGGTGAGCGCGGTCCGACGGTTGCGTTTTGGCTACTCGCCCTGCCCGAACGACACCTTCGCGTTCTGGGCGGCGGCGCACGGCCGCGTGCCGTCGCCGGTCGCGGTCGAGCCGTGGCTCGCCGACATCGAGACGCTGAACGCGCGCGCCGTCGACGGCCGCGATCCGCTCGAAGTGACCAAGCTCAGCCTGCCGGCCCTGGCGCGCGCGATCGACCGCTACGCCGTGCTGCCGGCCGGCGCCGCGCTCGGCTTCGGCTGCGGGCCGCTGGTCGTCTGCCGCGACGGCGCGCCGCTGCGCGACCTCGCCGCGGCGGCGCGCGCGCGCATCGCGATCCCCGGGGTGCATACGACGGCCTACCTGCTGCTGACGATCCTCGCCGGCGCGCCGCCGGCCGACGTGGTCGCGATGCCGTTCCACGAGGTGATGCCGGCCGTGGCGCAGGGCCGCTGCGACGCCGGACTCGTCATCCACGAGAGCCGCTTCACCTACCGCGACCACGGCCTGCGCGAAGTCGCCGACCTCGGCGTGCTGTGGGAACGCCTCACCGGCGGACCATTGCCGCTCGGTGTCATCGCCGCGCGGCGCGACCTGCCTTTGGCCGACGTCGCCGCCGTCGGCGCGCTGCTGCGCGCCTCGGTCGAGCTCGCGCGCCGCGAGCCGTCGGCGCCGCGGCCGTACGTGCGCGCCCACAGCCAGGAACTCGCCGACGACGTCTGCGACCGCCACATCGGCCTCTACGTCAACGACTTCACCGTCGACCTCGGCGCCGTCGGCCGGCGCGCGATCGACGAACTGTTCGCCCGCGGCCGCGCCGCCGGGTTGTTGCCCGCCGGCGGCTCGCCGTTCCGGGAGGGCGCGTGAGCTTCCCGCTGCTCGCGGCGGCCGCATTCTTGCTGCCGACGCTTGGCCTCGCCGTGCTGGCGGGCCTCGCGCTGCTGGCGTTGCGGCGGCCGCAGCGGCGCTTCTGGCGCGTGGTGCTGTGGGCGCACCTCGCGCTGTTCCCCGTGCACCTGTTCGCGACCTTTCCGCTCGCGCTCGGCTGGGTCGGCGCGCACCTCGTCGGCACGCGCCCGCAGGAACGCGCCTACGACGGCCCGCGCCTGGGGCCGGACGGCCGCATCGCCGTGCAGACGTGGGCGAGCCTCGCCGCCGAGGTCGCTGGCAAGGCGCCGAAGCCGGCGGCCGACGTGCTGGCCGCCGCGCAGGCGCGGGCGCGCACGATCCCGAGCACCGACGACGTCACCCTGCGCGCGTTCCGCGTCGAGGCGCCGGTCGAGCCGCCCAAGGCCGTCGTGCTGCTGGTGCACGGCCTGTTCCGCTCGGCGATGGAGTTGGAGCCGATCGCGCAGCTGTTCCGCGACGAAGGCTGCGAGTGCTGGCTGCTCGACCTGCGCAACTTCGGCGGCAGCAGCCGCAACGCCCCGTTCACCGCCGGCCTGCGCGAGAGCGACGACGTCGTCGCCGCCGCGCGCTTCGTGCGCAGCCAGCCGGGCCGCGAGCGCACGCCGCTGGTCGTCTTCGGCGTCAGCATGGGCACCGCCGCCGTCGCGCTGGCGCTGCCGCGCATCGACGGCGTCGCCGGCTTCGTGCTGGACGCGCCGATCGACGACGTGCCGAGCGCCGCCCGGCGCATGCTCGCGCTCGACCGCGAGGGCGACGCGCGCACGTCGCTGCGCACGACGGAGCCATGGGTTTCGCTGGTGCTGCGCGCCCTCGGCATGTGGGCTGGCGTCGACGTGATGACGGCCTGCCCGAGCGATGCGCTGGCGACGCTGCCGCACGACATCCCGTGCCTGATCGTCGGCGCCGGCCGCGACGACCGCGCGCCGTGGCCGACGGTGCAGCGCCTGTTCGCGCGCCTGCCGATGCACGCCGACGACAAGCAGCTGTGGCACGCGCCCGACGCGTGGCACGGCCGCGTCTTCCTGGAGCAGCCCGACGGCTACCGCGAGCGCCTGCGCTGGCTGCTCGGCCGGCTGCGGCGCTGACGCGCAAGGCGCGAAGCCGGGCACGGGTTCGTGCGCATCGCAGGCAACCGTGGCCGCGCCGCCGGCCCGGTCACCGCGCCGCTTCGTCGCGATCCTGCAGCGGGATGATCGCCAGCATGCCGGCAAGTAGCACCAGTGCGGCGATCAGCCCCGGCTGCTCCTTGCGCGCCTGCAGCCACGCGACGAGGCCGAACAGCGCGCCGCCTTCGAGCAGCGCCAGCGGCAGGAACGTCGCGCGGAAACGGAGCCGGCGTCGCGCTTCCCCAGCGGCGGCGTCGGCCTTGCCGTGCAGGAAGCCACGGACCACGAACGCCGCGGCCGCCAGCGCGGCCGCGACCGGCACGACGTAGGGGCCGAGCAGGTCTTCGGGCGGCGGCTCGCCGGGCTGTGCTGCGCCTGCTTCGTTCGTCAGGAAGGCGATGACTCCGGCCATCGCGACGACGCCGAGCACGAGCGCGAAGAACAGGATGCGCTGCTGGGCAAAGGGCGGCGCCGGGACCGGCGTGTTGGCGATGGGTGGGATCATCGCTTCACTTCCGCGTGTAGAGCCCGAGCACGTGGCCCGAGCCGACCAGGAACAGCGGCTTCGCCAGCTCCTGGACGAAGCCGGCTTCGTTGGCGAGCTCGCGCACGCGGCCGTTGCGCAGCACGTTCTTCGGCCGCTTGCCGGCGAGCTTGACGCGGACCTGCCGCAGCAGGTTCTTGAGCGAGGTCGCCGAGAACCACGTCACCACGACGTGCTTCCTGGCGACGCGGAACAGTTCGCGCAGGTGCCGCTCGCGCAGTTCCTGCGTCTCCAGGTGGTGCGACAGCCGGAAGCTGACGACGACGTCGACCGAGCGGTCGGGCAGCGGGATCTCCAGCGCCGAGGCGCGCACGTAGCTGCGGCGGTCGCGGCCGTTGTCGCGCTGGTTGAGCGAGACCATCGTGAACGACCAGTCGCCCTCGATCAGCGTCTCGCAGCGCTCCTTGAGGAAGTCCGACAGGCGGCCGTGGCCGCACGGCAGGTCGAGGATCGTGCCGACCTTGCCGATGCGCGCGAAGTACCGGGTCAGCAGCGCGCGCTCGCGCTTGTCGGACCACTTGCGGTGCAGCTTGTTCTTGTAGTCGGCCTTGTAGGCCTCAGCACCCCGCGTGCTGTTGTAGTTCTGCAGCTTGCTCTGCTGCATCGGGGCGTGGACGTTCGTCATCGGGCAGTCGGTTGGGGTATGCAGTCGGCGCGCCGGAGCGCCAGGATACGGGCGAGCGCCGTCATCGCGAACGCCCGCTCGACGTCGTTGCGCAGTTCCCCGCGCCCGGCCATCGCGCGCCACAGGCGGCGGGCCTCCCGGCGGTCGCCGGCGGCGTAGCCGAGGAGCCAGCGCAGGCGTTCGGTCCGCGACCACTCGCGCCGGCGGCTCGGCGAGAACGCCGCGAGGAACAGGTCGATGCGCGCGAGCCGCCCGCCGCGCAGGTTGCGCTCGGTCACCATGCACGCCGGCGTGTCGCAGACGCGCAAGTCGGCCTGCGCCGGGTCGCCGACGACGAGCACGTTGCGTGGCATCGGCGTGCACCACAGCACGCCGGCCGTGTGCAGCCGGGCGAGCAGCGCGCCGTCCGCCGTTGCCAACGCCTGCCGCGCGCGCGCGTCCCTTGGCAGTTCGTCAAGCGCCTGCTTCAGCGAGACGGCGTCGGTCTGCAGCCTGGTCACCAGCTTCGACGACGCGGTGCCGGGTCCGCGGCGCACTGCCGACCAGCCGAGAGGCTGCAGGCAAGGCACGCCGGCCGCGGTCACGACGACGAGGTTGCGGCACTCGCGCGCTGCCCGGCTGCGTCGGAAGAACGTCTGCAGCCAGCGCAGGCCGGTCGTCCGGTAGGTCTTGCACACGACGGCGTCGGCCCCGGCCCCGAGGATCTCGACGCGCGCGTCGGGCTCGTCCTTCAGCACGACGCAGCGCTCGCGCGCCAGTCCCGCGAGCCGTTCTTCCGGGAACTCCGTCATCGGCGCTGCAGTTCGCGCTCCAGGCGCTGCACGAACTCGTCCTGCGGCCACGGCCGCGTCGGGACCATCTGGCCGAGGTTGGTGTGCATCAGCGGGTGGTCGATCTTCGGCGTCGGCAGTTCGAGCCAGTCGCGGACTGCGCGAACCGCCAGCGCCTCGACCGGGTAGAGCTTGCACGCCATGTCGTCGAACGGCGCGCCTGCGCCCTGCGTGCCTTCGAGGTGCAGGTCGAGCAGGTCGGCGAGGCGCTGCGCGAACACGCGGCCGTCGCCGCGCCAGTGCATCAGGACCTCCTGGTACGGGCCAAGGCGCGGCGTCAGCGTCGGCCGCTGGCCGGCGTGCAGCGCGAGCAGTTCGCGCACGAACAGCGGCATGCACTCGCCCTCGGCGAAGGTCGACTCGGGCTCGTCGCGCAGCATGCCGTACAGGGGATCTGCGCCCGGGTCGTGCAGCGCGAGCCCGAGCAGCGCGGTCCAGGCGCCGTGCAGGCGCGAGAACGGCAGCTTGGTCGCGCCCGCGCGGCGCTGGCCCGGACCCTGGTGGCGCTCGCGCAGCAGCAGCGAGCAGCGCCGCATCGCCTGCCCCACGCGCGCGTCGTCGAAGCCGTCGCTGTCGCCTTCGAGCACGCGGCCGAGGCCGGTGCCGAGCTTCCACGTGCCGAGCATCCACGCGGCGAGGTAGACCTGCGGCCGGCGCAGCGGATCGCCGAGCGACTCGCGCAGCTGCGCTTCCTGGTCCTGGGCCAGCATCTTCTTGTTGGCCGGGCGCGCCGCCCATTCCTGCATTTGGCGGCGGAGGCTCAGGATGCGGTCGGTCATCGGGGCCGAGCACGGTACCGCGCGGCGGCGATGCGTACGAAGGTTGCGTCCGCAGGTCTGGCAGCCTTGGTACGAAACCCCGGTTGCCGGCCCGCCGATCGCCTCGATGCTGGGCGCACCCGTCGCGCGCCATGAAGCCCCGCCTCGCCATCGCCGCCGCCTGCCTGCTCGTCGCCGCGGCGGGCGCGCAGCAGCACTGGGCCTACCGGCCGCTGCTGCGGCCGACGCCGCCGGCGGCGGCCAGCGGCTTCGGCGACGGGCCGATCGACGCCTTCGTCGCCGCCAAGCTCGCCGCTGCGGGCCTGCCGCCGTCGCCGCCGGCCGACCGCGCGGTCTGGCTGCGGCGCGCGGCGCTCGACCTGCGCGGCCTGCCGCCGACGCCCGACGAACTCGCCGCTTTCCTCGCCGACGACGGCCCGGACGCCAAGGCGCGCGCCGCCGACGCGCTGATGGCCGGCCCGGCGTTCGGCGAACGCTGGGCGCAATGGTGGCTCGACCTCGCGCGCTACGCCGACAGCCAGGGCTACGAGAAGGACGACCTGCGGCCGACGATGTGGCGCTGGCGGGAATGGGTGATCGACGCGTTCGCCGCCGGCATGCCGCTCGACCAGTTCACCGTCGAGCAGCTCGCCGGCGACCTGCTGCCGGGCGCTGGCGACGAGCAGCGGCTGGCGACGGCGTTCCACCGCCAGACGATGACGAACACCGAAGGCGGCACCGACGACGAGGAGTTCCGCGTCGCCGCCGTGGTCGACCGCGTCGACACGACGATGCAGGTCTGGATGGGCAGCACGCTCGGCTGCGCGCAGTGCCACGACCACAAGTACGATCCGTTCTCGCAGCGCGAGTTCTTCCAGCTCTACGCCTACTTCGACCAGACCGAGGACCGCGACCGCGGCGACGACGAGCCCAAGCTGCTCGCGCCGACGGCGGCGCAGCGGGCGGCGAGCGCGCGCATCGCGGCGGAGCTGGCGACGCTGCGGCCGCAGCTGGTGGCCGAGCGAAGGTTGGCGCTGCCGGCGACCGCGCCCGGCGTGTTCGCGCCCGAGCCCGCGGTGGTGGCCGTCCGCGACGACGGCGACGTGCCGCTGGCGCCGGCGCTGGCGGCGCTGCGGGTGCGTGCGCGGGCGCTCGACGCCGAACTCGCGGGATGGCGCGGCCCCGCGGTGCCGGTGCTGCGCGAACTGCCGCCGGACCGCCGGCGCACGACGCGCATCCACCGGCGCGGCAGCTTCCTCGATCCGGGCGACGCCGTGCAGCCGGCCCTGCCGGCGGTGTTCGCGGCATGGGGCGGCGATGGCGCGCCGGCGCCGACGGACCGCCTCGGCTTTGCTCGCTGGCTGGTGTCGCCGAACAACCCGCTGACGCCGCGCGTGCTCGCCAACCGCATCTGGAGCGAGCTGTTCGGCCAGGGCCTCGTCACGACGCTGGAGGACTTCGGCGTCCAGGGCGAGCCGCCCTCGCATCCTGAACTGCTCGACTGGCTCGCGTGCGAACTGCGCGACGGCGGCTGGTCGCTGCGCGCCTTCCTCAAGCAGATCGTGCTGTCGGCGACCTACGGCCAGTCGTCGGCGCAGTCTGCCGCGCACCGGGAGCACGATCCGTACAACCGGCTGCTCGCGCGCGGCGCGGCGTTCCGGCTGTCGGCGGAGACGCTGCGCGACCAGGCGCTCGCGGTCGCCGGCCTGCTCGCGCCGACGGTCGGCGGCCCGAGCGTGATGCCGCCGCAGCCCGACGGCGTCTGGCTGCAGATGTACAGCGGCGCGCACTGGCACGCCGCGCAGGGCCCCGACCGCTACCGCCGCGCGCTCTACACGTTCTGGCGGCGCACCAGCCCGCACCCGGCGATGATGGTGTTCGACGCGCAGAGCCGCGAGGCGTGCGTGCTGCGGCGCGCGCGCACCAACACGCCGCTGCAGGCGCTGGTGCTGTGGAACGATCCGCAGTTCCGCGAGCCGGCGGTGGCGCTCGCCGCGCTCGCACACACCGCGGCCGCCGCCGAAGGCGATTACGCCGGCATCGCGCTGCTGTGGCGCCGCTGCCTCTGCCGCCGCCCGAGCGAGGGCGAAGGCGCGCGCCTGCTGGAGCTGCTCGCCGACGAGCGGGCGCACCTGCAGGCCGTGCCGCAGCAGGCGGAGGCGCTGGTCGGCGCCGGCCGCGAGGGCGCGGTCGCGCTGGCGCCGTGGACCGTGCTGGCGTCCGTGGTCATGGCGCTCGACGAGTTCGTGACCCGCCGATGAACGCCGACCGCCGCGGCTTCCTGCAGGGCGCGTCGTCGACGCTCGGCGCGCTGGCGCTGCGTTCGCTGTTCGGCGGCGACGACGGCAAGCGCCCGCCGCTCGCCGCGCGCGCGAAGAACGTCATCTGGCTGCACATGGAGGGCGCGCCGCCGACGCTCGACATGTTCGACCGCAAGCCGACGCTCGACCGGCTGCACCTGCAGAAGTGTCCCGACAGCTTCCTGCAGAAGGAGCGCTTTGCGTTCATCAAGGGCCATCCGCTGCTGCTCGGTCATCAGCACGGCTGGATCCGCGGCGCGCTCGGCACGGAGGTCTGCGAGCTGTTCCCGCATCTCGCGCAGCAGCTCGGGCAGTGCACGCTCGTGCGCTCGATGGTCACCGACCAGTTCAACCACGCGCCGGCCGAGCACCTGCTGTTCGCCGGCGCGCCGCGGCCGGGCCGGCCGTCGTTCGGCGCGTGGGCGAGCCACGGCCTTGGCAGCGAGAACCGCGACCTGCCGGCGTTCGTCGTGCTGCTGAGCGGCAACCTGCCGAGTGCAGGCAAGGCGCTGTGGGCGAGCGGCTTCCTGCCGTCGGTGCACCAGGGCGTCGAGTTCCGCGCCGCCGGCGAGCCGGTGCTCTACCTGCAGGACCCGGCCGGCTACGACCGCGCCCGCCGCGAACGCGCGCTGCGCGCCGGCGTCGACCTCGACGCCGAGGCGCTCGCCGCGCACGGCGACCCCGAGACCGCGGCGCGCATCGCGCAGGCCGAGCTGGCGTTCCGCATGCAGCTGTCGGTGCCCGAGGCGACCGACCTCGCGAGCGAGCCGGCCGAGGTGCACGCGTTGTACGGCACCACGCCGGGCCAGCGCTCGCTGGCCAACAACTGCCTGCTGGCGCGCCGGCTCGTCGAACGCGGCGTGCGCTTCGTGCAGCTGCACGACTCCGGGTGGGACATCCACGGCACCAGCCCGGGCGACGACCTGATGACGCAGTTCCCGGCGAAGGCCGCGCAGCTCGACCGCCCGCTCGCCGCGCTGCTCGTCGACCTGCAGCGCCGCGGCCTGCTCGACGAGACGCTGGTGGTCTGGGGCGGCGAGTTCGGCCGCACGCCGATGAACGAAGCGCGCGACGGCAGCAGGTTCCTCGGCCGCGACCACCACCCGCACTGCTTCAGCATGCTGCTCGCCGGCGGCGGGACCAAGCGCGGCGCCGTCGTCGGCGCCACCGACGAGCTCGGCCACCGCGTCACCGAGACGCCGATCCACGTGCACGACCTGCAGGCGACCGTGCTGTGCTTGCTGGGCCACGACCACGAGAAGCTGACGTACCGCTTCCAGGGCCGGGATTTCCGGCTGACGGATGTGTTCGGGAAGGTGCGGCGCGAGCTGATGGCGTGAGGGGCGGACTCGATCGCTGTGCGTCCATGCAAGGGGGACGTGCGCGCAGCGTCGGTCCGGGCGCATGCGCAACCGCCTCAGTCTGGCTAGAAGTCAGCGTCACGGGATGCGCACTGCTCCGGTACGTGGATTCGCGGCTGGGCGGCGTGGCCATGCGTGACGCAGGCACCAGGTACAGAGCGCGTCATTGGAGGCGGTTGGTTCCGGAAACTCGGAAGCCAAGCGGGCCAACGTGGGGCGCATGCGTTGCGCCCTCGCCCTTCGCGGAGTCATAACCTCGCGCTGCGGCAAACGCGTGCTCGACATGAAGCCCCAGCTTGACTTCTGCGTGGGGGGGGGCGCTACCGTGCCAACGATGGGAACGTCAATGCAAGCTCTACATGCTTTGGTGGTGGTTTTTGGGGTCGCGATCGCAGGATTCGATGCCAGCGTCGAGCGGAGGGTCGCTTCGTCGGAGTCGGCCGCCGCTTCCTGCAATCCATGTGAGCCTGGCTTCCTGCGCAGCAATGGATGCGGCAATCTCATCGTGCTCATTCCACTGCAGGGGGCGACCAAAGCGATGTGCCTGCCGGACTACGCCAACGCGAACTGCATTCCGGTTGTCAATCCGCCGTGCTATGCGTCCTGGGGTGTCGCCGTCAACGTGCCAGCAGGAGGCAGTGTGCAGGTTCCTGGCTCGCCACCGCCCGCTGGGCCCTGTGCGGACGCGCCGCGGGGGGGCGGTTGGGTGAAGCTGCCCTTCATCAGCACCGATCCCGCCGGCAAGCCGCCCGTCGATCGCTCGGGGTGCGGAGACTCGATGTCGATCACGATCGGCATCTACCCCAATGCGTGTGGCGCGCCGAACGCGGCGCCGGTCTGCACGGAGGCCATTGTGGTAGGCTGCACGCTGTGCTCAGGCGTCGTCGGGCCCGTATGACGGAATCCGCGGTGGACGCAGCCGTCGCAAGGCGATCCATGACGAGAATTGCGATGACGGTGCTCGCAGCAGCTGCTGTGTGGTTCCTGGTCGGATCCTCTTGGGACGACGCTGTGTCGGCGGACGATGCCCCAGTCGTCGCGATCGCATCCCCGAGCGCCCAAGGCATGCAGTCGGCGAGCGCCGTTGTTCCTGCCGAATCGACGAAAGAACAGGTTGGTGCGCCGACTGCAGAGCAGGTGGATGCGCTCGTCAACGCAGCGACGGAAGAGCTGCTGCGGCCAGCTGGCTCGCAGCCAACGCACCGCGACGGTGGCGCAGCGGATCTGACTCCTTGGTCGAGTTTCCCGCGCACCCAGTTCGGCCTGGGTTGGTACTTGTCGTGCATGAGTCCGAAGGCATCGGCGCACGAACTGCTGCGCAACGTGCACCTCAACCCCCGCGATCAGCGCATCGATCCAAGGAACGCTGAGCAATTGGACTCGGTCCTGCGCCGCCACGTCGCCCCCCTCGTCGGCAAGTTCAACGATGCGATGGTGGACGCAGCAATCATGGACATCGATGCGTTGGGCGCAGGGGCGTCCTGGCGCGACGCCAACGCAAGTCAGATCCAGGTGCCTCGCATCCGGGGAGGCGCCGACGTGATGTCGCGAGTGCCGACTCCGACAGAAGGGCCGACCCTGGTGTATCGGACGCGCGAAGACGGCGGGTTCGAAGCCCTGGAGGCGAACACGCTGCCGTCCGTGCGAGGGCTGAAGGACGTGCGCGCCTTCTTCATCACGGAACTGGGCTGCGCGATCGTCGCGTGGTTCGTCGCCGTCGGTGCGTTGGAGGCGCACGAAGCAGAATCGGTGCGTGCCGAGGTGTTCCATCAGGCGCAACAATCGCTCCGGTAGCAGCTTCGTCTGCCGTGCCGGCGGCGGGACCAAGCGCGGCGCCGTCGTCGGCGCGACCGACGAACTCGGCCACCGCGTCACCGACACGCCGATCTACGTGCACGACCTGCAGGCGACCGTGCTGTGCTTGCTGGGCCACGACCACGAGAAGCTGACGTATCGCTTCCAGGGGCGGGATTTCCGGCTGACGGACGTGTTCGGGAAGGTGCGGCGCGAGTTGATGGCGTGAGGGGGAGCGGCTGGGCGCGCGGCGGATCGCCGCGGTTGCTCGGCGGCTGCCCCCATGGCCCTTGGCCAATCCGGGGCGCGGCTGCGGCGGCAGCTCCGCATTGCGCGCCCGCGCGCCGACGGTCAGTCCTTCTGCTGCCGGCTCAAGAACTCGACGAGGTCCCGCACCTGCCGGCGGCTCAGCGGGCCGCCCATCTTCGGCATCGCGCTCTCGGCGTTCGGCGTGCGCGAGGCGATCGCGGTCGCCGGGATGCGCGCCGGCTCGCCGGTCGCCGGCGCGACGACCACCTCGCCGTCCTGGTCCTTGGTGATCACGCCGACGTGCATCGTGCCGTCGTGCAGGCGCACGGTCGTCGTGCCAAAACCCTCGGCGATGCGCGCGCTCGGCGCCAGCAGCGCCTCCAGCAGCTGCTCGCGCGCGAGCTTCTTGCCGATGCCGTCGAGCGCCGGGCCGGCGTTGCCGCCGCTGCCGCCTAGCATGTGGCAGCGGGTGCAGCGCGTCGCCTCGTGGTCGTAGAACACCGAGCGGCCCTTGCCGCGATCGCCGCCTTCCAGCGCGACGCGCCAGCCGGCAAGCGGGTCCTTGGGATCCTCGGCAAGCAGCGCCGCCGCGCGCGCGGCGAGCGCTTCGTGCTTGCTCGCGGCCTCGATCAGGTCGAGCTGCAGGCCGGCCGGCACGTCGCCGCCGGGCAGCTTGTCGAGCCAGCGGCCGAGCACGGCGGTCGCTTCGGCGTGCGCGATGCCGCCGAGCGCTTCGCAGGCGGCCTGGCGCTCGCCGAGGCCGGCGTTGTCGAGCAGGCTGGCCAGCACAGGCACGGCCTTGCTCGCGTCGGTCTTCGACAGCAACGCGACAGCGCGCTGGCGCAGCTGCACGGGCGCGTCGGCGCCGATCGCGCCGAGCGTCGCCGCCAGTTCCGGCGCGTCGAGCGCCGCGAGCGCGTCGAGCGCCGCCAGCCGCACGGCCTCGGGCTCTGCCCCCGCGCCGACGGCGGCGGCGAGCTGCGCGCCGGCTTCGCGCAGGCCGAGCTTGGCCGCAGCGCGGCAGGCGGCGGCGGCGACGACCGGGTCGGCGAGGAAGACCGGCAGCGAGCCGAAGAAGCACTGGCGCACGACGTCGGCGCCGGGGTGCTGGCACGGCCGCCAGTTGCCGGTCACGCGGCACTGGCCGTGCGGCGCCATCCATTCGCCGACGATGTCGAGCGCTTCGATGCGCATGCGCTCGGCGTGGTTCTTCTGCGCCGCGAGGTGCACCAGCGCCTCGCCGTTCTCGCTGCGGCCGACGGCGCGGTTGGCGTTGATTGCGCGCCAGTCGACCGCCTCGCTGTCGGGCGCGTCGTCGTAGGCGAGCTTGGCGAGTGCTGGCATCGCCGCCGGGATCGGCGTGTCGTGGATCGCGCGCGCGGCGTCGGCGCGCAGGTCGGCATCGGCGTCGGTGAGAAAGCGCGCGATCTCGGCGTCGCCGCGGCGCGCCATCGCCAGCAGCGCGCCCATGCGCACGGCGCGGCTGCCGTGGCCGGCGGCGGCGGCGAGCGCGTCGGGCGTGCCGACCTCGGCGAGCGCGTAGCTCGCTGCGTGGCGCAGCACGGCGTCGCGGTCGTCGTTCTGCCGCAACAGTTCGACGAGTTCGTCGGTCGCCGCGGCCGCCGAAGCGCCCAGGCGCGCGAGCGCCAGCGCCGCTTCGCGCTGCACGCGGGCGCTGCCGTCCTGCAGGCGCTTCGTCAGCGGACCGACGGCATCGGCGCGCCGGCAGTCGCCGAGCACGCGCGCCGCGATTGCGCGCACGTCGGCGTCGCCGTCGTCGAGCAGTGCGGCGACGCCGTCGAGCGCCGCTGCGTCCTTGCGGCCGAGGATGCCAAGCCCAAACAAGCCATGCAGGCGCGCGAGCCGGCCCGCCTTGTTCTTCGCCGCCGCGAGCAGCGCCTCGCGCGCGCCAAGGTCGACGAGCGCGAATTGCGCCTCCTGGCGCACGCGGCGGTCCGGGTGCGCGAGCAGCGCGACCAGCGCCGCCTCGCCGCGCGGCTTGAGGTCGGCGGCCAGCAGTTGCGCGGTCGCGCGCAGCTGCATGTCGTTGGCCATGCCGGGCGTGCGCACGCGGTAGATGCGGCCCTTGCCGGTCTTGTTCCAGCCCGACACCCAGTCGAGCACGTACATCGAACCGTCGGGGCCAAAGTCGACGTCGGTCGCGAGCACGTTCCAGACCACCTTGTCGGCGCTCGCCAATTCGTAGCCAGCGCCGGCGCGCTGCAGGCGGATCGCGTGCACGCCGCTGTAGCTGGCGCCGCCGCGGAAGTCGCACAGGAAGAAGCAGCCGCGGAAGCGCTC
>JADCJE010000082.1 GCA_020247305.1 Phycisphaerales bacterium | reverse complement strand
CGCGTCGCGCGGCGCCCCAAGGGCCGCCGCGGTTGCGTTCCGAGTCCCCGGCGCCGCGAAGCGGGGCTGGCGGCGTTGCTCTCCGCGGAGCCGGTCCCCGCGTCGCGCGGCGCCCCAAGGGCCGCCGCGGTTGCGTTCCGAGTCCCCGGCGCCGCGAAGCGGGGCTGGCGGCGTTGCTCTCCGTGGCGTCGGTCCCCGCGTCGCGCGGCGCCCCAACAATCAGAATCGGAAGGGCAGGCGCAGGAAGCGGAGTTCCGGCCGCGGCGTCGTCGGGGTCAGCGACGGCGGTTGCGCGACGCCAGGCTTGTAGGCCATGTCGAACAGCACGTCCCACTGCACGTAGCGCGGCGCGCCGTTGGTGGCGACCCACGCCAGGAAGGCCGGGTCTTCCAGGTTGCTGAGGAAGTTGTTCTCGTTGTCCGAAGGGAATCGACCGGTCAGGATGTTGGTCGGGTTCGGGTTCTGGTGGAACGCGAAGCCGATGCGCACGTTGGCGATCGGCACCGGCGCGCCGGTGCCGCCCGGCAGGTAGATCGGGCCGAGACCTTCGGCGCTGCTGGTCACGATCTGGAAGAACTTCGCGCGGATCTGCACCTGCGTCGCTGCGGTCGGCAGCAACTCCGTGCCGGCCTTCAGCAGCATCTCGGTCGCGGTGTGCGTCAGGATCGGGAAGCTTGCGAGCACGGTGCCCGAGCCGTTGAGCAGTTCGGCCTCATATTGCACGTAGCGGTCCGCGTCCCCGAATGCCGCCGTCGCGGTGGTCACCCGGTACGCCGGTTCCCCGAGGTAGTTCTCGCCCGCCGTGAGCGTGCTGATCGCCCGCGGCGTCACGATGACCGGGTAGTTGATGCGCACGCCGGTGTTGCCCAGCGTCGTGTAGTCGACGTAGCCGGCCTGCGAGCCCGCCGTCGTGATGCCGGCGAACTCGAACTTGGGGCCGACGACCGTGCCGCCGCCGGTGACGATGCCGCGCGGTTGGCCGTCCGCGGCCGCGAGCGGTCGACGCTGGCTGGCGCCGGTGTCGATCCAGCCCGAGCGCGCGCGCGATCGGCCGCTGAACGGGCACGGCAGCAGGATCGGCGACGGCCGGATGTCGCCTTCGTTGACGCCGATGTTGGTTGGGTTGCCGGCGTCGTCGACGAAGGTGCCGCCATTGTTCGGGAAGCCGCGCCAAGCCAGCAGTTGCTGCTTGCCCGCGCCGGTGATCGGCGCCGTCGAGCCCGGCAGGCGGAAGATGATGTTGTCGTCGAGGATTGTGTTGGTGTTGTCCGTCGACGTCGCCGCGGTGCCCGGCGGCACCATCAGCTGCACGATGCCCATGCCTCCGAAGCCGCCCAGCGGCTCGCCGTCGTAGATCGTGCCTTGCAGCGGGGCTGTGCCCGCGGTGCTGTACTTGTTCTGGACGTTGACGGAGCCGAAGCCGCCGGTGCGGCACACGCCGCCATCCGCTGCGACGGCGAAGCTGTAGTCGTTGCCCTGATACACCGCGCCGGCGTTGGGTGCGCCGTACAGGAAGCGCGGCGGGTTCACGGCCGTCGAGCCGTGGGCCTCGATGATGATCGACTTGGCCGACATCAGGATGACCATGCCGCCAGCGCCGCCGCCGCCGCCGCCGGCTTCGCCGCACGAACCGACCTGCTCGCCGCCGCCGCCGAGGCCGCCGTTGGCGTTGATCTGGCCCGAGGCCGTGATCGTGATCTCCTCGAGCGCCTTGACGATCAGCACGCCGCCGCCGCCGCCGCCGCCGCCGCCGCTGTAGTCGTTCGCCGGCTGGTTGCCCGTGAGCGAGCAGTCGAACACGCTGGCCGTGTCGCCGCCGCCACCACCGCCGCCGCCGCCGACCGGCACGGACAATTCGCCCGTGATGCGCAGCGTGCGGCCGTTGGGGCCGGCGAGGTTGATGCCGGTGCCCCAGAAGTTGTTGTCGTTGCGCGCGTCGACGAAGATGCGGTCGCCCGGTTCGCCGCCATTGAGGAAGCCGGTGCGCGTGCCGCTGCCGCCGCTGCAGCCGGTGCCGCCAAAGCCCCGCACCTGCTGGAAGGCCGTGTTCGCCGTCGGCGGCACGTTCGGGTTGATGGTCGCCGGGGTCGTGCCGCGGTAGCCGGGATCACCCTGCGTCGACATGGTGCCGCCGCCGCCGCCCGAGCCGCCGCCGCTGCTGTTGTAGCCGGTGCCCGTGTAGCAACCGCTCACGCACGCGAGGAAGCCGCCGCGCCCGCCCTTGCCGGCGACCTGCAGCGGACCGCGGCCGGTGCCGCCGCGCTGGTCGCGCAGCGTCGCACTCGGCGTGCCGTCGCCGCCGTTGCCGCCGCCCGGACCGGCGACGCCGCCGGCCTTGGCGACGTTGGCCGAGTTCAGCACGTCGACGCGCGCGCCGTCGCCGCCGCGGACCGTCAGCGTGCCCGACACGGTGAAGCGACCGCTGCACAGCCAGACCATCGGGTTCGGACCCTGGCCGACGACCGTCACGCCCTGCGGGATCGTGACGTTGCGGAAGTTGAACACGCCGCCCGTGACCGTGAACGGCAAGCCGTTCGACGGCGCGATCTGCGTGAACGCCGTGTTGAGTACGATCTCGTTGGCGGTCGGTTGGTACTCCAGCGTGGTCGACTTGCCCTCGAAGGTGAAGCCGGCCTTGACGTAGCCCGGGCCAGCCTCCGCCTGCGACTCGGGGAACGCGGCACTGAGGTCGATCTGGCTCAGCGCGTCGAAGTTCTCGACCACCGCGTTCCACTGCTGCGCGTAGCCGGACTTCGTGCGGAAGGTGGCGAAGACACGATTGTAGCTTGGCTCCGACGAGTTCGACTCGCCGGAGATGTCCTCGACCGTCGGCTCGACGATGACGCGGATCTGCGCGTTGTTGGGCAGCACGCCGAGCGGGCGCAGCACGAGGGTCGCGCCTTCGAGGTCGTTGCGCTCGATGTCGACGTCGGCCGGGATCCAGGTGTACTCGTCCGGAAGCGGGTCGAAGACCGGGTCCTTGTACTCGAGGAAGATCCGGCCCTTGTTGCTCTCGCTGCGCGTCAGCGGGTTGGTGTCGATGTTCGTCGGCAGGTTCTGGTTCGTCGGATTGAGCGCCTGGTCGAACGCCAGCCGGATCTCCGTGGGGGGCGCGCCGAACAGGCCGAGCGGCACGTCGTTGAGGTCGGTCGCCGTCGAGATGGCGAAGCCGCTCTTGCGCGGACCGCCCGGCAGCGGGTTGCGGAAGATCTGCGCCGGCTGCGTGCCTTCGCGCGTGGTGAACTGGAACGTCGCCGGGGTCTCCAGCTTGCGGCCGTTGGTGCTGCGCAGCACCGTCGTGCTGGTCGTGCCGCCGACCAGCTGAACGATGTAGCTGCGACCGGCGCGGAAGCCGCCGTTGTCGAAGGCGTTGTTGCTCGCGAACGTCGGCACGAACAGCAGGCGGCGACCGACCTCCAGGTCGCCGATGGCGCGGTCGCGCAGGAAGCGACCGGTAACGAGGTCGGTCACCGGGTTGCCGAGCCCGTCGATGGCCTGAAACGACACTGTCGTCAGGGTCGCGGAATCGATGTCGATGGGTTCGCTGAAGTCGAGCTTGAGCGGATCGTTGAGGTAGACCGACTGGCCATTCACCGGGTCGGTACGCACCAGCAGGAAGTCACCGCCGGAGCTGTTGGCGTTCGCCACGGAGGACGAGCCGCCGGAGCATGCCGTGACGGCGGCGAGGGTGGCCAGCGAGACCAGACGGATGATTTCGGAACGCTTCATGGCGTTTGGATACGGTGACCTGCCGAGCCCATGGGACGCACGGAATCGGTGCTGGGGGCGAATGCCCGAACGGGCACGCGCCGAAGGTGCGAAAAGGGTGCCAGCATTGTGGCCGTCACCTCGGAATCTGCAACAAGTGCCTGGGTCTGCCGGAGAAACGCTCGTTGCCCCGCGGCGAGTGCACCGGCGACCCCTGCCACGCGAGCGGCCTGCCACACCGCCGTGCGCGGAAGCGAACACTGGGGCACGGCCCTGGTCGCTCCGCGGCCGGGTGCCTTCAGGGTGCCTTGATCGGCTTGTCGAGCACCGGGGCAGTGAACGACGGTGTGCGCTGCGGCAGCGGGATGGCGCGTTGCGGCTTGCCGAACAATTTGGCTGGCGAGGCCTTGGCGTCGAGCACCCGCGTCATGGCTATCTCATCGCAGGCCAAGAACTTAGGGCAGTGGGTGCAGTCGTTGAACACCTTGTGCGGCAGGTCCTCGTGCTGGCACTGCGTGAAGCCGACCTTGGCGAAGAAGCCGGGCACGTAGGTGAACGCGAAGAGCCGCGGGATGCCCAGGCGCCGGGCGTCCTGGACCAAGGCATCGACCAGCGTGCGGCCGATGCCGTGCTTCTGCATCGACGGGTGCACGGCCAGCGAGCGGATCTCGGCGATGTCGGTCCAGGTGACCGCGAGCGCGCCGCAGCCGGCGAGCTGGCCGTCGACCTCCGCGACGATGAAGTCGCGGATGTTCTCGATCACCGACGCCGGCGAGCGCGGCAGCATGACCTGCTGCATCGCCAGTTCGTTGACCAGCGTCATGATCGGCCTGGCGTCAGCGACGACGGCGGGGCGGAAGACGACCTTCGGGGTCGCGGCGGTGGGGGAGTCGCTCATCAGTTGCTGCCTTCGCGGCTCCATGCCGCCAGTTGCGTTTGCCAATGTTCCACTTCGGCGCGGACGCGCGCGGGGGCCGTGCCACCGACGACGTCGCGCCGCGCCAGGACGGCGCCGGCGGCGAGTTCCTGCCGCAGGTCGACGCGCAGTTGCGGCAGCAGCCGCCGCTTCTCGTCGGCCGGAAGGTCCTGCAGTTCGACGCCGAGGTCCACCGCCCGGTTGACCGCCGCGCCGACGACGCCGTGCGCGTCGCGGAACGGCACGCCGGCGGCGACCAGCAGGTCGGCGAGATCCGTGGCGTTGAGGTAGCCGCGCTCGGCCTCGGCGGCGCAGCGGGCGAGGTCGAAGCGCATGTGCCGTATCGCCAGCGTCGCGACCTGCAGGCAGGCCTCGGTCTCGGCGAGCGTCGGCAGCAGCGACTCCTTGTCGGTCTGCAGGTCGCGGTTGTAGGCGAGCGGCAGGCCCTTGAGGCTGCCGAGAAGCGCCAGCAGCGCGCCGTGGGCGCGCGCGCACTTGCCGCGCACCAGCTCCATGGCGTCGGGGTTGCGCTTCTGCGGCATCAGGCTGCTGCCGGTCGAGACCTCGTCGCCGAACACGACGAAGCGCGCTTCCTGCGTGGCGAAGAAGATCGTGTCCTCGGCGAGGCGCGAAAGGTGAGTCTGCGCCATCGCGCAGGCGAAGGCGAGTTCGCACAGGTGGTCGCGCTGCGCCGTCGCGTCGAGGCTGTTGCGGCTCGGGCCGCGGCCGAAGCCGAGGTCGCGCGCCAGCGCATCGCGGTCGACGCCGAGCACGGTGCCGGCGAGCGCGCCGCTGCCGAGCGGCGAGCTGTCCATGCGCGCGGCGGCGTCGGCGATGCGTTCGCGGTCGCGGCCCAGCGCCTCGCAGTGCGCCAACGCCCAGTGGCCGATCGTGATCGGCTGCGCCCGCTGCAGGTGCGTGTAGCCCGGGATCGGCGCGTCGTGGTGGGCGGCGGCCTTGGCGACCAGTTCGGCGCACAGGCCGGCGATCGCCGCGCGCAGCGCCGCCGCGCGCTCGCGCAGGAACAGCCGCAGGTCGGTCGCGACCTGGTCGTTGCGGGAACGGCCGGTGTGGATGCGTTTGCCGAGGTCGCCGCAGCGGGCGACCAGTTCGCGTTCGACGAGGCTGTGCACGTCCTCGGCAGGGTCGCCGACGGGGATGCCCGTCCGGCGCCAATGCGCTTCCAGGTCGTCTATGGCGGCGTGCACCGCGGCGAGTTCCGCTGCGGTGAACACGCCGACCTTGGCGAGCGCCGTGCTCCATGCGCGGTTGACGCGCAGGTCGGCGAAGGCGAGCACGTGGTCGACGGGGAGGCTCTTCTGGAACTCGGCGAACAGCGCGTCGAGGCTGCCCTGGAAGCGGCCGCCCCACATCTGGCCATCCTTGCTCACTTGGCGACTCCCTGCACCTTCGCGGCGACCGCGCCGGGCAGGCCGTACAGCTTGACGAAGCCGTAGCTGTCGGCGTGGTCGAACTTCGCCGAGTGGCCGAACGTCGCGAGGTCCTCGGAGAACAGGCTGTTGCTGCTCTTCGCCGACAGCGCCGTCGCCGTGCCCTTGTACAGGCGCACGCGCACCTCGCCGGTGACGGGCTTCGTCGCCTGCGCGAACAGCGCGTCCATGGCGACGCGCGTCGGGTGAAACCAGCGGCCGGTGTAGACGAGGTCGGCGTAGTCCGGCATCAGCTTCTCGCACAGCCGCAGCGTGTCGCGCTCCATCGTCAGCGCGCGCAGCGTGCGCGCCGCCTCCAGCACGATCGTGCCGCCGGGCGTCTCGTAGACGCCGCGCGACTTCATGCCGACGAGCCGGTTCTCGCAGATGTCGACGCGGCCGACGCCGTGCGCGCTGCCGAGCTCGTTGAGCTTCGCCAGCAGCTTCTCGGCCGGCATCGCCTTGCCGTCGACGCGGATCGGCACGCCGGACTGGAAGCCGATCGTCAGCTCGTGCGGCTGGTCCGGGGCCTGGCGCGGATCGACCGTCAGCGTCCAGACGTCGTCCGGCGGCGCGTTGCCGGGCGACTCCAGCGCCCCGCCCTCGTGGCTGATGTGCCAGAGGTTGCGGTCGCGCGAGTAGATCTTGGTGCGCGACGCGGTGACCTGGATGCCGCGCGCGTCGGCGTAAGCCAGCGCGTCCTCGCGGCTGCGGATGTCCCAGTGGCGCCACGGCGCGATGACCTCGAGCTCCGGGCCGAGCGCCTGGTAGGCGAGTTCGAAGCGGACCTGGTCGTTGCCCTTGCCGGTGCAGCCGTGCGCGACGGCGTCGGCGCCGATCTTCTGCGCGTACTCGACCTGACCCTTGGCCAGGATCGGCCGCGCCATGCTGGTGCCGAGCAGGTAGCGCCCCTCGTAGACCGTCATCGCGCGCACGCACGGCCAGACGTACTGCTCCAGCCACTCGCGGCGCAGGTCGTCGACGCGGCAGCTGACGGCGCCGCTGGCCTTGGCCTTGGCGGCGAGCCCGCGCAGTTCGTCTTCGCCCTGGCCGATGTCGCCGCAGTAGGCGTGCACCTCGCAGTCGTAGTTCTCCTTCAGCCAGGGAACGATGATCGAGGTGTCGAGGCCGCCGGAGTAGGCGAGGACGATCTTCTTCTTCTTGCTCTTGCTGGGCTTCTTGCTCATGGGAGTCGCTCGGACGGACGGAGAGGGGTGCGGGTTTGGGTGGGAACGGGCGCGCGCCCTGGGCGCGTCATGGCGTCAGCGCAGCAACAGGGCCAGGACGGCCTTCTGCACATGCAACCGGTTGCCACGACCGGGTTGCTGCGCCCGCGATGCGCGGGCGCTCGGCTGCGGACGCAGCGACCTCGGGTTGTGGCGAAGAATCGTCATGGCGTCAGCGCAGCAACAGGGCCAGGACGGCCTTCTGCACATGCAACCGGTTTTCCGCGATGTCGTAGACGACGCTCTGCGGGCCATCCATGACCTCCTGCGTGACCTCCCAGCCGCGGTGGGCGGGCAGGCAGTGCATGAACAGCGCGCCCGGGTTGGCGCGGCGCATCATTTCGTCGTCGACCTGGTAGGCGGCGAAGATGCCGTTGCGTTCCTCGATCTCGTCTTCCTGGCCCATGCTGGCCCAGACGTCGGTGTAGATCGCGTCGGCGCCGTCGGCGGCGGCGTCGGGGTCGTTGCTGATCGTCACCTCCGCGCCGCTGTCCTGCGCCGTGCGCATCGCCTCGTTGACGACGCGCGAGTTGGGCTCGTAGCCCTCCGGCGAGCAGACGCGGATGTTGGCGCCGAGCTTGACGGCGGTGTGGATCAGCGCGTGGCAGGTGTTGTTGCCGTCGCCGACGTACGTCAGCGTGCGGCCCTTCACCGTGCCCCACTTCTCCGTCAGCGTGAAGAAGTCGGACAGCGCCTGGCAGGGGTGCACGAAGTCCGACAGACCGTTGATCACCGGGATGTCGGCGTGCAGCGCCAGTTCCTCCAGCGCCTTGTGCTTGAACGTGCGCGCGACGATGCCGTGCACCCAGCGCTCCAGGTTCTTGGCCATGTCCTTGACCGATTCGCGCGAGCCCAGGCGCGCGTCGCGGTGGTCCATGAACACGGCGCTGCCGCCCATGTCCTGCATGCCGATGTCGAAGGTGAAGCGCGTGCGCAGCGAGTCCTTCTCGAAGATCATCGCCAACCGCTTGTGCCGCAGCACCTGCGTGTGCGTCTCGCGCCCGGCCTTCAGGGCGCGCGCGGTGGCGAAGATGCGCTCGATGTCGTGCGCCGTCAGCGACGACGTGCACAGCAGGTCCTTCTGCGAGAGCGGGGCGAGGTCGAGCGTGGCGGTCATGCGGCGGGCGGGGTGGTCGACTGGCAGCCGGGGAACACGGCGAGGGTCTGGCGCAGGATGCCCAGGCCGTCCTGCACGTCCTCGGCGGTGAGCACGAACGGCGGCACGATGCGCAGCACGTCGCCGGCGGTGCAGTTGACGATCAGGCCGCTGCGGTAGAGCGCCTTCTGCAGCGCCTCGCCGGAGTGATGCACGCGCAGGCCGAGCATCAGGCCGCGGCCGCGCACCTCGCGCAACATGGCGAACTCGCGCTGCAGGGCCTCGAGGCCGGCGCGCAGTTCGGCGCCGCGCGCGGCGACGTTGTCGAGCAGGCCGTTCTCGACCTCGCGCAGGAACACCAGCGCGGCGCGGCAGACCAGCGGCCCGCCGGCGAAGGTCGAGCCGTGCTCGCCCTTCTGGAACGTGTCGGCCAGCGCTGGCGTGGCGAGGCAGGCGCCCATCGGCAGGCCGGCGGCGATCGGCTTCGCCAGCGTCACGACGTCCGGCGTCACGCCGGCTTCCTGCGCGGCGAGGAAACGCCCGGTGCGGCCGCAGCCGCTCTGGATCTCGTCGTGCACCAGCAGCGTGCCGGTCGCGGTGCACAGTTCGCGCGCGGCCTGCAAGAACGCCGTCGACAGTGGCCGGATGCCGCCTTCGCCCTGGATCGGCTCGGCGACGAACGCGCACGGCCGCTCGTCTCGCAGCGCCGCCGCCAGCGCGTCGATGTCGTCGGGCGCGACCCACGTTGTCTGCTGCAGCGGCTGGAAGGGCTTGCGGTACTTCTCGCTGTGCGTCAGCGACAAGGCGCCCATCGAGCGGCCGTGGAAGCCGCCGGTCAGCGCGACGAACGACGTGCGCTCGGGCGTGCCGCGCACGTGCATGGCCTTGCGCGCGAGCTTGAGCGCGCACTCCATCGCCTCGGTGCCCGAGTTGGTGAAGAACGCAGCGCCCATGCCCGTCAGCTTGCACAGCCGCGTCGCCACCAGCTCGGTGAACGGGTGCCGGAACAGGTTGCTGAGGTGCACGACCTTGCCGACCTGGTCGCGCAGTTCTTCGGCGAGGTGGGCATGGCCGTGGCCGAGCGCGCTGACGGCGATGCCGGCCAGGAAGTCGAGGAACTCGCGGCCGTCGCCGGTCACGAGGCGGGCGCCGTGGCCGTCGACGAAGACCTCCTCGGTGCGGCCGTACGTCTTCATCAATCCCTCATCCATCGCAGGCTTCCTCGCATGGCCGCGTCGCGGCGTTGGTGAATCGGGTGCCGACGTCGTCGCGCAGCGCCGCGAGCACGGCGTCCGGCGCGTTCGCCGGCGCGATCTTGACGAGCGCGCGCGGGTTGTCGCGCAGCGCCATCAGCGCGGCGTCGAGCTTGGGGATCATGCCGCCCTTGGCGACGCCAGCCGCGACGAGCCGCTCGCAGTCGGCGGGCGTCAACACGGCGAGGCGCTTGCCGTCGCCGTCGAGCACGCCGGGCACGTCGGTGAGGAACAGTGCGGCGTCGCAGTCGAAGGCGCGGCACAGCGGGCCGGCGGCGTGGTCGGCGTTGAGGTTGAAGAACGGCTCGCCGCCGGTCTGGCCGGCGGCCGGCGCGACCGTCGCGATCACCGGCACGCGGCCGCTGGCGAGCAGCATGGTCGCGAGGTCGGGCTGCACGCGGTCGATGGCGCCGACGAAGCCGAGGTCGACGCCGGGCTTCACCAGCTTGGTCGCGGTGAACAGGCCGTCGTCGGCGCCGCTGAGCCCGACCGCGGCCACGCCGCAGCCCTGCAGCGTGCGCACCAGCGTCTTGTTCACGCTGCCTGCGAGGGTCATCAAGACGACGTCCGCCGTCCTGGCGTCGGTCACGCGCAGGCCCTCGTGGTACTGCTCCGGGATATGCAGCGCACGCACCAGCTGGCGGATCTGGTTGCCGCCGCCGTGCACGACGACCAGTTCGTGGCCCTCGGCGCGCGCGCGCGCCAGCGAGCGGCACAGCTCCAGCCGCGGCGCCGCTTCCTCCAGCTGGGCGCCGCCGATCTTGACCAGGATCCTCACGACAGTCCGTCTCCCTCGGGCAGGCCGAGCATCAGGTTCATGTTCTGCAGCGCCTGCCCGGAGGCGCCCTTGACGAGGTTGTCGATCGCCGAGGTGACGACGACGAGCGGGCCGCTCGCGGCGACCGCGACGTGGCACTGGTTGGTGCGCTGCACGCAGCGCAGCTCCGGCTGGCCCGTGTCGTAGACGCGAACGAACGGCTCGCCGGCGTAGCGGGCGCGCAGGCACTCGCGCACCGCGTCGGCGGTGACGCCGGGCTTCGGCGTCAGGTAGATCGTCGACAGGATGCCGCGGAAGGTCGGCAGCAGGTGCGGCGTGAACACGAGGTGCGCCGTGCCGGCCTCCTGCTGGATCTCCGGCGCGTGCCGGTGCGTGCCGACGCCGTAGGCGCAGAAGTTCTCGTGCACCGCGCCGAAGTGCGTGCGCTCGCTCGGCGCCTTGCCCGCGCCCGAGGTGCCGCTCTTGCTGTCGGCGATGATCGGCGCGCGCTCGTCGAGCAGCCCCGCCTGCCGCAGCGGCAGCACCGGCAGCAGCACCGAAGTCGGGTAGCAGCCCGGGTTGGCGACGAGCCGCGCCGCCGCGACGGCCGCGCGCCGGTGCTCGGTCAGGCCGTAGACGGCCTCGGCGAGCAGCTCGGGCGCGGGGTGCGCGGCGTGGTAGACGAGCTCGTACAGCGCCGGGTCGCGCAGCCGGAAGTCGGCCGACAGGTCGACGACCTTCTTGCCGTGCGTCAGCGCCGCCTTGGCGATCGCGCTCGCCGCGCCGTGCGGCGTGCACAGGAACACGCCGTCGACGCCGGCGAGGCGGTCGAGGTCGAGCGCGTCGATGGTCGGGTCGTTGGGGAACGCCGGCGGTTCGGGCGCGGCGCCGGCGCGCGCGGTCATCACCACGGTCGCGCGCAGCCGGGGATGGCGGGACAACAGGTCGAGCAGTTCGCGCCCGGTGTACCCGGACGCGCCGACGATGGCGCACGACTTCATGGGCGGGTGGTCCGGGCGCCGCCGAGTTCGCGGGCCAGCGACTTGGCGCGGCCCGCGTTGGCGCAGACGGCCAGCACGGTGTCGTCGCCGGCGATGGTGCCGACGACGCCGGGCAGGCGCGCCTGGTCGATGGCGAGGCCGAGCGGCTGCGCACCGCCGGCGGGGGTGCGCAGCACCAGCAGGTTCTGCGCTGGCGTCGCCGCGAGCAGCCACGTGCGCGCCGCCTGCTGCAGCGACTGCTCGGCCGCGGGCGCGGCGGCGACGACCACGGGCAGCTCGTAGCCATCAGGGCCCTTGACGACGCCGAGGTCGCGCAGGTCGCGCGACAGCGTCGCCTGGTTGACGTCGCAGCCGTCGGCCGCGAGTTGCTCCTGCAGGTCGGCCTGGTTGCGCACGCGGCCGCGCGCGAGCAGCCGGCGGATGCGCTGGCGGCGTTCGTCGCGGTCGGCGGGGACGGTGGGGCGGGCGGGCATAATTATGCAGGAGCGGCGCATAAATATGCATCGCGGCGCGCAGCGCAAGACCCTGGCGCAGGATTTTTCGCTCGCGTCAGCGGACGTTCGGCGGCAGCAGCGCGTGCCGGTGCACGCCGAGCACGTTGCGCAAACGCTGGCGGCAGCGCTCGGGCACGTCGGGCGAGAACCGCAGCGTCAGCGCGGTGCGCGGGCCGAGCACGTCGATGCTGCCGCTGTGGACGCCGAGGTCGCGGGCGACGTCGGCGCAGTCGGCGACCCACGCGCCCGCCGGCCGGCCGCGGCGCACGGCGGCGCCGTCCGGGGTGAACTGCAGCGTGACGTGCGCCGGCACGGCGAGGCACTGCAGCACGTGGAGAAGGCGCGCGAACACGGGGGCGTGCATCGTGAAGAACTCTCCACGCCGAGTCCACGCTCGCGCAGGCGCGGCGGTCACCTTGGTCCGCTCGTGCGCGGCGGGTATGCAAGGCAGCGTGTCCTCGTACGAGACCCGCTGGCAACACCTGCGCGCCGAGTTCGCCGACCTCGGTCCGCTGCGGCCGGTCGCCGTCGCCACTGCCGTCTTGCCGACGGCCGGCCTGATGCTCGTGCTCGGCAGCCTGCGCGAGCTGGCGGCGGCGTGGCCCGCCGCGCCGTTGGGCCACGCCGCCGCCGCGGCGGCCGTCGGCGCGCTCGTCGGCGCGGTGCTGCTGCCGGCGGCGTTCGCGGCGTTCGCTGCCGGCGCGTGCCTTGGCGTCGTCGGCGGCGCGGTTGCAGCGATTGCCGGCCTTGCGCTCGCCGCCGCGTTCGGCCAGTTCGTCGTCTGGCCGTTCGCCGTCGCGCGGCTCTATCCGTTCATGGCGGGCCGGCCGCGCGTCGCCGCCGTGCAGGCGCTGTGCGCCGGTGGTCCGGCGGCGGCCGTGCGCGGGGCTTCGGCGCTGCGGTTGGGCTGCGCCGTGCCGTTCCAGGTGGTCAGCCTCTACCTGTCGGCGGCGCGCATCCCGGCGCGCGTCGGCGTGCCGGGTGCGTTGCTCGCGGCCGCCGTCGTGGCGCCGGCCGCGGCGTGTGCCGGCGCGCTCTGGCGCGCGTGGGCCTCAGCGGGCGCGTGGCCGTCGGCGCCGCAGTGGGCCACGTTGGCAGCGCTTGCGGCGCTGGCCCTCGGCGCGCGGCTGTGCGCGCGCCGGGCGTTGGTCGGCATGCCGTAGCCGGCGGCGCCGAGCGCGCGGGGTGGGCGCGTCGCGCGCGCCGCGACCCCGCGGGTCGCGATCACTTGGCGAGCTGGATCTTCAGCGCGCCGGTCAGCGTGTGCTTGCCCCAGGCGAGCGTGAACGTGCCGTTGCTCGGGTTCTTCTCGTCGGCCGCGAGCGTCATCGTCAGCTTCTCGGCCGCTTCCTTGGCGCCGTCCTTGTTCAGCGTCAGCGGGCACAGCACGTCCGGCGTCCACGTCTGCGCGCCGAACGGCAGCGTGCCGGCCTTGGCCGACTTGGTGGCGTCGAGCAGCGCGAGGTGGAACTTGCCGTCCTTGTCGCACATCAGACCGACGACGTAGCTGCCGGGCTCGACCTTGGCGCCGCCGATCTCGACCGGGACCGTGGTCAGGAACGTGGTCCACATGTCCTTGCCGAGGCGGTTGAGCCGGCCCTTCAGCTTGTCGAGCATGCTGTCGTACTCCGGCTGCCACATCGGCTGGCCGTAGGTGACCGTGATGCCGGCCATCATGTTCTCGCCGAACATGACGAGGCTGGAGCTGGCGCGCTCGGCGGCGCCGCCGAAGACCTCGACCTTCTGGGCGGCAGCGGGGAGCGAGAGGCAGAGGGCCGCGAACGCGGCGACGAGGGAAGTGCGCATCGGTTGGGTTCCTTGGGTTCGGCGGCGGGTTCGCCGCCGGGTTTTGGGGGCCGGCAGGATAGGCTCGGCGGTCGGCGAAGCAACGTGCACCGTCGCTCAGCCGACCAATTGGCGCAGGTGGCCGAGCACGGCGTCGACTTCGTCGGCGGTGTTGTAGTGCAGCAGGCCCAAGCGCAGCACACCGTCGGGTTCGAGTCCGAGCGCCGTCGTCAGCGCGATCGCGTAGCTGTTGCCCGACCAGCAATGCACATGCCGCGCCGCCAACCCGGCGGCGAGGGCGCTCGGCCGCGCGCCGGCCGCGGTGAACGACACCGTGGCGCAGCGCTCGCGCACGCGCACCGGGTCGGCGAGGCCGAGCACGCGCACACGCGGCAGCGCCGCGAGGCCGGCGAGCAGGCGCGCGCACAGGTCGCGTTCGTGCCGCTCGATCGCGTGGAAGGCGGCGTCGAGCAGTTGCCGGCGGTCGCCGTGGCCGCCGACCTCGCGGCCGAGTGCGGCGAGGTAGTCGATCGCGGCGAGCACGCCGGCGATGGCGGCGAAGTTGGCGGTGCCGGTCTGCCACTTCTCGGCGCCGTGGTCGGGCGCGGGCCGCACCTTGTCGACCGCGGTCTCCTCCAGCAGCACGCGCCGGCCCCACAGCAGGCCCACGTGCGGGCCGAAGAACTTGTAGGCCGAGCAGGCGACGAAGTCGGCGCCGAGCCGGCGGACGTCGAGGCGCAGGTGCGGCGCCCAATGCACGGCGTCGACGTAGCTCAGCGCGCCGTGCCGGCGCGCGAGCGCGGTCAGGTGCGCGACCGGTTGGATCGCGCCGCTGAGGTTGCTGGCGGCGCCGAGCGCGACGAGGCGCGTCTTCGGGCCGATCTTGCGCGCGGCGTCGTCGAGGTCGAGTCCGGCGTCGGGCCGCACGGCGATGCGCTGCACGGCGCAGCCGGCGTCGCGCGCGGCGATCACCCACGGCATGACGTTGGCGTCGTGGTCGCTGTCGGTGACGACGACTTCCTCGCCGGGCCGCCACGTGCGCGCCAACTGCCGCGCGGCGTGGAAGGTCAACGTCGTCATGTTGGCGCCGAACACGACCTCCTCCGGATCGTCGGCGCCGAAGAAGTCCGCCGCAGCCGCGCGCGCCGCCGCCACCATGGCGTCGTTCGCACGCGACGTGGCGAAGGCGCCGCCGTGGTTGGCGTTGCAGTGCAGGATGTGCTCGCGCAGTGCGTCGGCGACGACGGTCGGGACCTGGCTGCCGGCCGGACCGTCGAAGAACACGCTGCGCGCGCCGTGTGCGCCGCGCTGCAGGCCGGGGAAGCGCGCGCGCACGCGCGCGACGTCGAGGGGCAGCAGGTCCATGGCGGCCCAGGATAGTCGGCGGCCGCGCGTCGATCGCGTCCGGGCGCGTCAGCTCGCGTCGGGTCGCGCCGATGGCGCCAGCGTGAGCAACTGCCGCCAGAAGCCGCGCGGCCCCGCGACGCCGCCGGCGAGGCCGTAGCGCGCCGGCCAACCTGCGGGCGGCAGTTGCAGCGTGCCGAACAGCCGGTCGAGCCACGGCAGGTGCACGGCGAAGTTGCCGTCGGGCAGCGCATCGGCGTGGTGCCAGTGGTGGATGCGCGGCGTCACCAGCCACGGCTCCAGCCAGCGCAGGTCCCAGCGCACGTTGGCGTGCACGAAGGTCGCCTGGGCGCCGACGAACGCGAGGTAGGCGGCGATCGCGGCGAGGTCGAAGCCGAGCGCGGCGATGGCGGCGTAGACGAGCGCGCGCGTCAGCAGCGCATCGACGACGTGCAGGCGCGAGCCGGCGAGCCAGTCCATCGCCGTCGCCGAGTGGTGGATGGCGTGGAAGCGCCACAGCCACGGCTGCCGGTGGCACGCGCGGTGCATCCAGTACTGCGCGAGGTCGGCGACCAGCACGACCAGCGGCAACTGCAGCAGCAGCGGCAGGTCGCCGAGCGCCGTGCGCGCCGCCGGCAGCGCGCCGGCGAGCGCGTTCCCGGGCGCCAGCACGAGCGCAGTCGTGACCTGCACGAACAGCGCGCTGGCGGCGAACCACGCGAGGTCGGTCGGCCACTCGGGCCGGAAGGTCGGTTGGTCGCGCAGCGGGAACCGCCGTTCGAGCGGCAGGAACACCAGCGGGTAGAGCAGCAGGTTGAGCACCAGCGCGTCGACGGCGATCACGCCCGGCCCGCCGCCGGGCGGCCGCTGCGGCAGCGCGACCAGCAGGGCGGCGCCGAGCGCCGCCGCGGCGAGCGCAACGAGGCCGAGCGTCTTCTTGCGTCGTAAGCCGAGCGAGACGGCGCCGAGCGCAGCGGCGACCAGCAGGCAGGCCGCGGTCCACTGCGGCAGCGCCGCCGGCCAGTGGGCGCGCAGCGCCGGCGTCGTCAGCGCGTCAGGCCACGCGAGGCACGCCGCGGCGCCGAGGCCGGCGAGGCCGAGCAGCGCGCCGAGCGTGCCGCTGAGCCAGCCGCTGCCGAAGCGATGCGGTTCGTCGGTCAGCAGCCAACTGCCGCGGGGCGCGGGGCCGGTCATGCCGTGCTTGTAGCGGCGGCGGTCGCCGCGGGCGTCCCGCTTCGGGCGCAACCGGCTGGTCGGCGTGGCCGGGCTGGGTGGGCGACGCTACTCTCTTCCGCCCTGCGTTCTGCTCCGAGGCGTGCGCCCACCAGCGCCGCGATGCCATGGGACTGTTCGATTTCCTGAAGAAGAAGCCCGACGACGCGTCGACGCCCGCCGCCGGCGGCCCCGCCGCCGCACCCGCCAGCCCTGTCTCACCCGCGCAGCCTGCGCCGCCGCCCCCACCCGCGCAGGCGCCGAAGGCCGCGCCGCAGCCGCCCGCGGCCGCGCCCGCGCCCACGGCCGGTGCGCCGGCTGCCGCGCCGGCGAAGCCCGCGCCGCCGGCGGTCATCGAGGGCGTCGACGCCTTCGGTCGCCGTATGGCGATCCCGCGCGACGAGTACCGCACGCGCATGCTGCCGGACCTGCTGAAGGCGCACGGCAACAACCCCGACCAGCTCGTCGGCATCATCCTGCAGGCGCTGCGCGACGGCCTCGCGGCCGACGTGCTCGCCGCCGCCAACCGGCTCACCGTCGTCGACAAGGACGTCGAGCGCGCGCTGTCGGTGCTCGCGGTGGTGCAGCGCGACGCCGGCGAACTCGACTCGGCCGAGGCGACGCTGCGCGAACTGCTGCAGAAGCGGCCGCAGTCGGCGGCGGCGCGCGTCGGGCTTGGCATGCTGGCGCTGCAGCGCGGCGACAAGGCGGCCGCGGCCGACAACCTGTCGCAGGCGCTCGCCATCGACGTCAACCACCCCGACGCGGTGCACGGTTGGCTGCAGCTGCGCCACGACACGGTCGGCGACGCCGGCTACCTCGCCGAACTGCAGGAACTGGCGGCGCGACCGCAGGCGTGGCGCGCGAAGCTGTGGCTGGCGCGGCACCTCGGCCAGAAGGGCGACGCCGACGCCGCGGCCGCGGTGTACCGCGACGTGCTGGCGCTCGCCGGCGACCAGCAGGACGCGCAGATCATGGCCAGCGGCGACCTCGTGCAGATGCAGCGCCACGACCTCGTCCGCGAACTGGTCGCGCCGCGCTTCGTGCCCGGGCGCAGCCACCCGCATGTCGGCCTCGCGCTGCTGCACCACTTCGCGCAGACGCAGGACCACGTCGCCGGCGCTGCCCTGTTGCACCAGATGCACCTGCACTACGGCCACCTCGTCGGCGGCGAGTTGCAGCCGTTCACGGCCGAGTTCGATCGCCAGCGCCTCGCCAAGCTGCCGCCGCCGGCGCCGATGGGCCCCAACGCCCGCATCGGCCTGTACCGGCTCGATCGCCCGATCTGGTACGCCGGCCTCGACGACCCGGTCTGGCTGCTGCCCAACAAACCCGCCGGCGGCCGTCAGGCACTGTTCTTCGCGCTGAGCATCGAAGGCAACGCCGAGATGCTGACCGGCAAGGAGGACGAGGTCGGTCGCCTGTCGCGCAGCCTGCCGCTGCTGCTCGCCGAGCAGGCGTGGCTGTCGACGCCGCACCGCGGTGCGGCGCTGCTGCCGCTCGCCGAGTCCGGTGGGTGGGCCCTGATGGGGCGGCCGTGGCCGGAGGAGATGCTGCTGCAGGGCCTGCCCGAGCGCGAACGCGCCGAGGCTCTGCTGGTCACCGGCACGCTGCACGTCGACGGCGACCTGCGCCGCATCGACCTGTTCGTCTACGACGGCCAGAAGCAGGCGCGCGTCGGCCACGTCAGCGCGCAAGCGCCCGTCGCCGCCGCCGGCGAACTGCTGCTGCGCCTGCTCGCCGACCTGTGGCCGCTGCTCGGCGGCCCCAAGGACCACAAGCCGCCGGTCGGCGACGCGGCGTTCTGGCAGCGTTACGCCGAAGGCCTCGGCCAGCTCGCGGCGCTCGTGGTGACGCAGGCGGGCGGCATGCCGAAGGATCGCCTGTACGGCGAGCGGTACATCACCAACTGGCTGCAGAGCGCAGCGCTGCTGGAGTCGCGCTGGCAGCCCGGCTTCTGGACCGTGTTGTCGGCGCTCGGCGTGCTGCACCAGCTCGGCTCGCCGGTGCCCAAGGAGCACGCGCGCTTCGTCGCCGAGGTGTTCCGCCAGTCGCCGCCGAACAGCCCGTTCGCGCGGTTGGCTGCGCCGGTGCTGCGCGCCGTCGGGCTCGAAGGCCTGTGGCAGTCGCGCCGCGCCGAGATCGTCGCCGCGGCCGGCGGCGATCCGGCCTACGCCGCGTGGCTGCAGCGCGCGGAGGCGCCGAAGCCGGCCTGAGCGCCGTGCGCGGGCCACGAGCGCTGCGCGCCGCGCGCCGCGGCCTTCCGTGACGCAGGCTGCTGGCCCGCGGTGGCACGCCGTCGCGGCCGAGTCGATCCGCGGCCGCGGCGGTTGCCCGGCCGCCGGGCGCGTCGGCGACGGGCTGTTCGAACGCCCGCGTGGGTGGTCGCGCCGCCGCGGCCGTCCGTGCGGCCGCCGTCGAGCCGGTCGCCGCGCCCCGGTTCCGCAGGCGGCGCTTCCGTCGCGGCGGCCGGGGCCTATCCTGTTCGCCCCCCGACCGTGCTGAACCCCGTCGACACCAAGTCCCTGTTCCTCGATCCCGCTGTCGCCGACGCGTCGCATTCGACGATGGCGCGCGGCATGAAGGGGTCGGCGATCCTCAAGGTCGCGGCCGAGATCCGCGCCATGCAGGCCGCCGGCCGCGAGGTCTGCAACCTGACGGTCGGCGACTTCGACCCCAAGCAGTTCCCGGTGCCGCCGCAGCTGATCGCGGCGACCGAAGCGGCGCTGCGGGCCGGCCACACCAACTACCCGCCGTCGGACGGCGTGCTGGAGCTGCGGCAGGCGGTGCAGCGGTACTACGAGCGCGAGCTGGGCCTGCGCTACCCCGTCGAGTCGGTCCTGATCGCGAGCGGCGCACGGCCGATCCTGTTCGCCGCGTACGGCTGCGTGCTCGACCCCGGCGAGACGGTCGTCTACCCCGTGCCGTCGTGGAACAACAGCTACTACGTGCAGCTGTTCTCGGCGCGCGCGATCACCGTGCCGGTGACCAAGGCGACGCGCTTCCACCCGACCGCGGCCGAACTGGCGCCGCACGTGCAGCAGGCGCGCCTGCTGGTCGTCAACTCGCCGCAGAACCCGACCGGCACCGTGATCCCGCCGGAGCAGCTGCGCGCCATCGCGCAGCTCGTCGTCGACGAGAACGAGCGGCGCAAGGGCACCGGCCAGAAGGCGCTGTTCCTGCTCTACGACCAGGTCTACTGGACGCTGACCTTCGGCGGGCAGAAGCACGTCACGCCGATCGAGCTGGTGCCGGCGTGCGCGCCGTACGTGATCCTGCTCGACGCGATCAGCAAGTCGTTCGCCGCGACCGGCATGCGCGTCGGTTGGGCAGTCGCGTCGCCGGCGATCATCGCGCGCATGCGCGACTACCTCGGCCACGTCGGCGCTTGGGCGCCGCGCGCCGAGCAGATCGCCACCGCGCAGTGGCTCGACGCCGTCGAGCCGCGCCACGCATGGCAGCGCGAGTACACGGCGCAGATCCAGCGCCGGCTCGACGCGCTGTACCACGGCTTCCGGGCGATGGCCGCCGAGGGCCTGCCGATCGACGTCATCGAGCCGCAGGGCGCGATCTACCTGTCGGTGCGCTTCGACTGCGTCGGCACGCGCTTCGCCAACAACGAGGAACTGCGGCGCTTCCTGCTGGAGCGCGCCGGCATGGCGGTGGTGCCGTTCCAGGCCTTCGGCCTGCCCGACGAGACCGGCTGGTGCCGCCTTTCGGTCGGCGCCTGCTCGCTCGCCGACATCGAGCGCATGCTGCCGCGCCTGCGCGACGCGCTGCGCGGCTGAGGGGTTCGGCGAGGAGCACTCGCTCGCAACTGCGCCCACGGTCCAAACCATGTGCTCTGGTTGGGCCAGGCTGCCACCGCCGGCCAGTGTCGCGGCCCCCGCCCTCGCACGCGTCGGGGGCCGCGCCGCGGCGAGAACGCGAGGGAGCGGGGTCGCCAGCCGTCGGGCGTGGGTGGCTGCGACCCGGTTGACGGGATCGCGCGCAGGGGGATGGTTGGCGACCTCGCGCACCGGGTGGTACGGGACCGCGGCTGGCACTGCCGACCCGCGCGCTCCTGCCGCCGTGCCAGCCATGGACCCGGCTTGCCGGCAACTTCGAGCGACTGGGAGATGGTCTTCGTCATGGCCAAACGCGCCATCGTCAACAGCGAACCCCTGATCGAGCGCGGCGGCGAATGCCGGCCGCGGTTTGCGCGGAGCCCAGCGCGCCGTGGGGCGCTGCGCACCAGCACCAGTCCTCGGACGCCCGGGAACCGCGAGTCGCTCGCCGATTCGTCGGAACCCGCCCGGGCGATCGTGGCGACGTTCCGTGGTGGGATCGCCAACCGGGCCGGCCGCACGTGAACTCACCGTACGTGATCGCGTTGGCTGCCGCGTTCGGCGAGTCGCTGCGCAAGCGGGGGCGCGAGTACTTCGACCTCGGCCGGGTCGAACGCATCGACGTCGCCGAGCGCGCGGCGTCCGCGCACGTGCGCGGCAGCCGTCTGTACGTGGTGCGGATCGTCGACTACCGCGACGCATCACGCTGCAAGATGCACTGCACCTGTTCGTTCGGGGCGCGTGCCTATCCGTGCATTCACATGTGGGCGACCGTGCTTGCGATCGACGCCGTCGAACGCGGCGCGACCGACGCTCCGCGTCGCCTCCAGGGGCCGCTGCAACTCGACGAGGCCGAGGCGAACGCGGCGTCGGCTGCCTCCCAGCCGCCGACGCGGCTCCCGCCACCGGCGCCGGCGCCGCCGAAGTGGTTGTCGCGCGTCGCCCGGCTGTTGCCGGCTGCGCCGCTCGCACCGCCGACCGCGACGCTGCCGCCGTTGGTCGAGTACCGGCTCCAGCTCGGTCGCCACGACGTCACGACGATTTCCATCCAGACCTTCGTTCGCCTGCCCAGGAAACACGGCGCCTACGGGGAGCCGCGGCTGCTGCGGCTGAGTGCCGAGCAGCAAGCGCAGTTGCCGGCCGTCGATCGGAGCCTGCTCGCGTTGCGTGCCAGGGACTTCGTCGCCCGGTTCGACTTCCCGCCGAGCCAGACGGGCGAGCTCGAGCGTGATCTTGCGCTGACGTGGTCCGTCAGCGCGCATTGGCTGCCGCGGGCCCTGGAGTTGTTGTCGTCGACGGACCGGGTGTTCGTGGGGGATGCGCAGGGGGCGCGACCGATGCGGGTCGACGCCGCGACGCCGTTCGAGTTCGAACTGGTGGTCGCCGACGGCAAGCCCGGGATCGCCGTGGTGACCGGCCAGTTCCGCCGCGGCGACGAGGTGTGCGCCTTGCCGGACGTGGTGGCGCTGCGGGTTGGGGCTGCGTTCGTGGTGCGCGACCGGCTGGTGCGACTGGAATGCGCGGACGCGGCAGAACTGGCGCAGGAACTGGCGCGCGGTGGCCCGCTCGAACTGCCGGCGGCGGAACTGCCGGCGCTGCTCGGGCGGCTGGCGACGTTGGCCGGCGCGCCCCGCTTCCTCGCCAACCTGCTCGACCGGTTCGCCGTTGCCGCGCCGATCCCCGTCGTCGCCGTGATGATCCCGAAACCCCCGGGGGCGGCGCTGCACGCCAGCATGCGGTTCGACTACGCCGGCGAATTGCTGGCGGCCGACGATGCGCGGCCGGTCCTCGCCGTCGGCGCGGGCATCGTGCGCCGCGACTTCGCCGCCGAGGCGGCGGCCCGTCAGGCGCTGGTGGCGATCGAGCCGGCGTTCGTCGGGTCGCTGGTGGAGTTGCCGCGCGCGCGGCTGGCGGCGTTCACCGCGGCCTGCGTGGCCGCCGGTTGCCGCGTGCTGGTCGACGGCCGCACGGTGCGCCCGTTCGCCGCCGCCAGCGCGCGGGTGGGCAGCGGCATCGACTGGTTCGAGTTGAACGGGCAGGTCGCGTTCGACGGGCGGACCGCGGGGTTGCCGGAGCTGCTGCGGCGACGGGTGCTCCAGGCGGGCATGGTCGAGTTGGACGACGGCACGTTCGGCCTGTTGCCGGAGCAGTGGCTGCGGCGCATCGAGGCGCTGCGGCTGCTCGACGGGGAAGTCGACGGCGACGTGCTGCGGGTGCCGCGGTCGCGCGGGCTCATGCTGGATGCGTTGCTCGCTGCACGGAGCGACGACGCGGTCGAGGTCGACGCGGCGTTCGCGGCCTTGCGCGCCCGGCTCGGTGCGTTCGAGCAGGTGCAGAGCCGGGCGGCCCCAGCGGCGTTCGTGGGCAGCCTGCGGCCCTACCAGTGCGAGGGGCTGGGCTGGCTGCACTTCCTGCGCGACTTCGGGCTCGGCGGCTGCCTCGCCGACGACATGGGGCTGGGCAAGACCGTGCAGGTGCTCGCCCTGTTGGCGCACGAACACGCCGCCGCGACCAGCGCCGCCGGCGTGCCGTCGGCCGCCCCGGCGGCCGGGCGGCGGCGGCACCGCGGCCGGGCCGGGACGGCGGCGCCGATGGCGCCGAGCCTGCTGGTGGCCCCGCGCAGCGTGATCGGCAACTGGCAAGCCGAAGCCCAGCGCTTTGCGCCGGGCCTGCGGGTGGTCGACTTCAGCGGCCACGATCGCTGGAACGACGCCAACGTGGCTCGGCTGGCGCAGGCGGACCTGGTGCTGACCACCTACGCGCTGGTGCGCAGCGACGTGGTCCGCTTCGCCGAACGCGGCCAGCGCTTCCACTACGCGATCCTCGACGAAGCGCAGGCGGTCAAGAACCCCGACAGCCAGGGCGCCAAGGCCGTGCGGCTGCTGCAGGCGGCCCACCGCCTCGTGCTGACCGGCACGCCGGTCGAGAATCACCTCGGTGATCTGTGGTCGCTGTTCGAGTTCCTCAATCCCGGCATGCTCGGCCGGCTGCCGGCGTTCCGCGCCCTGTTCGGCGCCGAGGCCGACGACGAAGCGCTCGCGGCGCATCGCCGGCTGGTGCAGCGCGCGCTGCGGCCGGTGCTGCTCCGGCGCAGCAAGGCGCAGGTGCTGACCGATCTGCCCGACAAGGTCGAGCAGACGCTGTGGTGCGTGCTCGGACCGGCGCAGCGGAAGCGCTACGACCAGCTCGTCCGCCACTACCGGGCCAAACTGCTCGGCGAGCTCGGCGAGGGCGACGAACTCGACGGCCGCCAGCGGTTCGTGGCGCTGGAGGCGCTGCTGCGTCTGCGGCAGGCCGCCTGCCACGAGGCGCTGCTCGACCCGCGCGCCGCGGCGCCCGGCAGCGCCAAGTTCGACGAACTGCTGCCGCGCCTGGAGGAGCTCGCCGTCGAAGGCCACAAGGCGTTGGTGTTCTCGCAGTTCACCAGCGTGCTCGACCTGCTGGAGCCGGAGTTGCGCGCGCGCGGCATCGTGTTCGAACGCATCGACGGCAGCACGACCCGCCGCGCCGAGCGCGTGCGGCGCTTCCACCAGGACCCGGAGTGCCGCGTGTTCCTGATCAGCCTCAAGGCCGGCGGCGTCGGGCTGAACCTGACGGCCGCGAGCTACGTGTTCCTGCTCGACCCCTGGTGGAATCCGGCGGTCGAGATGCAGGCGATCGACCGCGCCCACCGCATCGGCCAGAAGCGCGTCGTCAACGCCTACCGGCTCGTCTGCCGCGACACCGTCGAGGAGCGCGTGCTGGAGTTGCAGTCCAGGAAGAAGGCGCTCTGCGAGGCGATCCTCGGCAACGAGCGCTCCCTGCTCCAGGACCTGACCCGCGCGGATCTCGAACTGCTGCTCGGCTGATCGTCGTCGAGGCCGCGGCGCGTGCTGCGCGCGCTCAGAACACGAACGACGTGCCGACGTAGACGAAGTCGACGTCGCTGCCGGTGACGCCCGGCCCCTGCACGCCGCTGCCGGTGAAGAAGCGTGACCAGCCGAGGTAGGCGTCGAGGTGGCGGCCGAAGCGGTGGGTCAGCAGCACGTCGACCTCCTGGCCGACCTCGCGGCCCGTCGGGTCGACGCCTGGCGAGGTGCTGCCGCCGCCGACGGTGTAGAGCTGGTCGGCGTCGTCGTAGAGCCACAGCGCGTGCCCGGTGACGGTCAGCGTCGTCGTCTCGGCGAGGTGCCACGACGATCCCAGGTGCGCGGCCATGACGTTCTGCCGGCCGATTGCGTCGAGGTAGCCGAGGTAGGCGTGGCCGAGCGGGTAGCCCTGGAAGTACGTGCCGACGTTGCCGCCGGCGCGCGCGCCGCCGCTGGCGACGTCGCCGCCGCCGAACACGCGCGGCTTCGCCCAGACGTCGCGCCAGACGCGGCCGAGCACCGCCGCGGCGAACCAGCCGCTGGCGCGTGCTTCGCCGACTTCGCCGGTCTGCAGCGCGGCTTCGACCTCGCCGTCGTAGTCGCCGCCGAGGCTGCCGAAGCTGCGCACGCCGAGCGTGTGGCGGAACTCGTCGCCGATCGTGTCGTTGATCGCGACGTTCGGCCGCCGCGTGCCGAGCAGGTACAGGTCGAGTCCGCGCGCCTTCGGCGTCGTGGCCTTCGACGCGTAGACGCCGTACAGCGCCCGGTTGACGTCGAGGGTGTTGATGCCGGTCGGGTCGTTGGGCACGAACCACGTCGCCAAGCCTTCGACGCGGAAGCCGGCGACGGCGCCCTGCAGCGACACGCCGTCCCAGCTGTTGAGCACGTTGTTCCACGGCCCCGGGCTGATCACGCGCTGCGCGCCGAACTGGAACGACTGGCGACCGATGCGCAGCCGCACCGGCGTGCCGCCGCCGGGCGCCACGAAGTCGACGAAGCCCTGGTACAGGTCGAGCGTGTCGACGTCCGTGACGCGCCGGCCGCCCGGCAGGTCGCGGTCGCTCGACTGCGCCGTGCGGGGTTCGACGTACACGCGCACCTGCTCGCCGAAGTGCACGTCGGCGTGCAGGTGCATGCGGAAGAGGTTGAAGCGGTCGGTGTCGCCCGGCGTGCGCGCGCCGAAGCCGAAGCCGTCCCAGGTCTCCAGCCGGTCGTCGATGCGGCCGCCGAACGACGCCCACGTGCGGCCGTCGGCCGACAGGTCGACGTGCTTGATGGCGTCGAGCGCCGTCCGCGGCTCCGGCCGCGGCTTCGACCAGTCCTCGTTCTGGCGCAGGAAACGCCAGTCCGGGTGGGTCGCCTGCGGCGGCGGCGTCTGTGCGAGCGCACGGCCGGCGACGAGCACCGCGGCGGCCATCGCGAGCAGGCCACCGCGTACGGCCGGAAGCGGATTCGTGGCGCGCGCGCGCATGCGACTCACGCCGGCGGCATCGCGCCGCACAGCGCAGCGAGCATTGCCACCAGCGGCCGGCCGCTCGGACGGCCGTGCTGCCAGTCGCCGCCTTCGCAGCCGCTGCCGCCGATGTCGACGTGCGTGAACGGCATCGGCACGGCGCTGTCGCCGCCGTGCTTCTG
>JADCJE010000081.1 GCA_020247305.1 Phycisphaerales bacterium | reverse complement strand
GCTGCTCGAGCTGAAGCCCGGCGAGGAAGTCGACGTCGATCCCATGGCGACGCGCGCCGAGCTGCACGCGATGCCGGACTTCGATCCCGCAGCGTACGGCGTGCCGGCGCTCGCGTACGACGGCAAGCGGGTGCCGCTGGCGTTCCTCGCCGCCGAAGTCGCCGGCGCCAAGATCCGCTGCCACTTCCGTGGGCGCTTCGACGACGGCCTGCCGTGCGTCGACGTCTGGGTCGACTTCGTACCTGGGCAGCCGTGGGCCTTGTGGGAGCTGCTGCTCGTCGCCGCCAACCCCGACAAGCCGCAGGCCTCCTGGCGATGCGCCGCCAACCTGAACTTCACCTGGATGCACGTCGAAGGCGCGCTGGTTGCGCGCGTGCCCATGCAGCTGCCGGCCGTGCTGTTGCGTGCCGGCGATGGCTTGGCGCACGGCCAGGCGCGCGGGTTCGTCGGTGTGGTCGGTTGGCAGCCGCTCACCGACGCGGCGCGCGCGGCAGCGATCGCCGCCGCACACCACGGAATCGCCGCCGTCGAGGTCGACCAGGCCTCGCCGATCGGCCTGCCGTTACCGGAGCGTGGCGACAAGTTCGGCCCTGTGCTGTCCTGGGGCAGTCGGCACCTGCAGTCGTCGCGCGACAGCCTGGACAGCTATGCACCGCCGCAGCTCGGACCGGCGCCCAACAGCGCGGTGACCGGCGCGCAGGAGGACCAGGGCTACGCGCAAGGCGGCGAGCTCGCGGAACCGGGCAACCTGCTGCCCAGCTTCTATGCGGCGCTGGGCATGGCTCGGCGCCCATGCCACTGGATCGAGCCGAACGGCGAGCTGCTGCGGACTGATCGTGCCCAGCTCGTCTTCTGGTCAGGACAGCCGCACTGGCACCGCGGAGTGAGCCCCGACCAGCTCGGCCTGGCGAAGCTGCCCGACCAGATCGAAACGAGCGGGTGGTACGGACCAGACCGCGAGCACTGGTTCGCCAATCGCCTGTGGTTCGCGCTCGCCTCGACGGCCTCGCCGGCGCTGTATCGGCTGGCCGAGCACCAGGCGCAGCTGTTCCTGTACGCAGAGACGGTGCGGCCAGGTTGGTCGACGAGCGGCGCCGGCACGGCGCGGGGCGTGGGCTGGACTGCTCTCGTCGCCGCCAACCTGCTGCGATTGCTGCGACCCGGCGACCTGCGCACGCGGTTTGTGCGTCGCGTTCTCGAGCGCATCGAAACGGTCCTGATCCCGCAGCTGGCTCCCGAGGCGCGCAAGACGATCCCGGTCATGTTCCTGCATCCTGGCAGCGACCTGCGCTCGGGCATCAGCTCGGCCTATCCCTTCTGGTGGCAGACGTGGCAGCAGGCCGTCGGTTCGTTCGGGCTGTGGATACTTGCACAGCAGCGCGAGGTTCGCGCCGTGGGGTTCGGCGCGCTGAGCAACCAGGTCGAGGAGATGGCCACGGCGTTCGCGCGCGGCGTCACCGACTGGGCCACGACGGACGAGCCCGATGGTGATCTGCGGACGTGGGACAACGTCGGCATGCGCGCCGACGGCCTGCCGCTGCAGCACACGGAGTGGCGCCACGGAGTGGGCGCCACGTGCTCGGGCATGTTCCGCCACTGGGCCCAGCCTCTCGCATGGTGGGTCGCTGCTCGTTCCGGTGGCGATGCGCGCGCCCGCGAGCACTACCTGCGCCTGCGCGCCGAGGCGAAGGCCGCGGCGACGGGCTGCCTGGTCTGGCACCCGCCCCTCTGACCATGCACCGCCCCCCCCATTACGGCAGGGCCGTGCCTCGTCCGGCGGGGCCGTGGGTCCCTCCCACCCCCCCCCGGCATGGTTCAAGGGTTACGGGGCGAGTCGTCTCGCAATACCTGGCCGTCTGTTTTGCCGTGTCGCCGCCGCCGCATGGCCTGCTGCGCGCGATCTGGCCGCCCGCCTACCGCAACAGCCCCGGCCGACCAGCCTCGACTGGCGGGCCTGCCAGGAGCCCTGGCGCCCGCACGGTCGCACCGTAATCGCCCCCCTGACCACCCCGTGACCCGCCGCCCCGACTGGGACAGCCTCGCCGCCGCCGCCGGCTGCTCGCGCCGCACGCTCGAGCGTTACCGGCGCGCCGGCGGCCCCGTCCCCGTCGCCGGCGAGGCGGTCGCCGCCTGGGTCGATCGGCTGCGCAGCTGGCTGCGGTCGCGGCCGCGGCGGACTGGTCGAGTGCTTGCCGAGGAGCCGGAGCCGGCGGCCGCGCCGGCGCCCGGCGTCGACTGGGAGGAGCAAAGCCGGCGCGCGCTCGCGCTGACGCGGATGCACGACCTGGCCGTGAAGCGCGGCGAGTTCGTCTCGCGCAAGCAGGTCGTCGAGGAGTGGGCGCGCCGGTGCTGGACGTTTCGCACGCGCGCGCTCGCGCTGCCGCGCATCATCGCCGCGCGGTGCGCGAACTCGCCGGCGGACGTCGTCGAGCGCGAGGCCGCCGGCATCGTGCGCGAGATGCTCGCAGAGTTCGCGCGCCGAGCCGAGCTGGCGCCGACGCCGGCAGACTTCGACGCGCCTGCAGCTGCGCCGGAGGTGACGCCTTGACGGCGACCGACGACCTGCGCCTCTACTGGCAGGAGGGCGAGGCGCTGCGGCCGCCCGAGGCGCTGACGCCGACGCAGTGGGCCGACCGGTTCCGGTTCCTCGACCCGCTGACGACGAGCGCCGGCGGACGCTACAGCTCGGAGGTCACGCCGTACGCGCGCGAGTGGATGGACTCCGCTGCCTGCGGCTGGGTGCGGCAAGTGACGATCGTCGCCGGCACGCAGATCGGCAAGACCGAGACGCTGAACAACGTCCTGGGCTACGCGATCGCGCAGGACCCCGGCCCCGCGATGTTCGTCGTGCCTCGCACCGTCGACATCCAGCTGACCTCGCAGCGTCGCATCGTGCCGATGGTCGAGGCGACGCCGGCGTTGCGCGCCGAGCGCACCGACGCCGCGCACGACGAGAAGACGCGCGAGATCGTGTTCCGGCGCTCGGTGCTCTACCTGCGCTCGTCGCAGTCGCCTGCCGACCTGGCGAGCGTTCCCGTCCGCTACCTGTTTGCCGACGAGGTCGACAAGTACCCGAAATGGTCCGGCCGCGAGGCCGCGCCGCTCGACCTCGCGCGCGAACGCCAGCGCACGTTCTGGAACTCGACGTGCTACGTGACCAGCACGCCGACGACGCGCGACGGCACGGTCTGGCGCGAGTGGGAAGACGGCGACCGCCGGCGCTACTACGTCCCCTGCCCGCACTGCAGCGCGTACCAGGTCATCGAGTGGCGCAACGTCCGGTGGCCAGAGCACGTCCGCACCGCCAAGGACGCGCGGCGCGAACGGGTCGCGTGGCTCGTCTGCGCGCACTGCGCCAAGCCGATCGAGGACAGCTCCAAGCGCACGATGCTGGCGCGCGGCGTCTGGGTTCCGGACGGCCAGGCCGTGCAGGACTGGATCGCCGACGGCCAGCGCAACGACCGCGTCGACCACCGGAGCTACCACCTGTGGGCCGGCTACTCGCCGTGGCTGAACTGGTGGCAGCTCGTCGCGCAGTTCTTGGCCAGCAAGGACGACCCGGCGCGCTTGCAGAACTGGGTCAACTCGTGGCTGGCCGAGGTCTGGGAAGACAAGATCGAGGCGCCGGCGATCGACGCCGTCACTGCCGCAATCGTGCCCGGCTTCCACATGGGCGCGGCCAACGTCCCCGCCGGCGTCATGGTCGCGACCGGCGGCGCCGACGTGCAGAAGGACGGGATCTTCTACGTCGTGCGCGGCTGGGGAACGGACGAGGAAAGCTGGCTGCTCGCCGCCGGCAAGGTCGCGACGTTCGTCGACCTCGAGGACGTGCTCGCGCGCAACGTCTGGGCTCGGCGCGGCTCGGTCGGCGTGCGTTGCGCGGTCGTCGACTCGCGCTACCGGCGCGACGAGGTGCTCGACCTACACCGCCGGCGGCCGACGATCCGGCTCGGCGTCGGCGTCGAGCGCGACGGACCGATCGACTTCACGACGAACAAGCTCGAGCGGCACCCGCGCACAGGCGCGCCGCTGGCGAACTCGGTGCTGGTCTGGTCGCTGAGCGTCGCGAGGTTCAAGGACTACGTGGCCAACCGCATGCTGACGCCGGCGACGTGGCACCTGCCGGAAGACCTGCCCGACGGCTACGCGACGCAGGTCACCAGCGAGCACAAGGTGCGCGTGCGCAGCGGCGGCCGCGAGCGCGAACGCTGGGTCGTGAAGCCCGGCAGCTCGGCGAACCACTACTGGGACGCCGAGGTCTACGCCGCCGCCGCCGCCAAGATGATCCGCGTCGAGCTGCTGCGCCGCCGTCCTGACGACGGCGCGGCGCCGCCGTCCACGCCGCCGGCAACCAGGCCGCCGCGGTCGCAGCGACAACGCGACCCTCTCCGCTACCCGAGGCTGAGTCGATGACGCGACCCGATGAGCTCAACGACCAGCTGCCGGTCGTGCCCTTCTGCCCTTTCCGGTGTCCGCGGTGCGCGGCTTCCAAGCCATTCACGTACGGCCAGAAGGGCCGCATTCGCTATCACCGCTGCCAGGAGTGCGGCACGCGCTTCCGATCGCTTGAGCTGCGGCGCGACCAGCTGCAGACGTTCGATCCGCCGCCGCGTGCGCCGCATTCTGCGCCGCTGAAACACGGCAACGCATAGCGCCAGACGCGCCGGCAGACTGCCGGCGTGGACACCAACGAGCAGACGGCCAATGCGATCGAGCAGGCGGTCGAGCAGGCGTTGCAGGGCGACGCGCTCGACGTCCAGTCGTACACCGTCAACGGGCGCACCGTGCAGGGTCGCTCGCTCGCCGAACTGATCGAGCTGCACAAGTACGCGACGAAGCTGCGGCAGCGCGCGAACGGAATCCGCCGCACGCGGGTCTCGTTCCAGTGAGCCGCCGGCCGGCTGCTGGCTTCGTCGCCCGTCTGATCGACCAGGCGGTCGCTGCAGTCTCGCCCGTCTGGGCGATGCGCCGGCAGGCGGCGCGCAACGTGCTGCAGCGTCAGACGCCGAACGCGCGGCTGCGCTACGACGCCGCCCGCATGGATCGCGTCCGCTCCACGCCGCGCAGCGGATCGGCCGACGGCGACCTGCTGCCCGACCTGCGCGTGCTGCGCGAGAAGTCGCGCGCGCTGGTCCGCGACGATGCGCACGCCGCCGCCGCCATCCGCGTGTTGGTCGACAACGTCGTCGGCGACGGCATCACGCCGCAGTCGGCGCTGCGGCCGGAGACGTCCGGCCTGACGCAGGCGCAGTGCGACGACTGGAACGCGAAGGCCGAGCAGCTGTGGCGCGAGACCTGCGCCACGCAGGCGGACGCCAACGACGTCGACGACTTCAGCGCACTGACGCGGCTCGTCTACCGGACGCGCCTGGTCGACGGCGAGGCGCTGGCGCACCGGCTGGTCGTACCCGGGCGCGGTCCGCTGGCCACGTGTTACGAGCTGATCGACGCCGACCGCCTCGAGGACCCGCCGACGCCGCTCAACGTCCGCTACGGCGTCGAGATCGGCAACCGCGGCGAGCCGGTCGCGTACTGGCTGCTGCCGCACCATCCCGACGACCTGCGTTTCACGACCGCGCAGGCGCTGCGGCCGACCAACCCAGAGAGGTACGTCCGGCGGAACGGCGACTTCTGGAACGTGCTGCACGTCTACCGCCGCGAGCGGCCTGGCCAATCTCGCGGGCTGCCGTTGCTCACGCCGGCGATGCCGCTGTTCGAGCACCTGCACCACTACCTCGATTCCGAGATCATCGCGGCGCGCGCCAACGCGAACGTGGCGATGTTCATCCGCCGTCCGCTCGACCCGGCAGCCGATCCAGACGTTCGGCCGGTCGACGACGACGCCGGCCGCGACGGCGAGCTCGTCTACCACGAGACGCTGGAACCAGGGACGATCGAGTACCTCAACGAGGGCGAGGAGATCCAACCGTTCCTGCCGGCACGGCCTGGCTCGTCGTTCGACGCGTTCGTGACGCGCATCCTGCGCGCGATCTGTGCGGCGCTCGACCTGCCGTACGAGATGGTCGCCAAGGACTTCGGCGGCATGAACTACTCGAGCGCCCGCGTGGCTCTGCTCGAGGCGCGCCGCGGCTTCGAGATCGAGCAGGACGCGCTCGTCGGCACCTGGCTGCGGCCGGTGTGGGAGAACATGGTGCGCGAGGCGATCGCCGTCGGCGAGCTGCCGACCTACCCCGAGGCGATGCGCCGCAACCCGCGCGCGTTTCTGCATGCTCGCTGGATTCGGCCTGCCTGGGGCTGGGTCGACCCGGTGAAGGAGATCGAGTCGGCGCGCCAGGCCATCGCGGCCAACCTCTCGACGCCGGACATCGAGGCATCGCGCGCCGGCCTGGACGCGGTCGAGGTGCTCGAGGCGCGGGCCCGGTTCCTCGTCGCCGCGCGCGAGATCGAAGCGCGGAACAACCTGGCGCCAGGCACCCTGACGAGCGACGGCGCTGCAGCTCCAGCACCAGCAGCGCCCGCCCCTGCCGGCGAGCAGGAGGACAGCGCCGAGGACGACGCCGAAGACGCCGCCGAGGACCAGAACGCACCTGCAGAGGACACCGACCAATGACCACGCAGACGAAGCAAGTGCCGGCGCGCGCGTGCGTGTTCACGCTCGAGGAAGGCGACACGCTGCAGCTCGCGGCCGGCGACGAGAAGAAGGCCGCGACGTTCTCGATCGTCGCCAACTCCGGCAAGCCGATTGCGAACCACTGGTTCTGGGGCAACCTCGGCATCGAGCTGGAGGGCATCAAGGCGAAGAAGCGCGTGCCCATCCTGATGGACCACGACCCCGCGCAGCGCATCGGCTACTCCGACGCGCGCGAGCTGACGGCAAAAGGCCTGATCATGCAGGGCGAGTTCCTGCAGTCGTCGACGCTGGCAGCGCAGGTGCGCGGAGAGAGCCTCGACGGCTTCCCCTTCGAGGCCAGCGTCAACCTGCGCCCGACCAAGATCGAACGCATCCCGGAAGGTGAGACGGCGACCGTGAACGGTCACACGCTCGCCGGACCGGGTCACGTCTTCCGCCGCTCGGAGCTGCGGGAGGTCTCGTTCTGCGCGCTCGGCGCGGACAGCAACACCAGCGCGGCCGCGCTTGCCCAAGAGGGCGACGTCGCCGTCGAACTGCACGACACACCCCCGATGAACAAGCCCGAAACGAAGGGCGCCGACCAGGCGCCGTCCCCGACCACGGCGGCCGCCCCGGCCGCGACCCTGTCCACCGACGCGATCCGCGCCGAAGCGGCCGCCGCCGAGCGGGCCCGCATCCGCGGCATCCGCGAGCTCGCGACGGCCGAGCAGGCCGCCCTGTGCGACGAGCTGGTCAACGCCGGCGTCGCCGTCGAGGCCGCCGCCGTGCGCCTGGCCGCCGACCTGAAGGTGCGCCACGAGGCCATGCGCGCCCAGCTCGCCGCCAGCAGCGACCGCGCCCTGAGCCCCGGCAACCGCGGGACCGAGCAGCCGAGCAGCACGCCGCTGGACGCGGCCAAGGCGCTGCCGGACAGCCCCGAGAAGTGGACGAAGCTGTTCGAGCTCGACCCGCAGGTTCGCGCCGAGTGGCACAGCGCGGCGGCGTTCTCCGCCTACCAGGAGTCGCTCGCGCTCGGCACGCGCGGCTCGCTCGCGTGACCTGACCCAACCCGACACCCCGACCTGAGGACCTGACCGATGCCCGTCACCACGACCGCAACCCCCTTGACGCTGCGCAACGTGCGCGGCGAGTACTTCCTCGCACTGAACCAGCAGCTCGGCGCCAGCTGGTCGCGCATGATCGCGAGCGTCTTCCCGACCGACCAGCCGCAGGAGCAGTACCCATGGCTCGGCGCGTCGCCGAACCTGCGCAAGTGGGAGGGCGAGCGCACCGTCCGCGAGCTGCGCAGCGACACGATCACGATCGTCAACGACGACTACGAGACCGGCGTCGAGTTCCGGCTGCCGGACCTGCGCCGCGACAAGACGGGCCAGATGGTCGCCCGCGTGCGGGACATGGCGACGCGCGTCGCGATGTTCCCCGAGCGACTGCTCACCGACCTGCTGCTGGCGAACGGCAACGCGTACGACGGCGTCGCGTTCTTCGCCGACACGCACGCGGTCGGCTCGTCGGGCACGATCGACAACAACATGGGCACCGGCGACGGCATGGCCGGCGGAGCGACCCCGACGACCGCGCAGATGTCCGCGAACATCTTGCTGGCGATCACCCGCTTGATGGGCTTCCGCGACGACCAGGGCGAGCCGTTGAACGAGGCCGCGCGCCAGTTCGCGCTGATGGCGCCGCCGAACCTGTGGGGCCCGTCCGTCGCCGCGATCCAGTCCGACTTCACGTCGGCCAGCGCCTCGAACCCGCTCGCCGAGCTGCGCTCGCAGGGCGTGCAGGTCGTGCCGATGGTCAACGCCCGCCTGACCGCGACGAACACGTTCTACATCTTCCGCACGGACGCCGGCATTCGGCCGTTCCTCGTGCAGGAAGAGGGCGTGATGCCCGTCGAGCTCGGCCCGGACAGCGAGCGCGCGGCGATGACGAACCGCGCGTACTTCGGCCACGGCTGGCGCGGCGGCGTCGGCTACGGGCGGTTCGAGCTGGCCGTTCGCGCGGCGACGTCGTGACTCCGTCGGCGGCCGCAACGTAGCGGCCGCCGACAGACTCGCCGCCGGCTGCCGCGCCGGCGGCGAGATCAACAGCGGCAACAGACCACCTACCCACAGCAGAGAGAAACATGGCCAACCTCCCCGCACCCCTGCCGCGCGAGTTCCGCGGCCTCCGCGAAATGACCACCCTCCCCGCCTCCGGCGCCATCTTCCAGGGCGCGCTCGTCGAGGAGGACGCGAACGGCCGGCTCGCGAACGTCACCGGCGCCGGGACGACCTACGTCGGCGTCGCGATGCAGAGCGCGACGGCGCAAGGCGAGAACGTCGAAGTCGCGCAGTCGTGCACCGTGCGCCTCACCGTCACCAAGGCGACCAACTGGGCGCTGACCGACGTCGGCGTCACCGTCTTTGCCTCCGACGGCGGCGACGCCTTCACGCTCACGAGCGCGAGCAACCAGTCGATCGGCAAGGTCGTCGAGATCGTCTCCGGCATCGGCACGACCACGGCCTCCGTCTGGGTCTTCCTCGAGGGCCAGGCGAAGCGGTCGATCTGATGCGCGTGCGCGTCTACACGCCAGCCG
>JADCJE010000080.1 GCA_020247305.1 Phycisphaerales bacterium | reverse complement strand
CGACGACGGCGACGCGGACGACGACGGCGACGCGGACGACGACGGCGCGGACGGCTTCGCCGACGGCATGCCGTCCTTCGGCGGGATGGGCGGCCGCGGCGGTGGCGGCGGCCTGTCGTTCACCTGCCGCTTCCGCGCCGAGGGCGACGACCTCCTCGACTATGCGACGATGCAGGCGCTGCGAGCCGCGCCGACCGCGGCGAGCGCGCCGCAACCGGCGACCGGGGCGGCCCCGGCCGCGCCCCCCGCCGCGGTCGCCAACGCGCCGAAGACCCCGGCCGAGCGGCGGGCTGCCGCCGTGCGCCGCTGGTACCGCACGCGCATCGACATCGTCGGCCGCGTGCTGTTCGACGAGCTGGTGCGGCTGTTGCGCGAGCAGCGTCGCTTCGAGGCGACGCTGCCGTCGGCGCTGGTGATGGAGGAACTCAAGACGCCGCGCACCACGCACCTGTTCGTGCGCGGCGACTACCGCAAGAAGGGCGAGGTCGTCACCGCCGGCACGCCGGTCGCGCTGCCGCCGATGGCGGCCGACCTGCCGAAGAACCGGCTCGGCCTCGCGCGCTGGCTCGTCGCGCCCGACCATCCGCTGACGGCGCGCGTCGCCGTCAACCGCGCGTGGCAGCAGTTCTTCGGCCTCGGCCTCGTGCGCACCGCCGATGACTTCGGCGTGCGCGGCGCCGCGCCGAGCCATCCCGAACTGCTCGACTGGCTCGCCACTGAGTTCGTGCGCACCGGCTGGGACGTCAAGGCGCTGCACAAGCAGATCGTGCTGTCGGCGACGTACCGGCAGGCGAGCGCGCTCGCGGCCGAGTTGCTGGCCAAGGATCCCGAGAACGTGCTGCTGGCGCGCGGCCCGCGCCTACGACTGACGGCGGAGATGCTGCGCGACCAGGCGCTCGCCGCCGCCGGCCTGCTCGTGCCGAAGATCGGCGGCCCGAGCGTGAAGCCGTTCCAGCCCGCCGGACTGTGGCGGGCGATGCTGGGCGGCAGCGATTGGCGCAGCGACACCGGCGAGGCGACGCGCCGACGCGCGCTCTACACGTACTGGAAGCGCGGCGTGCCGTACCCGTCGGCGATGGTCTACGACGCCAGCAAGCGCGAGACCTGCGCCGTCACGCGCACGCGCACGACGACGCCGCTGCAGGCGCTGGTGACGCTCAACGATCCGGTGTTCGTCGAGGCCGGCCGCGCGCTCGGCCTGCGCATGCGCAAGGAAGGCGGCACGGATGACGACGCGCGGCTGGTGCACGGCTTCCGGCTCGTCGCGTCGCGTGCGCCGGACGCCGACGAACTGGCGATCCTGCGCGGCCTGCTCGTCGACCAGCGCAAGCACTACGCTGCCAAGCCCGACCTCGCCAAGGCGCTGCTCGGCATCGCCGAGCCGAAGGGCAAGGGCAAGGCCGGCAAGGGTGGCGCGGCGCCGGCGAAGGCTGACGGCGTTGGCGGCGCAAGCGGCGGCGCCGGCGCGCCGGCCGCGGTGGCAAGCGCTGCCACGGTGGCGCCGGCGGGCGGCGGCGCCGGCGCGGTCGGGCCGACGACGACGTCGCCGCCTGCCGCGGCCGCGTCGACGCCCGCGGGGACGCCGCCCGCCGCGTCGGCTCCGAGCGCCGCCGCCGCAGTGGCGGTTGCCCCGCCCGCGACGACGTCGGCCGTTGCCCCAGCGGCTCCCGGCGCCGCACCGCCGTCCGCGCCGGGCAGGCCGGCCGACGGCGCGTTCGATCCCAAGCAGGACCCTGCCGAAGCCGCCGCCTGGGCGCAGCTCGGCTGCACGCTGCTCAACCTCGAAGCCGCGATCCGCCGCGGGTGACGCCATGACCGACTCGCTTCACGATCTGCTCTGCCGGCGCGCCTTCCTCGGCCGTTCGGCGTTCGGCCTCGGCGGGCTCGCCGCCGCCCTCTTGCAGCAGCGCGCTGCGGCGTCGTCGACGCAGGACCCGCAACCCGCGTGGCAACTGCCGACGGCGAAGGCCAAGCGCGTCATCGTCGTCTTCCTCTCCGGTGGCCTGTCCCAGCACGACCTGTTCGACGAGAAGCCGCTGCTGCGCGAGCGCCGCGGCGAGGAGCTGCCGCCGTCGGTGCGCAAGGGTGAGCGCCTGACCGGACTCACCGAGCGCCAGGGCGCGCTGCCGGTCGTCGGCAGCAAGTTCGACTTCCAGGACTACGGCAAGAGCAAGCTGCGCATGTCGGAGCTGCTGCCGTGCCTCGGCGAGGTCGCCGACGACCTGCTGCTGGTCCGCTCGCTGCAGACCGACCACGTGCTGCACGAGGCGGCGATGACGATCCTGTTCACCGGCACGCCGTTGCTCGGCCGGCCGTCGTGGGGCGCGTGGACCTCGTACGCGCTCGGCGACGGCAAGGGCAACCTGCCGGAGTTCGTCGTGTTGCTGTCCAATCCCGACCCGGCGACGCCGCTGCACCCGCGCCTTTGGCACAACGGCTTCCTCGCCGGCCGCCACCAGGGCGTGCCGTTCCGCTCGGGCAAGGAGCCGGTGCTGTTCGTCGACAATCCACCAGGCGTCGACGCCGCGGCGCGTGCGCGCCAGCTGCAGGCCCTGCGCGCGCTCAACGAGCGCGAAGCGGCGCGCAGCGGCGATCCCGACGCGCAGGCGCGCCTCGCTGCGTTCGAGACCGCGGCGCGCATGCAGACCGGCGTGCCCGAACTCGCCGACCTGCGGCAGGAGCCGCCCGAACTGCTGGAGGAGTACGGCGCCGAGATCGGCCGCGACAGCTTCGCCACCAACTGCGTGCTGGCGCGCCGGCTGCTGGAGCGCGGCGTGCGCTTCGTGCAGCTGTGCGACGCCGGCTGGGACCATCACTACAACATCCCGCGCGCGCTGCCGAAGAAGGCCGAACAGGTCGACAAGCCGACGGCGGCGCTGATCCGCGACCTCAAGCGCCGCGGCATGCTCGACGACACCATCGTCGTCTTCGCCGGCGAGTTCGGCCGCACGCCGTACTGCGAGGGCCCGCTCGCGTTCGACACCTACGGCCGCGACCACAACGCGCTCGCCAGCTCGGTGCTCGTCGCCGGCGGCGGCTTCAAGGCCGGCTACGCGCACGGCGCGACCGACGAGTGGGGTTGGTCGGCGGCGACCGACGTCGTGCACGTGCACGACCTGCACGCGACGATCCTGCGCCAGCTCGGCATCGACCACCAGAAGCTGACCGTGCGCGCGCAGGGCCGCGACTTCCGCCTCACGGACGTCGCCGGCAAGGTGCTGCCCGCGCTGCTCGCGTGAGCGGCGCGACCGCTACTTCCAGCCGTAGGCCCAGTGCATCGACGGCGCCACCGCCGCGGCGTCGTCGGGCTGCAGGTCGAACGCGACGCCCATCGGCGCCGGGCCGAAGTCGTCCAGGCGGCCGTTGAACTCCGTCGCGCCGTGGCGCATGCCGACGGCGAGCAGGCGCCACTCGGTGAAGCGCTGCCCCTTGCGGTCGAACTTGGCGGCGCCGAGCAGTTGCGCATCGAAGCCCAGCCGCTGCGGCCGATCGGGGCCGTAGCCGCGGCTCGCCCACGTGCCGCTGCGCTCGATGCGCACCGCGCCCTCGAACAGGATCGACTGCACGTCGCCGGCGAGCGCCACGGTGCGCGCGACCAACCGGCGCGCGACGACGTGCTGCGGGCCGTGCGCCATCGTCTGGCCGCGCACGTTGTCGACGAGGTGCACGCGCGCCATGCGTAGCAGCGCCTCGGCGGGGAACGGCCGTTCGGCGCCGACCTCGGCGTCGGGGACCATCGCCAGCGCCTCGTCGCGGCGGAACCACGCGTGATCCTGGTTCCATGCTTGTCCGCGCCAGCCCGGCGTGACCTTCTGGCGCGGCAGGTCGCGGCTGTAGACGCGCAGCACCAGCCCGTCCGTCGGCCGCAGCTGCTCGAAGCGCCGGACCGCCGCCGGATCGAGCGCCGCGTCCGCGGGGCGCCGCTGCGCCGGCGGCATCGCATCCCACGCCTTCTTCGCCTTCGCCAGCATCGCCAGCACCTCGTCGGCGTCGCGCGTGTTGCACGACGCGAGGAAGCGTCCGCCCGGCGTCACTGCGTAGATGCCCTGCCGCGTGTTCGAGGGCTTGGTCTTGCCGCCGTAGTGGCCGAGTTCACAGAAGCCCTGGAAGAACACGCAGTCCGGCTCCTTGTCGCGCTGCAGCCGGCTGACCTCGTCGGCGACCGGCACGAACGCGCGCGCGGCGCGCTGCACGTCCTCGTCGGACCAGACGGACCGTCTGGTCGCCACGCCGTTGTTTCATGTGCAGGCGAGCGGGTGGCCGTTCATCGCCCACAGCAGGATCGGTTTGTCCTGCGCGTGGGCCTGCACGACCGCCTCGGCGAGCGTGCCGAGCCACGGGATCACGCGCCACGCCATCTCGTCCGCGCTCGGCACGACATGCTGCCAGTGCCGAACGAACGTGGCGCCGTCGAGCACGGGGACCGGATCGACCGGCGCGGCGAGCGTCGTCGTCGGTGCCGACTTCGCTGTGGTCGGGTCCTGGGCGGCGAGCGCCAGGGCCGAGGCCTGGGCGAGGATCAGCGCAGCGAGGCCACGAGCGACGAGGAGGACCGCCATGGTCCGATGCTACCGGTCGCAGCCGGCGAATGCCGCGCGGCGGGCCGGGCAGGTCGGGCCGCGGACGTCAGCCACCGGGACCGTTCACCGGGCCCGACCAACGTGTTGTTTCGTCGACCGCATTTTCTGCGCCTCCGTGCGTGCGCGGTCCGGCGGACGGTCCTTCCCGGGGGGACACCCGCTGCCAACCCAATCCATCCCGCCGCCATGAACCCGACCCTGACCTCCGCCTGCGTCCTTGTCACCCTCGCCGCCCATGCCGTCGCCCAAGGGCCCGACATGCTGGTGACCTTCTCCAACCCCGAGGTGACGCTGTCCACGAGCGGCGGCACCGTGCTGCAGTTGCTGCGGCCGAACGAGGTCTGCCACCTGGAGTGGACCTTCGGCCCGTGCATGGCCCCTTCGGCCGAGAAGTTCGTGCCGCAGGCGGCGTTCCACGTCATGGCCGGCGACGAGGACGGCGACGGCACGTACTTCGAGGCCAACCTGTTCGGCCGCATCGATGCGCTGTGCGAGCCGTTCGGCTCGACGGCGGGCACGCCGGGCATGACCAACGCCCGCAACCTGTTCTTCTCGCCGTCGGTGGCGATGGGCACCAACATCAGCGGCGGTCCGGGCCTGCGCCCGGGCGACGTCGGCCGCATCGTGCGCAACACCTTCGGCGACGGCCAGGTCGAGTACTTCATGCGCCGCGAGCAGTTCAACCAGGCGCTCGGCCTGCCGCTGGCGACGCCGACCGACGTCGACGCGATCTGCTTCCAGCCCGGGCTCGGCGTGTACTTCTCGCTCGACCAGGACGTGCCGGCCGTCACCTTCTGCGGCCCGCAGCTGATCCAGGACGGCGCGATCGTCTGCGTGCCCGACTGGGCCGTCACCTGGACGCCCGACTTCCGCGTCGCCGCCGTGCTGCCCAACAGCGCCGCCGTCGTCTACAGCGAGCCGCAGGTCGACGCGATGGTCGTCGCCGCCAACGTCGCCGACCGCAACGGCACGTGCCTCGTCAACGCCGTCGACCTGGAATCGCTCGACTTCGACTGGTCGGCGCCGATCGGCGTCGCGTTTCCGTGCTCGGGCGCGGTGGTCCAGGCGCCGCACTTCGTCTTCTCGGTTGAGACCGGCACTGGCGCCTCGCTGCTGACCACCGTCGGCGGCGGCGCGATCTACAACCACTTCTGCGGCGCGGCGGCGACGCCGTGCGGCTTCGGCCCGACGCTCGGCAACCAGATGGGCGTGCGGCCGCCGACCGCGGCGCAGGGCGTCGCGAGCTACGTCAACGCGCTGGCCTTCACCCGCACGCATCGCTTCGTCACCCAGCCGCAGGCCCCGGTCGTGACGGCGCCGTTCGGCGCGCCGCTCGGCGCCACGCAGATCGACTACCGCTCGCCGTACCCCTGGAACCTCGCCCTGATCGAACTGGTCCCGGCGACGGTGCCCGGCTCGCTGCCGGCCTTCCCGTTCTCGCTGCTGTGCTTCCCGGACCTGTACGCGCCGTCGCTCTTCGTGCACTTCTTCCCCGCGCCCGGCCAGTGGGGCAGCTTCCCGATGGTCGCGATCCCGCCGGCCTTCTCCGGCAAGGTGCTCTACCAGATGGTCGGCTTCGGCGGCTCGGGCCTCGAACTGAGCACGCCGACGGTGATCGACGTCAACTGAGCCGCGCTGCGGCGGCGACCGCGCGCGGCCCTCGCGGGGTCGGCCGCGCCCGCTAGGATCGCCGCCCGCATGACGTCCGTCTCCTCGCAGCCCCGCCCGCTCGCCCAGTGCGCCGTCGTCGTCAGCCCGAAGGACAACGTCGCCGTCGTGAAGTCCGGCCTGCAGGCCGGTGACGTCGTCGCGATGCCGGACGGCGCGCACCTGCGGATCGCCGGCGAGGTGACGCCGGGCCATCGCTTCGCGACGCGCGCGATCCCGGCCGGAACGTTCGTGCTGCAGTACGGCCAGCCGATCGGCACCAGCAAGGGCGTCGCCGCCGGCGACCCGATTTCGTTCGCCAACATGAGCAACGAGGTGCCGGTGGTGCGCGACCTGCCGGCCGACCTCGGCAACCCGGCGCCGCAGTACGTGCCCGAGGCGCAGCGCGCGACCTTCCGCGGCTTCCTGCGCGGCGACGGCCGCGTCGGCACGCGCAACTTCGTGCTGATCGTGCCGACCAGCATGTGCAGCAGCCACGAGGCGGCGCAGATCGCGACGATCGCCGAGTACACGATGTACAGCCGCGAGCGTTTCCCCAACGTCGACGGCGTCGTCGCGCTGCCGCACAACAAGGGCTGCGGCTGCAGCGACGGCAGCAACCTCGACGTCATGCTGCGCACGCTCGCCAACTACGCCGACCACCCCAACGTCGCCGGCGTGTTGTTCATGGACTTGGGCTGCGAGAAGACCAACCTGACGCTGGTCGAGCGCTACCTCAAGCAGCGCGGCGGGCTGAGCACCGACAAGCCGGTGCACTGGATCGGCGTGCAGGAGTGCGGCGGCACGCAGGGTGCGATCCAGAAGGGCCTGCAGCTCGTCGCCGAGATGCTGCCGATCGCCGACCGCTGCACGCGCAGCGAGCAGCCGGTCCGCCACCTGTCGCTCGGCGTCAAGTGCGGCGGCTCCGACGGCTTCTCCGGCCTGTCGGCCAACCCGGCGCTCGGCCACGCCGCCGACCTGCTCGTGCAGCACGGCGGCACGGTGATGATCACCGAGGTGCCGGAGTTCTGCGGCGCCGAGCACCTGTTCGCCGCGCGCGCCAAGGACCTCGCGACCGCCAAGGAGGTGTTCGCGTACGTCGACTGGTACAAGGAGTACGCGGGCAAGTTCGGCACCAAGCTCGACCACAATCCGAGCCCGGGCAACATCAAGGGCGGCCTGCTCAACATCACCATCAAGTCGCTCGGCGCGATGGCGAAGGCCGGCACGACGCGCGTCGAAGGCTGCACGCCGTACGCGGCGCCGCCGAAGACGCGCGGCCTCGTGCTGATGCAGGGGCCGGGCTACGACCAGGAGTCGACGCCGGGCCTCGTGGGCGCTGGCGCCAACGTCGTCGTGTTCACGACCGGCCGCGGCACGACGATCGGCAACGCCATCGCGCCGGTGCTGAAGCTGACGTCGAACACGCCGATCTTCGAGCGCATGAAGAGCGACCTCGACCTCAACGCCGGCACGGTCATCGACGGCACGGAGTCGATCGAGCAGGTCGGCCGCCGCGTGTTCGAGCACGTGATCCGCACGGCGAGCGGCGAGGTCCAGGCCAAGGCCGAGGTGCAGAAGCACCGCGAGTTCCAGGTCTGGGCCGAGCAGTCGGTGTCGCTGTAGCGTCGCGCGGCCGTCGCCGCGCGTGCTCATGGCCGGCGCGCTCCGGCGCGCGCCCGGCCAAGGCGCCGTCCGCTACGGCTTCGGCTTCGGTCGCTGCCGCAGCCGCAGTTCGCGCGCGCCGACCAGCGGGGCCAGCAGTTCGCGCACGCGGGCTTCGGTCCACGGCGGCGTGAAGTCGCCCATGACGCCGAGCGCGCTGCCGTCGCCCTCGGCGGCGCGCGCGAGCCACTCGCCCGGCGCGCTGGCGGCGCGCAGCGCCTGTTCGCAGCGCAGCCCGAGTTCCTGGCAGGCGGCCAGCCCGCGGCCGCGCTTCGACGCGTGGAAGCGGCGGTCCGCCAGCTCCTCGCGCAGCGCTTCGAGCGCCGCCTTGCTGGCGTCGAGCGAGTAGGGCGCGCCGCGGCGGCCCTTGCGCCACGCTTCGATCGCCTGCTTGCGGACCTGCATCGTGTCCGTCGACTCGTCGGCGGCGGGCGGCGCGAAGTGGCGCTGGAAGGCGACGTGCTCGTGCAGCAGCGCCGTCGTCGCGAACGCGCGCACGCGGGACGTCCAGTCGCCGCCGCCGTGGGGAAACTGCCACACCACGCCCGTCGCGTCGGCGGCGAGCACGTCGCCGAGTTCGTCGCGGCCGACGACCGTGAAGCCGGCGGGGAAGCCGGCGAGCCCGTCGCGGCCGTCGTCGAGCGTGATCTGCGACATGGCGCGCAGGGTGGCGAAGCCGTCGCGTGGACGCAAGCCGTGGGCTGCGGCAGGATGCGCCGATGCGCGCCTGCGCCCTCGTCGCCCCGCAACGCCTCGCCCTCGTCGACGCGCCGTCGCCGCCGCTCGGCCCGCACGACGTGCGCATCCGGCCGCGCGCGGTCGGCGTCTGTGGCACCGACCTGCACATCTTCGCCGGCGAGTCGAACTTCCACTTCGACGCAGAGGGCCGCGCGATCCCGCTGGAGGCGTCGCCGCAGATCCTCGGCCACGAGATCGCCGGCGAGGTCGTCGAGGCCGGCGCCGCCGTGCGCGACCTCGCGGTCGGCGCGCGCGTCGTCGTCGACCAGGGCCGCAACTGCCGCAGCGAACGGCGCGCGCCCGTCTGCGAGTACTGCGCGACCGGCCACAGCCACCAGTGCGCGCACTACACCGAGCACGGCATCACCGGCCTGCCCGGCGGCTTCGCCGACGAACTGGTCGTGCCGGCGGTCAACGCGCTGCCGATCCCCGGCGACATGCCGCTGCTGCGCGCGGCGATGACCGAGCCGCTGGCGTGCGTGCTGCACAGCCTCGACTTCGGCGCGCGCGCCGCGGCCCGCTGGCGCTTCGACGGCAAGGGCGAGGGCGGCGCGATCCGCACCGCGGTCGTGCTCGGCGGCGGCCCGGCGGGGCAGCTGTTCGTGCAGGCGCTGCGCACGGTCTTCGGCTTCCAGGGCGCGGTCGTCGTCAGCGAGCTGAGCCCGCACAAGCGCGCGCTGTGCGGAGCGCTCGGCGCCGTCGCCGTCGAACCCGCGGCGCTGCGCGACGCGGTGATGGCGCACAGCAGCGGTCGCGGCGCCGAGTACGTCGTCGAGGCGACCGGCAACGGCGCCGTCTACGCGGCGATCCCGGCGCTGCTGCGCAAGCAGGGCACCGTGCAGATGTACGGCATCGGCCACGGCGACGCGCCGATGGCGCTGCTCAACCCGGTGCAGTGGCGCGAGGCGACGCTGGTCACGTCGGTCGGCGCGTCGGGCGGCTTCGACGCCGACGGCCGGCCGAGCGTCTACCGCCGGGCGCAGCAGCTGCTCGCCGACGGCGCGATCGCCGTCGACGCGATGATCACGCATCGCTACCGCGGGCTCGCCGCCGTGCCGCGCGCGTTCGCCGGCGACCACCGCGATGCCGGCTACTGCAAGGCGGTGGTGGAGCTGCCATGAGCCGCAAGGTCGCCCTCTTCGCCACCTGCCTCGGCGACCAGCTGTGGCCCGAGGTCGTCCAGGCGACGGCCGACGTGCTGCAGCGCGCCGGCTGCGTCGTCACGTTCGACCCGGCGCAGACGTGCTGCGCGCAGCCGGCGTTCAACTCCGGCTACCAGCAGGAGGCGAAGGCGGTCGCACGCCGCTTCGTCGAGATTTTCGAGCGCGCCGACGCGATCGTCGCGCCGTCGGGCTCGTGCACGGCGATGGTGCACCGCTATCCCCACCTGTTCCGCGACGAGCCGGCGTGGCGCGCGCGCGCCGAGGCGGTCGCGCACAAGGCGTTCGAGTTCTCGTCGTTCCTCGTGCGCGAGCTCGGCGTCACCGACGTCGGCGCGACGCTGCGCGCGCGCGTCGCGTGGCACGACGCCTGCCACGGCCTGCGCGAACTCGGCGTGCACGACGAGCCGCGCGCGCTGCTGGCCGCCGTCCGCGGGCTGGAGCTCGTCGACCTGCGCACCGGCGAGGCCTGCTGCGGCTTCGGCGGCACCTTCGCGGTCAAGTTCCCCGAGCTGTCGACGGCGATGCTCGACCACAAGCTGTCGGCGCTCGACGAGCGCGTCGACGTGCTGAGCGCGATCGACAGCAGCTGCCTGATGCAGATCCGCGGCCGCCTGCAGCGCCGCGGTTCGCGCGTGCGGGCGCTGCACCTGGCGGAGATCCTGGCTTCCACATGAACAGCATGCGCCCCGAGACCTTCGCCGCGAACGCCCGCGAGGCGCTCGCCGACGCGACGCTGACCGGCGCGCTGCGGCGGGCGACCGACACGTTCGCCGACCGGCGCGCGGCGGCGATCGGCGCGGTGCCCGATTGGCAGGAGCTGCGCACGCGCGCGGCGGCGATCAAGGCGCACACGCTGGCGCGGCTCGACCACTACCTGGAGCAGTTCGTCGCCAACGCCGAGAAGGCCGGCGCGGTCGTGCACTGGGCGCGCGACGCGAACGAGGCGTGCGCGATCGTGCGCGACCTCGCGGCGGCGCGCGGCAGCAAGCGCCTCGTCAAGAGCAAGAGCATGGCGACGGAGGAGATCCACCTGAACGCCGCGCTGGCGCAGGACGGCCGCGAGCCCGTCGAGACCGACCTCGGCGAGTGGATCATCCAGCTCGCCGGCGAGACGCCGTCGCACATCATCGTGCCGGCGATCCACAAGACGAAGGAGCAGATCGGCGAGCTGTTCGTCGACAAGCTCGGTATTCCGCCGTCCAGCGACCCGCAGGTCCTCGCCGCCGAGGCGCGCACGCGCCTGCGCGCGCACTTCGCCGCCGCCGACCTCGGCATCAGCGGCGTCAACTTCGGCGTCGCCGAGACCGGCACGATCCTCGTGCTGGAGAACGAGGGCAACGCGCGCATGACGACGACGCTGCCCGCCGTGCACGTCGCGGTGATGGGCATCGAGAAGGTGATCCCGCGCTTCGCGGACCTGGAGACGTTCCTGCGCCTGCTGCCGCGCTCGGGCACGGGCCAGCACCTGACGACGTACCAGTCGATGCTGACCGGCCCCGATCCGACGGGACAGGGCCCGCGCGAGCTGCACGTCGTGCTGCTCGACAACGGCCGCTCGCGCATCGTCGCCGACGAGCTGATGCGGCAGACGCTGGCGTGCATCCGCTGCGGCGCCTGCCTGAACGCCTGCCCGGTCTACCAGTCGATCGGCGGCCACGCCTACGGCTCGGTCTATCCCGGCCCGATCGGCGCGATCCTGACGCCGCAGCTGCAGGGCATGCACAGCGCCGGCACGCTGCCGTTCGCGTCCAGCCTGTGCGGCGCGTGCAAGGACGTCTGTCCGGTCAAGATCGACATCCCGACGCTGCTGCTCGAACTGCGCCGCCGCGCGGTCGAGGGGGAGCCCGCCGCCGCGCCCGGCGCGCCCGCCAGCCTGCCGACGCGCCGCAAGCCGCTCGAAGCGCTCGGCTGGCGGCTGTGGTCGTGGGTGACGCGCAGTCCGGCGCGCTTCCGCGCCGCGAGCGCGCTCACCCGCCTCGGCCAGAAGCTGCCGTTCGCGAAGCAGCTGTTCGGCCCGCTGCGCGCGTGGCAGTCGACGCGCAACGCACCGGAGCTGGCGAAGCGCTCGTTCCGTTCGCAGTGGCGGGGGCCGGTCCGATGAACGCGCGCGACGCCATCCTCGGCGCCGTCCGCGACGGCCTGCGCGGCGCGTCGGCGCCACCGCTGCCCGAGCCCAACGCGACGTCGGCCCCGCTGTCGATCGAGGAGCGCATCGCGCGCTTCACCGCCGTGCAGCAGAAGCTCGGCGGCGTCGTCGAGGTCGTCGCCGACCGCCGGGCCGCGTGCGCGCGCATCGGCTTGCTGCTCGCGCGCCAAGGCGCTGCGGTCGCCGCGCTCAGCGATGCGCCGTGGCTTGCCGGCGTCGCTGACTACGCGCCGGTCGGCTGCGAACTGCTCGCCGCCGACGCCGCGCGCGAGCGCCTGCTGCAGGCCGACGTCGGCGTCACTGGCGCGCAGTGGGGGGTCGCCGAGACCGGCACGCTGGTGCTGGCGTCGGCCGCCGAGCGCCACCGCCTCGCCTCGCTGCTGCCGGCGCTGCACCTCGTCGTGCTGCCGGTGCGCTCGCTGCTCGGCACGCTCGGCGAGGCCTTCGCCGCGATGCAGGGTGCTGCCGGCGCGCCGGTCGCGCGCACGCTGACGTTCGTCACCGGCCCGTCGCGGACCGCCGACATCGAACTGACGCTCGTCGTCGGCGTGCACGGGCCGAAGGCGCTGCACGTGCTGTTGGTCGCCGACGACGACGCAAAGTGATGACGCGAAACGCTTTAAGATCGTAAATGCATCGATTTGACGGTTGTCATTGATGGGTTTACGATACCGCTTCGCATGAAGCGTGAGGTTGACGATCTGATCCGGCGCCACGGCTTCGCCACCGCCGCCGCGCTCGCGACGGCAATGGGCATCAGCCGTCAGGCGGCGCATCGCCACCTCGCGAACGCCGTGCAGGACGGCGACCTGCGGCCCGAAGGGCAGGCGCGCGCCCGGCGCTACGTCCCGACGACGCCGCGGTTCGACTTCGCGCGCCAAGGCCTCGCCGAGGACGAAGCGTTGGCGATCGTCCGCCGTCGGCTCGCGGCGCCGTTCGCGGCCCTCGCCGACGCCGAGGATAGGCTGCTCGCCTACGTCTTCTGCGAGATGGTCAACAACGCCATCGACCATTCGCGCGGCGAGCGCGTCGTGGTGCAACTGCAGATCGAGCCGACCATCGTGGCGCTGGAGGTCGTCGACGACGGCATCGGCGCGTTCGCCTCCGTGCAGCAGGCACGCGGCGTCGCCGACCCGATCGCGGCCGCCGCCGAACTCACCAAGGGCAAGGTGACGTCGATGCCCGCGCGCCACACCGGCGAGGGCGTGTTCTTCTCGTCGAAGGCGGTGGATCACTTCGAACTGGTCGCCAACGGCGTGGCGCTGGTCGTCGACAACGACGTCGACGACCTTGCGATCCGGGCCGTGCCGCCGCAGCCGGGCACGACCGTGCGCCTGCGCTTCCGCCGCCCGCCGCAGCGCACGCTGCAGGCCGTGTTCGAAGCGTGGACCGACGAGTTCCAGTTCACGCGCACGCGCACGGTCGTGAAGCTGTTCGGACTCGGCCGCGACTTCGTGTCGCGCTCGGAAGCGCGCCGCCTGCTGCATGGCCTCGACGCCTTCCGCGAGATCGTCGTCGACTTCCAGGGCATCGACGGCATCGGCCAGGGCTTCGCCGACGAGGTGTTCCGCGTGTTCGCGATGCAGCACCCGACGATCCGCCTCGTGCCGGTCGGCATGGTTCCGGCCGTGCAGTTCTTCGTCGAGCGCGCCGAGCGCGCGCGCCGCGACGCGCCGCCGCCGGGCTGACGTCCCTGCCTGCGCCCGACTCCGTGGTTGTGCGCGCGCGCGCCGCGGGGCACGCTGCGCGTCCCCCTCACACCCGCCGCGCCCCGTGAAACTCGTCGCCTTCGCCCGCTCCGGCGGTCCCGTCGTCCCCGGCGCCCTGCTCGACCAGGGCAACTCGATCCTGGACTTCACGCACGCGGCCGTCGCGTTGCCGCAGCCGCCGCACGAACTCGGCTGGTGCGACGTCGAGTCCGCGGCGCATCGCGCCGCCCGCGCGGCCGTGGCCAAGGCTGCCGAGCCGGCCGAGCGCGCGCGCTTGCAGGCGGCCGGCGCGCTCGTTCTGCGCGGCGCCGTGACGCTGCACGCGCCGGTGCCGCGGCCCGGCAAGATCCTCTGCATCGGGCTCAACTACCGCGACCACGCCGCCGAGCAGGGCGTCGAACTGCCCAAGCGCCCGCTGCTGTTCAGCAAGTTCGTCACCTGCGTGCAGCGTCCCGAAGGCCCGATCCGCATCCCGCGCGGCAGCGTCCAGACCGACTACGAGGCCGAACTCGGCGTCGTCATCGGCAAGCGGGCGAGCGGCGTGAAGGCCGAGGACGCGATGGCGCACGTGCTCGGCTACTGCTGCTTCCACGACGTCAGCGCGCGCGACTTCCAGTTCGCCGACGGCCAGTGGCAGCGCGGCAAGTCGTGCGACACCTTCGCGCCGTTCGGCGAGTACGTCGCCACGGCCGACGAGGTCGCCGACCCGCACGCGCTGCGCATCCAGCTGCGGCTCAACGGCGCGACGATGCAGGACAGCAGCACGGCGCAGCTGGTCTTCCGCATCCCCGAGCTGATCGCGTCGATCAGCGAGAACGTCACGCTGGAGCCCGGCGACGTAATTGCCACCGGCACGCCGCCCGGCGTCGGCTTCGCGCGCAAGCCCCCGGTCTACCTGCAGCCGGGCGACGTCTGCGAGGTCGAGATCGAGGGCCTCGGCGTGCTGCGCAACCCGGTCGTCGCCGCCAGCTGAGCGATGGACCTCGGCCTGCACGACAAGGTCGCGCTCGTCACCGGCGGCTGCCGCGGCATCGGCCGCGCGATCGTCGACCTGCTGCGCGCCGAGGGCGCGCGCGTCGTCGTCGCCGACCGCGAATTGGCGCTCGGCGAGCAGTTGGCGGCGGCGGACCCCGGCGTCGTGTTCGTCGGCGGCGAATTGCGCGACGAGGCCGTGTGCGCGCGCGCCGTCGCCACGGCCTCCGAGCGCTTCGGCCGGCTCGACGCGTTGGTGCACAACGCCGGCCGCAACGACGGCGTCGGCCTCGACGCCGGCGTCGCCGCGTTCGAGTCTTCGCTGCGCGACAACCTCGTGCCGGCCTACGCGCTGATGCACTACGCGAGCGGATTGCTGGCACAGGCGCGCGGCTCGGTCACGCTGCTCGGCAGCAAGGTCGCCGTCACCGGCCAGGGCGGCACGTCCGGCTACGCGGCGGCGAAGGGCGGCCTGCTGGCGCTCGTGCGCGAGTGGGCGGTCGAGCTGGCGCCGCACGGCGCGCGCAGCAACGCGGTTCTGCCGGCCGAGACGTGGACGCCGCTGTACGAGGAGTGGCTGGCGCGGCAGGCCGACCCCGCCGGCGAACGCGCGCGCATCGAACGCACGATCCCGCTCGGCCGCCGCTTCACCACGCCGGCCGAGATCGCCGCCGCGGTGGTGTTCCTCGCCTCGAAGCGCAGCAGCCACACGACCGGCCAGATCCTCTTCGTCGACGGCGGCTACACGCACCTCGACCGGCGGTGCACGAGCTGATGGCGCCGCGACCCGGAATCCCGACGGCGACGATCGTGTTGGCGGTGGTGCGCCGCGGCGACCGCTTCCTCGTCGTGCAGGAGGTCATCCCCGGGAACCCGTGGTACCTGCCGGCTGGCCGCGCCGAACTCGGCGAGAGCCTCGTCGCGGCGGTGCAGCGCGAAGTCTGGGAGGAAGCCGGCCTGCAGGTGACCGTCGACGGCATCCTACGCATCGAGCACACGCCGGCGGCCGACGGCGCGCGGCTGCGCGTGTTCGTCACCGCGCGCGTCGACGACGACCGACCGCCGAAGTCGACGCCCGACGGCCACACGCTGCAGGCGAAGTGGGCGACGCTCGACGAGATCGCGGCCCTGCACCTGCGCGGCGGCGAAGTGCTCGACGCCTGCCGCCACGTGCTGCACGGCGGCGTCGTGCATCCGCTGTCGCTGTGGCTGCGCGGGGGCGCGCCTTGGGCGTGATGGTGGTGGGGGCGATGGCCGCTTCGGCCTGCCGGCGCGCGTGCGCACGCCCGGTCGCGCCGACCGGGGCGCGGCCCGCGCGCCGCCAGCGGCGGCTCGCGCTCGCCGCGGCGGTTGCGGCGCTCGCCGCCTGCGCCGCGCCGCCGCCGGCGTTTCGCCACGAAGGCGTGATGCGCGAGGTCATGCGCGGCGGCAGCACGCAGGCGCGCGTCGCGCTCGCCGAGGTCGCGCGCCCGGGTATGTACGCGGTCGGCGCGCTCGCAGGGCTCGACGGCGAGTTCGTCGTCGACGACGGCTCCGCGTGGGTCGCGGTCGACGGGCCGTTCGCGGTGCGCGCGCCGTCCCGCGCGCAGGCGACGCTGCTGACCGCCGCCGTCGCGGCGCGGTTCGACGAGGTCCCGTTGCCGTCGCCGTGCACGCTGCTCGACCTGGAGAACACCCTAGCCGGCCTCGCCGCCGCGCGCGGCGCGCCGCAGGGGCCGCTGGCGTTCGTGGTCGAAGGCCGCGGCGCCGTGCAGATGCACGTCGTCCGCGGCGCCTGCCCGCACGGCGAGCCCGTGCCCGGCAAGGAACCCGCGCGCGTCGCGCTCGACGACGTGCCGCTGCGCGCCATCGGCTTCTTCGTCGACGGCCAGGAAGGCGTCGTGACCCACATGGGCACCGCGTTGCACATGCATGCGTTCGCGACCATGCCGTACGGCACCCGTTGGCTCGGCCACGTCGACGACGTCACGTTCGCGGCGGGGGCGGTGCTGCGGGTCGGGCGGTAGGGCGCCCCACGGCCGCGCGCGCATCGGCCCGCCCCGTGTGCCCAGGTTGGACTGGTCGCACGGGCGACGCGCTGCAGTTCACCCCGTTCCACACACCGGCACCACGTACGGCCCCTCGGGCACCACTGCGACCGCGCGGTCGCCGGTGCGCGCGACGCTCGCCGCCACCGCCGCTTCGACGCTCGCCGCGATGCCGACGCCGGTCAGCGCCAGCGCGTCGGCGTCGAGGCCGGTGGTGACGAGCTGCACCTGCCCGCGCTGCAGCGCCTTCGCCTGCATCTGCGTCTGCCACTCGTCGGCGTCGGCGAAGCGCTTGTGCGCGAGCGACTGCACGAACGCGTCGGGGCCCAGCTGCACGAGCCGCTGCTGCGCGTCGCGGAACGCCGGCGAGCCGAGGCCTTCGCGGCACGACGAGGCGATCACCAGCGTGCCGCCGGGCGCGAGGATGCCGAGCGGCGCGATCATGCCCTTGATGGTTTGGTAGTACGTCGCGTCGAGCGGATGACCGGCCGCCGACGTCACCACGGTGCCAAAGCGCCGGGGCAGCGGGACGCGCGCGCTGCGCGCGCACTCGGCGACGGCGGCGGCGTGGCTGGCGAGCAGTTCTCCCGCGCTGACGAACGACAGCCGGCGATGCTCGTCGAGCACCGTGTTGACCCCGAACACGGGACCGAGCTTCGCCGCGATCGCGAGCTGCTCGCGGTGCAGCGGGTTGCCGTCCAGCACGAGGTTGTCGGCGGACGGATGCGCCATGAAGCGGTGGCTGTGGAACGTCGTGATCGTGTCGCGGTGCGCGATGCCCGGCGCGATCACCTTGCGGCCGCCCGACCAGCCGGCCATGAAGTGCGGTTCGACGAGGCCGGTGACGACCTTGACGGCGGCGCGCGTGAAGCGGCGGTCGAGCTTGACCGGCGTGCCGTGCGGCGTGAGGCCGAGGTCGTCGTGCGCGTCGGGGTCGTCGGCGTGGTGGTTCTCGACGCGCACGTGCCGCAGCACCCACGGGTCGCCGACGAGCTCTTCGAGCTCGGCGCCGAGGTTGGGCCGGTGCATGCCGGTGGCGACGAGCACGGTGATGCGGTCGTGGGCGATCCCGGCCTTCGCCAGCTCGTCGACGATCGGCCGCAGCAGCAGGCCATTGGGCACCGGCCGCGTGATGTCGCAGATCAGGATGCAGGCGCTGTCGCCGCCGCGGCCAAAGGCATGCAGCGGCTGGCCGCCGACCGGCTTGGCGAGCGCGTCGCGCACGGCGGCCGCCGGATCGGCGTACACGGGCATCGCCGGCTTGCGCACGATCGCGACGTCGAGGTCCGCGGGCAGTTCGACCGTCAGCGTGCCGCGGCCGTAGGGGAGGTCGACGCGCATCGGCGGATTGAAGCGCTCCCGGCAGTGGATTGTACGGTCGCGGTTGTCGGCGGGCCGCGAACGTGGCGTTGGAACTGCGACCGTGGGGTGGCCCTGGTGCAGCGATCGCTTGCTCTGGGAACCACGAGCATGCCGCCATCGCCGCTGCGCGGTGCCGTGGTCGGCCGCCGCGAGCGCAACCCGGTGGCGTCGGCGCGATGACCGCGCCGAGGTTCATGGACTCTGCAACTGCGTCGGGACCGACGTCCGATCCCGGCTTGCTTGCCCGTCGCGCAGCACGACCAGACCCGCGATCAGCCATGCGACCGCCAAAGCGAGGTGCGCGCCGGTGCTTGCCTTGTGCGGTCCGAAGCAACCGCAGCGGTGCAACGGCACGCCCATTGCCGGACCCGCCAACACCAGCACCAGTCCGGCGGCGCCGATGGCGATGGCCGCGATGGCGCCAAGTCGCCATGGTCTGCCGAGCAAGCAAGCTGCCGCCAACAACTCGGCGCCCGTGGCGAGCCACCACATTGCTGGCCACCACGACGGACCTGACTCCGGCGGTCCAGCGATCAGCTTGGCCAGGCCAAGGTAGGCCATCGACGCCGCCAGCAACCAGCGCAGCATGGAGCTTACTTGCCCTCGGCGGTGGACGGCGCCACCAAGGCGATCTTCTGGAGGTTGTCCCGGAGCGCGGCTTCGGCCGAGCCCGAGTAGCATTGCTTCCACGAATCGCCTTCGATGCGCAAACCGAAGCACTGCAGCCGGACGAATTCGCCGCGCGGCAAGCCGTCGATGCGGTAGGGCGGGCCGCTGAACGAAACCTGACCCTTCAAGTTGCCCAGTGCGACGTCGTAGTTGACGTACAGCGGGCCCTCGAAGCCCGCGAGGTCCGGCACCAGTTCGACGCTCGCCAGCGTGCCCTTGGTGGCCCAAGCGAGTTGCGCAGGGTCCTTGCCCGGACCCAGCGTGGTCGTCGCCTCGAACAAGGGTTGTCCATGACGTTGGATCGCGACGCGGTAGCTGCCATGGGGAACACCCTCCATGGCGACAGTCCGCGCGCACAAGTCGCCGAGCGCGGTTTGCAGCGACATGCCGCTGCCATCCGTCGCATCGACGGTGAGCGTAAGTAGCGAGCGGATCGTACGGACTTCGCGGTCCGTGGCGGGAAGGTCCGAGGCGATCGTCACCAGGATCGAGCCCAGTCCGCTCGCGAGCTGCTCCATCTCGATCGTGCACACACGGATGCGGTCGAGTTCGATCGGTCGGATCGCGACATCCACGGTGCGGTTCGCGAACCCCGGGATCTCGACGCGGAACGGCATCGTGACCTCGTCTTCCGACGGGCGCGCTCCGAGCAGCACGTCGGTGCAGCGCGCGTCGTACGCGTCGGGAAACAGACCGGCCAGCGCGCTCTCGATCGGGATGACGCTGACGCCGCTCTCAGGGCCGTGCGTCCTGGTCATGAAGCGGCTCTGGATCCTGGCTCGCGAACGGGCATCGACGATGTCGATCCCGACCCCGCTCAGTCGCCACAGGTGCATTTTGGCAGCCGTCGTCGGGCCAGCTCCCGTCTCGAGGATCTGGCGCCGGGAGGCGACCCAGCCCGCGCCGCCCGCCGCGACCATGTAGGAGGCGTTGCGGCGCAGCCCGGTGAGGCGAAAGCGCCCATCGGCGGCGACATCCGCGATGGTGACGATCGACGCGGCTTCGGCGCGGTCGCCCGCAAGGGCGCGGACGATCTGCGATGCTTCCGGGTCGCTGTCGATGTTCGCCGGATACGCGATGGCGCGCAGTGGGATGCGCGGCATGCTGCCATCGACGTGCGTGACGGCGCCGTCGATCCACGCGCCTTCTGCGAGGACGATCGTGCCGAGGTCGTTGTCCCCGACGACCAGCTCGACGCGCTGCTGGTGGCGAGCGTAGCCGTCCGCTTCGGCTTCGAAGACGCCACCTGAAGCGGGCAGCTTCGTCGCAGCGTAGACGGCGGCCGTCGCCGCCGACTCCGACTGCACCGCGGTGTACCGACGGCCGTCTGCCGCGAGGAATGCCACCTTTGCCGCGCCGACCGGACTTCCGCTCTCATCGACCAGGCGAACGCGCAGCCCGGCTTCGAGCGGCGAAGCCGCCCGTTCGTGCGCAGATGGTGCCGCACCCGGCGCAACGAGCAGGGTGACTTCCGGTGGCGTCTGGGGTGGCGTGTCGTTCGCGCGGACCGGCGTGCTGCCGTGCTCCGTGCGGAGCGCCCAGAAAAGGCCGGCCGCCAGCAGCGTCCCAACGCACAGTGCGGCTTGTTTGCGGCGAGGCAGTCGTTCGGTTCTCACTGGCAACCTACGGTCGTCTTGTTGTTGAGCACTTGGCAAGTTCCCGTCAGCGGGCAGGTCGTGCACACCCCGAACTCGCTGACCGCCCAGTTTCCGGTGGGTGAGGTGCGCCGCGCGCGCATGTGGCAGCAGGATGGCTCATCCAGCCCGTCACATCCGCAGTACATCCATTCGACGTAGTCTGGTCGCCCCAGCGTTCCGCCCGACTTCTTGACGGGCTTGCATGCGGGTGGCCGCGCACCCGTGTCGGAAGTGCACGAACCCGTGCAACTGAGCCCGGAGGACCAGTCGACACCCGTGCCCGTGCAGTCGCCCTGGCCAACGCCAAAGAGCGGCGTACCCGAGACGAGTAGGGACAGAGCGAGCAAGAACGGAGCGAGGAAGTGTGCGATCATGGCGATTGCCTTGGGAGGAAGGAGAGCAGGGCGTAGGGCGCGCTGCTTGCTGATGGCCACGGGCTGACGTCGGCCACATAGGTAAGAGGGGGGGGGAGTCACTTCGGCGGTTGTTTTTCCGATTGGTCCGCGCGGCAGAGCGAGCGATCCAGCGCGGCTTCAGCGTTCTAAGTTCATGCATGGTAATCGCTTAAGAGCCATTGCGCTTGGCCTTCGAGACGCTTAGGCGAGCATCTGGACGCCGCAGGATTTTTTTGAAGGGTGTCTTCACGATGACGGCGCGACTGCGATTTGGTCGCCACGGCGTCCAGCCCTTGATGGTTTCGCTGACGCATCGGGAACGGGCAGAAACCGCGGCCAACATGTCGGCATTCGCGGTGGCGCCGCTGGGTGTGCCGCGGAAGGAAGCGGTGGCGTTCGAGCAGCGCGTTGCCTCGCGGCTCGGGGCTCCTCGTGCGGCGTCGCGTTGGCGTCCCCTGCGGCCGCCGCAACGCAGCGGGCTGGTGTTCCCCAACGGCGGTGGTGGCGTGGTCGGGGACCACTGCCACGCTGCAGAGAAGTCTGCGTCCTGCGGTCACGCGAGGCGGTGCTGCCGTCCGTGACGCGGACGGCATGCGTCGGCGGGCCACCGCCTTGCCCGTGCTGGTGACGCTCGCCACACTGCACGCCCCGCTCGGAGAGTCCGGGCCGCGCCGCACATGGGATTTCGCTACCGCAAGTCGCTCAACTTCGGGCCGTTCCGCGTCAACGTCGGCACCGGCGGTGTCGGCTTCTCGGTCGGCGGCCGCGGCTTCCGCACCGGCGTGAGCGGCAGCGGCCGCCGCTACTCGACGTTCTCGCTGCCCGGCACCGGCATCAGCTACCACCAGGGCCACGGCAAGGGCTGCCTGCTGCCGTTGCTGCTGCTGCTCGGCGGCGTCGCCGTTGCCGCGCTCCTCGTCCTCGACCTGCTCGCCTGACCATGACCAAGCTGCACTGGAAACGCACGCTGCGCACCGCCAGCTCCGAACGCTTCCTCGCGCTGCGCGACGGCCAGGACGTCGCCGCCGTCGACCTGCACCACCTCGGCAATGGCACGGTCGCGGGCACGGTCGTGCTGCTGGAGTCGGCCGGCTGGCAGGAGAGCGACGTGCCGGCGCTGCTGCAGTCGCTCGACGAGGACTTCCTGCCCGACGTCGACCTCGCGCACGGCACGCTGAACTACACGGTGGTCATTGGCCGCGTGCTCGGCAACTACGAGGCGGAGAAGGACGGCGGCTGACGGGCCCTGCGGGGCGTGCGCCGCGGCGCGCGGGCGCCCAGGGCGGCGTACGGAGGTCGGCAGGCGGGGGGGGCTGCGGCGCCCTCGCCAAGGCGGCGTCGCGGCCGCATGGGCACGCCGCCGCGCCGCGGCGACAGGACGGTCCGTGGCGTGGCCACGAGATATCCGCGTGATATCATCCAACCCGAGTCGAACCGAACTGCCCATGACCGCCACCCGCCCCAACCGTCCGTCCCGAGAAGTCGCCTACCCGTCGACCGCCGGCCTGCCGAAGCTGCTGCTCGGCCTCGCGCTGCTCTTCGTCGGCGTGCCGATCTCGCTGGTGCTGCCCGGCCTGGCCAAGCTCTTCGCCGTCGTCGCGTTCTTCGGCGCCATCCTGCTCTTCCGCGGCCTCGTCGTCGTGCCGCCCAACCACGGCAAGCTCGTGCTGCTGTTCGGCAAGTACCAGGGCACGCTGCGCCAGGACGGCTTCTTCTGGGTGAACCCGTTCACCAACCGGCGCGAGGTCAGCCTGCGCGCGCACAACTTCAACAGCGACAAGCTGAAGGTGAACGACCTGCGCGGCAACCCGATCGAGATCGGCGCGGTGGTCGTCTGGCGCGTGCGCGACACCGCTCAGGCGGCGTTCGACGTCGAGGACTTCGCGTCGTACGTGCAGGTGCAGACCGAGTCGGCGCTGCGCCACCTCGCGGCGCTGCACCCGTACGACAGCCCGCACGACGCCGAAGTGTCGCTGCGCGGCAGCAGCGAGCAGGTCAACGGCGAGCTCGCCCGCGAGCTGACGCAGCGGCTGCAGATGGCCGGCATCGAGGTGCTGGAGGTGCGGCTCAGCCACCTCGCGTACGCGCCGGAGATCGCCAGCGCGATGCTGCAGCGGCAGCAGGCCGAGGCGATCCTCGACGCCAGGAAGCGCATCGTCGACGGGGCCGTCGGCATGGTGCAGATGGCGCTGGAGCAGTTGCAGGCGCACGCGGTCGTGCAGCTCGACGAGGAGCGCAAGGCGCAGATGGTCAGCAACCTGCTCGTCGTGCTCTGCAGCGAGCGCGGCACCCAGCCCGTGGTCAACGCCGGCACGCTGCACGGCTGAGGCCCGATGAGCGCGGAGGACAAACGCTTCCTGCTGCGCTTGCCGCCGCGCGTTTTCGACGAGTTGCGGCGGTGGGCCGAGCACGACATGCGCAGCATCAACGGCCAGATCGAATGGCTGCTGCGGCAGGCGCTGCGCAAACGCCTCGGCCGCGATCCCTCCGGCGAGGACGACGACGACGAACGTCGCCGCGGGCGACGCGGCTGACGCAGCGGCGCGCCGGACGCGCCGCGCCGGCCGTCAATCGCCGCCGAGCACGACCTCGACGACGCACGGGAACGCGAGCTGCGGGTCGCCGCGCTCGGCCAGCGTGGTCGCCAGCGCCGCGACGGTCGGCCGCAGGGCGACGGCCGGCCGCGCCGCGCCGTTCACCGTGACGGCGAGCGGACGGCTGAGGTCGGCGAGCGTGCCGTCGACGAACACCTGCAGCGTGCCGCCCTTCGCCGGCGTGCGCGCGCCGTCCTCGGCGATCACGTCGGCGGTGATCGCCAGCGTCTGCCCGCGCAGCGTCGCGTCGAGCCGCAGCGGCATCGTCGCTGGCGCCTGCGCGAGCCCGAGCCAGTGGTGGCGCGGGGCGACGCGACCGTCGAACGGCGTCACCAGCCAAGTCACGCGGTCGGGGCGTGGGTTGCGCACCTTGGTCGCGAGCCACTCGGGACAAGGCTGGTAATCGATGCCGTGGCCGCGGCCGGCCTGCACGTTGAGCAGGTGGTCGAAACCGCCGGCGTCGGCGGCGCGCAGTTCGGCCAGCCGCGCGCCCATCGTGCGCGCGAGGCCGACGCGGTCGAACATCGTGTCCTTCTCGCCGATGTCGATCCGCAGCGCGACGTTGCGCATGTTCTCGGGCGGCGACGTGCCGAGCGGCTCGGCCGCGGCCATGCCGCCGCACGCGGCGAAACGGTCGGGGCGGTTGCCAGCGAAGCGGATCGCGCCGTAGCCGCCCTCGCTGATGCCGAGCAGGTAGACGCGGTCGGGATCGACGTGCAAGCGCGCGATCGCCTCGCGCACGACGCGCTCGAACAGCTCCTGGTTGTGCGCGAACCACCAGCGGCCACGGCGGTCGTCGGCCATGCGCGGCACGAAGTACAGGCCCGGCGACGGATAGAGCCGCTGCGCCAGCTGCTGCTGCGCCTGCCACTCGCGCGTATTGACGCGCCAGCCGTGCGGGCCGTCGGCCTGGTCGTTGCCGCCGCCGCCGTGCAGGCAGAGGAACAGCGGCCAGCCGTTGGCCGGTTTCTCGCCCTTGCTCCAGAACACGTACGGCATGGTGAAGCCGTCGGTGCGCAGCAGCCCCGGCTGCTCAGCCGTGCACAGCGCGAGGTCGGCCCACGGTGCCGCCGCTCGGGCGGTGTGCCACGCCGCCGTCAGGCGCGCGAGCGCGGGAGCAACTTCGGCGGCCGCGAGCACCGCTTCGGCGCCGGGGGCTTCGCCGCGCGTTGCAGCGGGCTGCGCCAGCCACGCGCACGCGTCGGCGACCGGATCGCGGTCCGCAGCGCGCACGGCGGGCGCGGCGCCGTCGGCCGCTCCGGTCTGCGCGGGCAGATTGGTCGTCAGCAGCGAGGAGGCGACGAGGACGCCGGCGAGGCATGGGCGCGCGCGCATGCGCGCATCGGACCGTGTCGCGAGCTCGTTCGCCACGGCCCGCGCCGGTGCGGCCGGGATCTCGCTGAAGTCGGAGTTCATCGGGCGGGCGGGCATGTCGCGGCGTCGGGGCGGAAGCGCGTCAGCTTGGTTGGCAGCGCGGACGCCGGCGGCTGTCGGCACGGGAGACCTGGGGGAGTCGATGGTGCGGGAACTGCCGAGGTCGACGTGGACGCTGGGAGCGATGGAGTCGAAATGTCGCCCTCGCTGCGTTGCCGAGGCAGCAGGCGGAGCGGCGGGCGCGGGCGCAGCTGCGAGATCCGCATGGTGGCGGCGGTCGGCGGCGGTAGCCGTTGGCGGAGTTGCTGCTGCGCACGTTGCCAAGGCTGTCATGCAGCGGCCTCCTGCGGAGGCCTGATCGGCAGCGGACTCGGCGACGTGCTTCGCACGTTGCCAAGGCTGTCATGCAGCGGCCTCCTGCGGAGGCCTGATCGGCAGCGGACTCGG
>JADCJE010000008.1 GCA_020247305.1 Phycisphaerales bacterium | reverse complement strand
GCCGCGTCGTCGTCAAGTCGCTGCATCCGGCGCTGGCGCGCGACGCCGCGGCGCACGAACGCCTGCGCCGCGAGGCGCGGGTGCTCGGCAGCCTCGACCATCCCGGCCTCGTCAAGGTGATCGACGTCGTCGAGGCCGACGGCGGCCTGCACCTCGTCATGCCGTTCCACGACGGCCGCACGCTCGGCGCGCACCTCGCCGACGCGCGCAGCGCCAGCGGCGCCGACGCCGGTTGGCTGTGGTTGCCCGGCGCGACGGACCGCGGCGCGTCGCTGCGCGCGCTGGTCGGCTTCGTGCGCGCCGCCGCGCTGGCGCTCGCGCACGCGCACCGCGCCGGCGTCGTGCACCGCGACCTCAAGCCGGACAACCTGCTCGTGCTCGCCGACGGTTCACCGCTGGTGCTCGACTTCGGCCTGTCGCAGCCCGGCGACGAGGTCCGCCTCACGGCCGTCGGCGAGGTCGTCGGCACGCCGCTGTACATGGCCCCCGAGCAGATCGAAGGCCAGCCGGCGACGCCGGCGACCGACGTGTACGCGCTCGGCGTCGTGCTCTACGAGGCCCTGACGCTGGTGCATCCGTTCGCTGGTGCGGGTGGCCGCGCCGGCGTGTTCCAGCGCATCCTGCTCGGTGATCCGGTGCCGCCGCGCAAGCACCAGCCGCGGCTCGCGCGCGATCTGGAAGCCGTCGCGCTGCGGGCCATCGAGCGCGATCCTGCGCGCCGCTACCCGACCGCCGCCGCCTTCGCCGCCGACCTCAAGCGCGTGCTCGACCTCGAACCGACCGACGCGCGGCCGTTGTCGGCGGTGACGGCGGCGTGGCGGCGCGTGCGGCGGCGGCCGCGGGCCTCGGCGGCGGTGGCACTGCTGGTCAGCCTGGGGGTCGCGGCCGCGCTGGCTGTCAGCGAGGCGCTGCGGCTGCGCGCCCAGCAGGCGTCGGCGCGCGACGAACTGCAAGCGCTGCACGCGGCGCCGCACGCCGCGCCGGTGCGCGAACAATTGGGCCGCGTGCTGCAGCGCATGCGCTCGCTCGCGTTCGAGCCGGGGCCGTCGCTGCTGGCGGTGCATCCGCGCGGCGCGGTCGCCGCCGTCGACGCCATTGCGTGGATCGGCCTCGCGGCGACCGACGACGACCTGCTGCCCGGCGTGCAGTGCGTACACCGCTACCGCGTCGAAGTCAGGGCCGCCGACGGCGCCGTCGCCGCCGCCTTCGAACACGACGCCGATCCCGCGACCCGCTGGTGCGAGGTGGCGTGGCCGGCGGGCGCGCCCGCCGCCGGCAGCTGGCATCTCGCGTGGATCGGCGCGCGCATGCCCGATGGCAACTTCGTCGCGGCGACGGCCGCCGAGCAGTTGGCGCACCAGATCGTCGCGCCGTTCGCGGTCGCTGCGGCGAGCGGCCGCACCGAGCCGTCGCCGTCGGCGGCCTTGCGTGCAGCCCTGCACCCCGGGGCGGCGGCCCCGGTCGGCGAGCGCCTGCGCGCCGCCGCGGCGGCCGCGACGGCGCTGGGCGACGCCGGCTTGGCGGCGCGGTTGGTCGCCGAGCAACGCTCCGTTGAGGACCGTTGATGCGCCGCCTCGCCACCGTGTGGGTCGCGCTGGCGTGCGGAGCTGCCGCGATGGCGCAGCGCCCGGACCTGCTGGTGGCTACGCGGCAGGCGCAGGCCGAAGGCCGGGCGCTGGCCCAGGCCAAGCGCGACGGCCACCCGCCGGCGGCGACGGCCATCGTGGCCTTCGCCGAGCGCGTCGACTCGCTCGTCCTCCGCCTGCGCGGCGACTGGCCGTCGTGGCCGATGCCGGACGTCGCGCGCGCGACGATTTGCCTGCACGAAGCCTTCGGCGCCCTCGACCGCAACTCGCGGCGGTCGTCGCCGGCCTTCGACCTGCTCGAAGCGGAACTGCGCGCGCGACCGGATGCGATCGACGGCTGGGGCCGGCTGCTGATCGCCCGCGGCGTGATGGCGCGCGATGTCGGCAATACCGTCGAAGTGGCCGATGCGTGGGACCGTCTCTGGCGGCGGGCCACTGGCGCCAAACGCATCTGGCTCGCGTGCGAAGGCGCGCGTGTTCTGCTCAACAAGTGCGGCCAGCCGGCGCGGGCGGAAGCGATCCTGAGCGAAGCGCTGGCCGACCTCGCCGCCACACCCGATTGGGGCGAGGCGACGCGGCTGGCCATGCTCGACGACCCCGACGTGTGGATCACCGCCGGCTGGCGACCGCGCGCGGGCACGTGGCGGGAGGCGCGCGGGCAGGCCCTGCTGCTGCGCGGCTTCGCGCGCGAGCAGATGGGCAGCCTCGTGCCAGCGCTTGCCGACCTCGCGGCGGCGCGCGAAGACCTCGCGTGGAGCCGCCACGAGCACCGGCTCGTCAACTGCGACCACAACCTCGCCAGCATCTGGCTCCAACTCGGCCGCTTCGACCTCGCCGCCGAGGTCGCCACGGCGGCGGAGGTGGCGTACGCGCATGGCTTCCTGCTCGCGGCCGCCGACGGCCCGCGCGAGCGCGACGGCAACGGGCGCGTCGCCATGCGCAAGCTGCAGGCGCAGGCCCTGCTGCTGCGCGAGGGCCCGGGCGACGTCGCGGCGGCGGCGGCGATCCTGGAGGCCGCCCTCGTCGATCCCGACCTGTCCCTTCCGCAAGACACCAACCTCGACGTCTGCACGAGCCTCGCCGAAGCGCTGTTGCGGCTGCCGGACGCGCCCGACCGCGGCGCGCGCATCGCGACGTCGCTCGACAAGGTGGACCTCGTGCTCGGCGCGGCGTCGGACGCCGTGCTGCGCTGGCGCGCCGAACTGCTGCGGGCCGAGCTCGACCTGCAGCGCGGCGACGTGGTTGCGGCGCGGGGGCGCGCGCTCGCGGTCGCCGAACCGCTCGCGCGCCATCGCCACCGGCCGCTGCAGGTGCGGCGGCTCGCACTGCTCGGGCGCTGCGAACTCGCGGCCGGCGCGCCGGCGGCGGCGCTGGCAGCGTTCGCGGCGGCGGCCGACGTCGTCGGCGAGGCCGTGCTCGCCGAGGAGATGTGGCGACTGGACGGGGCGGCGTCGGCGTTCGCGGCGCAGTTCGGCGAGTTGCTGGCCGGCGCCAAGGCGGCGTTCGATGCGGCGGCGGCGGCGGCAGAGCCCGCGGCCATGGCGCAGCTCTACGCGCTCGTGCAGCGCTTCCACGGCTTCGAAGCGCTGTGCCGGTCGCTGGCCGTGACGGCCGACGTGCCGTCGGCGGACGACGCGGCCTTGGCGCAGCAGGTGCGCGGTGCGCGCGCGACGTACGCGGAGCTGCTGCGCCGCCAACCGCTGCACCCGCTGGCGCAGCGCGAGCGGTTGCGCCGTCTCGCGGCGTCCCAGCGCGAGGTCGAGTCGACCGAGGCGGCGTTGGCGGCGCGGCGGCTCGGCACCGCTGGTTCGTCGACGGCGGCGCTGGCGGCGCCGGCGACGCTCGCCGAGGCGCAGGCAGCGCTCGGCCCGGGCGAGGTACTGGTCGAGTGCGTCGAAGCCGCCGGCGCGTCGTTCGCGTTCGTGGTCACGGCGGCCGGCGCGCGCATCGAGGCGCTGCCGGCGGGGAAGAACTGGCACGCCGACCTCGCCGCGCTGCGCGCGTTCTGCGGCAGCGACGACGGCGCGACGGATGCCGCCGCCGTGCCGGCGCTGGCCGCCGCCGCCGCCGCGTTGCTGCCGCCCGGCGGCTGGTTCGACCGCCTGCTCGCCGGCGGCGACGTGGCGCGCGTGCTGTGGTCGCCGGAGGGGTCGTTCGCGCAGGTGCCCGTGGCGGCGCTGCCGTGGCAGGGGCGGCCGCTGGTCGCCGCCGTCGAGGTCGGCCACGTCGTCTCAGGCACGTGGTTGGCGCGGCAGCGGGCGGCCGCGACCGACCGGCGACCGCGCGCCGAACTGCGCCTGCTGGCGCTCGCCAATCCGCGCTATCCGGCGGCGCGCGTGCAGCAACTGGCGCAGCGGTCGCTGGTCGACGCCGGCGGCTTCGCGCCGCTGCCGGCCGCCGCCGAGGAAGCGCTCGGCGTCGCTGCGCACTTCGCCGACGCGGCCGAACAGGCGAGCCTGCGCGCCATCGCCGCGCCAGCGCGGTTCGACGGCGAACTGCGCGGCGGCCGCTACCGCGTGCTGCTCGGCGGTGCGGCCACGGAGACGGCGCTGGTGCGCGCGGGCCTGCGCGACGTCGACGTGCTGCACCTCGCCTGCCACGGCGAGGCGCAGCCCGATGCGCCGGCGATGTCGTTCCTGGCGCTCTCGCTGCCCGAGGCCGAAGCCGCGACGACCGCGGCCGACGATGGCCTGCTGCGCGCCGGCGAACTCGGCCGGTTGCGCGGCGACTACGAACTCGTCGTGCTCTCGGCGTGCGGTTCGGCGGCCGGTGCGCGGCGCGGGCACGACGCCGTCGCCGGCTTGGCGTGGTCGGCGCAGATCGCCGGCGCGCGGCGCGTGCTCGCGTCGCAGTGGCGCGTGCCGGACGTCGGCGCACGCGACCTCGTGGGCGCGTTCTTCGACGGCTGGCGGCGCGACGGCGCGGGGGCGGCGGCGGCACTGGCGGCAGCGCAGCGCCACGCGCTCGGCGCGCGGCCCGTGCGCGAATGGGCGGCGTTCGCCGTATGGGGGGAACCGCAATGACCGCCGACGAACCGACGACCGAGAAGTTGGTGCACGGCGCGCAGGCCGGCGACGCCGCCGCCCGCGAAGCGCTGTTCGCGCGCTACCTGCCGCGCGTCTGCCGCATGGTCGCCGCCCACCTCGGCATGCCGCGGGCGGCGCTGCCGGCGGGGGCGGAGGACATCGCGCAGGCCGCGATCGTGCGCGCGCTCGGCGCGCTGGACCGCTTCGAGATGCGCAGCGGCGGCGCGTTCGCGGCGTGGATGGCGACGATCGTGCTCAACTGTGTGCGGCGGCACCAGCGCGACGCCGGTGGCGCACGCGAGCGCACGCTGTGGCAGCGCTACGGCGACCTCAACCTGCACGACTCGATCTTCCGCAGCGAGGGGCCGAGCCCGAGCGCGATCATCGGCAACCGTGAGGACTCGGCCAAGGTCGAGCAGGCGCTGCTCGACCTGCCCGCGCTCTACCGCGAGGCGCTGACGCTGCGCTGCATCGGCCAGCTCAGCTACGCCGAACTGGCGCAGCAGCTGGGCCGCACGGAGGTCAGCTGCCGCAAGCTGGTGCAGCGCGCCATGGAGATGCTGCAGGCGGCGCTGGCGCGGCGGGGGTGAGCCGCGGGGTCGCGCCGACTACGGGCCGAGGCCCGGCGGGAGCTTCGGCTCCTCGTGCGGCGGGAACAGCACCTTCTTGAAGCACCAGAACGTCAGCACGCACACGCTGCCGATTGACAGCAGCATGAATGTCCAGCCGAGGGCAGTCAGGGTCGCGAGCATGGGGGTGGGCTCCGTTCAGTCCTTGGCGGGCAGGCGGCCGTCGATGTCCATGCCGAGCCGGCGCATGCGGCCGGCGCCGACGTAGGTGACCGCGACGAGGCCCGCGATCGTGGCCAGCAGGAACAGCCAGGTCAGCCGCGCGTCGGCGGCGTCGGCGCCGTCGCCGAACAGCGTCGTCAGGTAGCCCGGCAGGTTGAACACGCAGAAGCCGGCGATGACGACGCCGAGGTAGAGCGGCGCGACGTACTTGATGACGAAGCGGAAGATCGGCGGGATGCGCATCGTCGCGCCTTCGTGGGCCTCGGCGAGGCCCTTGTCGACGCCGAAGATCCAGCCGAAGGCGATGATCTGCACGGCGGCGACGACCAGGATGAAGAACGTGCCAACCCAGAAGTCGATCGTGTCGAGCGCGATCAGGTTGCGGCTGTGCCACAGCACGAACGCGTTGCCGAGCAGGCCCCAGAACGTGACGATCGTCGTCGACGTCTTGGCGCCGACGCCGAGGCTCTCCTCGAGCCAGGCCTTGGTCGGCTGCAGCATCGACAGCGAACTGGTGATCGCGGCGAGGAACAGGATCAGGAAGAACGCGGCGCCGAACAGGTTGCCGGCCGGCATCTGCGCGAACACCATCGGCAGCGTCTTGAAGCCGAGGCTCATCGTGCCGCCGGTGCCCTGCATCGTCAGCGCGACGCCGACGAAGACGACCGACGCGGTGATGGTGATCAGGCCGCCGAGCACGACCTCGAAGAACTCGTTGGTTGCCGAGGCCGTGAGCCCCGACAGCACGACGTCGTCCTTCTTCTTCATGTAGCTGGCGTAGTTGATGATCACGCCGAAGCCGACCGACAGGCTGAAGAAGATCTGGCCGGCGGCCGCCAGCCACGTCTTGAAGTCGGCGAGCTTGTCGAAGTTCGGGTTCCACAGGAAGCCCAGCCCGTCGCTGACGGTCTGGCCGGTCGTGCCGGCCGGCGGATCGAGCGTCAGCACGCGCGCCAGGATGACGAGGCCGAGGATCGCCATCACCGGCATCGCGTACTTGCAGACCGTCTCGATGCCCTTCGACAGGCCGCGGTAGACGAACCACACGTTCGCCGCCGCCGTGACCAGGAACGTCCAGACGATCGGGTGCACGCCGTTCGTCAACAGCGCGCCGTTGGCGTTCGCTCCGGTGACCTCGGCGAAGAAGCCGTGCGTCGTCTTCACCTGCGCCTCGACCGCCGCCGCCGGGTCGATGCCGATGCCGCCGCCCAGGTACTGGAAGACGTAGTACAGGCACCAGCTCTCGATCAGCACGTAGTAGAAGTAGACGCCGAGCGGGATCAGCACGCCGAGCACGCCGAGGTAGCGGCCGGCCGGTCCCTTGCACCACACGCCGAGGATCGCCGGCGCGCCGTGGAAGCCCTTGCGGCCGCCGTAGCGGCCCATCGCCCACTCCGCCCAGCCGATCGGGATGCCGAGCAGCACGAGGGCGAGGAAGTAGGGGATCATGAAGGCGCCGCCGCCGTTCTCCGCGGCGTTGCCGGGGAAGCGCAGGAAGTTGCCGAGGCCGACGGCGGAGCCGGCGACCGCGAGGATCACGCCGAGGCGCGAGCCCCACTGCTGCGTCGGGGCGGGGGACTGCTGGGTCTGGTTCGTCATGCGCGGAGCGAAACGAGGGTCGACGGCGCAACTGTCGCACGGCGTGCGGAGGGTCGCAACGACGGCGTCCGGGGAATGCGCGATGCAGCACGGCCTTTCCTCGCGCGCGTCGGCGCGCTCCAATGCGCGTTCCCCGCCATGGCCGCACGCAAGCAGAAGCAACGCCACCCGAGCTTCATCCAACTCACCGTCGCGAGCGTGCCGCGCGCGATCCGCTTCTACGAGGAGCGGCTCGGCTTCCAGCTCGCCGAGCGCCATCCCGCCGACAAGCCGGTGTGGGCGAGCCTCGTGCTCGAAGGCCAGTCGGTGACGCTGGCGGAACTGCCGTCGCTGGTCGAGGCGCGGCAGTTCGGCATGGACCAGGAGGAGATCGAGGTGCTCAAGCAGGACGCGCGCGCTTTCGCCCGCGGCCCGCTCGGCGTCGGCGCGTCGGTGTACGTCGCCGTCGCCGACGTCGACGCCTTCGCGCGCAAGCTCAAGAAGCGGCGCACCAAGGCCCTGCTGGCGCCGAAGACGCAGTTCTACGGCCTGCGCGAACTGCAGGTCGCCGACCTCGACGGCTACCGGCTGGTGTTCTACTCGCCGGTGGAAGCGCCGCCGCCCCCTGCGGCCGGCGACGGCTGAGCGCGCATCGCGGGGGCGCGCCAGTTGCCGGTTGCCGGCGAACACCGCGCAGCCGGCAAACATCGTGCAGCCGGCACGCTCAGCGCAGCCAGCAGAGGACCAGCGTGTTGTAGGCGAAGTGCACGAAGATGCCGGGCCACAGGCTGCCACTGCGCTCGCGCAGCCAGCCGAGGTACAGCCCGAGCGCCAGGTGGATCGGCAGCGTCGCCGGCGACATGTGCACGAGCGTGAAGGCCATGGCCGTCACGACGAGGCCTTGCGTGGCGCCGAGCAAGGCCATCAGGCGGCCCTGGAGCATGCCGCGGAAGGCGACCTCTTCGACGATCGCGGGCACCACGGCCATGGTGAAGATCGCGAGGCCGAGGCCAAGGCGCGTCGTCAGTTCGCCTTCCGGCGATTCGTCGGCCAGGCGCGGCATGGCCTGCAGCAGCAGGCGCCGCCACGCCGCCGCGTAGGCGAGGCCCAGCAGCGGCGCCACCAGCGCCTCGACGACGTGGCGCCACGCCGGCCGGCGCATGCCGATCTTGCCGTACGGACCCGACCAGGCCGCGATCGCCAGCACGCCGACGCCGCCGACCATGCTCGCGAACGGCAGCAACAGCACGGCCTCGCGCCCCGAAGCGAAGGCGAACACCGCGATCTGCGGCAGCAGGATCGCTGCCAGCACCGCCGTCACCTCCAGCAGCGCGACGTTGGTCCAGCGCGCGCGCCATTCGACCCGGCCCGACTGCAGCGCTCCGGGCGCCATCGGCAAGGAGGTCGGGATGGGGGCGTCATAGACCTCGCCGATGGCCACCGGAGGACGCAGCAGGCCGCCGGCGGCCGGCTGCATCGTTTGCAGGCGCGCCGCGTCGTCGTCGCCGGCGCGCAGCGCGGGCGGGCGCGCGTCGGCGAGCGACTTCGGGCCGTCGTCGCGTCGGACGCCGGCGACGGCGACCCAGCCGCCGCAGTCGCAGCGCAGCCGGAAGCCGGCCATGCTCTGGTGTACGCGCCACGGCGCGCCGCACCCCTCGCACGTCGCCGCGAGCGCTTCGTCCGCCGCCAGCGGCCGGCCGCGCGGCCACGTGCGCGCGCCGTCGTCGGCGTTGTCGACGTCGGCGGGTGCTGGGTCGTGGCCGTCGTCCGCGCTCATCGGGGGGCTGGCTCGTCCTTGGTGAGCGACAGGCGGATGGTCGCCGCGTCGATCGCTCCCGGCACGCGCACCACGACCGCGCCGTCGGGGCGCGCCAGCAACTCGCGCAACTCGAACGCCGTCGCCGAGCGCACGCGCGCTGCGTCGCCGAGCACTTGCGCCCACGCCTTGCCGCCGTCCCCGACGGCGTCGCACGCGGCGCGCGCCACCAGCGACGTCGCGCCGTCGCGCAGGCGGCCGAGCGCGGCCGGGTCCTGCGGATAGTCGGGGCCGCGCCGCACGCGCAGTTCGTAGCCGCCGAACACGGGCTCGATCGCCACTTGCAGCAGCGCCCCGAAGGGACCGGTGTCGAGCGCCAGCTTGTCGGCGCGCGCCGCCAGGATGCGGTCGAACAGCCCGTTCTGCCACGCGAGGATGCCGCCCGCGCCGAGCAGCAGCGGCGCCAGCAGCAGCAGTTCGCGCCGGCCGACGGCGGGCCGGGCGGCGGCGTCCGTCGGGCCGGCGCCGTCGCCGGGTTGGCGCGGCCGCACGCGCGTCACCGGTTCGATCGCCGCGCCCCGCACCGTGAACAGCGTCTCGGCGACGCGATCGCCGTAGAGCATCCGGTTGCGCAGCGTCGACTCGACCGAGTTCGGCTGCGCTGCGGCGAGCAATCGCGCCAGCGCCGCCAGGAACCGCGCCTGCGCATCGACGTCGAAGTCGCCGCCAGCGACGTTGGTCACACGCGAGATCAGCGAGAAGCGGCCGCCCTGCACGTCGCACGCGAAGGCGCCGCCGCCGCACGCCGACATCGCCGCCGCGGCGGCCAGCACGTCGTTGGCCGCCGCCACGCGCCCTTCGACGATGCCGCCCCATTCGATCGCAACCGGCGGGCCTTCCGGCGGTGGTTCGGTCGTGTTCATGCGTCGTCTCCGGCGAGTTCCGGCACGTCCTGCAGGGGCGTCCAATCGACCATGCCCTGGCGCCAGACGAGCGACTCGCCCGTGATGCCGTTGGCGGCGCGCAGGTGGCGGATGGTCTCGCTGCTCACGGGGCCTTGGCGCTGGCCGTCCCGTGCGTAGAACCAGCGGCTGGCGGTGGCGTCGGCGGCCAAGCGCGGCGGCGCCAGCGGCGGCGGCGCGTCGGCCACCTGCGCCGTCGCCCCGGTGTCGAGCCCGAGCGCCTGGTCGTGCGCGCCCAGGCGCTGCGCCACCTGGTTGTGCCGCGCGTCGGCGACCATGCGGTCCTTGGCGATCCGTTCGCTGAGGCGACGGTTCTCCTGCCGCAGCTGGTCTTCGCGTTCCTGCTGCGCCTTCAGGTCCGGCAGGCACAGCAGCAGGATCAGGCCGAAGCACGAGAAGATGAAGCCGAGGAAGAACCAGGCTGCGGCGCTGCGGCCGCGGCCGTTGGCGATCACCGCCGAGACGATGCCGAACGCCAGGGCGATGACGAACTGGACGACGCGGACGCCGTCACCTTGGGCGAGCATCGAGGTCATGGAGCGTGGATCAGGGGTGTCGCGTGCAACGCGATACGGACCAGCCAGCCGAGCACGATGGCGGCGACGAAGGCGCGGCGCGCGACGGTCGCGAGCGGCTGCGACCAGGGCAGCGGGCGGCGGCGGCCAGCGCGGCTCGCGGCGGCGACGAAGCCGGCGAACAGCGCGGCAGCGCACAGGGCGCCGCCGGGATGGAAGCGGCAGGCCGCCGCGAGGTCGCCCTGCACGGCGCTGGCGACGCTGCGCACGAGGCCGCAGGCGGGGCAGCCGATCGGATCGAGGCAGGCGCCGGCGAGGCAGCGCGGGCCGCGCACGCCGAACCAGCGCGCGGCGTCGGCGCCGACGTGCGCCGTTGCGGCTGCGGCGAGGATCGCGGCGAGGCCGACGGCCTGAACTGCCGCGCGGCCGCGCGTGGCGCCACCTGTGCATGGAGGACTCATTCCCGCTGGCAAACTGAGCGCGGCGGCGCGCAGGGCGCAAGTCCGCGTCGGTCAGGCGCGCGCGGCGGCGAGGCCGGCGCGCAGCTTCGCCGCCGATGTCGTCGCCGGCAGCGCGTTGATGTACATGTCGCCGCCGAGTTCGAGGCCGGCGAGCTGGCCGGTGCGCGGCTGCAGTTCGAAGTGCCAGTGGAACCGTGCGCCGGGCACGCGGTGCAACCACAGGTTGAACGCCGGCCGGCCGAGGCCGTGCGCCACCGCGGTGAACAGCGCGTGCAGCGCGGCGGCCAGCGAGTCGAGGTCGGTGGTCAGGAAGTCGTCGTCGCAGTGCGTCGGCAGCAGCCACGTCTCGTGCGGCAGCTTCGGCGGCTCGGGCGCGATCACGGCGTGCTGGGCGCTGCGGTGCACGAGGCGGCCGTCCGCTGCGGCGTTCGCCAGCGTCGCGCACCACGGACACTGCGCGAGCGCCTGCGCCTGCTGCAATTCGAGCTGCAGGCGCGGCGGCAGGGCGTGCAGGCCGAGCACCTGGCTGTGGTTGTGCGCGATCGACGCGCCGGCGAGCGCGCCGACGTTCTTGAACAGGAAGGCGCAGGCGACGCCGGGCCGGGCTTCGATCGCGGCGATGCGGTCGCGGCACAGCGCGAGGCTCGCGCGCCACTCGGCGACCGACAGTTCGCACGGCTGTTCGCGGTGCGCACGGCCCTCGGCGATCACCTCGTGGTGGTGGTTGGCCGGATACTTGTTGGGGAACGCGCGCGCGCGCCAACCCGGCGCGTCGGCGGTGGTCCCGGCGTCGCGCACGGCGCCGACCTCGGGCGGGGTCTGGGCTTCCTGGCCTTGGCAGAACGGGCACTCACCGGCGTGCGCCTGCGGGCCAGTGTGCATCGGCCGTTGCTGGCGGCGCGGCGCCAGCAGGATGGGTCGGCCCGTCGTCGGATCGTGCACCGTGCGCGGTTCGTTGCCTTCGGGCGCCGTCATCGCGCCGGACTGTAGCCCGCAGGCGCGGCGTCGCCACCGCGCCGTGGGCGCGCCGTCACGGCGGTGACGTCGGTCGTACGCGCAGCGCGCCGGGCAGCGCGCGTTCGGGCGGGCACGGCGCGGCGCCGTCGACGGCGAACGCGCGAAAGCGCATGCGCACGGCCACGCGCGTGCCCGGCGCGTACGGGAACCACCGGCCGCCGTCGTCGAAGCGTTCGTCCGCCGGCGCGGGCGCGAGTTCGAGCGCGTCGATGCGCAGCCGGCGGTCGCTGGTCGGCAGGCCGAGGCGCCCGTCGGCGGCGACCACGAACTCCGCGGTGACGTCGTGGTCGCAGTGGCCGATCGCCGGTTCGACCGGCAGGTGCGAGCACCCGGCGGACGCCGCGATCGCGGCCAGCGCGACCGTTGCTAGCATGCGCCGATGGGCGGTGGCATCGCGGTGCGCGGCGACATGGTGGCGATCGCGTGGAGCGCGGCGAAAGGGCATGTGTTCCTCGTCGATGTCGCCGCACGGCGGCCGCTCGCGTCGTGGCAGTTGCCCGATGGACCGTCGGGCTGGTCCGACGCCGCCGGCGTGGCGCTCGACGGACGATACCACGTCTACGTCGCTGACCCATGCAACGACCGCGTGCTGCAGTTCGACCCATTCGGTCGCCTCGTGCGCAGCTACGGCGCGCCCGCGCCGGCGCGCGGCGACGCCGGGCGCGATCGCGTCGGCGTGCTCGATCGGCCGCACGCCGTGGCCGTGCGCGGCGACGTCGTCGTCGTCGCGGCCGGCGAACAACCGCGCCGTTGCGGCGTGCAGCGCTTCACGCCGAAGGGCACGGTGCTGCGGCCGCTGCGCTGCCGCGGCGATGCCGCCGTGGCGTGGAGCGCGCCGCGCGCGCTGGCGGCGGATGCGGCGGGCATCCTCGTCGCGGACACCCTTCGCGGCGAGTTGGCGATCTTCCGCGGCGACGGCACCTACCTGCGGGCCGTGCCGGTCGCGGCGGGGCCGCCGACGGCCGTCGCGCGGGCCCGCGACGGTTCGCTGTGGTGCATCGCCAGCGGTCGCGTGTGCCACGTGACGAGCGCGGGGGCGGAGTTGCCGCTGGCGGGGGACCTCGAGGGGGCCGCAAGCGATGCGTTGGCACTCGCGGTCGACCGGGAGGACCGCCTCTACGTCCTCGACCGCGCGGGGGAGGTCGTTCGCCGCTACCAAACCGACGGTCGCTGCGACGGCGAGGTCGCTGCGATTGCGCCGGCGAGCGCGCCGCCGCCGCCCGCCCATTGATCGCTGGCGCAGGGGTCTTTGCGCCGTTGTGAAAAACTTTTGGACGTGCGCTTGCGCCGGCGCGAACGATCGCTAAGACGGTGTCTGTCGAGGCGGTTACGTAGGCATTCCGGTCTTGCCTGCCCCCGGCTTGTGGAGAACACTCCACAGACCGATCCAGGCGCATGTCTGCGGCGCGTCGGCATCGTCCCTTGTTTCGTGTGGTTGGCGGTGCGGGTCTCCCACGGTCCCGTCCGCCAAGAGGCCTGGAGGGTTCCTTGGATCGAATTCGCATCCGCGGTGGCCGCGATCTGCGCGGCTCCGTCCGTGTCTCCGGTAGCAAAAATGGCGCGCTGCCGATCTTGGCGGCGTCGCTGCTCGTCGACGGCCCGATCGTGCTGCGCAACATGCCGCGGCTGACCGACGTCGAGAACCTGATCCGCATCCTGAACAAGCTTGGCGTCGCGCACGAGTGGCACGGCGACACGCTGATCCTGGAGGCGAAGGACAAGACCGTCTACACGGCGCCCTACGACCTCGTGCGCACGATGCGCGCGAGCTTCGTGGTGCTCGGCCCGCTGTGGGCGCGGCGCGGCGTTGCGCGCGTCAGCTATCCGGGCGGCTGCGTGTTCGGCCACCGTCCGGTCGACCTGCACCTCAAGGGCCTCGCGGCCATCGGCGGCACGATCGAGCACGTCGACGGCTATGTCACGCTGGGCGGCCGGCCGTCGGGCGGCGCGGTCTTCCTCGGCGGCAACATGGGCTCGACCGTGCTCGGCACCGCCAACGTGCTGATGGCGGCGACGCTCGGCACCGGCACGACCTACCTCGAGAGCGCGGCGATGGAGCCGGAGATCGAGGACCTGTGCCACTTCCTCAACGCTTGTGGCGCGCGCATCTCGGGCATCGGCGGCCACCTGCTGGTCATCGAGGGCGTCGACACGCTGCACGGCTGCGAGTGGCGTATGATCCCCGACCGCATCGAGGCCGGCACGTTCCTCTGCGGCGCGCTGATGATGAACAGCGACGTCACGGTGACGGACTGCAACCCGATGCACCTGCTCGCGGTCGTCGATCGCCTGCGGGCCGCGGGCGCCAATCTGGAACTTGGCCGTGACACCATCCGCAACGTCCCGATCCAGAAGCGCCTGCGCGCCGTGGACGTGACGACGATGGCGTACCCGGGCTTCCCGACCGATCTGCAGGCGCAGTTCATGGCGCTGATGACGCGCGCCGACGGCGTGTCGGTCATCACCGAGAAGATCTACCCCGAGCGCTTCATCCACGCTGCCGAGCTGCAGCGCCTCGGCGCGAAGATCCGCCGCGAGGGCGCGACGGCGATCATCGAGGGCACCGAGGAGCTGCGCGGCGCGCCGGTGATGGCGAGCGACCTGCGGGCGTCGGCCAGCCTCGTGCTCGCTGGCCTCGTCGCGCGCGGCGCGACGGACGTGCGCCGCGTCTACCACATCGACCGCGGCTACGAGAAGATCGAAGAGAAGCTGCAGTGCATCGGCGCCGACATCGAGCGCATCAGCGACGGCTGATCGCCGGGTCCGGTCGATGGCATCCTCGCGGGGCGCTGGTGCGCCCCGTCTTCGTTTACGGGCCGATCGCTTGCGCGCTCACCGCCCGATCGCGTCGCGCACCGCGGCGATCACGTCGCTGACGTCGTCGTCGCTGAGCTTGGCCGAGATCGGCAGCGACAGCGTCTGGTCGCCGATGCGCTGGCTGTGCGGGAAGTCCTCGGGCCTCCAGCCGAAGCGCTGCCGGTACACGGTCATGTTCGGAATCGAGCGGTAGTGCACGCCGGTGCCGATGTTGCGCTGGTGCAGGCGCATCAGCATGTCGTCGCGGCTGGCGCCGCAGCGGGCCGGGTCGACGAGCACGGTGAACAGGTGCAGCGCGTGGCGCTCGTGCGCCGACCACGGCGCCGGCAGTTCGAGCGGCAGGTCGGCGAACTCGCGCAGGTAGCGCTGCCAGATCTCCTGCCGCCGCCGCCAGTAGGCCTCGACGCGCGTGATCTGGTGCATGCCGATCGCGGCCTGCAGGTCCATCATGTTGTACTTGAAGCCGATCTCCTCGACGTCGTAGTGCTTGTAGCCGTCGTCGGTGAAGCGTTTCCACGCGTCGGCCGACATGCCGTGCAGGCCGGCGCGCTTGACGCGGCGGGCGAGGCCCTCGTCGCGCGTCAGCACCATGCCGCCCTCGCCGGTGACGATGTTCTTGGTCGAGTAGAACGACAGCACGCCGAGGTCGCCGATCGTGCCGGCCTTGCGGCCGCGGTGCTCGGTCTCGATTGCGTGCGCGCAGTCCTCGATGACCTTGAGCCCGTGCTCGCGCGCGATCGCCATCAGCGCGTCCATGTCGCACGGCCGGCCGGCGAAGTGCACCGGCAGCAGCGCCCGCGTGCGCGGCGTGATGCGGCGGCGGACCTCGGCCGGGTCGATGTTCATCGTGCGCGGATCGACGTCGGCGAGCACCGGCACTGCGCCGGCGTGCACGATGGCGTTGACCGTCGCGCAGAAGGTCATCGGCGTGGTGATGACCTCGTCCCCGGGCTGCAGCCCGAGCACGACGCAGGCGAGGTGGAGGCCGGCCGTGCAGGAGTTGAGTCCCACGGCGTACGGCACGCCCTTGTAGGCGGCGACGCGGCGTTCGAACTCGGCGGCCTTCGGACCGGTGCCGAGCCACGCGCTGCGCAGGCAGGCGAGGACCTCTTCGATCTCGGCTTGTTCGATCTTCGGCTGGCCGAAGACGAGGTAGCTGGCTCTCACGGTGCGGTGGTTCGACAAGGCTGCCTCCCCGAGGCGACGTGCATCAGCCTAACACGCCGGCGGCACGCCGGGCCCCGCGCCACGCGATCGCCCCGGCCGCCAGCCATGCCAGCACGCGCTCGTCGAAGCCGCCCTGGACGAGCGGCGCGTAGTAGAGACCAATCGCACCGAGTCCGCCGACCAGCATCGCGGCCAGGGCGTGGCCGGGAGCGACGGGTCCCACCGCGAGACGGACGAGCAGCAGCGGGCCGAAGCCCGAGCCCAGCGCCGCCCAGGCAAACATGACGTTGTCGAACACGTCGGCCGGCAGGCAGAGCGCCGTGCCGGTCGCCGCGACGCCGACGGCGAGCACGGCGCCGCGCGCCAGCCGCAGCATGCCGCGCTCGGTGCGCGGCCGCAGGCCGAGGTCGTGCGTCGCGCTGCTGGCGCACACCAGCAACTGGCTGTCGACGGTCGACATGATCGCCGCCAGCACCGACGCCAGGATCACGCCGTCGACCAGCGGCGGGAACAACTGCGCGCTCGCCGCGTACAGCACGTCCTCGTGTTGGCCGGCCGGCAGCGTCGCGGTGGCGCGCCATGTCCAACCGAGCACGAGCATGCCGCCGTAGAGCAGCACCGCCCAGCCGATGCCGACCGCGCGCGCGACCGTCATCGAGGCGTTCGGGTCCATGCCCATGAACTTGTTCACCGCGTGCGGTTGGCCTGGGTAGCCGAGCCCGATGCCGACGAGGCCGAACGCGAACGCGAGGCCGGCGGCGCCGGCGCGGCCGCCCGCGAGGTCGTGGAAGCCCGGCGCGTCGACGGCGGCGACCGCGGCGAGGGTGGCGTCGACGCCGCCCAGATTGGCGACGGCGACGGCCGGCACGAGCACGGCGACGGCGACCATCAGCAGGCCTTGCAGCGTGTCGGTGATGCTGGCGGCGAGGTAACCGCCGAGCAGGGTGTAGGCGATCGTCACGCCGGCGCCGATCACGATGCCGAGCGAGAGGTCGGCATCGAAGGCATGGCGGAACGCGCCGCCGGCCGCCTGCATCTGCGCGGCGACGTACGTGGCGAGCGATGCGACGGTGAGCAGCGAGGCGAACAGCGCGAGCGGCCGGCGGCCCGGCGCGCCGTCCGGACCGGCGAGGAAGTCGGTCAGCGTGATCGCCGCCCCGGTCTGCGACCGCAGGCGCGGGGCCACGAACCACCAGTTCAGCACGAAGCCGCCGACGCAGCCCGGGATCAGCCACAGCGCCGCGAGGCCGTTCTTGTAGGCGAAGCCGCTGGTGCCGACGAGGCTCCACGCCGACGACGAACTGGCGTTGGCGGCCAGGGCCGCGACCCACGGACCGAGCGTGCGGCCGCCCAGGTAGAAGCCGGCGGCGTCGCGCGTGCGGCGCTGGGCGACGAAGCCGAGCGCGAGCAGCGCGACGAGGTAGACGATCAGGGCCGCGAGGATCGCCGTGGAGCGTTCCATGGCGCGAGACTACCATCGTCCGCTCGCGAGCCAACGCCATGTCCAAGCCAGCCGACGACCGTTTCGACCGCTACGTGCGCAGCCGAGCCGTTCTCGAGGACCCGTACGTCGAACTCGACCTGTCGCACGCCGGCGTCGAGGACGCGGACCTCGCCGCGCTCGGGCCGGCGCTCGACCGGGCGCTCGCGGCGATGCGCGCCATCGAAGCCGGCGGCCTCGCCAACGCCGACGAACAGCGCATGGTGGGGCACTTCTGGCTGCGCGCGCCGGGCCTTGCGCCGACGCCCGCCATCGAGGACGCGATCGCCGGCGCGATCGCGGCGGTCGAGGCCTTCGCGCAGGGCGTGCACGCCGGCCGCATCGCGCCGCCCGAGGGCGGGGCCTTCACCAAGGTGGTGCTGGTCGGCATCGGCGGCAGTGCGCTCGGCCCGATGCTGCTCGCCGACGTGTTCGGCGGCGTCGGCGCGCCGATGGCGCTGCACGTGCTCGACAACACCGATCCCGAGGGCATCGACCTGCAACTGGAGCGCGTCGGCTCGCTGCAGGACGCGCTCGTCGTCGTCATCAGCAAGTCCGGCGGCACGCCGGAGACGCGCAACGGCATGCTGGAGGTCGAGCGCGCCTGCAAGCAGCAGGGGCTTGCGTTCGCGCCGCGCGCCGTCGCGGTGACCATGGCCGGCTCGGTGCTGCACAGGAAGGCCGAGGCCGAGCGCTGGGCGGCGATCATGCCGATGTGGGACTGGGTCGGCGGCCGCACGTCGATCACGTCGACGGTCGGCCTGCTGCCGGGAGCGCTGCTCGGCATGGACGTCCGCGCCTTCCTGGCCGGCGCCGCGGCGATGGACGATGCGACGCGGCGCACGGACCTGCGGCGCAACCCGGCGGCGATGCTGGCGGCGTTCTGGCACCACCAGGGCCAAGGACGCGGCGAGCGCGCGATGGTGGTGCTGCCGTACAAGGACCGGTTGCTGCTGTTGTCGCGCTACCTGCAGCAGCTGGTGATGGAGTCGCTCGGCAAGGAGCGCGATCGCCAGGGCAAGGTCTGCAACCAGGGCATCGCCGTCTACGGCAACAAGGGCTCGACCGACCAGCACGCCTACGTGCAGCAGCTGCGCGACGGCCGGCACGACTTCTTCGCCCTGTTCGTGCGCGTGCTGCGCGACCGCGCTGCCGGGTGCTTCGAGGTCGAGGACGGCATCACGTCGGGCGACTACCTGGACGGCTTCTGGCAGGGCACGCGCGCGGCGCTGCACGACAACGGCCGCTCGTCGTTGACCATCGCGATCGACGCGCTCGACGAACGCGCGCTCGGCGCGATCGTCGCGCTGTTCGAGCGCGCGGTCGCGATCTACGCCGAGCTCGTCGACGTCAACGCCTTCCACCAGCCGGGCGTCGAGGCCGGCAAGAAGGCGGCGGCGCGCGTGCTCGACCTGCAGAAGCGCCTCGTCGCCGCGCTCGACGGCGAACTGCGCGACGTGCGCGCGCTCGCCGGCAGGGCCGGCGCCGATGCCGCCGACTGCTGGCCGATCCTGCAGCACCTCGCCGCCAACCGGCCCGAGATGCACGGCATCCGCATGCACGATCCGGCGACCGCGGCGTTCCGGCGGGCATGAGCCGACGCTGCCATCTGGCCTTGGCGGCCCTGATGCTGGCGGCTGCCTGCGGCGCACTGCCGGCGCCGCCACCGTCGGGGGCGTCGGTGGCCGATCGCCTGCCCGTCCGCGTCGACTTCGTGCCGCCGCTGCTGGCGCCCGGCGCCCTGTGGTTCGCCTGCGAGAACGGCTCGGGCGGCAGCGTCTCGGCGGCTTGTTCGGGCGTCGACCTGCGCCTGCCGCCGGGGCCGGCGACCCTGACCCTGAGGGCCGACGGCGTCGTACGGGAACACGTCGTCGTCGTGACCCGGGGCATGGCGCCCGTGCGCTGGCGGCTGGAGCCGGCGTCGAAGCGCCGCGCCGCCGCGGGAAAGAGCGCGCCGACCGTGGCGGGCCGCCGGACCCCTCGCTAGGCTCCGAACGCTTTCCCGAACCCTCCGGAGAAAGCGACTTGGCCGAGTTCCTGGGCGAAGGCCTCACCTACGACGACGTCCTGCTGGTGCCGCAGATGGCCTCGGCGCTGCCCCGCGACGTCGACACCCGCACGCGGCTCTGCCGCGGCGTCGACCTGCAGGTCCCGATCGTCGGCGCGGCGATGGACACGGTCACCGAGTCGCGCATGGCCGTGGCGCTCGCCCAGCAAGGCGGCATCGGCATCGTCCACAAGAACCTGACGATCGAGAAGCAGGTCGGCGAAGTCGACAAGGTCAAGCGCTCGGCCAACGGCGTGATCATGGATCCGGTCGCGCTGCGCGTGGAGGACCCGGTCGGCCGCGCCAAGGACCTGATGTCGGCGCACAAGATCAGCGGCCTGCCGGTCGTCGACGACAACCGCAAGGTCGTCGGCATCCTGACGCACCGAGACCTGCGCTTCGTCGACGACCGCGAGACCAAGGTTGGCGCGGTGATGACCCGGCAGAACCTCGTCACCGCCGTGCCCGGCACGACGCTCGACCAGGCGCGGCAGATCCTGCGCCAGAACAAGGTCGAGAAGCTGATCCTCGTGCAGCCCGACGGCCGCCTCGCCGGGCTCATCACGATGAAGGACATCCGCGGCACCGAGGAGTTCCCTTCGGCGGCGCGCGACGGCCGCGGCCGGCTGCTCGTCGGCGCCGCCGTCGGCGTGCACGACCTCGCGCGTGTCGGTCGCCTCGTCGAGGCCGGCTGCGACGTCGTCGTCGTCGACACCGCGCACGGCCACAGCAAGAACGTCATCGACACGGTCAAGGCCATCAAGAAGGCCTGCGGCATCCCGGTCGTCGCCGGCAACGTCGCCACCTACGACGGCGCCGCGGCGCTGGTCGACGCCGGCGCCGACGGCGTCAAGGTCGGCATCGGCCCGGGTTCGATCTGCACGACGCGCATCGTCACCGGCTGCGGCGTGCCGCAGCTGACCGCCGTGCTCGATTCGCTGAAGGCGTGCGCGCCGGCCGGCGTGCCGGTGATCGCCGACGGCGGCATCCGCCAGAGCGGCGACATCGTCAAGGCGCTGGCCGCCGGCGCTTCGTGCGTGATGCTCGGCTCGATGCTCGCCGGCGTCGAGGAGTCGCCCGGCGAGTCGATCCTGTTCCGCGGCCGCCAGTTCAAGGCCGTGCGCGGCATGGGCTCGCTCGGCGCGATGGAGCTCGGCTCGGCCGACCGCTACGCGCAGGGCGAGGTCAAAGAGCGCATGAAGTTCGTGCCGGAAGGCGTCGAGGGCATGGTGCCGTTCAAGGGCGCGGTCGCCGACTTCGTCTATCAGCTGGTCGGCGGCATCCGTTCGGGCATGGGCTACAACGGCGCCCGCACGCTGGCGGACCTCGCGGCGAACTCGAAGTTCCTGCGCGTCACCGCCGCCGGCCTGCGCGAGTCGCACCCGCACGACATCCAGATCACCAAGGAAGCGCCGAACTACAGCGGCGAAGCATGAGCCACCAGCAAGAGCCCGAGGGCCCGTCCGGCGGCGTGCTGATCGTCGACTTCGGCGCCCAGTACTGCCAGCTGATCGCGCGCCGCGTCCGCGAACTCGGCGTCTACTCGCGCATCACGGTGCCCGAGCGCGCGCTGTTCACGTTCCAGCACATGCGCCCGACGGCGGTGATCCTGAGCGGCGGGCCGCGCTCGGTGTACGAGCACGACGCGCCGGCGCTCGACCCGGCGATCCTGCGCCAGGGCGTGCCGGTGCTCGGCATCTGCTACGGCCTGCAGTGGATGAGCCAGAACACCGGCGGCGAGGTCACGCCGGCCAAGGAAGGCGCCGAGTACGGCCGCACGGAGCTGCGCGTCGACGACGCCGCCGATCTGCTGGCCGGTTGTCGCCAGGACGGCATCGTCTGGATGTCGCACGGCGACAAGGTCGCCAAGCTCGGCCCGGGCTTCGAGGTGCTCGCGCGCAGCGAGCCGTGCCCGTTCGCCGTCGTCGCCGACCGCCAGCGCCGCTTCTTCGGCCTGCAGTTCCACCCCGAGGTGGCCCACACCGAGGACGGCGCGGTCATGCTGCGCAACTTCGTGCTCGGCGTGGCGAAGTGCCGGACCGATTGGAACCCCGGCAACCTGATCGACGTCAAGGTCGAGGCCGTGCGCAAGCTGGTCGGCGACACCGGCGAGGTCGTGATGGGCCTGTCGGGCGGCGTCGACAGCTCGGTCGCGGCGGTGCTCATCCACCGCGCGATCGGCAAGCGCCTGCACTGCGTGTTCGTCGACAACGGCCTGCTGCGCGCCGGCGAGCGCGAGGGCGTCGAGGAGCTGTTCCGCGACCACTACCGCATGGACCTGACGGTGGTGGACGCGAGCGACCGTTTCCTCGGCGAGCTGCAGGGCGTCAGCGACCCCGAGGCGAAGCGCAAGATCGTCGGCAAGGTCTTCGTCGATGTCTTCCGCGAGCAGGCCAAGCGCAGCGTGCACGCGAAGTTCCTCGGCCAGGGCACCCTGTACCCGGACGTCATCGAGTCGGTCGCCGCGCACGGCGGCGCGACCTCGACGATCAAGAGCCATCACAACGTCGGCGGCCTGCCCAAGGACCTCGACATGACGCTCGTCGAGCCGCTGCGCGACCTTTTCAAGGACGAGGTGCGCGCGCTCGGCCGCGAACTCGGCCTGCCGAGTTCGCTCGTCGACCGGCAGCCCTTCCCGGGACCCGGGCTGGCGGTGCGGTGCCTGGGCGAAGTGACCACGGCGAAGCTCGCGCCGCTGCGCGGCGCCGACCGCATCGTGCGCGAAGAAGTGGAGAAGAACGGCCTGCACAAGGGCCTGTGGCAGTACTTCGCCGTCTACGTGCCGCAGAAGTCGGTCGGCGTGAAGGGCGACGCCCGCGTCTACGAGGACGTCTGCATGCTGCGCCTCGTCAGCAGCCAGGACGCGATGACCGCCGACTGGGAACTGCTGCCGGCGCCCGTGCTCAAGCGCATCAGCAACCGGATCCTCAACGAGGTGAAGGGCTTCTCGCGCGTCTGCCTCGACATCAGCAGCAAGCCGCCGGCGACGATCGAGTGGGAGTGAGTCGCTGCGACGGCCGCGTCAGGGCGCAGTCGGGCGCTGCCGCGCGCGCCGGTTGACCGGCGCCGCGACGGGCTCGCGGCCACGCGCCGCGACCGCCATGGCTGGGCGCACGCGGTCCGTGGATTGACGCTGCGGCAACTCGTCGCCTACGCCGCCGTTCGGATCGGCGTCTCCGAAGCATCGTAGGGGAACGTCCTGACCAGTCCTCGTCGCCTGCGCGTCGACACATGGGAGCCGACGCACGTCGGCGAACCCATCACCGCAAGCGAGGACAGGACGCGATGACGACGATCGATGCGCCGAAGGCGCCCAGCAAGGCCGCGGCGCCGGAGAAGCCGGCCCCGGCGCCGGTCACCGGCGGCCTGCGCCATCAGGACGGCCGGACCTTCCAGGTCGTGAGCTTCCGACTGGCCGACGAGGAGTACGGCGTCGACATCATGACCGTGCAGGAGATCATCCTGTACGGCTGCATCACGCAGGTGCCCGAGGTCCCCGAGCACGTGCTCGGCGTGATCAACCTGCGCGGCAACGTCATCCCGATCCTCAACCTGCGCCGGCGCTTCGGCATGCCCGACCAGCCGGCGAACGACGCCACGCGCATCGTGGTGATGGACCTGCAGGGCCGCACCGTCGGCGTCGTCGTGGACGGCGTCAGCGAGGTGCTGCGGCTCTCGCACGAGGACATCTCGCCGGCGCCGCCCTCGCTGCTGCGCGCGGGCAAGGACTACGTGACGGGATTGGCGCGGCGCAAGGAGCGCCTGCTGATCCTGCTCGACATGTCGCGGCTGCTGGTCGAGGGCGACCACGGTGACGGGGCGAAGGCATCCACCCAGGGCAACGGCAAGCAAGGACAATCACAATGACCACCACGACGACGAAGAAGGCCGCCGCGCGCGGCGGCAACGGCGGCAATCGGACGGCGAACGGCGGCGAGAGCGCCAAGCTCGTCGCGGCCGTCGGCCAGCAGATGGCGATGATCGAGTTCCAGCTCGACGGCACGATCGTCACCGCGAACGAGAACTTCCAGCGCGCGGTCGGCTACACGATCGACGAGATCAAGGGGCGTCACCACAGCATGTTCGTGTCGCCGGAGCACGCCCGCAGCGCCGAGTACCGCGAACTCTGGGCCAACCTCAATCTGGGCCTTCCCCAGCGCGGCGAGTTCCAGCGATTCGGCAAGGGCGGCAAGGAGATCTGGATCGAGGCGACCTACTTCCCCCTGAAGGACGACGCCGGCCGGCTGTCCAAGGTGGTCAAGTTCGCCACCGACATCACCGCCCGCCGCACGGCCGCCGCCGGCGCCAAGCGCGCGATCGACGCGATGGACGCGATCGCGACGAACGTGCTCGTGTGCGACGCCGACTTCAAGGTCGTCTACGGCAACAAGAAGTCCGCGCAGACCCTGCGCACGCTGGAGCCGGTGCTCGTCGAGAAGTTCGGCGTCCGGGCCGAGGACGTGTTGGGCATCAACATCGACCGGTTCCACAAGAACCCGGCGCACCAGCGCAACCTGCTGTCGGCGCTGCGCGGCCGCAACCACACGGCCGAGTTCCAGCTCGGCGCGGAGACGATCTCGCTGTCGGCCTCCGGGCTGTGGACCGCCGATGGCCAGTTCGCCGGCGCGGTGGTCAACTGGGAGGTCGTCACGCAGCAGAAGAAGCTCGCGGCCGAGATCGAGCACCGCGCCGCCGCCGAGGCGAAGTCCGCGGCCGACCTGCGCGCCAAGGTCGACGTGCTGCTGCGCGTCGTCGACGCCGCCGCCAAGGGCGACCTGACCGTGACGCACGAGGTCGCCGGCGCCGACCCGGTCGGCCAGCTGGGCGAGGGCCTCGGTCGCATGATCAAGGACCTGCGCGGCATCATCGTGCAGATCAAGGAGGGCGCCGAGCAGTTCAGCGCCAGCGCCGGCACGATCAGCAACGCCTCCAGCAGCCTGTCGGAGGCGTCGCAGACCAACGCCGCGACGGTCGAGGAGATGACCGCGTCGGTCGACCAGCTGACCGAGAGCATCCGCCTGATCGCCAAGAACGCGAGCGAGGCCAACTCGATCGCCGACGAGACGAGCAAGCGCGCCACGGCGGGCGGCCAGGCCGTCGACCGGTCGATCACCGCGATGAAGGAGATCAACCGCTCCAGCGAGCGCATCAGCGAGATCATCCAGGTCATCAGCGAGATCGCCAGCCAGACCAACCTGCTGGCCCTGAACGCTGCGATCGAGGCCGCTCGCGCCGGCGAGCACGGCCTGGGCTTCGCGGTCGTCGCCGACGAGGTCCGCAAGCTGGCCGAGCGCAGCAGCGAGGCGGCGAAGCAGATCACCGGCCTGATCCGCGAGTCGACGCAGCGCGTCGTCGAGGGCACGAAGCTCTCCGAGGAGACGGGCAACGCCCTGCGTCAGATCATCGATGGCGTGCAGAGCACGGCGCAGTCGATCTCCCAGATCGCCAGCGCCACCGACGAGCAGTCGGCGACGGCGCAGGAGGTCGGCCGCGCGATCCAGAACGTCGCCAAGCTGACCGAGAACAACTCGGGCAACGCCACCAACATGGCGGCGTCGGCCGAGGAGCTGTCGGCGCAGGCGATCGCGATGAAGGAACTGGTCCGCCGGTTCCAGATCTGAGCCGGTTCGCCCGCGCGGCGCGCCGCGCGGGCCGGGGGCGGACGACGCGGCGCCGCAGGCGTCGCCGGGCGGGGCGTTGCTGCGGCGGCGCCTCGCCCGACGCGTCGAGGGCTAAGGAGTTGGCGGTTCGCAGTCGGTGCTGGCATGGGCGACAACAACGGCAACGAAGACCTGATCGCGGACTACCTGGGCGAGGCGCACGACTACCTCGAACAGCTGAACCGCGTCCTGCTCGCGCTCTCCGACCAGGACGGCGCGTGGCCGGCCGACAAGGTCAACGAGCTGTTCCGCAGCGCGCACTCGCTTAAGGGCCTGTCGGCATGCTTCGGGTTCGAGCGCACCAACAAGGTGACGCACCAGCTGGAGTCGCTGATGAGCCTCGTGCGCGACGGCAAGCTCGCGCCGACCTCGGCGATCGTGCGCACGATGTTCGACGCGATCGACCTCGTCACCAGCCTGACGGCGGAGATCGCCGCCGGCGGCGGCGAGCAGAAGTCGATCATCGGCGTGCTGGACGACCTGCAGCGGCAGTTGGCGGCGCCGGACGCGGCGCTGCCGGCGGCGCTCGCCGCCGCGGCGGCAGCGCCCGTGGTCGCGGACCCGCCGCCGCTGCCCGCCGGCGACGCGGCGCCGGCGCCCGCTGCGGCGGCGAAGCCCGCCGCGACCGCGGGCAAGCCGGCTGCCGACAAGCCGACCGAGGCCGGCGGTGGCGCCGACGCCAACGAGACCGTGCGCGTGCGCATGGAGCGCCTCGACAACCTCGTCAACCTGACCGGCGAACTGGTCGTCGCCCGTTCGCGGGTGCAACTGGTCGCGCGCCAACTCCGGCCGCTGCAGCGGCTGCGCGAACTCGGCGTCGCCGGGGCCGAACTGGCCCGCGGCCTTGCCGGTCTGCGCGCCGGCCATGCCGCGGCGGGCGCGGGCGAACTGCTCGAACGGCTCGACGAGACGGCGCGCCGCCTGCACGCCGGCCTGGAGGAACTGTCGGGCATCGGCCGCGTGCTGCGCGACGTCGACGACGTCACCTACGACTTCGACGGCGTCGTCGGCGGCATCCACGAGGCGGTGTTGCAACTGCGCATGGTGCCGCTCGACACGGTCTTCCGCCGCCTGCAGCGTGCGGTGCGCGACACGGCGGAGGTCGTCGGCAAGCAGGTGGACTTCCAGGTCGCGGGCGGGGAGACGCAGATCGACAAGCGCGTCGCCGACGAACTGGTCAATCCGCTGGTGCACGTGCTGCGCAACGCCGTCGATCACGGTCTCGAACCGGCCGAGCAGCGGCGCAAGGCCGGCAAGAGCGAGCGCGGTCACGTCGCGGTTCGGAGCTTCCAGCGCGGCAGTTCCGTCGTCATCGAGGTGCGCGACGACGGCGCCGGCATCGATCCGGCGCGCGTGCTGGCGAAGGCGATCGACCTCGGCCTCGTCACCCGCGAGGAGGCTGCGGTGATGGCGCCGCAGGAGGCGCAGCGGCTGATCTTCGCGCCGGGCTTCTCGACGGCGAAGCAGGTCACCGAGGTGTCCGGCCGCGGCATGGGCATGGACATCGTCGCGGCCGCGATCAAGAAGCTGCGCGGCTCGCTCGAACTGCGTTCCGAAGTCGGCGTCGGCACGACGATCACCGTGCAACTGCCGCCCAGCATGTCGATCCTCACCAGCCTGCTGCTGGAGGTGCGCGGCACGATGTTCGCACTGCCGCTCACGGAGGCGCGCGAGATCGTCGAGTTGGCGCGCGCGCAGGTGCAGCAGGTGCAGCAGCGGCCGGTCATCCTCGTGCGCCAGCGGCCGGTGCCGCTCGTGCGCCTGCCCGAGGCCTACCGGTTCGCCGCCGACGCGGCGACTGGCGCGGGGCGCGCCGGCGGCGACGCGCCGGCCCATGCGGTCGTGTTCGGCTTCCCCGGCAGCGAGGTGGCGCTCGGCGTCGACCGCCTCGTCGGCAAGGAGGACCTCGTCATCAAGCCGCTGTGCGCGGAGTTGGCCGGCGTGCCCGGCCTCGCCGGCATGGCGATCCGCGGCGACGGCAAGGTCACGCTGATCCTCGACCCGACGGGCTTCGCGGAGTTCGCCGCGGCCCGCCATCACGCGCTGGCGCCGGCGGGCAGCCGATGAGCGGCAGTCGCCGCCTTCGTTTGGCCGACGCCGTGCAGGTGCCGATCGGCGGCATCGCGGTCGGCGGGCCCGGGCAGGTGCTCGGCGCGCTGCTCGGTTCCTGCGTCGGCCTCGTGGTGCAGGACCTCGGTCGTCAGGTGGCGGTGCTTGCGCACGTCGTGCGGCCGAGCGGTGTCGGCGATGGCATGGGGCCCGGCTACTTCGCCGATCGGGCGGTGCCGCGCGCGCGCGACCTCGCGATCCAGGCTGGCGCCGATCCGCGCAAACTGCTCGTCCGCGTCGTCGGCGGCGGCAGCATGGTCGGTGGCGGGCTGGCGATCGGGGCGCGCAACCTCGCCGCGATCAAGGCGGCGACGCCGGCCGCCGGCATGGCGTTCGGTGGTCAGGTCGGCGGCGCGACCGACGGTGGCTGTGTCGTGGTGGTGGACCCGGCGAAGGGCCGCATCAGCGTGCAACGGCTCGCGGCCGGCGCGCTCGACGACGCCGCGTGGCAGCGCATCCTCAAGGACCTGACGCCGCCATGAGCACGCTGGTGCGCTCCCGGATCGCGGTCGTCGCGGCCGCCGCCGATGCCGCGATGCTGACAGAGTGGTTGCGCGCCGCCGGCTTCGAGCCGGTGCAGCCGGGACAGGGCGAGGCCGCCGTGCTCGCGCGCTGGCCGTACGCGGGCGAACTCGCGGCCGTTGCGGCGCCGCTCGTCGTCTGCCACGACAAGGGCGCGCTGCCGCCGCGCGAAGGGGTCTTCGCTGCCGCTCGCGCGTTGGAGTGGCCCGACGCGAGCGACGTGCGCAGCCTGCTCGGCTGGTCGACGGCGTGCGCGCAGGCGCTGCGGCAGGCGTGCGGGGCTGTCCTGCCGCCGGCGCGGCCGACCGCGGTTGCGCCCGCGGCGAACCCGGCGGAGCGCGGCGATCGCACGCCGCCGCAGTTGATCGCCGTCGGCATCTCGACCGGCGGCCCCGTGGCGCTGCGCGAGTTCCTCGCGGCGCTGCGCGGCCGCGACCTGCCGCCGATGGTCATCGTGCAGCACATCCCGCCGGCGTTCGTCGCGGACCTGATCGGTCGGCTCGCGCGCGAGACTGGTTATCGCGTCGAACTGGCGAAGGACGGCCTCGCGCTCGCGCGCGGCGTCGCCTACATCGCGCCCGGCGACCACCACGTGAAGGTCATCGGCGGCGCTCCGCTCCGCGTGGTGTGGAACGACGAGCCGCCGCGCCGCGGCCACCGGCCTGCGGCCGACGTGCTGTTCGAGAGCTGCCTGTCGCTGGCGGGCCGCGGCGTCGGCGTGATCATGACCGGCATGGGCCAGGACGGGGCCTCCGGCCTGCTGGCGCTGCGTCAAGCCGGTTGGACGACGATCGGCCAGGACGAGGCGAGTTGCGCCATCTACGGCATGCCGCGCGCGGCCATGCAGTTGGGCGCCGTCGAGCGCGAGTACCCGCTGGCGCAACTTGGGGCAGCGCTCGTCGCCGCGTGCGAGGGCCGCCTGCCGGCCAAGGCCCGCGTCTAGGAGTCGGCGTCACGGGACGCGCGCCGATCCGGTGCGTGGATTGCCGTCCGGGGCGAAGCTGACGACCGCAAGCGAATCGTTGGATTCGCCGAGCAGCTAATCCGCCAACGCTGGGCGGCGAGTCCCCGGGCGCGAAGACGCGTGGCGGGCGGCGTGGCCTGCCGTGGCGCAGATTCCTAGGCGTCAGCGCCGCGGTGGCGCGAACTCGGGATCTTCGTCGCGCACCACCAGGGCGATCGGCGCGTCGCTGCCGGCCATGGTCTCGGCGCGCCCCGACCACGTGCGGCCATCGCGGCGGGCGGTGGCGAAGACGACGTACGCGCCGCCGTCCGCGAGGCCTGGGAAGGCGAAGCTGCCGTCGTCTGCGGTGGTCGTCGTGCGGGTCGGCGGCGCGAGCTGGCCGCGCGGGTCGCGCAGCGTGACCACGGCGCCGCGCGCTGGCGCGCCGTCTGGCCAGCGCGCGATGCCGCGCAGGCGCGCGCCGGTGTCGACGACGACTTCGATCGCCGTAGTCGCTGCCGCCGGGACCGCGAGCGTCTGGTTGGCGAAGCGCGCGTCGACGACGCGCAGCGCGCCAGGCGTGCGCACCAGCCCGAGGCCGGCGCGGCCGCGGTCGTCGGTGCGCCCGTGCGCGGCCGCGGGCGGCATGCCGTCCGGTTCGTAGGCGATGGCGACGTCGGCGACAGGCGCGCCGGCGGCGTCGCGGACCAGCACGGCCAGTGCGCGATCGGATCCCCCAGCGGCGTCCGCCGGGGCGGCCTGGACGCGGTAGGGGGCGGCGCACGGTGCCAGGCCGGCGCCAAGGTGCACCAACCAGCAGTCGCCCGGCGGCGGCGACGGCAGCAGGAAGCCTGTGCTCGCGGCTGCTCCGCTCGTGCGGCGCACGGCGATGCCCAGCGGCAGCCAATCACCGGCGGCCGTCCGCTGCACGAGCGTCAGCGCCTCGTCGGCCGTCGTGGTCCCCTGCGCGGCGCCGAGCCCGGCGACTGCCACCGCATTCGCCGTGTCTTCGGCGAGCGGCCAGTCGAACGTGCCACCTCCGGCTGCCGTGGGCAGCGCCTGCGGCGGCGACAACCGTCCGCTCGCGGCATGCCACGCCATGAACGTCGCGGTCGCCGCATCGCCGCACAGCGAGAGCTCGTCTTCGCCGGCGGCGAACAGCGCCACGTCGGCGCGCCCAGCGGGCAGGACCTGCCAGCCGGGGCCGGGGCGGCGCACGCGGCGCACGGCTGGTTCGTCGGCGAGAACCACCGACTGTCCGGCGGCGAGCGCGAGCCGGCGCCACTGCCAGCCGCGCGGCGTGCGGATCCACGCGTCGTGGTCGCCGGCCGGCAGGCGGACGTTGGCGCCCGGCGGCAGCGTCAGGGCGACGGCGCCGGACGGCGTGCGGATGCGCGCATGCACGCGCAGCAGTTCGTCGCCGCGCGCGCTCGCGATGGCGGCGAGCGGCGCGAGCGCGAGCCGCTGCGGCCGGTCGGCCTGCAGGTCGATCACCACGGCGCCAAGGCCGCTCGCCGTCGTCACCATGCCCGCCGCGCTGCTGCCGCTGCCGGCGACCGCGGCGGACAAGGACGCGCTCGCGAGGCCGCGCGCATCGCTGCGCAGCAGCAAGCGCGCCGCCGGCTGCAGCGGCGCCAGTTCGGCCGCGTCGGCGCGCGCCCGGTCCGCGAACCACGCAAGCGCCGGCAGGGCACCAGCGCTGGTGACGACCAGTTCGACCGCGGCGTCGGCGACGGGCGCACCGGCGGGATCGCGCAGCAACAGCGTGAAGCGCGCGCCCGGCGACGGGTCTCCGGACTGGCCGATCGCCGGTGCGGCGACCAAGGCGAGCAGGCAGGCGGCGAGCAGGCAGGCGGCGCGCAGCATGGCGGCCATCAACGTCGACGGGCGGCGCGGGTTCAAGCCCCGCGCGACTGCCTGCCGCAGCGGCGTCGCCCGGCCAGCCGTGGTCCGCCGGCGTCGGCCGCTCGCGGCGTCAGTTCGGCAATTCGTCGCGGCGGGTGACGACCTTGTGCACGAGGCCGTACTCCAGCGCCTGGCCGGCGTCGAGCCAGAAGTCGCGGCGCGCCGACTCGGTGACCTGCTCCAGCGTCTTGTTGCACTGCTCCGCGATGATGCGGTTGTAGCGGTCGCGCAGCTTGAGGATCTCCTTGGCCGTGATGTCGAGGTCGCTGGCGGTGCCGCGGCCCATCGTCGAAGGCTGGTGGATCATGAAGCGGCTCTCGCTGAGGCAGAAGCGACGCTTCTTGTCCGCGGCGAGGTGGATCAGGATGCCGGCCGACGCGCAGAGGCCGTTCACCACGGTGACGACCGGCGGCTTGATGAAGCGCAGCAGATCGTAGATCGCGAAGCCGGCGTCGGCGCTGCCGCCCGGCGAGTTGATCATCACCGTGATCGGCTTCTTCGCATCCTTCTGCTCCATGGCGAAGCAACGGACGGTCGCCTCCTTGAGCATCTTGTCGTCGACGGGACCGCTGAGCAGCAGCGTGCGCGAATCCAGCAGCGCCTTCTCGAACGGATTCGGGCCAGCGGCTTCCTTCTCGCCGCCTTGCTTGTCGCACTCGTGGTCGTCGTGCTCGTCGTCGTCGTCGTCGCCGAGGTGCAGGGGGCGGGGATCCAGGTCGAGAGGGTTCGGCATGCGTGGTCGTTGTCCGGCGCCGGCAAGGCCGGTGCCAAGGCGTGTTTCGGAGCGCAGCGGCCAGGAAGTTGAGTCCCGACCGTCGTTCGCGTCCTTGCCGTGGATAGCGTGCGTGACGGCGGCCCGCAACGGCGGATCCGGGCGGTCCGGTCGGCGCGGCGTCGGATTCGGGCACCTGCTGCTTGCGCCGGTGGGAGGGTGCCGTTAGCGTCATCGCCGTCGTTGGTGGCGCTGGTGGAAACAGCGCGCTGGCGACGCTCGCCGCCGATCTGGTGTCGCCGAATGTATCGGTGCGCCGGGTCGCGCCCCGCGCCGCTGGTCAGGTTGCCGGCGCGCGCCACAGCATCCGTCGGGCGATGCGCCGATCCGGCGCCGCCTGCGGCCGCAGGGCAGCTGCGAGTGGGCGACGGCCAACCGTCGCATTCGGTGTCGGGTGGTTCCGGCGCCGAAGTCCGCGAGGAAACCGCGCGCCGGAAGGCTCCGGCGCGACTGGCGGACGATGCAGGGGCGAAACGCAGTGTGCACGCGGCCGCCGCCATCGCGGAGGCCGACGCCGCTGGCAGTCGCCAATCAGCAGGCGTCGCCGCATGGTCGGCGTCGCCCCAGGAAGGAGCCGCGCTCCGGCGCGGCGACGAACGCAAGGCATGAGCATTTCGGACGGCGATTTCTCCGGCGGCTTCGACGCAGGTGGTGGTGGCGGCGGCGACGGCGGCCCTGAGCGGCGGCGTTGGCGCGGCGGTCGTCGTCGCCGGCGGCGGCGCGGTGGCCAAGGCGGTGGCGGCGGCGGCCAGGGCGGCGGCGGCGGCTACGGCGGCGGCGGCCAAGGCGGTGGCTTCGGCGGTGGCAGCAGCCAAGCCGGCGCGTACGACGTCGGCCAAGGCAACTTCGGCGGCGGCGGCGGCCAGGGCGGCGGCCAGGGCGGTGGCTACGGTGGTGGCGGCGGCGGCAACGGCGGCGGCGGCTACGGTGGCGGCGGCTACGGTGGCGGCGGCAACGGCGGCGGTGGCCAGGGCGGCGGCGGCGACTTCCGGCCGCTGGTCGAAGGCCCGACCGAGCAGGCCACCGGCGTGCTGGAGTACACCAAGGAGGGCAACGGCTGGCTGCGCAAGAAGCAAAACAGCTACCAGCCCGACTCGATCCCCAACGGCGACACGTTCGTGCCGATGACGATGATCCGCCAGCACCGCCTGCTGGAGGGCAGCGAGATCGTCGGTCAGGCCGGACTGCCCAACCGCGGTCCGCAGCGCTTCACGCTGGCGTCGATCGAGTCGGTCGACGGCTTGCCGCCGGAGGAGCGCCGCGAACTCAAGTCGTTCCGCGACATGACGGTCATCGACCCGGAGCCGCAATTCGTGCTGGCGCCGGGCAGCGACGAGAACATCTCGCTGCGCATCGTCGACCTGCTGTGCCCGCTCGGCTACGGCCAGCGCGGCCTCGTGGTCGCGCCGCCGCGCTCCGGCAAGACGGTGCTGATGCAGCAGATCTGCCAGTCGCTTTCGACGCACTATCCGGACGTCCACATGATGGTGCTGCTGATCGACGAGCGCCCCGAGGAGGCGACCGGCTGGAAGCGCACCGTCGAAGGCCCGAACCGCGAGGTCCTCGTCTCGACGCTCGACGAAGGCCCCAAGCACCACATCGCCGTCAGCGAGATGGCGATGAAGCGCGCGCAGCGCCTCGTCGAGACCGGCCGCGACGTCGTCATCCTGCTCGACTCGATCACGCGCCTGACGCGCGCCTACAACAGCTTCCTCGGCGGCCGCGGCGGCGGCACGATGTCCGGCGGCCTCGGCGCCAAGGTGCTCGAGGTGCCGAAGAAGTTCTTCGGCGCGGCCCGCAACTGCGAAGAGGGCGGCTCGCTGACGATCCTGGCCACGACGCTGGTCGACACCGGCTCGCGCATGGATCAGGTCATCTTCGAGGAGTTCAAGGGCACCGGCAACATGGAGCTGGTGCTCAATCGCCAGCTCGCCGAGCGCCGTATCTTCCCGGCGATCGACATCGAGCTGTCCGGCACGCGCAAGGAGGAGCTGCTCCTCGGCGCGGACGTCACCAAGCGCCTCTACACGCTGCGGCGGGTGCTCGCGCGCATGAACGCGCTCGACGCCATGCCGCTGCTGATCGACCGCCTGATGAAGACCGACAGCAACAAGCAGTTCCTCGATTCGTTCCGCCTGGAGGACTGAGAGCCCGAGAAGCCATCATTCTACGGGCATCTCAGGATGCCGCTGGCGGCCGCCTTCGCGGCCGCGCAGAGAGCGAGAAACCGCTTGTTTCTCGCTCTCTGAGTGAACTGCCAGGAGGATTGAGTCCGTTGCGGCGCAGCGGACGGAGTGTCTTGCCGCCCCGTCCGTCGTGCGCCACCCTGTGCCGTCTGGCGTCCGCGCGCCGGCCGTCGGACGGTGCGCGCCCGTTCCCCTCGCCGCCGTCGCCAGCGGCGGCGCCCCGTGCATCGTCCCATGATCGAAGTCGAACAACTCGCGAAGTCCTACGGCTTCGCCCGGGCCCTGAAGGGCGTCTCCTTCACGGTGCAGAAGGGCGAAGTGGTCGGCTTCCTCGGCCCCAACGGCGCCGGGAAGTCGACGACGATGAAGATCCTGACCGGCTACCTGCTGCCGACGTCCGGCCGCGCGTCGGTCGCCGGCCACGACGTCGTCGCCGCCAGCGTCGCGGCGCGACGCTGCATCGGCTACTTGCCGGAAACGACGCCGCTCTACGGCGAGATGCGGGTCGACGAGTACCTGCGCTTCTGCGCCGAGATTCGCGGCATCCCGGCCGGTCGGCAACGCGCCGCCATCGGCCGCGCGGTCGAGCGCTGCGTGTTGCAGCGCGTGCTCGGCAAGAACATCGTCGAGCTCAGCAAGGGCTTCAAGCAGCGCGTCGGCCTGGCCCAGGCGATCGTGCACGAGCCGCCCGTGCTGATCCTCGACGAGCCGACCTCGGGCCTGGACCCCAACCAGATCGTCGAGGTTCGCACCCTGATCGAGCAGCTGGGCAAGGAGCACACGGTCATCCTCAGCACGCACTACCTGCAGGAAGTCGAGAAGTCCTGCACGCGCGTCGTGATCATCGACCAGGGCCGCATCGTCGCCGACGGCACGCAGGCGCAGATCGCGGCCGCGCACGGCGGCGCGGCACTGCGTGTGCGCGTGCGCGGTCCGGCCGACTCGGTGCGCGCACAATTGCTGCAACTGCTGCCGCCCGGCGCGCCGCTCGCGGCCGAAGGCGGCGGCAATGGCGTCACCACGTGGCGATTCGGCCTGCCGTCCGCGGCGAGCGAGTTCCCCGCGGCGGTCGCCGCCCAGGCCTGCCGCCACGGCTGGCAGTTGCTCGAACTCGCCGTCGAGCACGCTTCGCTGGAGGACATCTTCCGCAAGCTGACCGGCGCCAAGGCGCAGGAGGCCGTCCATGCGTGAGACCCTCGTCGTGTTCCGGCGCGAGCTGCGCAGCTTCTTCCTGTCGCCGATCGCGTACGTGTTCGGCATCCTGCTGGTGTCGGTGCTGCTCTACTACGTCAGCGAGGGTGCACTGCAGAACGGCGCGCGCGCCAGCGCGGAGGGTCTGTTCGCCACGCTGCCGTTGATGCTCGTGCTGTTCCTGCCCGGGCTGACCATGCGCATGTGGGCGGAGGAGCGCAAGCTCGGCACGCTGGAGTTGCTGATGACGTTCCCCGTGCGCATCGGCCAGCTGGTGTTCGGCAAGTTCCTCGCCTGTGTCGTCTATCTCGCGTGCGTGCTGGCGCTGACGCTCGGCCTGCCGCTGACGCTCGGCGCCTATGGCAAGCTCGACTGGTCGCCGGTCCTCGGCAGCTACCTCGCGTCGCTGCTGTTCGCCAGCAGCTTCGTCGCGGTCGGCATGTTCTGGTCGAGCACGACGCGCGACCAGATGGTGGCGATGTTGCTCTCGCTGGTGTCGCTGTTCGTGCTCTACCAGCTCGGCAATCCCCAGAACGTCGAGTACGCGTCGGACTGGATGCCGGCGTGGCTCGTCGACCTCGTCAGCGGGCTCAGCCCGCACAAGTACTTCGTCAGCATCGCGCGCGGCGTCCTCGACTCGCGCGACATCGTCTACTTTGCCTGCTTCTGCGGGTTCTTCCTCTACGCCAACGCGCTGGTGCTCGAGTCCCGGCGCCAGCGGGGCTGAGCCATGGCGACTCCCCACGTCCGCACCGATTCCCGTTCCCGCGAGCGCGGCTCCGCGCCGGCGCTCGTCCTGCACGTGCTGCTGCTGCTCGTCGTGCTGGCGCAGGTTGTCTACCTCGCGTCGCGCCACCGCGCGCGGGTCGACCTGACGTCCGACGGCCTGTGGTCGACGACGTCGTCGACGCGCGACCTGCTGGCCAGGCTCGACAAGCGCCTCGTCGTCGAGGCCTACTTCAGCCCGAAGGAGAAGCTGCCCGTCGCCGTGCGCGAGACGCGCGCCTGGGCCGACAGCTTCCTCGACGAGCTGGTGCAGCTCGGCAAGGGCAACGTCGTCGTGCAGCGTTTCGACCCCAACGCCGACAAGGCGGTGAAGGACAAGGCGACGCGCGTCGGCGTCAAGCCGCTGGAGCTGCGCAGCCAGTCGTCGACCTCGCTGTCGGTCGACGTGCACTGGCAGGGGCTGCGCTTCGTCTACGGCGGCGACAAGAACAAGGTCGTGCCGCAGTTCGCGCCCGGGAGCTCGTTCCTGGCCGAGGCGGTGATCACGCCGGCGATCAAGGAGGTCATCACCTCGCAGAAGCGCCGCATCGGCTACATGGAATGGCCGGCGACGAACCCGCAGGGGGCGCAGGCCGGCCCGCTCGGCTGGAACGTGCTGCGCACGCTGGACGGCATCGCCAAGCGCTACGAGTTCCAGAACCTCAAGGACGAGGATGGGGCGCTGCTGCCGGACGACCTGCAGACGCTGTTCCTGTTCCGGCCGAAGGACCTGACCGACCGGCAGAAGTACGTGCTCGACCAGTTCGTCGTGAAGGGCGGCACGCTCGTCGCCTTCGTCGACGCCGCCGAGTACATGGTCGGCCCGCAGCGCACGATGACCAGGGCGCCGCTCGCGCTCGACGCCGCCGGCAGCTCGCAGAAGCTGACCGACCAACTGCTGCACTACGGCATCGACTGGAAGCCGCGCCTCGTCGCCGACCTCAGCCGCGACGCCTTTCAGCCGCGCGATCCTGTCCAGGGGCGCTTCGAGTACTTCGCCGTGCCGCAGTTGACGCCATTCGGCCAGCAGCTGAGCCCGATCGAGTATCCGTACTTCTTCCATCCCGTCGCCATCGACTGGAAGGACGCAGCCAACGACCTCGCCAAGGACGCGCGTGGCCAGGTCGACAAGGACCTCGCCGAGCAGTACCGCAAGCTCTTCGTGCCCGGCATGCCGAGCGACGAGTTCGTCTTCCAGGCCTGGAAGCAGCAGAAGCGCGGGCCGGGCTTCTACTGGCCGACGTGGGTCGGCGTGCGCACCAAGGCCGGCGGCGCGCCGGACCTGCCGCCCGACGTCGCCGGCCGCGTGCTGCTGTGGTCGAGCCCGCTGGCCCTGGTCGAGGACCCGCCGCAGTCGCTCAACCCGATCGGCTTCGGCGACGGCCAGCAGCGGCTCGACGCCTACCAGAAGTTCGCCGGCAAGTTGCGTGAACGCCTCGCCGCCGAGCCGCGCCAGCAGGCCCCGCTGATGGCGGAGGTCCGCGGCCGCTTCGTGTCGTTCTTCGCCGGCCGCGAGCGGCCCAAGCGCCCGAGCGAGATCAAGGAGGCGGAGGCCAAGAAGGCCGAGGAAGAAGCCAAGCAGGCCGAAGCTGCGGCGAAGCAGAAGGACGGCGAGCAGACGCCGCCGGCCGACAAGCGCGCCGAGGACGACGCCGCCGCCGTCGCGACCGAGGCCCCGGCGGCTGAGCGTGGCGATCGACCCGGCCGCATCGTCGTGGTTGGCGACGCCGACTTCCTGCGCGACGACATCGTGCGTGGCGATCACGCCCAAGCCGGCGGTCCGGTTTCGGGCCGCTCGGCGGCGCCGTTCTTCGCCCAGATGCTCGACTGGCTGGCCGAGGACAAGGACCTCGTCGCGCTGCAGTCGAAGGTCGCCACCGACCGCTCGCTGAAGCTGTTGGAGGAGACGCGCGATCCGAACGCCGACCCGCGCCTGCACGAGCAGGCGCTGCGGCGCAAGACGACGTGGCTGCGCGCGCTCAACGTCGTGTTGCCCGGCGCGCTGCTCGCGGCGCTGGGCCTCTGCGTGTACTTCGTCCGCCGCGCGCAGAAGCGGACCTTCCTGTCGTCGATCGGCTGATGAGGACCCGCCGATGAACCTCGCCCAACGCAACGTCCTGCTCGCCGCGCTCGCGGCCGCGCTCGCGATCCCGACCTTCCTGCAGCTGCGGCGCGACGCCGAGACCTTCGTCGACATCGGCAGCGTGCCGCTGCTGTTCGACGGCTTCACCGCCGACAACGTCATGTTCGTGACGCTGGGGCAGCCGAAGAAGGAGCAGCCGCAACCCGACCCGGGCAACCCGCAGGCGCCCAAGGTCGCCTACGACCAGCTGGTGTTCCAGCGCACGGACAAGGGCTTCGCGCTGGCGCAGGGCGACCTGGCCGGCGCGCCGGTCGGCAAGGACCAGCTGGAGCAGCAGGTGTTCCAGCACCTGCGCAGCATCCGCGCCGACCGCGACGTGCTGGTCCAGCCCGACGCGACGCCGGAGCAACTGGCGGAGTTCGGGCTCGACGAGAAGCAGGCGTTCGTCGTCCGCGCCACGGACGCGACGCAGCGCAACGTCGTGGCCGAACTGCTGGTCGGTCGCGACGCCGGCCAGGGCCAGATCGGCACCGAGGCGGTGCGCGGCGTGTTCGTGCGCAAGAGCGACTCGAACGACGTGATCCTCTACGAGGTCGACAAGGCCTGGCTGCGTTCGGTGCAGCAGGACCTCTGGCTCGACAAGGTGCTCGCCCGCATCGAGCCCGACAAGGTGCGGCGGCTGTCGATCCGCAACGCCGCCACGCTCGGCGCGGCGTTCACGTTCGAGCGGCCGGCCGGCAAGGCATCGTGGGTGGCGGTCGATGCGCCGGCGGGCCTCGGTGCGGTACGCCAGACCGAGGTCGAGAACCTCGTGCAGCGGCTGCGCTACGTCGCTGCCCAGGACTACCGGCTGCCGACCGCGCGCGCCGGCAACCTGGCCGTGCTCGGCCTCGCGCCGCCGCGCATCGAGATCGACCTCGTGGTGCAGGAGGGCGATCGCGAGCGCAAGCTGAAGATCGCCGTCGGCAACCAGCTCGAAGGCAAGAACGAGCACTACCTGATGACCAACGAGTCGGGCTTCGTCATGACGTGGCCGCAGGGCACGGTGACGCAGTTCGAACTCGACGTGCCGGCGCAGTGCTTCGATCCGGCTGCGCCGACCACCGCGCCGCAGGACGGCGACAAGAAGCCGGCCGACGGCGCCCCGGCGGCGACGTCGCCGGGCGGCGAGAAGCCCCTCGAGGCGAAGCCGGCGGACGGCAAACCGGTGGACGGCAAGCCGGTGGAGAAGAAGGATCCGGCGAAGTCCGACGCGACGAAGCCGGTGACGCCGCCGGCCAGCGGTCCGGGCGGCGGCGGCTGACGTCGCGCCGCGCGCCGGCTTTGCATCGCTGCCCGGGCGTCGCATGATGACGCCGTGGCGGCAGCGTGGCCCATCCAGCAGTACGAGCTCGGCGACCTCGAGGCGTTCGCCGCGGCGCTGCGGCGCCGCCGCGTGCGCGCGGCGGCCGTGGACGCCGCCGTGCGCGTCGTGCTCGCCTTCGCCGTGCCCGGGCTCGCGTTGGCGTGGTTGCTGCCGGCTTGGCGTTTGGGGCTCGCCGCGTTTTCGCTGCTCGCGGTCGCCGTCGCCGCCGCCGCCGCCGTTCGCCGCGCGGGTCGCACGCCCGACGCGGAGCTGCTCGCCGGCGACGAGGTCGCTGCCGCAGCCGCCGGCGGTGCGGCGTCGCCGCGCCTGCTCGCCGAGGTCGGCGACGAACTGGCGACGTGGCTCGAACGCCGCGGCGCGCGCACCGATGCGATGACGGCTTGGCTCGAAGCCGACGTCCGCAGCAAGTTGCCGGCCCTGTCGCCTCGGGCGGTGGCCGCCGTCGGCCGCCGGCGGCTCGGCGGCCTCTTGTGGGCGCTGCCGCTCGCGCTGTTGCTGCTGCTCGCATGGATCGTCGCCGACCTGCTGTCGCCGCCGTGGTCGGGTGTGCTCGGTGGTCGCAGCAACGCGCCGAGCCTCGGCGGCGGTGCTGGCGGTGGTTCTGGCCAGGGCGAGGGACGAGGCGACGGCGAGCCTTCGCCCGCACCGCCTGACGACGGCCAGCGACCGCCTGCCGAGGGCGCCGTGCCGCCGCCGCCCCAGGGTCAGGACCAACCGCCACTCGACGGCACGCCGGAAGAACCCGCGCCGCTGCTCGAATTGCCGGCGCAGCAGCGCTTCGTCGTGCCGGACTTCGTCGGCGACGGACCGACGCGCCGCGCGAAGGTGCGCGCCGTCGAGATCGAGCAGGGGGCGCCACAGGCCCCGGCGCCGACGGCGGTCGGCGGCGCCGACTTGCGCCCCGAACTGCCGCCGATGCGGCCCGAGACGTTCGCGCGCGCGGCCGAGCAAGCGCTCGGCACGCGCCACGTGCCGGCGGCCGAACGGCCGTTCGTGCAGCGTTACTTCGATCGCCTGCAGCAGGCGGGCAAGTGATGGCCGCGCGCCCGCCGAGCCTGCCAGCGTTGCCGCTGCCGTTTCCGCCGGCCTTTCGCGAGCGGCTGCACGCGCTCATCGGCCAGCGCGCCGGCTTCCGCGGCGCGCCGGACGCGCGCCAGCGCGCGCGCCGCAGCGTGCTCAGCCAGAGCGGCACGTTCGTCGGCCATCGCCCGTACGAGCACGGCGACGACCTGCGCCGCATCGACTGGTCGGCGTACGCGCGCACGGGCCAGCTGTACGTCAAGCAGCTCGAACAGGAGCAGCGCCGCACCGCGGCGCTGTTGCTCGATCTGACCGCCAGCCTGCACGCCGGCGAGCCGCCGCGGCGCGTGCCGCTGCTGCGCGGGGCAGCCGTCGTCGGCGGCTTCGCGCTGGCGCAACTCGACGGCCTGACCGTGCTCGCGCCCGGCGCTGGCGCGCTCGCCGAACGCACCTTCACCGGCGTCGCGGCCGTGCCCGAACTGCTGGCCCACCTGGCCGCGCTGCCGGTCGTAGCTGCCGGCGTCGGCGACGCCGTCGGGCTGCTGCTGCAGCGCGGCCTGCCTGGCCGCGTGCACTGGTTCTCCGACTTCGCCGTGCCGAGCGCGTGCGAACGGCCGCTGCACGCGCTGCGCCGCCGCGGCGCCGTCGTCACGGGCTGGCTGCCCGAACTGCCCACCGATCGTGCGCCGCAGCCGTCCGGGTACCTGCGCGTAACCGATCCCGAGACCGGGGAGGAACTGACGCTGCCGGTCGACGAGGCGTTCGTCGCCGAGCTCCGTCGCCAACTCGCTCTGCTCGCAGCCCGCCAGGACCGGCTGTTCGCACAGGCCGGCGCGCGGCTGGTGCGCTGGCGCGCGCCCGCGCTCGACGACCACTCGGCCGCCGCGTTCGCCGTCTTCGCCGCGAGGTGCGAGCCGTGACGCTTGCCGAACCCTGGCGGCTGCTGGCGCTGCTCGTCGTGCCGGTGCTGTGGTGGCTGTCGCTGCCGAGCCGCCCGCAGACCGCCGTGCTGACGCCGCACCTGCAGCAGTGGCAGTTGGCGTTGGCCGCACTGCGTCGGCGGCCGCCGCGCTGGTCGCGCTGGCGCTTCCTGCTGCTCGCGCTGGCCGCGGCGTTCGCCGCGCTCGCGTTCGCGGGTCCGACCGTGCCGGGTGAACCAGGGCCGTCGCGCCTCGTCGTCGTGCTCGACGCGTCCGCCAGCATGGCGGCGCGCGGCCCGGACGGCCGCACCGCCTGGGCGCGCGCGACCGACGCGCTGCGCACGACGTTGCCGACCGTGCCCGCCGACGTCGAAGTCACGCTGCTGCGCGCCGGCGGCCCGCTGCTGCGCCGACATGGCGCGTCGGCCCGCGCGCTGCACGACCTCGGCGACCCGGCGGGGGAACTCGACGCCGATCTCGCCACGCTAGCCGCCGACGCCGGCCGGCAGCCGGGCGCGGCCGTTTGGACGCTGACCGACGGCCAAGGCGGCCGTCCGCTGCCGACCGCAGGCGCGCGCACGGTGCTGCGCGCTGCCGGCAGCAACGCCGCGGTGCTCGCCGTGCGCCTCGTCGACCGCTGGCCGCTGCCGGCGCTCGACCTCGAGGTCGACGTCGCCGCCTTCGTCGATGCGCCGGGGATCGCCGCGCTGCGCGTCAGCGGCGCGATCGCGGCGCCGAGCGAACGGGCCGTCGAACTTGCGCCGTCGGCCGTGCGCACCGAGGTCTTCGCGCTCGAACGGCTCGCCGCCGGCGGCGAGTTGGGGGTGCGCATCGAACTGCCTGGTGACGTGCTCGCTGGCGACGACGTCTGGCGCGCCGAACTGCCGCCGCTGCCAGCGCCGCGCATCGCCGTGCTCGCCGACGCCGAAGCCGGCCCGTTTGCGGCGGTCGCCGCCGAAGCACTCGCGGCCGAGGTCGGCGGCAGCGTCGTCGCCGCCGCCGGCGACCAACCGGTCGGCGTCGTGCTCGTCGAGGGCGGCGCGATCGACCTCGCGCCCGGGGCGGCGCGCGCGGTCGCGTTCGGCGCACGCATGCGCGGCGCGGCCGAAGCGACGGCGTGGCCGATGCCCGTCGTCGCCGATTGGGACCGTCAGGGCGCGCTGACGAGGGGCCTCGACCTTTCCGAGCTGCGCCTGCAGCGGGCATGGCGCGGCGTGCTGCCGGCGGGGGAGCCGTTCCTGTGGGCCGACGACGCCGGCGTACGCACGCCCCTCGCCGTCGTCGTCGCCGGCACTGGCGGCATTGCGTCGGTGCACTTCGCGTTCCGGCTGCAGGACGGCAATCTGCCGCTGCTGGCGGCGTTCCCGCAGTTGCTGCGCCGCGCCTTCGTGCGCAGCTACGGCGAAGGTGCTGCGCCGCGCGTGCGCAGCGAGCAGCCGCCTGCCGGCGAGCGCGATCTGCGCGTCGCTGCGTTGGGTGACGACGTGGCGCTGCCGCCGTTCGCGACGCCGGAGCTCGACCTCGCGCCGTGGTGCGTGCTGCTGGCGCTTGCCGCGGTGGCGTTGCGCGCGTTCGTGCGCTGAGCGCGCGCCGCGGGTGCAGGATCGCGCGTCGGTTCGCGCCGTCAGGCGCGCGCGTCGACGATCTGATCGCCGTCGACGAGCCATTCGCCAGCGGGCGGATGCGACAGGAACCCCGTCGGACTCGCCGTCGGTCCGTACGCGCCGCTGGCTGCAATCGCGATCACGTCGCCTTGTTGCAGCCGCGGCAGCGGCACGGCGCGGCCGAGCACGTCGAGCGACGTGCACAGCGGACCGGAGAGTTGGAACGTGCCGGCGGCGGGACCGTCGGCGACGCTGACGTTCGCCAACCGGAAGTTGCGCTTGAGCACCATGCCGAACATGCCTGCGGCGGCGAGGTGGTGGTGGAAGCCGCCGTCGCAGATGCCGATGCGCACGCCGCGCGAGTCCTTGGTGCGCAGCACGCGCAGCAGGTACGCGCCGGCGTCGCCGACGAGGTAGCGGCCGGTCTCCAACGCCAGCTGCGCCCGCGGGAAGCGCGCGCGCAGGTCGGCGAGCACCGGCGCAGCGTGGCGGGCGACCTCGGCGAGGTCGAGCGGCCGCTGGTCGTCGTGGTAGGCAAGGCCGAGGCCGGCGCCGAGCACCAACTGCTCCGGCGACGTGCCGGCGGCGTCGGCCGCGGCGGCGAACACGCGCGCGAAGATCGCCCAGTTGGCGGCGATCGCGTCGGGCTTGAGGCACTGCGTGCCGGAGTAGGCGTGGAAGCCGGCCAGCGCGAGTTCGGGCCGGCGCCGCAGGTCGGCGAGGAACGCCGGCACGTCCTCTTCGTCGATGCCGAACGCGACCGGCTTGCCGCTCATGGTGTCGCCGAAGCCGGCGGGCACGCGGTCGGGCGCGATGCGGACGAGCACGCGTTGGCGGACGCCCGCGGCGCGCGCGAGGTCGGCGAGCACGGCGGCTTCCTCGCGCGATTCGAGCACGACGGCGCCGACGCCGGCGGCGACCGCGGCGGCGAGTTCCGCCGTGCGTTTGCCGGGACCGGTGAAGTGGATCGCCGCGGCTGGACAGCCGGCGGCGAGCGCCCGTGCCAACTCGCCGCCCGAACTGACGTCCATGCCGTCGACGGCGTCGCGCAGGCCGCGCAGCAGGGCGGGGGCGGGGTTGGCCTTGATGGCGTAGGTGATCGCGAAGGCGCCGCCGAAGGCCTGCCGCACCGCGGCGATGCGCGCCCGCGCCTCGTCGAGGAAGTACACGAAGCAGGGCGTACCCAGGCGATCGGCCAAGGCCAGCAGGCGGCGGCGGCGGTCGTCGTTCACGCCGCGCACCTTAGGGTGGGCGGGGTCGTTGCGCCCGTGCGATCGACCGTCGCGTGGGTGTCGGGGCGGTCCTGGTCCAGCCGGTCGGGGCGGGCGGGCGATACCCGACCCTTGCGTCAGCGCGCGACGGTCCGTACCGTTCCCGCCCCCAAACAGCGAATGTATGCGCCGGCGCCACGTGCGATCCGACGCCGACCTCTTCGCACCTGACCAGACGCCGCCTGCGGCGTCGCATCCGCACGATCGCCATGACCGGTACCCGTACCATCGGAATCCTCGGCAAGAAGCTGGGGATGACCCAGATCTTCAATCCCGACGGCAACTGCATCCCCGTCACCGTCGTCCAAGCCGGCCCCTGCAAGGTCCTCGCCATCAAGATGGCGACCGCGGCCGAGCACCCCGAGGGCCATCGCCAGGTCAACCAGAACCTCGGCAAGAAGCGCGGCAAGATCGCGCGCGCCAAGGCCGGCGACGGCTACTACGCCGTGCAGCTGGGCTTCGACCCGCGGCCGGCGCGCACGGTCACCGGCGCCGAGATGGGCAACTACAAGAAGGCGGGCCTCGACCACGCCATGCGCTGCGTCAAGGAGTTCCGTCTCGACGCCGCGCCGGCGCAGAAGCCGGGCGACGAGGTGAAGGTCGGCGTGCTCGACGGCGTCAAGTTCGTCGACGTCACCGGCGTGACCAAGGGTCGCGGCTGGGCCGGCACGATCAAGCGCTACAACTTCAGCCGCCAGCCGACGTCGCACGGCAACTCGCTCAACCACCGCACCGGTGGTGGCCTCGGTCGCCAGCACTCGATCAGCAGCGGCGTGCCGAAGGGCAAGCGCATGGCCGGTCACTACGGCGTCGAGCAGGTGACGATGCAGCGCCTCGAGGTTGTCAAGATCGACAGCGAGCGCAACCTCGTCTACCTGAAGGGCGCGGTCCCGGGCCACGTCAACGGCTACCTGACCCTCAAGAAGACGGTCAAGAACGAGCGCAAGGTCGAGTTCAAGCCCGGCCTGGTCGTGCGCGCCGCCGCCCAGAAGGCGATGGCCGCGAAGGGCGGAAAGAAGTGAGCCGCGCGCGCTGATCCCCACCCAACCCCAACCGCATCCCACAGAGTCATCCCATGGCACGTTCCCGTCGCAAGCACGGTGGTCCGCGTCGCGGCACCTTCAAGCGCAAGAAGCTCGGCAAGGGCTACACCGAGAACAACCGCGAGACCCAGGGCAGCCGCCCGGTGCTGCGCATCACCGAGACCGAGTCGGCCGACGCCAAGACGGCCGCCGCCAAGTCGGCGAAGGGCTGATCGCCCCGCCGCGCCGGCATGGACGCACCGCGGCGTGAGCGCGACGGTGCCCCGGCGCTGCCGTCCGACGTCGACGTGGTCGTCGTCGGGGCCGGCGCTGCCGGCTTGATGGCCGCCATCCAGGCCAGCCGGCGCGGCCGCCGCACGCTGCTGCTGGAGAAGCAGCAGCGCCCCGGGCTCAAGATCCTGATCAGCGGCGGCGGGCGCTGCAATCTGACGACCACGCGCGCCGGGTCGGACCTCGAAGCGCAGTACGGCGCGGCCCGCGGCCGCTTCCTGCGGCACGCTCTGCGCGCGTTCCCGCCGAAGGCGCTGCGCGCTTTCGTCGAGCAGGCCGGCGTGCCGCTGCAGGAGGAGGACCTCGACAAACTCTTCCCCGTCAGCCAGAAGGCGCGCGACGTCGTCGACGCCCTGCTGCGGGTGTTGGCGCAATCCGGCGCCCGGTTGGCGCTCGGCACGCCGGTGCGCGACGTCGCGGCGCACGCGGGCGGCGGCTTCACCGTGCGCACCGATCGCGGCGACGTGCAGGCGGCGAGCGTCGTGCTGGCGACCGGCGGCTTGAGCTATCCCAAGACCGGTGCGACCGGCGACGGCTATCCGTGGTGCCGGGCGCTCGGCCACACGGTCACTGCGACGTGGCCCGCGCTGGCGCCGCTCGCCGTCGCCGAGCCATGGGTGCGCGAACTGCAGGGCATCGTGCTGCACGGCGTCGCGCTGACGTCGCTCGACGCCGCGCGGCGGCCGGTGACGACGCGCGTCCGGCCGATCCTGTTCACGCACAAGGGCCTGTCGGGCCCGGCCCCGATGGACCTCGCCGGCGACGTCGAGGAAGCGCATGGCGCGGCCGCCGTGCGCTTCGACTTCGCGCCGGACCGCCGCGACGACGAACTGGAGGCCGAGTGGCTGGCACTGGCCGCGGCGCACGGCGGCCGCCGCGCCAGCAGCGTGCTGCCGGCGGCCCTGCCCGAGCGCGTGCGCGCGGCGCTGTGCGCGCACGCCGGCGGCGACGTCCTGTTGGCCAACTGGCCGCGGCCGCAGCGCCGCGCGCTCGTCGCCGCCACCAAAAACCTAGTCGTTCCCGTCGCCAGGAGCCTCGGCTACGACCACGCGGAGGTCACGCGCGGCGGCGTCGCGCTCGGCGAGATCGACGCGCGCACGATGCAGAGCAAGGTGCGGCCGGGGCTGTTCGTGTGCGGCGAGCTGCTCGACGTCGACGGCCCGATCGGCGGCTTCAACTTCCAGGCGGCGTTCGCCACCGGGCGGCTCGCCGGTCTGCACGCCTGAGCATGCTCGGCGACACGATCGCAGCGCGGGCGTCGGCGGCGGGCGGCAGCGAGCGCGCCGTCGTGCGCGTCTCCGGGCCGCAGGCGTTCGCGGCCGCCGCACGCGTGTTTACGCCGGCGCTGCCGCGGCAGCGCGCCGCCGTCGCCGGCGCCGTCGACGTGCTCGGCCATCGCGTGCCGGCGATGGCGCTCGCGATGCCGGGGCCGGCGTCGTTCACCGGCGAGGACGTGGTCGAATTGCACGTTCCCGGCAGCATGGCCCTGGTCGATGCTGTGCTTGCAGCGCTCGTCGCCGATGGTGAAGCCACCGGCGTACGCCTCGCGGTCGCCGGTGAGTTCACCGCCCGCGCCGTGTGCAACGGCCGGATGGACGGCGCTGCCGCCGAGGGCCTGCTGCTGCTGTTGCACGCCGAGGACGCGCGCGCGACGGCGCATGCCCGCGCCTGGCTCAGCGGCGCGTCGGCCGACGCGGCGGGCCGCCTGCGCGGTCGCCTCCAGGACGCCCTGGCGCTGCTCGAAGCCGGCCTCGACTTCGACGACGGCGAAGCCGGCGCCCTCGCCGCCGCTGGCTGGCGCGATCTGCTCGCCGGGGCGCGGCCCGACCTTGCGGCGCTGTTGGCGACCGTGCCGGCGGCGCGGCCGGGCGGCGAGGCGCTGTTGTTGGGCGCGGCCAATGCCGGCAAGTCGTCGCTCGCCAACGCGCTGGCCGCAGCCGAGGTCGCCATCGTCGGCGCCGCGCCGGGCACGACGCGCGACCTCGTGCGCGTGCCGTTGCCCGGCGGCGGGGTGCTCTGGGACGCGCCCGGCGACCTCGCCGCGCCCGGCGAGGTCGACGCCGCCGCGCTCGCGCTGCGCGAACGGCTCGGCGGCGCCGCCGCCGGTTGCCTCGTGGTGCTGGCCGCCGATGCGCCGGTCGCGCCGGCGTCGGCGCTGCTGACGGCGTTGCCGGTGGTCGCCGTCGCGGTGACCAAGTGCGACCTCGCCGCCGTTCCCGACCTGCCGCCCGCGCTGGCGGAACGGACCGCCGGCGCGCCGGTGTTCGCGACCAGCGCGCGCACCGGCGCGGGCGTCGCCGCCTTGCGCATGCACCTCGGTCGCGCAGCAGCGGCGGGCGTCGTCGACGCCGGTGGGCCGCTGCGGCAGGCGCTGGCCGACGCCCTGGCTGGTCTCGACCGCGCGATCGCCAACGCCGGCGGCGCGGAACTCGCGGCGCTGGACCTGCAGGCCGCACTGCGTGCGCTCGATGCCATCGGCCCGACGCATTCGCCCGAGCAATTGCTCGACCGCATCTACGCGCGCTTCTGCTTGGGCAAGTGATGCCGCTGTGCCCGGCCGCGGCCGATCGGGCAATGCGCCCGAGCTGGGGTCGGGCGTGGGGCGTTCGCCGGAAGCCTTGGCAGTGCAGGATCTTCCACGGCGAGACCCTTTGACACACAACCGCTTGGGTGCGTATGGTCGCGCCGTCTGCGGGTCGGTCCGCCTGGGGTCAGCCAGGTGAACCTCCGCCGAGAACCCCTGGCCGGGGCCCGTGTGTGACGGTGCTGCCGGTCGGTCTCATTTGCCATGCGCTGTCCGTACTGCAAGGCCGACAACGACCGCGTCATCGATTCGCGCGCCAGCGCGGACGGCTTCGCGATCCGTCGTCGCCGCGTCTGCGCGGACTGCGCTCGTCGTTACACGACGTACGAACGCACGGAGACGGCGCCGTTGCGCGTGGTGAAGAAGGACGGCGAGCGCGTCGCGTTCGATCGTCAGAAGGTCCTCGGCGGCATGCTGCGCGCGTGCGAGAAACGGCCGGTGTCGCTCGAACAACTCGAGTCGATCGCCGACCGCATCGAACGCCAGTGCATGGAGGCCTTCGACAAGGAGGTGCCGAGCAAGGTGATCGGCAACCTCATCATGCAGGAGCTGAGGCAACTCGATCAGGTTGCGTACGTCCGTTTCGCGTCGGTCTACCGCGAGTTCAAGGACGTCACGCAGTTCCTCGAGGAGCTCAAGCCCATGCTGGAGAAGAAGCGGGAGGGCGGTCATGAAGCGGCGAGCGGAACATCTGGTCCAGAAGCGTGACGGCAGGCGCGAGTTCCTGCGGGCGACGAAGCTGGCGCGTTCGATCCATCTGGCGCTGCACAGCGTCGGCGTGGACGAGGATTGGCGCGCGCTCGAACTGGCGAACGTGACGCTGCAGGCGCTGCGCCAGAAGCGCGGCGCCGCCGAGGACGTCGATCCGGCGCTGCTGTCGACGGCCGAGATCGCGGACGCGGTGCAGCACCTGCTCGTGGTCACCGGGCAGGCCAGCGCCGCGGTCGCCTTCGGTGCGGTCGCCGCCGAGCGTTCGCGCCGGCGCGCCGCCATCTCGCGGATGGTGCCGGGCGCCGCCGAGCCGGCGGCCCGCGCCGACGCCCTCCTCGCGGTGCGCGAGCGCCGCCTGTCGGAGTGACCTGATGCGCCTCAAGCGACTCGTCGCGCGTGGCTTCAAGTCCTTCGCCGACCGGACGGAGTTCGAGTTCGACAACCGCCTGACGGGCATCATCGGCCCGAACGGCTGCGGCAAGTCGAACGTCGTCGACGCGATCAAGTGGGTGCTCGGCGACCAGCGCGCGAAGAGCCTGCGCGGCGCCGAGATGACCGACGTCATCTTCAAGGGCGCCGAGGGGCGCGAGGCCATGGGCATGGCCGAGGTGACGATCACGTTCGAGGATCCGGACGGCAAGCTCGACGGCCGCACCGAGATCGACATCTCGCGCCGGTTGACGCTCGACAAGGAATCGACCTACCTGCTCAACGGCAGCGAGGTGCGGCTGAAGGACATCCGCGACGTGCTGCTCGACACCGGGCTCGGCACGGGCGGTTACTCGGTGATGGAGCAGGGGCGCATCGCGGCGGTCCTGCACGCCGATCCCGAGGCGCGCCGCGCCATCTTCGAGGAGGCGGCCGGCGTCTCGCGCTTCAAGATCCAGAAGAAGGAGACGCTCCGCAAGCTGGAGCGCACCGACCAGAATCTCGCGCGCATCACCGACCTGCTCGAGGAGCGCGCGCGCCGCATCCGCAGCCTGCGCATCCAGGCCGGCAAGGCCCGGCGTTGGCAGGAACTGCAGGCGGCCCTGCGCGACCTGCGCGCGGCGTTGTCGACGATCGACGGCACGGCGCTGCGCGCCGAACTCGCCGTGCACGAGGCGCGGCTCGCCGACCTGCAGGTCGGACTTGCCGCCGCCGAGGAGGGCCGCGATGCCGCCGCCGACCGGCTGCGCGACGCCGATGCCGCGATCGGCGCGGCGGCGCAGGCGCTCGGCCGCGTGCAGGACGAGTTGCGCCAGTGCCAGGGCGAGCTGACGACGCACCGCGAGCGCGCCGAGGCGCAGCAGCAGCGCGCCGCCGACCTCGCCGCCGAACTGGAGCGCGGCCGCCAGCGCACGCAGGGCCTCGTCGACCAGCGCGACGAGCGCGCGACCGCGCTGGCGATCGCCCGCGACGATCTCGCCGCGAAGGAAGGCGAACTGATCGAATTGCACCGCAGCCTCGACGAGCAGCGCGGCGCGAGCCAGCAGGCGCTCGCGGCGATGCGCGAGTTGCAGAAGCAGCGCGAGGCCGTGCGCGAGCGGCAGATGGAACTGCTGCACGCGCGCACGCGCCGCCGCAACGCCGCCGGCGACGCCAAGGCGACGCTCGGCGCGGTCGCGGCGCGCAGTGCGCGCCTTGGCGAGCGGCAGGCGACGCTGTCGGGCGAGCAGGCGCGCATCGACGCCGAGGCCGCCGGCCTCGCGGGCGACCAGCGCGACCTCGGCACGCGCCTGCGCCTGCTGCAGGAGCGCGAACTGGCGGCCCTCGCCGACCTCGCCGACGCCGACGCCGCCGCGGCGGCGCTCGCCGAGCGCGAAGCGGGCATGCGCCGCGAACTCAACGAGGTCGAGGGCCGCCGGCAGGCGTTGCTCGGCATGGAAGCCGACATGGAGGGCTTCGACGCCGGCCCGCGCCACGTGCTGCAGCAGAAGCCCGCAGGCCTGCGCGGTCGGCTCCTCGACCTGATCGAGATCGACAGCGCGCACGGCGCGGCGCTGGAAGCCGCGCTCGGCCCGTACGTGCAGGCGCTCGTCGTCGACACGCGCGAGCACGCCGCCGCGATCGTGCGCGACCTCGCCGCGCGGCGCCTTGGCCGCGTGCTGCTGCTGGTCGAGGAGTCGTTCGGCGAGGCGCCGCCGTGCGCGTCGCACTCGTCGCTGCTGCAGCCGCCCGAGGGCGTGCACCATCTCGCCGAACTCGTCCGCCACGTCGTCGCCGATGGCAGCGACGCTGCGAGCCGGCGCCTGCTCGGCTGGCTGTTGCGCGGCGTCGTCGTCGCCGACTTCGACATCGCCGACAGTTCGCGGGCCGACCTGTGCTTCGTCACCCCGGACGGCACGCTGGTCTGCGGCCCGCGCATGGAAGGCGGCGCCGCGGCGGAGGGCCACAGCGGCCTCGTCGTGCGCCGTTCGCGCATCCAGGAGCTCGGCGTCGCCATCGCCGCGGCCGAGCATCGGCTAGCCGCGCTGCAAGCCGGCCGCGAGCAGGCCACCGGCCGCGTCGACCGCCTCAAGCGCGAGTTGAAGGCGGTCGGCGACGCGCTGGCGGCGACGACGCGTTCGCTGCAGGCCGTGCAGGGCCAGGTGGTCCGGCTGCAGGCGCGCGGCGTCGACGTCGCGCGCGAGCTCGGCGAACTCGCGGCCGAGGCCGAGGAACTCGGCGGCGTCCGCGGCGGCGCGCTGGCCCGGCTCGGCGCGGCGCTGTTCGACCAGTTCCTGCTCGGCACGCGCGAAGCCGTTGCGCAGGCCGAGGAGCAGTCGTTCGGCGAGCGCATCGCGGCCGCCGAGGCGGCGGCGCAGGCGCAGCAGCGCGCCGAACAGGACCTGCGCATCCGGCAGGCACAGACGGCGGAGGTGCGCGAGGGCCTCGTGCGGTCGATCCGCATGCATGACGACGCGCTGCGCGACTTCGCGCGCGCGCTCGACGAGGTCGCCGAGCGGCAGCGCGACGCCGAGGAGGCGCGCGCCCGCGCCGCTGGCGAGCACGAGCGGCTCGCCGAACTCGCGGCGGTGCTCGAGGACCGTTTCGTCGCCATCGAGGACGCCAAGGCCGAGGCCCAGGCGGCCGTCGACCTCGCCCGCGACGGCCGCATCGCCGTCGAGCGCGAGGCGCAGCAGTGGGAACAGCGGCGCAGCGCCGCCAACGAGGCGCTGACCCAGACGCGCCTGCTGCGGGCCGACGTCGAGCACCGCTTCCTCCGGCTGGAGGAGCGCCTGCGCGAGGACACCGGCATCGAGCTGCGGCGGTGCCTCGGCGAGATCGACGGCATCGGCCTCGAGGACGCGTCGGCCCTGCACGGCCCGATCGCGCCGTTGTCGCTGTGCGAGCAGTTGTTCGGCCCGACCTTGCCGCCCGACCTGGTGCAGGCCTGGCACGGCCTGCAGCGGCTGTGGCAGCACGACGACTTCGACCAGGAGGCCGCGCGCAAGGAGGTCCAGCAGCTGCAGAGCCAGAAGGAGCGCCTGGGCGCGGTCAACCTCGACGCCGTGCGCGAACTCGACCAGGAAGAGGGCCAGTTCTCGACGTTGGAGGTCGAGGTCGCCGACCTCAAGGAAGCGCGCCGCAGCCTGATGGAGACGATGCGCAAGCTCGAGGCGGAGTCGCGCGCGCTCTTCGAGCAGACGTTTCACGCGGCCCGCAAGAACTTCCAGGAGATCTTCCGCAAGCTGTTCCAGGGCGGCAAGGCGGACATGTTCCTCTCCAACACGGAGGAGGACCTGCTGGAAGCCGGCATCGAGATCGTCGCTCAGCCGCCGGGCAAGCAGCTGCAGTCGATCCGCCTGCTCTCGGGCGGCGAGCAGTCGCTGACCGCGGTCGCCATCCTGTTCGCGCTGTTCAAGGTGCGGCCGAGCCCGTTCTGCATCCTCGACGAGGTCGACGCCGCGCTCGACGAGACCAACGTCGAGCGCTTCCTGCGCGTGCTGCGCGACTTCACCGCGCAGACGCAGTTCTGCATCGTGACGCACCACAAGCGCACCATGGCCGAGTGCCAGGTGCTCTACGGCATCACGATGCAGCGCCGCGGCATCAGCTCGCGCATCGCCGTGTCGCTGCAGGAGGTCGACAGCATCCAGCAGGGCGATGCGCCCGACGACCGCCCCGACGCGGCGCTCAAGCGCCGGATCGCCGGCGAGGAAGCGGTCGGCTTCGCCTGAGGGCGCGCGGAGAACTCACGGTGCGCGCCCACGGCTCGCCCCTGGTGGTCGCCCGCGCAGCCACGCAAGGCCTGCGGAACCGGTCGCGGCGCCTGCCCTGACGCGCGGCCGCCGCCGGGCGTCGGTTCACGACTCGGCGCGGCCGTCGTCGACGAGCAGGCTGACGTCCTGCGCGCCGGGCACGGCGCGCAGCGCGTTGACCAGCGCCTCGTGGCCGCGCGGCGCGCGCAGGCGCAGTTGGTAGGCGTAGTCCATTGCGCCGCCCTGGCGCGCGTCGCGCAGGCTGACGAGGTCGAAGCGCCGGCAGTGCTGCGCCAGCACCGCGCGCACCCGCTCTTCCTGGTCCGACGTCGGCGCCGCCACCGTGAACTGCAGCACGCCGTCATGGCCGACGCGCCTGCCGAAGCCGGACTGCGCGAGCGCGATCGCCACGACCAGCACGAACGTGGTGCCGGCGACCGCGAGCAGCGTGTTCGCCACGCCGACGGTGATGCCGACGGCGACCGCCAGGAACAGGAAGATCGTGTCGCGGCTGTCCTTGATGGGCGTGCGGAAGCGGATCAGCGCCAGCGCGCCGAACAAGCCGAAGGCGCGCGCCATGCTGTCGCCGATCGCGAGCATGACGATGGTCACGACCAGCGGCAGCAGCACCAGGGACTGCACGAATGTGCGCGAGTAGCTCGTGCCCTGATGCGTGCGCGCGTAGACGAAGGCCACGGGCAGCGCGAGCGCGAGCGCCAGCAGCAATTGCAGCAGCAGGGCCGGCAGCGGCGGCAGGGCCGGCGCCGCGGCCGCGAGGCCGGCGAACGGATCGGGGGACTGGGGCGTCGTCATCGGTCAGGAGATCCAATCGTCGGCGGCGGAGATCGCGGCGAGCGCGCGACAGTACTTCGAGCACGACACGCGGCGCAGGTCGTTGGCGACGATCGCGGCGTGCATCCAGTGCGGCATGCGTTCGGTGAACTTCAGCTCCAGCACGACGCCCGGCAGCGGCACCGGGCGGTAGCGCGCGTCGTCGCCGGGGAGTTCCGCGGCGTCGGTCGCCAGCGCGCGCAGGCCGCGGTCGATCGTCACGCGCACTTCGTCGTCGCCGCGACCGACGTAGGCTTCGCGGTCGTAGCGCACGACGGCCACCGGCCGCGCCCGCCGCAGCAGCAGCAGGCGCTGGAACTCGCCGAGCGCCGACGCCGCGCCGCCGTCCGGCGGCAGGACTGGGGCGCCGGCCAGCGCGTCGGCGAGCAGCGCCGGCGGCAACGCGCAGCGCAGCTTCTGCACGACGCGGTCGTGCCGGCGCTTGACCTCCAGGAACACGCGGTCGTGTTCGCCGTAGCTGCGCACGCGCAGCTTGAAGCGGGTGGCGAGGCCTTCGACGGTCTCGCGCCCGAGCGAGCGCCGCGCGTCGTCGAGGTACAGGCTGACCACCGGGTAGCGCGGGTCGCGGCGCGTGCCGCCGTGCGGGTCCGGCGCGGTGAAGGGCTGGACGGCGCGCACGACGCGCGTCGCCACCGCTTCGTCCACGAGGAACTTGCACTCGTGTCGGTTGCGGAAGGTCACGATGGGGAGAGGGCGGCGGCCGGCGCGGGCCACAAGGGACGCGGCGTTCGCCGCGGCGGGAGGGAGACCGCTGCGGCGGTCGGATCGTCGCCTGAACGCACCGCCCGCCGCAATCCCCACATCCGGGAGTCCGCGCCGCGGCAGTCCGCGCTGCCCGGCCCGGCCAGCGCCTCGGCGTCGGGCCGCTTCGATCGGCTGCGCGCCGGGCAGACGCTTCACCCGCGTCGCTGCGGCAGGCATCCTGTGTCGCCATGGCGGTTCCCCTGCGCGTCGTGCTCCTGGCGTTCCTCGGCGCGGCATGCGCCGGCGTGGCGCGCCGGCCGCCGGACGATCTGCCGCTGGTCGCCTTTGACCTCGCGCCGTTCGTCGAGCGCAACCTCCGTGAGCAGGGCATTCCCGGCGCGGCGATCGCCGTGCTCGACGTCCGCGGCGGCCGCGTGCGGCGCTGGGAGCATGGCTTCGGGCAGTGGCGGCCGGACGGCGGCCCGATGCCGCACGACGCCGTGTTCCGCGTCGCGTCGGTCAGCAAGCTCGTCACCGCCACGGCGGCGATGCGCCTCGTCGAGCGCGGCGAACTCGACCTCGACCGGCCGGTGCGCGACTACGTCCCCGAGTTCGCGCCGGCGAACTGCTTCGGCGGCGACGTCACCGTGCGCCATCTGCTGCAGCACCGCGGCGGCGTCGTGCGCGAGTCGCCGGTCGGCCACTACTTCGATCCGAGCGAGCCGACGCTCGCTGCCACGGTCGCCAGCCTCGCCGACACCGCGCTGGTGCACGCGCCGGGCGGCGACTTCAAGTACAGCAACCCGGGACTCGCCGTCGTCGGCGAGGTCGTCGCGCGCATCCGGCGGCAGCCGTTCGAGGTCGCCGCGCGCGAGCTCGTGCTGGCGCCTCTCGGCCTCATCGACAGCGACTTCGCGCCAGCGCCGCGACTGCGCGCGCGCCAGGCGGCGGGCGTGATGTGGACGTACGACGGGCGCGACGTGCCGACGCCGGATTTCGCCTTCGGCGTCGGTCCGGCCGCCGACCTGCGCAGCACCGTCGGCGACCTCGCGGTGTTCGCCAGCAGTTGGTTCGTCGGCGCCCGCCGCCCGCTGCTGCGGCGCGACAGCCTGGAGCAGATGTGGCAACTTCCCGCCGGCGGCGCCGCGGGCTGCGGCCTCGGCTTCTTCGTGCAGCGCCTCGACGGCGCGCGCGTCGTCGGCCACGACGGCGCCGTCTACGGCTTCGCCACGGCCGTGCGCGCCATGCCCGACGAAGGCCTCGCCGTCGCCGTCTGCTGCACCAAGGACTTCGCCAACGAGGTCGCCGAGGCCATCGCCCTCCGCGCGCTGCGCGCTGCCCGTGCGGCGCGCGCGGGCCAGGCCCTGTCGCCGCCCGAACCGCCGCAGCCGCTGGGCGTCGACGCGGCGCGGGCGCTCGCCGGCCGTTGGCGCGTCGGCGCCAACTGGGTCCAGCTCGCGGAGCGCGGCGGCGACCTCTACTACGATCCCAACATCGGCGTGCGCACCCGCCTGCGCCGCGCCGCCGACGGCCAGCTGGTCAGCGACGACGCCTTGTCGCTCGGCGGCCGCCGGTTGACCGTCCGCCCGGACGGCGCCTTGTTCGATGGCGAGGAGACCTACGTGCGCGACGATGAACTGCCGCCGCCGCCGCCGGCGGAATTGCTGCCGCTGCTCGGCGAGTACGGGGGCGACCACAACGTCCTGATCGTCTACGAGGACGGCGGGCGGCTCGGCGTGTTGATCGAATGGGTGGTCCGCGACCTGCCCGAACGCGTCGGCCCCGATCACTACGTCTTCCCGCCGGGCATGTACGGCGGCGACAGCCTGCGTTTCCAGCGCGACGCCAGCGGCGCGGTGGTGGCGGCGCTGGTGGGCGGCGCCCGCTTCGCCCGCCGGCCCGATCCGGCGCCGGGCTCGTTCCGCATCGCGCCGCGCCGGCCGATCGCCGAGGTCGTCGCCGCCGCGCGCACCGCCGCGCCGGACCCGCGCCTCGCCAGCGTGCCGGGCGGCGTGCCGTCCGACCTCGTCCGGCTCGACAGCCTCGATCGCACGCTGCGCTGCCAGTTGGTCTACGCGACCGCCGACAACTTCCTCGGCGCGCCCGTCTATCCGGCGGACGCGACGGCGCAAATGCAGCGCCCAGCGGCAGAGGCGCTGCTGCGGGCCCATGCGCGCTTGCGGGCGGCCGGGTACGGTCTGCTCGTGTTCGATGCCTACCGGCCGTGGTGGGTGACCAAGGCCTTCTGGGACGCCACGCCGGACGCGCAGCGCGACTTCGTCGCCGATCCGGCTCAGGGTTCCCGGCACAACCGCGGCTGCGCGGTCGATCTGACGCTCTACGACCTCGCCACGGGCGAACCGGTGGCGATGCCGAGCGGCTTCGACGAGTTCACGCCGCGCGCCTACCCGGACTACCCCGGTGGCACGGCCCGCGAGCGGTTCCTCCGCGAGACGCTGCGCCGGGCGATGGAGGCCGAGGGATTCACCGTCAACGACCGCGAATGGTGGCACTTCGACCACCGCACCTGGCGGTCCTACGCGGTCGGCAACGAGCCCTTGTGAGCGGAACGTCCTGGCCGCTGCCGGCGGCGCGCCGGAGCCGGGTTTTTTCTGAGGCCACGGGGCGGGCTACGGCCTAGTCTCTCGCCTCAAGTAACGACCCTTCCGTCGACGACGACGCTGATGCGATGACGCAACCGACCGCACCGAAGACTGCAAAGCTGACGTTTGGCGACCAGGAGATCGAACTGCCCGTGATGGTGGGCAGCGAGGGCGAGGTCGCCATCGACATCCGCCAACTGCGCGCCAAGACCGGCGCGATCACCTACGACCCGGGCCTCGGCAACACGGGCGCGTGCCAGTCGAAGATCACCTTCCTCGACGGCGAGAAGGGCGTGCTGCGCTACGCCGGCTACCCGATCGAGGAGCTGGCGAAGAAGAGCAGCTTCGTCGAGGTGATGTGGCTGCTGCTGCACCAGCAACTGCCGAGCGCTTCGCAGCTGTCGCAGTTCACGCACGACGTGACCTACCACACGATGCTGCACGAGGACCTGAAGGCGCTCTTCCAGAGCCTGCCCAAGGTCGGCCATCCGATGGCCGTGTGCGCGGCGGCGGTCGGCGCGCTGTCGACCTTCTACCGCAAGGAAGGCCCGACCACGCGCGAGCAGAACTGGATCGACGCGGTGCGCCTGCTCGCCAAGATGCCGACCATCGCGGCGTACAGCTACAAGCACAGCATCGGGCAGCCGTTCATGTACCCGCGCAACGACCTCGGGTACGCGTCGAACCTGCTGCACATGATGTTCGGCAACCCGTGCGAGCAGTTCGAGGTCAACCCGGTCCACGCCAAGGCGCTGGACTTGCTGCTGATCCTGCACGCCGACCACGAGCAGAACTGCTCGACGAGCACGGTGCGCACCGTCGGCAGCTCGGGCGCGAACCTCTTTGCCAGCGTCTCGGCCGGCATCTCGGCGCTCTGGGGCCCGCTGCACGGCGGCGCCAACCAGGAGGTCATCGAGATGCTGATGTCCATCCGCGACGGCAAGCGCTCGGCGCGCGAGTTCATGGACCTAGCCAAGACCAAGGGCAGCGGCGTGCGCCTGATGGGCTTCGGCCACCGCGTCTACAAGAACTACGACCCGCGCGCGCTGATCCTGAAGCAGGCCTGCTACGACGTGCTCGGCCAGCTCGGCGCCAAGGACCCGCTGCTCGACATCGCGCTGGAGCTCGAGCAGATCGCGCTCTCGGACAGCTACTTCATCGAGCGCAAGCTGTACCCGAACGTCGATTTCTACTCGGGCATCATCTACAAGGCGCTGGGCATCCCGGTGGACATGTTCACCGTGTTCTTCGCCATCGGCCGCATGCCCGGCTGGATCTCGCAGTGGCTGGAGTACCAGTCCGACGCCGAGGCCCGCATCACGCGCCCGCGTCAGGTCTACATGGGCTCGACGACGCGCAGCTACGCGCCGGCCGACAAGCGCTGAGGCTGGTCTTCGCGGCTGCTGGCGCGCAGGGGCTGCGCGCCGGCCACCGCTTGGCGCGCCGATCGGCCCACGGCGAGCGGCATCCGCGCCCTCGGACCAGCGCCCGCATGGTCTGATCGCTGGGCCGACACGCCCCCGCAGCGGCAGCCGTTCCCATCGCGGAGCATTGCCGCGCCATCGTCGTTCGAGCCGAACATGGCCTTCGCCGCCCTCGTCGTCCTCCTGCTCGCCGTGCCGCAGACTCCCGCACCGGCCGTGGTCGCGGCGGTCGTCGCCGCCAGCCCCGATGCGCACCGCGTCAGCGCCGCGCTGGGGGACGTCGACGGCGACGGCACGCCCGACCTCGTCATCGGCCGCAACGGCGCGTTGGCGATGCGCCGCGGGGCGCCCGGCGCCGGACCGCGGCAGTTCGCGCCGGAGGCGCCGCTCGGTCTGGCGCTCGGCGTCAGCTGCGAGAGCGCCGGCCAGCCGCGGTTGTGCGACGTCGACGGCGACGGCGGACTCGACCTGCTGGCCATCGATGCGCCGCTGGGCGCCGGCGAGCGCATCGTCTGGGCGAAGAACGACCGCGCTGGCGCGTTCGCGGCCTGGCAGCCGCTGCGCTTCGCCGGGGGCGCAGCACCCGTGCGCTGGCCGGGGCCCTTGTCGGCGGTCGACCTCGGCGACTTCGACGGCGACGGCAAGGCCGACCTGCTGGTCGCGTGCCGGTCGCCGTGGCTGCACCGCGGCGGCCCGGACGGGTTCGCGGCGGTTGGCGTCCGGCTCGCCGACGGCGGCGCGGGCGCAGCGGCGTTCGCCGACTGGGATCGCGACGGCGGGCTCGACGTGCTGAGGGTCGAGGGGCAGCGCCTCGTGGTGTGCTGCCGCCGCGGCGGCGGACTCGGCGATCCCCAGGACCTGGCCGACGTGCGCGGCGACGGCGGCATGGCGCAGCTCGCGGTCGGCGACTGGGACGGCGATGGCCGTGTCGACGTCCTGCTCGGGGAGACGGCGCCCGCGGCCGACGCGGCGGCCGCGCCGCGCGACCCGCGCAGCGAGGCCGAACGCGACGAGCAGCGCCGCGCGGCGAACGAAGCCCTCGCCGCGATCCAGGCGGCGATCGAACGACTCAACCAGACGCCGCCGCCGCGCGACGACGCTGCGGCGATGGCGCGCCGCGCGGCGTGGCGCGAGCGGCTCGAGGTCTGGGCAGCCGGACCCAAGGGCGTGCTCAAGGAGCTGGCTGCGCCCGTGGCCGTCCCGACGCGCAGCGGCGTGCGCGCCGTGCTCGCGCGCTGAGGTCCGTCGTCAGCGCAGCGGCGCGCTCACTGCTTCGTCGCGCCGGCCTTCGTCGCGCCGGTCTTGATTGCACCGGGCGCGACCTTCTTGGTCGGCGCCGACGGCGCCGGGGCGGCCTGCCAGCCCTTCTCCTGCTCGACGATCACCGGGATCATCTCGCGCAGCTTCTTCGCGCGCGCCGCCGACGCGGGGTGGGTGCTGAGCCACTCCGGCGTGTCGCCGCCGCCGAGCGCGGCCATGCGCTCCCACAGCTTCGGCGCTTCGTTGGGGTCGTAGCCGGCGCGGACGGCGTAGCGCAGGCCCTCGATGTCGGCCTCGGACTCGTGGTCGCGGCTGTACGGCAGCAGCACGCCGACCTGCGCGCCCATGCCGAGCACGGCCATGGTGCCCGCCTTCGCCTCGCCGCTCATCTTGGTGAGGTCGAGACCCGCTTGCGCGGCGGCCATCGTGAACTCGCTGAACGTGCCCTGCGTCATGCGCTTGCCGCCGTGGCGCAGGATCGCGTGCGCGACCTCGTGGCCCATGACGATGGCGAGGCCGTCCTCGTTCTGCGTCACCGGCAGGATGCCGGTGTAGATGGCGATGCGACCGTTGGGCAGGCAGAAGGCGTTGGGCACGTCGTCGGCCTTCAGCAGCCGCGCTTCCCACGGGAACTTCGTCTCGCCCGAGGCGGCGGCGATCTTCTTCGCCACGCGCTGCACCATTTCGTACTGCGGTCCGCTGGTGATGACGCCCTTGGTCTCCTTGGTCGCCTCCTCGTAGGCCTGCACGCTCAGCGGTTCGAGCTGGTCGTCGCTGTAGATGTTGAGATTGCCGCAGGCCGCGCCGGCGAGCGCGAATGCTCCCGCCACGAGGGATCGCCAGGAATTCCGCATGCGGCGCATGGTACGGCGCGCCGTGCGCCCCGCCCAGACGGGGCGCTGCTGACGCCGAACTTGCGCCCGTCGGACCGTTGTTCGATGCTCTGCGGATGCGACCAGAACTGGTGATCGTCGGCGGCGCGCGCACCGCCATGGCGGAGTACTCCGGCACCCCGGGTTTCGGCAAGTTCAAGGACATCACGGCCATCGACCTCGCGGCGCACGCGGCGAAGGCGGCGATGCAGCGTTGCGGCGTCAACCCGGAGATGGTCGACGAGACCTTCGTCGGCAACGTCACGCAGAGCAGCTCGGACGCCATCTACGGCGGCCGCCATGTGGCGCTGAAGTCCGGCGTGCCGATCGAGAAGCCGGCGCTGACCGTCAACCGCATCTGCGGTTCGGGCATCCAGTCGGTCGTGTCGGCGGCCCACGCCATCCTCGCCGGCGAGGCGCAGCTGTGCCTCGCGGGCGGCATGGAGAACATGAGCCAGGTGCCGCACGTGATCCGCGGCGGCCGCGAGGGTTTCCGCTTCGGCATGGAGCCGAAGATCGAGGACCTGCTGTTCGCCGCGCTCTACGACCCGTTCTGCAAGTTCTTCATGGCGCAGACGGCCGAGAACGTCGCCAAGAAGCTCGGCATCACGCGCCAGGAGCAGGACGAGTACGCGCTGCGCAGCCACCAGCTCGGCGCCGCCGCGGTGAAGGCCGGCAAGTTCGCCGCCGAGATCGCGCCGCTCACGGTGACGGCGGGCAAGAAGGAGTTCGTCGTCGACAAGGACGACCACATCAAGCCGGAGACGACGCTGGAGGCGCTGGCCGGCCTGCGGCCTGCGTTCGGCAAGGAGGGAACGGTCACCGCCGGCAACGCCTCGGGCATCGTCGACGGCGCCGCCATGCTGGTCGTCGCGACGGCGCAGCGGGCCAAGGAGCTCGGTCTGACGCCAAAGGCGCGCATCCGCTCGTGGGGCCTCGCCGGCGTGCCGCCGGAGCTCATGGGCCTCGGCCCGGTGCCGGCGATCCAGAACGCCTGCCAGAAGGCGGGCCTCAAGGTCGCCGACCTCGACCTGGTCGAGATCAACGAAGCGTTCTCGGCGCAGTACCTCGGCTGCGAGAAGGAGCTGAAGCTCGACCGCAGCAAGTGCAACGTCAACGGCGGCGCGATCGCGCTCGGCCACCCGCTCGGCGCGACCGGCTCGCGCCTGCTGCTGACGCTCGTGCGCGAGCTGGAGCAGTCCGGCAAGTCGCTCGGCTGCGCCTCGGCGTGCATCGGCGGCGGCCAGGGCATCGCCATGATCCTGGAGCGCATCTGAGGCCGCCATGCAGTCCAAGACGGTGACGTTCCCCGGCCGCGTGCTGCACCTCAGCGAGGACCAGGAGCAGCTCAAGGCGCAGCTCTACGGCCACGACAAGCTGGGCTACGACCCGGCGCGCAAGCTGATCGACAACATCTCGACCGACGAGCTGACGCCGGGCTGGGTCTGCTACTACTATGACGAGACGCTGGCGCGGTACTGCCTCGTCGGCCTGCGCGGCGGCAACGTCAAGCAGGACGCGATCAAGAACGGCGGCTTCTCGGTCATCGTCTCGGGCGTCAGCAAGGGCTGCGGCAGCTCGCGCGAGACGGCGCCGTACAGCGAGCTCAAGGCCGGCATCCGGCTCGTGATCGCCAAGAACATCGAGAAGATCTACGGCCAGAACTGTCAGAACATCGGCCTGCTGACGTCGACCAACTTCTCTCTGCTGCCGCGCATCGAGCGCGGCGAGGCGATCCCGATCGAGGAGTTCACCAAGGGCCTCGACCCGATCGCCGCCGAGATCGTCCGCCACGGCGGGCTCTTCGCCTACAACCAGGCGCGCCTGCAGGGCGCGACGGTCCCGCCGGCGGTCGCCACCGCGGCGCGGCCGATGACCCTGTGCGAGAAGATCATCGCCCAGCGCGCCATCGCCGACGCCAAGACCGGCCGCACCGGCATCCCGGCGGTGCAGCCCGGCGACGCGCTGTTCGTGCGCACCGACGTGCGCTTCAGCCACGAGTACGTCACGCCGATGGCCGAGGCGCTGTTCCGCATGGGCCTTGGCGAAGGCGCGAAGATCACCGACCCGGCGTCGGTGTTCGCCTTCCGCGACCACCTGACGTTCCTCGACCGCATCATGCCCGAGGCCCACGTCAAGATGGGGCTCAAGGAGCAGGCGGCCTCGCTGGCCACCGTGCAGGAGGCGTTCACCAAGAAGCAGGGCATCAAGCTCTACGGCGAGGTCCATCGCGACGGCCAGCTCGTCGGCAGCGAGGGCATCTGCCACAACATCGTCATCGAGGACATCGCCGAGCCGGGTCAGCTGGTGATCGGCACCGACAGCCACACCTGCATGGCGGGCGCGATCGGGTGCTTCGCCTTCGGCGTCGGCTCGACCGACATGGCGAACAGCTGGTTCACCAAGGACGTGCGCGTCAAGGTGCCGGAGTCGGTGCGCGTGAACCTGCGCGGCGCGCTGCGTCCGGGCGTGTGCGCCAAGGACGTCATGCTGCACCTGCTCAGCGACGAGTTCTTCAAGACCGGCGCCGGCATCGGCAAGGTCCTGGAGTTCGGCGGCGCGGGCACGATGGCGATGTCGCTCGACGAGCGCGCGACGTTGACCAACATGGCGGTCGAGGCCGGCGGCTTCACTGGCATCATCGAGGCCGACGAGGTGGTGGTGGAGTACATCGCCAACCAGCGCGGCGCCGACCGCGCGCGTCTGCGCAGCCAGATCGTCGTGGCCGATGCCGGCGCTTCGTACTGCAAGACCTTCGACATCGACCTTGCGCAGGTCGAGCCGACGGTCGCGACGCCCGGCGACCCGCGCAACGGCGTGCCGCTGCACACGCTGCGCCAGAAGGGCCAGCACAAGGTGCACATCGCCTACGGCGGCTCGTGCACCGGCGGCAAGAAGGCGGACATGGACATGTACGCCGAGGTCGTGCGCAAGGCGCTCGACAAGGGCCGGTCGCTGCAGGCCAAGACCTACATCCAGTTCGGCAGCCAGCGCATCCGCGACTACGCCGAGAAGATGGGCTACGTGCAGTTGTTCGAATCGGCCGGCGTCGAGCTGATCGACCCGAGCTGCGGCGCCTGCATCAAGGCCGGCCCCGGCGTGTCGTTCACGCCGGACGAGGTCACCGTGTCGGCGATCAACCGCAACTTCCCCGGCCGTTCGGGCCCGGGGCAGGTCTACCTCGCGAGCCCGTACGTAGTCGTCGCGAGCGCGTTCCTCGGCTACGTCGGCGGCCCCGAGGAGTTGTGAGCGGCCAGACGGTCCGCCGCGGCGGACCGTCCCGCAAGCCTCGGCGGCCGCAATCGCGACCGACTGGGGCCAACACCGACTGGGGCCAACGAGGCGGAGCCGGCCGTTGGTCCCTGGGTTCAGCTGCCGAGCACGCCGTGCACGCCGTTGCTGATGCCGGCGAAGCCGTTCGGCGCCGCGGCGTCGAGCACGATCGCCTGCGACCACAGGCCGAGGCCGGTCAGCGCCGGGTTGGCCGGCACGGTGATCACGTGGGTGAACGTGCCGCCAATCGGCAACTCGGCCGCGGTCACGTCCGGGCGCACTTCCAGGCGGCAGCCGGCGATGCCGGCCGGCGTCAAGTCGAACGGCAGGTAGGTGCCGGAGACGAACTCCAGGTTGTCGAGGCCGTGCACGACCACCGCGATCGACGCAGCGGGGGCGCCGGTCAGCGTCAGGCCGTAGTTGCTGCCGAGCACCGGCGTTGTCGCGGGGGCGAAGTCCGGCACGCCGGCGCTGGTCGCGCAGCCCGTGCCGTACTTGCTGGCGATCGCGTTCGTCGGGCCGCTGTACGTCCAGGTCTCGTTGTTCACGGTGCCGGCGACCGCCGGGCCGCTGCCGCCGAAGTAGACGGTCTGGCCGGTGGTGGGCACGTAGGCCATGTAGCCCTCGCTGATGCGGCCGGGACCGCCGGCGCCGACCTGCGTCCAGTCGTTGCCGTCGTACTCCCAGGTCTTCTGCTGCACCGCGCCGCCGGCGAAGCCGCCGTAGAGCACCATGCGGCCGCGGGCCTCGTCGTAGACCATGCCGGTGCGGTATCCCGTCAGCGGCGCGTTGGCTGTCGGCTTCAGCGTCCAGTTGCCGCCGTCCCACTCGTACGTGGTGCGGTAGTCGGTGCCGGGCGGCGTGCCGTTGAACCCGCCGAACATGACGACGACGCCGCGGCCCTTGTCGTACGCCATCGCCGGCGTTTCCAGGCCGGGCGGCACGGTCGCGGGCGTCGCCTGCGTCCACGTCGTGCCGTTGTACAGCCACGTCTGGTTGCCGCCGGCCACCGCAGATCCGCTCTGCACGCCGTACATCACCACCTGACCGCGGCGTTCGTCGTAGGCCATGCTGTAGAACGCGCGCGCCGTCGGCGAGGCCGTCGGGAACACCCGCTGCCAATCCTGGCCGTCGAACTCCCAGGTGTCGTTGGCCGTCGCCGTCGTGGTCGGCGAGCGGCCGCCGAACGTGACGATGCGGCCGCGGCGGCTGTCGTAGACCATGCGGTGGCCCCAGCGCGGCGGCGGCGTGGTGACCGGCGTCAGCTGCGTCCAGGCGATGCCGTTCCACAACCACGTGTCGTTGAGCACGAGGGTCGGGCCCGACTGCAGGCCGCCGTACATCACGACACCGCCCGCGGCGGGATGCCACGCGATGCCGCCGGTGCGGCGCGACAGCGTCGTCGGGTACGGCGGCGGCGTCTGCAGCGTCCACGTCTGGGCGGCGACCGTTTCCGCGCCAGCGATGGCGATGGTGACGAACAGGGGAAGTGCACGGCGCATGGGCAAGGCGTAGGACATCGCCTCAGCAAGCGACGTGCGCCGCGGGCAGGCCAATGCAAAGTCGGTCCATCCCAAGCAGTTGCAGTCGCGTTACGTCGCTTCCGCCGCGCCGTGCGAAGGGTTGCGCGGGCAGCGCGCAAGGCAGGCGATGAGCAGTGCGGGCACGCTGACCGCCGCCAGCCAGAAGGCGGCCGTCCAGGTCGCCGAGACGCCGCGCAGTTGGCCGGGTCCGGCGCCCCACTCGACGGCGAGCGCGATCGCGCACAAGGCGGTCAGGAACGCGCTCGCCGGACGGGTGGCTTCCCGCGTGCTCTTCGCCCTGGTCTCCGCGACGGCGAGCATGGCGACGAGCAGGCAGGTGCAAAGGCAGGTGAACCCGGCGTTCGACTGCCAACCCGGCGGACCGAGGTGGTGGCCGAAGAGCCGTCCGAACTGCACTGCGACCCAGGGTTGCGTGGTCGCCACCGCCGCCGCCGCCGCGCTCGCGAGCAGCACGCGCCGCCAGAACGCGCCGTCCGGCGCCGGGCGGCGGGGCGGGCTCGGTGTGGGGGCGAACGCGAGCATGCGACCAACGTAGGCGCGGCGCGGTGGCCGCCAAGTCCCGTCGCCGTGGCCCGCAGTCGCGCTGGCATGGCAGGATCCGCCGGCCTTGGCGCTGGCGTGGTGCGGACGCCGATACGACGGACACTTCGATGGCTGCGCCGAGCGACGACGACGATCCGTGGGCCCCGCTGCCGCCGGCGGCGTTGTGGAGCGACCGCGCTGGCGAGGTCGTCGAGGGCCAGCGACCGCCGCCGCCGCGCACGGACTGGACGCCGCCGCCACCGCTGCCGCGCAAGCCGCTGCCGATCGGCCCGACCGGCGGCCCGCCGCCGCGCGAAGGGTACTGCGCGACGGCGTGGAGTCCCGGCGAGGCCGCGCCCGTGGCGCCGGCGAGCGCCGGCGGGAAGAGCGCTGACCGCGCCGCCGCCGCCGCCGCCGCAGACGATGCGCCCGCCACGACCGTGGTCCTGCGCCGCGGCGAGTGGGCTGCTGCTGCCGCGCCCGCGGCCGCGTCGACGCCCGTTGCACTGCTGGCCGGCGCGGCCGCCGAAGCCGCCGATGCGGGCGAAGTCGATCCCGAAGCCGCGGCCGCCACGTCCGAGTGGTTCCAGCGCCTGCCGCCGGCGGAGCAGGAGCGCTTGCGCGCCCAGTGGCAGCAGCGCCGTGCCCGCGGTGGCAAGCGCGTGCTCATGCAGAGCAGTCAGCGCAACCGCCGCTTCGTCGCCGCGGTCGCCTGCAGCGTGGCGACGATCTTCGCCGGCACCGGGGCCTACTGGCACGCGACGATCGGGGCCGGCGTCTGTTGCGGCCTCTGGTGGCGACACACGCGCCCGGACCGTTTCATGGACCCGCTGTCGGCCATGGCGTGCCTCTTCGTCGCGCATCTGCTGGCGATGTGGGCAGCGGGTGGCGACGGCCACCCGCTGGCTTGGGTCGACCTGTGCGTCATCGCCGCCTGCGCGGCCGTGCTCGGCTTCGACGGCGAGATACGCCGCACCGGCGGCTTCGACCTGAAGTGACCGCGCGGTGGGCGCGCGGCGCCGGCAGTCTCACGGCACGACGATGCGCTCTTCGTTCTTGATGCCCGGGCGCAGGAACAACGGTTGCTTGGTGCGCAGGGCGCCCTGCACGGTGACTTCGAGTTCGTAGGGACCCGGCGGCACGCCGGTGGCCAGTTCCGCGCGGCCGACGCCGGGCAGCACGTCGACGGCGGTGGCCGCGGCGGTCCCTTGGCGCGCGACCCACTTGCGCGCCACGTGCGGTGCGCCGGCGAAGTGCAGGCTGAGCCGCGTCGTGCCGTGCTTGGCCGGGTCGAAACCCTGGCCGGCGCTGTCGACGATCTCCAGGCCGAGCAGCGCGGCGGGCTCGAGCGGGACGTCGTCGATGAAGCCGTTGCTGCCGGTGATCTCGAACACGCGGCGGTAGGGCAGCAGCGGCAGCGGTTCGCCGTTGCCGTCGACCGCGACGACCTGCAGGCCGTAGCTCGCCGGTTCGAGCGGCGGCAGCGCGTAGCGGCCGTCCGTGTTCTCGGCCATGCGCGCCCACAGCGCCGGGCCGAGGTGCCAGTCGGCGGCCTGCGGATCGGCGAGCCGGAACGCATCGACGCGCACGCGCGCGAGCGGCTGCAGCGCGAGGTCGTGCACCATCAGCGTGATGCCGGTGGCTTCGCCCTGCGGCGCCAGGAACAGGTCGAGCGCCAGCGCCGGTGCTGGCGGCGTCGGCACGATGACGCCGTCCTTGGTCAGCGGTTGCAGGCCTTCGGCCTCGACGAGCAGCGTGCCGACGGCGGACGCTTCGAGCGTCAGCGCCGCCTTGCCGTCGACGCCTTCGCCCTTCGACCTGACGCGGCTGTTCTGGAAGCGCCAGCGGAAGGCGGCGACCGGTTGCCGGCTGACCATGTCGCGCACCGTCAACCGAACGTTGGGTTCCGCGGCCATGACGGGCGGCGTCGGCGGCGCTGGCGTCACCGGTGGCGGCGCCGTCGCCACCGGCGGCGTCGGCGCGTCGACTTCGGTGCGGTTGCCGCCCTGCGCGGGCGCTGGCGTCGGCACGGGTGCTGGCGCGGTCGCGCCGCCGCCGGCGTCGGGGGGCGTCACGGGCGCAGGGGCGCCCACGAGCCAGAAGCCGAGGGCGACGACGAGGACCAAGGCGATCACGACCAGCGACGCGCGCATGGCGCAGATCGTGCCGCACCGCCGTTCAACCGGCCAGCAGGCCGTGGCGCAGCCACAACCAGCCGGCGGCGAGCGCCAGCGTCGTCAGCGTGATCGGCACGCCGGTGCGCCAGTGCTCGCCGGCCCACGAGCGGCCGATCGGCGCGATGCCGCGCCGCGCGGCGGCTTCGACGACGATGAGGTTGGCGATCGAACCGACCAGCAGCAGGTTGCCGGCGAGCGTCGTCGCCAACGCCAGGATCGGGCCGGCGAGCGGATGCGCCGTCGCCGGCAGCAGCAGCATGGTCAGCGGCACGTTCGACACGAGGTTGCTGCCGAGCACGCTGACGCCGAACAGCGTCGCGGCGTCGCCGACGTCGACGCCGTGGCTGCGCAGCCAAGCGAACGCCGCGGCGGCATGGCCGGCCTGCGCGAAGGCCGCGTTGCACACGAAGAGGCCGGCGAAGAGCAGCAGCAGGCCGCCGTCGACCTCGGCCAGCAGCGCGCGGCTCGTCGTCGTGCGCGACACCAGCAGCAGCGCGCCGGCGGCGAGGGCCAGCACTTCGCGCGGCACGTCGGTGGCAAGCAGCGCTGCGACCAGCGCGGCGAGCACGGCGAAGCCCTTGCTGGTCTGCCAGCGCGCAAACGGCGCACCGCCGTCGGGACTGCTCGGCAGCGTGCGCACGAAGCGCCCGCGGTAGGCGCGCGCGAGCACGAGCCAGACGACCGCGAGACCGAGCGCGGCCGGCACGCCGCCGTCCAGCAGGTACCCGGTGAACGACAGCGCCTTCTGCTGCCCGATCAGCATGTTCTGCGGGTTGCCGATCAGCGTCGCCGCCGAGCCGACGTTGGCGGCGCCGCACAGCGCCAGCAGGTAGGGCACCGGATCGAGCCCGCGGCGCGTGCAGACGTCGATGAGCGGCGGCGCGAACGCGACGCAGACGACGTCGTTGGTCAGCAGCGCCGACAGCGCGCCGACGACGGCGACGAGTTCGCCGAGCAGCCGCTCGGGCGACGTCGGCCGCGCCGCCAGCCGCGCCGTGGCGCGCGCGTAGAAGCCGCTGTGCACGAACTGCGCCGACACCAGCATCATGCCGAGCAGCAGCCCGAGCGTGCCGAAGTCGATCGCCTGCCACGCGGCCGCGCTCGGCAGCGCGCCGCCGAGCAGCAGCGTCGTCGCGCCGACGACCGCCGCGCCGGAGCGGTCGAGGGCGAGGCCCGGCGCGCGGCCGAGCAGCATCACCGCGTACACGGCGGCGAAGACCACGAGCGGGAGGTCCACGGCCAGCGACGCTACGGCGGGCGCGGCGGCGACGGAAGCGCGCGGCGGGCGCGGGCCGCCGCCTCGCGCCGCGTCGCGTCCTGATCCCGTAGCGCTCGTACGGCGCCGCCGTGAGCTTGGCTCGCCCGGAGCGCCGCGATCGGATATCGCACCGCCATGACGCGCGCGATCCGCATGCACCGCACCGGCGGCCCGGAGGTCCTGGCGCTCGACGACATCGACCTGCCGCCGCCGGCGCGCGGTGAGGTGCGCGTCGCGCACACCGCGATCGGCGTCAACTTCGTCGACTGCTGCCACCGCAGCGGGCTCTACCCGTTGCCGACGCTGCCGCACGGGCTCGGCAGCGAGGGCGTCGGCCGCGTCGAAGCGGTGGGCGAGGGCGTGCACGGCGTCGCAATCGGCGGCCGCGTCGCCTATGCCGGCGGCGTGCCGCCGGGCAGCTATGCCGCGGCCCGCAACGTGCCGGCGTGGCGCCTCGTGCCCGCGCCGGCGGGCGTCGACGACGTGGCGCTGGCGGCCTCCCTGCTGAAGGGGCTGACGGCGGAGTTCCTGGTGCGGCGCGTGTTCAAGGTCGGACCGGGCCACCGCGTGCTCGTGCACGCCGCCGCCGGCGGGGTCGGCGGGCTCCTGTGCCAATGGCTGCGGCACGTCGGCGCCACGGTCGTCGGCGTGGTCTCGACCGCCGCCAAGGCGGACGGCGCCCGCGCGTCGGGCTGCCACCACGTCGTCGTGCGCGCCGAGGACGACGTCGTCGACGCCGTGGCGCGCTTCACGCAGGGCCGCGGCGTCGACGTCTGCTACGACTCGGTCGGCAAGGACACGCTGCGCGAATCGCTGCGCTGCCTGCGCAAGCGCGGCCTGCTGGTGTCCTTCGGCAACGCTTCGGGCCGGCCCGATCCGGTGGCGCTCGCCGAACTGCAGGCCGGATCGTGGTTCCTGACGCGGCCGACGCTGCACGACTACACCAGCACGCGCAGCGAACTGCTGCATGCGGCCGAGGTCTTCGGCAAGTTGCTGGCCGGCGGCGTGCTGCGGCCGCGTGTGCACGCCGTGTTGCCGCTCGCCGAGGCGGCGACGGCGCACCATCTGCTGGAGTCGCGCGCGACGGCCGGCGCGCTGGTGCTGACGCCCTGAGCGGGCGTCCGGCGGGCGCCGGGCCGGCGGCGCGCCCGGCGGGCGCGGCGCGCGCCGGCCCGCGCGCTCACGCCTTCGGCTTCTTCGCCTTCTTCTCGAACGGGTGCGCGAACGCCTGTGGCGCGACGCCTTGGACCAGCGTGCAGCGACCCTGCTCGAGGTCGTCGCCGACCGCGCCGACGAGCGCGCGCAGGCGGTCCATCTGCCACAGGCCGGTCAGCAGCCGCAGGCCCTTCACCTGCGTCATCAGCTGCTCGCACTGCAGCGCGGCGACGCGGCTCTGGCTGCCGTCCTGCAGCGCCGCGGCGTGGTGGCACAGCGCCAGCATCGAGACCAGGTGCTCGATGACCTTGCCCAGCCGCTGCAGCGGGATCTGCGCGCGCGTCAGCTCCAGCTGGAAGTGCAGGTTGATGCCGAGGTAGGCCCAGCGCAGCCAGCGCAGCCGCGCCTCGGCGAAGCGCGCGTAGCGGCGCAGGCCGGCGGGCAGCTGCTGGTAGCGCGGCAGCAGGCTCGTCGGCACGAGCAGCAGCGGCAGGCGCAGCAGTTCGACCAGCAAGTTGCCGACGATCCACAGCGCGAGCAGCCAGAACGAGCCGTTGGCGACGAGCCGCGTCGTCGCCTGCCAGACCTTGCCGGGCTGCTGCAGCACCGTCGCCGGCGTGATGCGCAGCAGCCGCTGCTCGGCCGGCAGCGGCTTGCCGTCGGCGCCGACGTTGATCGACTGCAGCACGCCGAGCATGCCGGCCATGTAGCGCGACGTGAAGCCGTCGGTCACGTCCTTGACCATGCCCATCAGGATCAGGTCGTCCTCGCCCTCGACGACGCCGAACACGTGCATGTTGTGGCGCGCCTGGTGCACGCGCGAGCTGCTGTCGAACGAGCGGCCGCCGAGCACGCGCTCGCACGCGATCTGCGACTGCAGCGCGGTCGTCGCCGCCGCCGACTTGGTGAGGTCGCGCAGGCCGGCGAGGTCGTGGCCGTCGGCGTCCTGCTGCAGCGACAGGTGGCTGAGCGCGCGCGACTGCAGCGCGCCGCCGACCATGCGGCCGAGGTGCTGGCGCGGCAGTTCGTGCTTGCTGACCTGCCCGCCGACGCCCTCGCGCGCCGTGGCGTACGCCAGCGCGTCGACGGCGAACATGCGCTGGTAGCCCGCCGCCATCGCCGCCAGCATGCAGCGGCCCATGCGCAGGCAGTAGAAGAGCACCTCGACGCCGTCGGCCTGGATCTGCTCGTTCGCCGCCAGCGGGTAGCCGTGGAAGTGCAGCCGCGCGTTGTGGTTGGCGGTGAACGCGCCGGTGTCCGACGAGCGGCACCAGAACTCGTAGTCCTTGCCGTCCTCGGCGCGCACGTCCTTCTCGGGCAGGCGCGTGACGAACAGGCCGACCTGCTTTCCGTCCTGGCCGACGCGCGCGACGATGCCGACGAGGCCGCCGTGCGTGGCGTTGGTGATCCACAGCTTGTTGCGGTCGCCGTGTGCGAACAGGCGGAAGCCGCCGGTGGCCGGGTCCTGCTCGACGTAGGCGCGCACCTTCTTGGCGTTGACGCCGATGCCGACCTCGGTGAGGCCGAATGCCATCAGCTCGCCCTGCGCGACGAGCGGCAGGAACAGGCGCTTCTGCGCCTCGGTGCCGTACGCCAGCAGCGAGCCGGCGCCGATGGTCAGCTCGCCGGAGATCTCGACCGCGAGCGGTCCGAGGCCGTTGGCGGCCATCTCCTCTTCGACGAGCGCCAGTTCGACGTACTTGCCGTCGAGGCCGCCGAACTCGCCGGGCACCGTGAAGCCGTAGCCCTTCTCGGCGGCGACCGCGGCGCGCAGCGCGGCCGACAGCTTGCCGTCGGCGGTGAACGCCTCGCCGCGCTGCAGCGACGCCAGCGCCGCCGCGACGACGGGCGCGCCGCGCGCGCCGGCCTTGCTGGCGGCGAGTGCGCCGCTCTGCAGTTCGTCGGCCGCCGGCGCGGGGCCGTAGATCAGCCGTTCGACGAGGGCCTTCTTGTTGCGGCCGAGGCGGTCGGCCGCTTGCTTCGCGGCGGCGTCGAGCGCGCCGACGTCGCGGGCCGAGTCGGCGTCGCCCGCGGCGGCCAGCGCCTTCGCTGCGGTCGATTCGGCGGGGGAGGAGGCGTTGGGTTGGGTCGTCGTCACGGCGCGATGGGGGGCGGGCATGGTGCCCGCTTGGCGACGCAGAAGGAATGTCCTAGACGCCGCGCTCTGTCGCGGCGTTTCGCCGCCGTGGCGAGGGTGGATGCCGCTGGCGCCGCCATTCTGCGGTCGCTAGGGTCTTCGCCCCGCCAGCCCCGTTGGCCGCCGCCAACCAATCCCAGACGACATACCCAATCCAACCATGAGCGAAGTGACGACGATCCAGGTCGGGCAGACCGTGCCCGAGTTCGAGATGGAGACCTACCTGCCGACGAAGAAGGACTTCGGCAAGTTCAGCCTCGCCGAGGCCAAGAAGGCCGGCAAGTGGACGGTCCTGGTCTTCTACCCGGCGGACTTCACGTTCGTCTGCGCGACCGAGTTCGCCGCGCTCGCCGACCAGTACGCGCACCTGCAGAAGCTCGGCTGCGAGGTGCTGACGGTCAGCACCGACACCAAGTTCACGCACCTCGCGTGGCAGCAGCACGAGGGCGAACTCGCCAACGTCACGTACCCGATGGCCGCCGACCGCACCGGCGCGGTCGCCAAGCTGTTCGGCGTGCTGATGGGCAACGGCCTCGCGCTGCGCGGCACGTTCATCATCGGTCCGGACGGCAAGCTGCACGGCAGCGAGGTCAACTTCCTCAACGTCGGCCGCAACATGGAGGAGCTGACCCGCAAGGTGGCGGCCTTCATCCACTTCAGCAAGCTGCCGGAAGAGGCCTGCCCGGCCAACTGGAAGAAGCCCGGCGACAAGTCGCTGAAGCCGAGCGCCGCGATGGTCGGCAACGTGCACAAGGCGATGAAGGGCTGATCCGCCCTGCCTGCCGCGGTCCGGTCCCCGGCCGTGCCGTGGCAGCGATGGTTGGCGACGATCGTCGACGCGCCCGCCGCTGCCCGCCGCAGCGGCGGGCGCGTGCGTTTTCGGGACAGCCGCATGCCTTGTCCGGGTCGGCCAGCGGGTATCCTGCCTGCCATGGCATCCCGCATGCTGTCCGCTTTCGTCGCCGCGGCCCTCGTCGCCGCGGTCGTCCCCGCCCAGATCGCCAAGGGTTCGCCCGCGCCGGCGATCCCGTTCGTCAAGACGTGGAACGACGCGCCCGCGAGCTGGGACGACCTCGCCGGCAAGGTCGTCATCCTCAAGTTCTCCGAGACTTGGTGAGGCCCCTGCAAGGGGGCCGTCCCGTCCAACAACGAACTTCACGCGAAGTTCGCGGACCGGGGGCTCCTGCTCGTGGGCGTGTCCCGCGAGGCTGAAGGCGCGATCGAAGACGTGTTCGTCAACAAGCTCGGCGCGAAGTACCCGTTGGTCAAGGTCGACGAGAAGTCGGTCGCGCCCTACGGCATCAGCTTCTTCCCGAGCGTCTACGTGATCGACCCGGACGGCAACGTGTTCAGCGTGCCCGACGACCGCATGCCCAGCGAAGCGACCATCGAGTCGCTGCTGGCGCGCGTGTCGTCGAGCCCGAAGATGCCGGCCGACAAGCTGTACGACCCGCTGCGGGCGCTGTGGAAGAAGGCTGAGTTCCTCAAGGTCCGCGACTTCCTCGACAAGTCGCTAGCCGCTCCTGGCCTCGCCGATCCGGCCAAGGCCGTCTACGACGAGCAGCGCGCGCACCTCGACAAGAAGGCGGAGGCCGCCGAGAAGCGCATCGCCGCGCTCGGCGCCGGTCCCGACTTCGCGGCGTCGCAGGAGCAGCTGGAGCGCATCGAGAAGCAGTGGCGCGGCATGGCGCCAGCGACTGCGGCGCAGAAGGAACTGCAGCGCTTCGGCGCCGATCCGGCGATCAAGAAGGAACTGTCCGCCGGCAAGGCGCTGCAGAAGTTGCGCTCGCAGTTCGACCCGTCCCGGGTGGCGCAGCGCAAGAAGCTCGCCGAGGCGCTGATGGCGTTCGCCAAGAAGAACCCCGACACGGAAGCCGCCAAGCAGGCGGAAGCCGAGGCGGCGCGCCTGAACGGCAAGTGACCGCCGCGCCGCGCCTGCTGGTGGCGCGGCGCGGCGGGCTCGGTGACGCGCTGCTCGCCGCGCCGCTGCTGCGCGCGCTGCGGCGCGCGCACCCTGGCGCAAACCTGGCGTTCGCCGGCGTCGGCGAGCACGCCGAGCTGCTGCGTGCCCTCGGCGTCGCCGACGCGGCGTTGTCGACCGAGGACCTGCACGCCGCCGCACGGCGCGGCGATCGCGGCCGCTGGCCGTGCGACGCCGCCTGGGTCGACGATGCGGCGCTCGCGGCGGCGCTGCCGGCGACGGCGCGCATCGTTGCGTACGAGCCGCGGCCGCGCGGTCGCTCGCCGTTGCCGCTGCAACTCGCCGCCGCCTGCGGCGTGACGTTGTGCTGGCCGGACGACGCGGCGCTGGCGCCGTCGCCGCCGCCGGCTGCCGGCGATGCGCCGATCGTGCTCGCCCCCGGCAGCGGCGGCCGCGCCAAGTGCTGGCCGCGCACGCACTGGCTGCAACTCGCCGCCGGCCTGGCCGCCGCGGGCCGCGCGCTCGCCGTGCTCGTCGGCCCCGTCGAAGCCGAGCGCGACGACCTGCGCGCGTGGCCGTGGCCGACGGTCGTCACCTTCCTCGCCGACCTGCCGCTGCCGGTCGTCGCCGCGCAGCTCCCCGCCGCCGCCGCGTTCGTCGGCAACGACAGCGGCACGACGCACCTCGCGGCCATGCTCGGCGCGCCGACCGTCGCCATCTTCGGTCCGACCGATCCGGCGGTGTGGGCGCCGACGGGGCCGGGCGTGCGCGTGCTCGGCGGCGGCGATCCGACGGCAGTGGTCGACGTTGCGGCCGTGCGCGCCGCCGTCCTCGCGCTGGGCTGAAGCAGTCGGTGGGCTCCGGCGCGCGGCCGGCGTCGCTTACGGCAGGTTGGCGCGCACGCGCCGCCAGTAGCCGAGCGTCGCCGCCTTCTCGGCGCCGAGCGGTCCGCCGTTGTGCACGCGCGCGATCGTCTGGGCCTCGCCGCGCTGCCACGCCGCGGCGGCGTGCCGCGACATGTACGCGGCGATGACACGCTCGGCGTAGGCGCGGTCGCGGCAGTCCTGGTAGCTGCCGCCGAGGTCCGGTTCCTGCGCCGTCGCATCGCGCCAGTAGATCTCGTGGATCTGGTAGGGGCCGATCGCGCGGCCGCCGTCGCCGTCGCCGACGCGGTCGTTGCCGCCGCTCTCGACCATGCGGATCGCCTGCAGGATGGCGGGGCGCGGCCACGTGCGGCGGCCGTCGTCGCGGCCGCCGAGCAGCCACAGGGCTGCGAGCGTGGCGAGCGCCAGCAGCCCTGGCGCAGCGCGCCGTCGCACGCGAGTGACGAGGGCGCCAAGGCCGCTGCGCGCCGTTGCGGCCAACGCGCGGCCGCGCGCCGCGGTGGGCGCTGGCGCGGCAGGAGGTTCTGGTTCGTCGAGCGCCATCGTCGTCGGCGGCAGCCTACGGCAGTTCGCGCGTTCACAAAGGCAGGACTGGACCGTTCGCCGGCGCCGCGCACGATGCCGGCATGCGCTGCGTCCTGTCGTCCATGTTCGCCGTCGCCGCCGTGCTCTGGCCCGCGTTCGCGCCGCCTTCGGCGCTGGCTGCCATGCGCGCGTCGCGGGAGCAGGATCCGCAGCCGCTGCCGGCGCCGCCGCCGGCCGACGCGCTGCAGCGCAGCCATCAACTGGCGCAGCCCGGTGAGCGGCACGCGCTGTTGCAGCGGTTGGTCGGCGAGTGGGACGTCGCCGTGCGCACCCTCCGCGCCGGCGCCGAACCCGTCACCGGCCGCGGCCGCATGCAGGGCAAGGCGCTCCTCGGCGGCCGCTACGTGCAACTCGACTTCACCTACGAGCTCGGCGGCGCGGCGGTCGCCGCATCGCAGGTGCTCGGCTACGACGCGCTGCGCGAGCGCTTCACGTCGAGTTGGCGCGACACCCTGACGACGTGGGCGCTGGAGTGCGAGGGCGCGCCGAGCCCGTCGTGGCGCGACGGCATGGCGCTGACCGGGCGCATCGTCGAACCGACCGACGGCAGCGTGCAGCCGTGCCGGATCGAGATCGACCTCGGCGACTTCGAGCGCATCACGTGCCGCCAACTGGTCGGCGAAGGCGCCGCGGCGCGCGCGATCCAGACGCAGGATTGGACGCGCCGCTGACGGCGTTACTTGCCGCCTTGCAGGCCGAGCTTCTTCAGCTTCGGCGCGATCACCATGCGGCAGTACCCCTGGTTCGGGTTGCGGCGGAAGTAGTCCTGGTGGTAGGCCTCGGCCGGCCAGAATCGGCTCGCTGGCGCGACCTCGGTCACGATCGGCGACCCGAACGACGGCTGGAACTGCTTGATCGCGGCCTGCGTCTGCGCCTTCTGCTCGTCGGAGTGGAAGAACACCGCCGAGCGGTACTGCGTGCCGACGTCGGCGCCCTGGCGGTTGAGCGTGGTCGGGTCGTGCGAGCGGAAGAACCAGTCGAGCAACTGGGCGAAGGTCACCTTGCTCGGGTCGAAGGTCACCTGCACGCACTCGGCGTGGCCGGTCTCGCCGCCGCACACCTGCTCGTAGGTCGGGTCGTCGACGTCGCCGCCCATGTAGCCGCTGACGACGTCGATCGCGCCCGGCAGCTGTTCGAGCACGGCCTCCGTGCACCAGAAGCAGCCGTTGGCGAATGTCGCGACCGCCGACGCGGCCGGTGCCGGGGGAGTCGACGGGGAGGCGGCCGGGGTCGGGTCGGGCATGGCGGCAGGTGCGGTCGGGGCGGGGGCGGCGGGAGCTGGCTGCGCCGGTGCCGGTTGGCTGGGGACCGGCTGGGTCGGCCCCGATTGGGCGGGTACCGGTTGCGCAGGTACCGGTTGGGCGGCTGCCGGATCGGGCCCGCTGCAGCCGATGGCAAGGGCGAACAGGGCGGTCACCGCCCACGACGACATGGTGGCACACGGCGAGCGCATAGCGGCGAGACTAGGCTCGCCTGCGGCGGGCCAACAGGGGAAAGTCGGCGGCCCCGCTTTCCGCTCGGCGGGGTGCCGGTATCATCCTGCCCGACCCGCGGTCCATCCATGCAACCGCGGCGGCACGCGACCAACCGGACCGGATCCTCGACGAGGCGGCTTCCTCGTCGGTCGGCGCGTGGGACCTGAGTTACGTCCCGAGGAAGCCATACCCCGAAATGGGCAAGCGACTGTACGTCGGCAATCTGCCGTACGACACCGACGAGGCCTCGCTGCGCGAGGCGTTTTCCAAGGGCGGCTGCACCGTCGAACGTGTGCACGTTGTGCTCGATCGCGAGACGCAGCGACCGCGCGGCTTCGCCTTCGTCGAAATGGCGACCGAAGAGCAGGCCAAGGCGGCGATGGCGGCAATGGACGGCGCCGTGTTCGGCGCGCGCCAGCTGCGCGTGACCGAGGCCGAAGAGCGGCGTGCGGGGCCCGGCGGGCCCGGTGGACCGCGCCCTGCCGGCGGTGGCTTTGGCGGGCCGCGGCCCGCGGGCGGCGGCTTCGGGCCGCGCCCCGTCGGCGCCACGGGTGGCGGTGGCGCCAGCACCGCCGGCGGCGGCGCGCGGCCGACCGACGACGGCCAGGCGCGCGGCCGCAGCTTCGGCCCGGATGCGCGGCCCAAGCGCGAGCGCGAACAGGAACAGCGCCGCGGCGCGCCGCCAAAGCGCCGCGCCGGCGGCGACGGCGACAGCGAGGACCCGTTCCACGGCCGCCGCGGCAACCGCCGCTTCGACGAAGACGACGACGAGTAGCCAATCCGCTGCGCCTGTGGCGGGCGGCTTGATGTTCGTGTTCCGTTAGGTATACCGCGCGGGTGGCCCTGCTGCTCGCGCGCACGCACTACTCGCTGCTCACCGCCCCGGCCTCGCCGCGGGCGCTGTGCGAGGAGGCCGTGCGCTGCGGGCTGTCGCACCTCGCCCTCGCCGACACCAACGCGCTGTACGGCCTGTGGCCGTTCGCGCAGGAGGCGGCGCGCCTTGGCCTGCGCGCGGTGTTCGGCAGCGAACTCGTCGTCGGCGGCCGGCGCCTCGTCGCGCTCGCGCGCGACCGCGCCGGCTACCGCTCGCTGTGCGCGCTGCTGAGCGAGCGCAACGGCGTCGCGGGCGAGCAGCCGTTCGACCTCGCGCGCGCGTGCGAACGGCACGCCGAGGGCCTGTGGATCGTCTGCAGCGACGTGCGGTTGCTGCCCGAGCTGTCGGTGCGCTTGGGGCCGGAGACGCTGCGCGTCGGCCTGCCGCCGCGCACCGGCGCGCCGAGCCGCGCGGTCGATCTCGACGCGCCCGAGGCGAGCGAGCCGGCTACGGGCCGCAAGCTGCCCGATCCGGCCCCGGGCTGGCCGCGGCAACAGCTCGTCGAGGTCGCGCGCGACCTCGACCTGACGCTGTGCGCGGTGCGCGACGTGTGGTTTCCGCGGCCCGAGGACCGCGCGCTGCACCAGTTGTTCCTGGCGGTGAAGTGGAACCGCGGCTTGCGCGGCGGCGACGCCGACGTCGATCTGCGCGGCATCACGCAAGCGCCGCCGTGGGCCTGCCTGCCGTCCGCCGCGCAGCAGCGCGACGGCTTCGACGACCAGCCTGCCGCGCTGCACGCCGCCGAGGAGGTGCTGGCGAGCTGCACTCTGGCCTTCCCGTCGCGCGCGCAGCCGATCTTCCCGCCGGTCGAACTGCCGGCCGGCGCGACCGCCGCGGACGAACTGCGGCGGCTCGCGTTCGCCGGCCTGCGCGCGCGCTGCGGCGACGCGCCGGCGGCGCGCGACCGCTGCGAGCGCGAACTGGCGGTGATCGAGCGCATGGGCTTCGCGCCGTACTTCCTCGCCGTCGCCAGCATCGCCGGCATGGCGCGTGCGCGCGGCATCCCGTGCCTGGGCCGCGGTTCGGCCGCCGACAGCTTGGTGTCGTACTGCCTCGGCCTCACCGACGCCGACCCGCTGCGCCACGGCCTGTTGTTCGAGCGCTTCCTCAACGCCGAGCGCGGCGACCTGCCTGACATCGACCTCGACTTCTGCTGGCGCCGCCGCGACGAACTGATCGACGCCGTCTACGAGCGCTTCGGCCGCGACCGCGTCGCCCGCATCGCCACCTACACGACCTGCGGGCCGCGCGCCGCCTACCAGGAAGCCGCCAAGGCGCTCGGCCTGCCGCCGGCCGAGGCGGCGCGGCGCAGCAAGCTGCTGCCGTGGCAGGACCGGCCGGACCTCGACCTCGCCGAGGTGGTGGGGCGCACGCCGGGGTTCTACGCGCGCGGCAAGGCGGGCGAGCGCGGCGATCCCGCCGGGCCGGGCGAGGGCGACCTGCTGCCGCCGGCGCGCGAGCGGCTGCTGGTGGCGCTGGCGCAGCGGTTGCTCGCCGCGCCGCGGCACCTCGGCGTGCATCCGGGCGGCGTCGTCATCACGCCTGATCCGATCGCGCGGCATGCGCCGCTCGAACGCGCCGCCAAGGGCGTCGTCGTCACGCAGTACGACATGCAGTTCGTCGAGGCGCTCGGCATGGTCAAGATCGACCTGCTCGGCAACCGCGCGCTGTCGATCGTCGCCGACACCGCGGCGATGGCGGCAGCGCACGGCGCGGCGGTGGCCGACCTCGAACAGATCGCCGAGGACGACGTCCGCGCGGTGGCGCTGCTGCGGCAGGGGCGCACGCTCGGCTGCTTCCAGATCGAGTCGCCGGCGATGCGGCAGTTGCTGCAGCAGATGGCCGCCGACAGCCAGGAGCGCGTCATCCAGGCGATCGCGCTGGTGCGGCCGGGGCCGGCGGCGTCGGGCATGAAGGAGGCGTTCGTCCGGCGCGCGCGCGGCCTCGAGCCGGCGAACGCGCCGCACCCGCTGCTGGCGGCGGCGTTCGCCGACACCTTCGGCATCATGCTCTACCAGGAGGACGTCATCCGCGCGGCGATGGCGGTCGCCGGCATGGACGCGACCGCCGGCGACACGCTGCGGCGTCGGCTCGGCAAGCGCGGCGGCGTGGGCCCGGCCGAGGTCGACGCGTTCGTCGTCGCCGGGCTGCGCCGCGGCCTGCCGCGCGCGGCGATCGAGCAGGCGTGGGCGGAGATGGCGCGCTTCGCCGGCTACTCGTTCTGCAAGGCGCACGCGGTGTCGTACGGGCGGCTGTCGTGGCGCTGCCTGTGGCTCAAGGCGCGCTGGCCGGCGGCGTTCCTCGCCGCCGTGCTGCGCCACGAGGCCGGCTACTTCGCGCCCGGCGTGTATGCCGAGGACGCCAAACGCTTCGGCGCGACGCTGCGGCCGCCGTGCGTGCAGGGCGGCGGCGACGACCACGAACTGCTCGACCTCGACACCGTGCGCATCGGCCTGCGCCACGTCCGCGGCGTGTCGGCGCGCGCCGTGCAGGCGATCCTGGCGGCGCGGCAGGCGGGCGGACCGTTCCGCTCGTTCGCCGACTTCCTGCGGCGCGCGCATCCGGCGCGCGACGAGGCCGAGGCGCTGGTGCAGGTCGGCGCCTGCGACGCGTTCGGCCAGACGCGGCCGGAGTTGCTGTGGCGGCTGCAGGTCGCCAGCGCGCCGCACGGCGTGCGCGCGGCGCGCGCGGCGGCCGCGGCGACGAACGACGTGCTGTTCGCCGATGCGGTGGCGCCGCGCGAGGTCGCCTACCCGCCGCTGCCCGACTTCGACGCCGTGCGCCGCGCCGAGGCCGAACTGCGCCTGCTCGGCTTCACGCTCGCGCACCACCCGGTCGACGTGCTGTGGCGGCGCGGCGCCCTGCCGGTGCTCGGCCGCTGCGTGCCGTGCGGCCGGCTCGGCGAGCGCCTGGGGGCGACCGTGCTGGTCTGCGGCTTCGCCGTGGCCTTCCGCGGCCACCGCACCGAGGTCGGCGGCATGTGCTTCATCACGCTGGAGGACGGCACCGGCATCGTCGAGGCGACGCTGTTCCCGGCGACGTGGCAGCGGTGCGGCGGCCTGCTGCAGGGCCGCGGTCCGTACGTGGTGAAGGGCGTCGTCGAGGAGCGGCTCGGTGGCATCGGCCTGCGCGCGCTCGACGTGTCGCTGCCGGATGCGCCGATTGCCGGCGCTTGCGCCGCGGACGGTTCGCCATCGGACGGTTCGCCATCGGACGGGCCGTGGTCAGACGGGCCGTAGTCGGACGGGCCGTAGATCGGACGGGGCGTTGCCGGCGCGAAGTGGCCCGCGCGCGCACCGCGGCGTAGAACGGCGCGCCATGACCGCCACGCCGGCTCCGCCGCCGCGTCTCGCCGAGTTCACCCTCAAGGCCGTGCTCGCCGGCCTCGTGTTCGGCGTGCTGTTCGGCGCCGCCAACGCCTACCTCGGGCTCAAGGCCGGACTCACCGTCTCGACGTCGATCCCGATCGCGGTGCTGTCGGCGCTGGCGTTCCAGCTGTTCCCGCGCAAGGGCACGATCCTGGAGACCAACATGGCCCAGACGGTCGGCAGCGCGTCGAGCTCGCTGGCCTCGGGCACCATCTTCACCATCCCGGCGCTGTTCCTGTGGGGGCAGGCGCCGGAGGTCTGGCAGGTGGGCTTGCTGGCGATGGCCGGCGGCGTGCTCGGCATCCTGGCGATGGTGCCGCTGCGGCGCTTGCTGATCGTGCAGGCCGACGCCGAACTGCCGTACCCCGAAGGCCGCGCCTGCGCCGAGGTGCTGCGCGCGACGCAGGGCGACAGCCGCGGCGGCCGCTGGATCGTCGTCGGCATCGCCGTCGGCGCGGCGATGAAGCTGTTCTTCGGCGCGCTGCACGCGCTGCCGGAGGAAGTGTCGTGGTCGCCGTCGTTCCTGCCCAACGGCAAGGTGGCGCTGAGCCTCGCGCCCGCACTGATGGCGGTCGGCTTCCTGGTCGGTTTCCGCGCGGCCGCGGTGATGGTGTCGGGCGCGGTGCTGTCGTCGCTGGTGCTCTACCCGCTGGTCACCACGACGCACCTCGCCGGCCTGCTCGACGCCGGCAAGGACGGCGCGGTGGCGCTCGGGCCGAAGGACGTCAAGGCGCGCTTCCTGCTGTACGTCGGCGCTGGCGCGGTAGCGGCGGCCGGCTTGTTCACCGTGGTCAAGACGGCGCCGACGATGCTGGCATCGCTGCGCGCGGTGGCGCGCGGCGTCGGCGCGGGCGCTGCCGCCGGCGACGGCGGCGACGACCGCGATCGGGACGTGCCGGGCGCCGTGCTCGTCGGCGGCCTCGCCGCGCTGGTTGCAGCGCTCGCGCTCGTGCCCGGCATCTTCGCCGGCGACCTGTCGTTCGGCGGCCGCCTCCTCGCCGCGGCGGGCGTCGGCGTGTTCGGCTTCCTGTTCGTGCCGGTGTCCTCGCGCCTCGTCGGCGTGATCGGCGTGAGCTCCAACCCGACCTCCGCGATGGCGCTGATCACGCTCGCGGGCAGCGCCGGCTTGTTCCTCGCGCTCGGCTGGAAGGGCATCGCCGCGCAGGCCGCGGTGCTGACCATCGGCACGGTGGTCTGCGTCGCCGCGTCGAAGGCCGGCGACATCAGCCAGGACCTCAAGACCGGCTGGCTCGTCGGCGCATCGCCGTGGCGGCAGCAGTACGGCCAGCTGATCGCGGCCAGCGTCGCCTGCTGGGTCGTCGCCGCGGTGGTGATCGCGATGGGCAAGACCTACGGCTTCGGCGACGACGGCCTCGCCGCACCGCAGGCGCGCCTGATGCAGACGATGGTGGAGGCGGTGCTCGGCGCCAGCCTGCCGTGGGACCTGCTGGTGATGGGCGGGCTCGTGTCGTGCACCGGCATGCTCGCCGGCCTGCCGGCGTTGCCGTTCGCGCTCGGCATCTACCTGCCGCTGTCGACGCTGGCGGCGGTGTTCGTCGGCGGCTGCGTGCGGCGCTGGGCCGAGTCGGCGCCGAAGGACCGACTCGACGTCGAGAACGGCGTGCTGTGCGCGTCGGGCTTCGTCGCCGGCGAAGGCCTTGCCGGCGTCGGCATCGCCGCGTGGACGTACGTCCAGGGCAAGCGCGCCGCCGCGGGGCCATTCACCGACCTGCAGGGCTGGCTGGCGCTCGGCGTGTTCGCGCTCGCGGTCGTCGTGCTGCGCCGGTCGACGCGCAAGGCGGCGTGATGGCGAGCCTGCGCCACCGCGCGCCGTTGCCGTTGCCGCCGGCGCGCGGCGCCATCGTCGTCGACGGCGCCAACGTGATCGCCAGCAGCAGGGCGCAGCCGTTGCAGCGGCTCGAACTCGTCATGGCGTGGGCGGCGGCCTGGCGGCCCGACCTGCCGGTGATGGTGTTCATCGACCACAACACCGCGCGTCGCTGCCGGCCGGAGGTGCAGGACGTGCTGCGCGCGCGCTGCGCCGACGTCACGCCGGGCCGGCCGCGCTACGCCGTGGTGCCGCGCGACGAGTTCGCCGACGAGCACGTGCTGCGCTTCGCCGCCGCGCATCGCGGCCTCGTCGTCAGCAACGACCGCTACATGGACTGGGACGACCAGCGCGCCGACGCCGTGCTCGTGCAGTTCCGGTTGGCCGACGGCGCGCTGCAGGTCGCCGACGAGGCGGTGTGGTTCAAGCCGAGCGGCGGCGCGCAGTGGGTGGCGATGGCCGACCTGCAGCAGCAGCGGCCGGAAGCCTGACCGCGTCGACGCACGCCCGCGCCCGAGCTCCCGCCGGGCCGTCCTGGCGCCCTCAAGCGGCCGCGCTGCGGCGCGCCCGCGCCGCCTCGGCGGCGAACAGCAGCGCGCCGATCGAGCCCAGCACGGCGCACGACCACCACAGCGCGTCGGCGCCCATGCGCTCGTAGACGAAGCCGCCGAGGGCGGGCGCGAACACCAGCGCGAAGGTGAAGTTCACACCGTAGGCGCCGTTGTAGGCGCCGCGGGCGCGGTCGGGGGCGATGTCGTTGACGTGCGCGCCGAGCATCGGCATCTGCAGCAGCTCGCCGCCGGCGACGATCGCCATGCCGAGCACGATGGCGGGCCCGCCCCACGGCAGCAGGAAGCAAAGGTAACCGAGCCCGATGACCAACGCGCCGAGCGCGACCGCGGGCAGCGGACGGCGCGCGCGCATGGCGTGCACGACCGGCATCTCGAACAGCGTGATCAGGATCGGGTTGACGGCGAGGAACCAGCCGACCGCGGCCTCGCCCCAGCCCTGGTCGACGAACACGCGCGTGCCGGTGGCGAAGTACTGCATGAACGCCAGCAGCACGAACGTGTTGGCGACCATCAGCCGCACGAAGTGGCCGTCGCGCCACGGGCTCGCCGGCCGCGCCGCCGCGACCACGTCCTCGGCGGCGGCGCCGTCTGGTTCGGCGGCCACGGGCGACCACTGCCGCAGCACCTGCGCCAGCCACAGCGCAGCCAGGGCGCAGGTGAGGCCGTCGGCGACGAACATCCAGACGAAGTCGAGTTCGATCAGGTAGCCGCCGATCGTCGGCCCGCACGCCCAGCCGAGGTTGAGGGCGAAGCGGTTGAGCGACAGCGCCTTGCGCCGCAGGTGCGGCGGCACGCTCTGCGCCACGGCGGTGTTGCTGCCGGGGCGGAAGGCGTCGTTGAGCAGGCCGAGGACGAACACCGCCGGCACCAGCGTCGCGAGCGCGCCGCACTGCGTCATCAGCAGCATCCACACAGCCGAGGCCGCGAGCGCACCGACCTGCAGGCGCACGGGCCCGATGCGGTCGGTAAGCGCGCCGCCGAGCCAGCTGCCGAGGATCGCGCCGACGCCGTACAGGCTGACGACGAGCCCGGCCTGGTCCGCGGCCATGCCGAACTTCGCCTTGAGGTAGGGTCCGAGGAACGGCACCACCATCGAGCCGCAGCGGTTGAGGAACGCCGCCGCGCACAGCAGCCACGTCAGGCGCGGCAGGCCGCCGAAGGCGTCGCGGTACAAGCCGAGAACGGGGCGCACGGTGCGGTCAGGTGCGCCGCAGCGCCTTGGTCGGCGTCATGCGCGCCGCGCGCCACGCCGGCATCATGCCGCCGAACAACCCGAGCGCCGCCGCGAACGCGACCGCGTCGAGCATCACCGCCGGCGTCGTGCGGAACGCGAACGTCACCTCGGAGAACGTCTGGTTCATCGTGCCGGTCTCGGCGCCCTGGAACGGCAGCACCAGCAGGCAGCCGGCGAGGCCGCCGAGCACGCCGAGCAGCACGGCCTCGAACAGGAACGACGCGAAGATGGCGAACGGCCGGTAGCCGACGGCCTTGAGGATGCCGATCTCGTGCGAGCGCGCGCTGATCGTGCCGAGCAGCGAGTTGGTGCCGGTGAAGATCGCGCCGATGCCCATGATCACGGCGAGGAAGCCGCCGAGCAGCGTGAAGCGCTTGGACAGGTCGCCGGTCTGGCTCTTGAGGTACTCGCGCTCGCTCTGCGCCTTCGGCTGCACGCGCAGATCGCTGGCGTAACGCTCGGTGATGGCGGCGAAGTCCGTCCCTTCGCGCACCTTGGCGATCACGCGGCTGGCGACCGGCCGCTCCAGCGCCTTGCCGAGCCGGTCGAGGTCGCCCCAGATCTCGCTGCGGTAGCCGCCCTTGCCGGCGAACGTGCCGACGATGCGGAAGGTCACCGTGTTGATGCGCAGCACGTCGCCGACGCGGCAGTTGGCGATGCGGTCGAGCAGGCCTTCGCCGACGATCAGTTCGTCGCTGGCCGGCTCGAAGCGCCGGCCCTCGACGACGCGCAGGTCGTCGCCCTGCACGGCGAACGACAGCGGCTCGACGCCGCGGATGGCGACGTTGGTCTCGCCGCCGTCGAACTTGCGCAGGCGCACGGCGAGGAACAGCTCGGCGCTGGCGAGCGGCGCGCCGTTGCCGCTGCGTTCGACCTCGGGCACCTCCTTGGTCAGGATGTCGCACTGTTCGCGCGTCAGGCCCGACTCGCCCTCGGACGTCGCGCCCTTGCGCAGGAACACCGCGACGTCGGCGCGGCCGCGCTCCTGGAACAGCGTGGCGAAGCCCTGCTGCAGCGACAGCATGCCCGCGAGCACGGCGACCGTGGCGCCGATGGCGCAGACGGTCAGCGCCGTGGCCGAGCTGCGCACGAACAGGCTGCGCAGGTTGTACCGCAGGGGGACGAGGGCCATCAGCCGACCTCCCGCAGCGCGGCGATGGCGGTCAGGCGGGCGGCGCGGCGGCCGGGCAGCACGCCGGCGACGAGGCCGACGCCGACCGCGATCGCGGCGCCGAGCAGCAGCGTGCCTTCGTCGAAGCCGAAGCCCGGCAGGAAGCTGGCGGTGGCGACCGCGAACGGCGCCTCGGCGAGCAGCCCGACGCCGATGCCGGCGGCGGCGCCGAGTCCGCACAGCAGCAGCGACTCGGCGACGAGCAGCATGCCGGTCGCGCGGTCGGTGAAGCCGAGCGCCTTCATCACGCCGAGGTCGCGCGTGCGTTCGCGGCCGGCCATCAGCATGGTGTTGAGCACGGCGAAGAAGATCGCGAACAGCACGGCGCCGCCGATCATCTGCAGCAGCGTCGGCACGTCGCCGAGCATCGAGATGAACTGCCGGTTGAACTCGGCTTCGGTGGTCGTCTGCACGCGCTGCGGCCCGTTCTCGAACATCGCGTCGACGGCCTGCTGCACCGCCACCGGGTCGGTGCCCGGCGCCATGCGCAGCATGTAGACGCCGACCCCGAGCGGCCCGGTGGCGCCGCCCTGCTCCAGCGACTCGCGCAGGTAGTCGAACTGGAACCACAGCGTCTGGTTGTCGACCGCCGGCGAGCTGCTGCGGTAGATCGCGGCGACGGTGAACTCCCACGGCCGGCCGTCGGTGCGCTGGAAGATCGTGCCGCTGATCGGCACCGTCTGGCCGACCTGCCAGCCGTACTTGTCGGCGAGTTCGTCGCCGACGACGCAGGCGGTGCGCAGCTTCTTGAAGTCGTCGTAGCTGCCCTTGGTGATCTTCATCTCCGGGTAGCTCGGCAGGAACGTCTCGGGGTCGATGCCGAACTGCGCGAAGAAGCCGCCCTTGTCCTGCTCGTAGCGGCCGCCGAACCACTGCCACTTGCAGATGGCCTCGATGCCAGGCACCGACGCCATCTTCTGCTGGTAGGAGAGCGGCAGGTCGACGAACAGGCTGACCGCCGACTGCACCAGCAGGCGGTTGGCCGCCGCGGCGTCGAGCGTGCGCGTCAGGCCGCTGGTGACCGCGTTCAGCACGCAGACGAGGAACACCGCCACGGCGACGGCGCCGACGGTGAGCAGCGAGCGCACCGGGTGGCCGACGACGTTGCGCCAGAGCAGCTTCCAGGGCATCGCTCAGCCCCTCCCCGGGTTGGTCTCGATGCGGCCGAGCTTGCCCTTGTCGAGGTGGATGATCTTGTCGGCGTAGCCGGCGGCCTGCGGATCGTGCGTGACCATCAGGATGGTCTTGCCGAGCTCGCGGTTGAGCCGCTGCAGCAGCTGCAGCACGGCGTCGGCGGTGGTGCGGTCGAGGTCGCCGGTCGGCTCGTCGGCGAGGATCACCTGCGGGTCGGTGGCGATGGCGCGGGCGATGGCGACGCGCTGCTCCTGGCCGCCGGACAGCTCGCGCGGCTTGTGGTCCATGCGATCGCCGAGGCCGACGAGCTGCAGGGCGCGCTCGGCCTGGGCGCGGCGCTGGCGGCGCGACAGCGGCGTCAGCTGCAGCGGCAGCTCGACGTTCTCGCGCGCGGTCAGCACCGGCAGCAGGTTGAAGCCTTGGAACACGAAGCCGACGTTGCCGGCGCGCCACGCCGCCAGTTCGCCGCCGTCGAGCCGCGTGAGGTCGACGTCGCCGACCAGGACCGCGCCGCTGTCGGCGTGGTCGAGGCCGCCGACGAGGTTGAGCAGCGTCGTCTTGCCGGAGCCCGACGGGCCCATCAGCGCGTAGAACGTGCCGCCGGCCATCGTCAGGTCGAGCTCGTCGAGCACGCGCAGCGATTCGCCGGCCCGTTGGTAGGCCTTGGTGACGGAACGTAGTTGGATGGCTTCGGCCATGGGGGATGCGGAGGCGGGGGGCTGCGTGGCCGGGCGGGGCGTCGGCGGCCGGTCAGTCGGTCTGCACGCGGACGCGGTCGCCGTCGCGCAGCGACGCCGGCGGCGCCAGCACGATGCGCTGGTCCTTCTGCAGTCCTGCCGCGACGACGACGCGGCCGCCCTTGCGCTCGCCGGTCGTCACCTTGCGGAAGCGCGCGACGTCGCCGTCGAGCACGAAGGCGCCGACGGCGCCGTCGAGCGTTGCGAGCGCCTGCTCGGGCACGACGATGCGCGGCTTCTCGCCGCTGGTTTCCGGTTCGGGCGCGTCGGCCGCGCGGAAGACGATGCGCACGCCCATCTCGGGGCGCAGCCGATCGTCCTTGCGGCCGAGCTTGACGCGCACCTCGACCGTCGCCTTCTGGCGGTCGGCGGTCGGCCAGATGCGGTCGACGACGCCGGGATACCGTTCGTCGGGGAAGGCGTCGAGGAACACGTCGGCGGGCGCGCCCTGGCGCACCGAGGCAAGCGTCGTCTCCGGCACGTTGGCCTGCACTTCGAGCGAGTCGAAGTCGACCATGGTGCACACCGCGCCGCGCGCGGTGGTGCCGCCGACGACGTTGGGGGACACCACCTCGCCGACCTCGGCGTCCTTCAGCACGACGACGCCGTCGAACGGCGCCCGCACGTCGGTCTTGTCGAGCGTGGCCTTGGCGAGGTCGCGTCCGGCGCGGGCCGAGACCGCCTGCGCCTTGGCCACGGCGACGTCCTCGGCGGCGGTGGCGTTGCGCCGCACGGCCACTTCGACGGCGGCAGCGGCGCTGCGCTCGCCGGCGGCGGCGGCGGCGGCGCGCGCCGCTTGCGCGTCGCGGTCGCTGCGGGCGCGGTCGAGGTCGCGCGCGCTGGCGTCGCCGTTGCGCGCCAGTTCTTCGACGCGGGCGAACTCGGTTTCGAGGTACCGCAGGACGGCCACGGCCTCGTTCGCCTGCGCCTGCGCGCTCGCGGCGGCTGCCTCGGCCTGGACGACGTCGGCAGCCGCGGTGGCCGCAGCCGCGATCGCGCGTTGGACCGAACCGTCGGCGGTCGCCACGTCGGCTTCGGCGCGCTGCAGCGACGCGCGGAACTCGTCGGCGAAGAGTCGCGCGACGATGTCGCCCTTCTTGACCACCGAACCTTCCTTGACCGCCAATTCGACGATGCGGCCCGGCACGTCGGACGACAGCGCGGCGCGCCGCGCCGCGACGATGTAGCCATTGGCGGCGGCGCCGCGAATCGCCGCTGCGGCAGCGGGCGCGGCCTCGGTCACGACCGCCGCGCGCACGACCGGCAGGCGCACGCGGTCGACGAAGGCGGCGACCGACGGTTGGAAGAGCCACAGGCCGCCGCCGAGCAGCGCGAGGACCGCGACGCGCAGCGGCCACGGGTTGCGGCGGCGCGGCGCTGCGGCAGCGCGATCGATCTTGAGGCTCTGCAGGTCCAAGCGCTGGGCTCCGGTGCGGATTCGCGGCGCCGCAGGGTAGCGGATCCAGGCTCGAAATGCCTGCGCCGACGCGTATGGTTGCCCGCCATGGTGGCTCAGGTCGTGCGCCGCATCCTGGCTCCGGTCGAACTCGCGGAACGCCGCGATCTCGACCTCGGCTACGCGATCGGACTCGCGGCGCAACTGCGCGCCGACCTGCTGTTGTTCGCCGTCATCGACACGCCGACGACGGTCAACCTGATCGGCGGCCACCGCGCGCGCTCCGGCACCGGCGACTTCGAGAAGGCGCTGCGCGACGAAGTGCGCGGCATCCTGCAGCAGTTGGTCGATCAGGCGGCCGCCGCCGGCGTCCAGGCGCTCGGGCACCTGACGTTCGCCGAGGACGTCGAGGAGCAGATCCTGAAGGAGGCGCTGGTGCAGCAGGTCGACCTGATCCTGGTCCGCTCGCGCGGTCGCACCGGCCTGATGAAGGCTCTGCTCGGCAACACCGCCGGCGAAGTGCTCAAGGCGGCGCCGTGCCCGGTGTTGGTGGCGCGCACGTGATGGGCACGGCGCGCATGGCGATCCGAGGCGCCGCACATGCGGCGGGAACCGTGGCATGAAGGGCAAGGCGAAGAACCCGGGCAAGTCGGGCGGTGGCGGGCCGGTGCGCGCGCGCAGCGTCGGGCCGCGCGCGGCCGCGGCGGCGAGCGTCGCGGCGACGGTCGAGAGCCTGCGCCTGCCGCTGGAGCGGCTGCGCTGGAACTGCCCGCCACTGAAGGCGTCCGGCACGCCGCCGACGGCGGCGTTCCTGCTCGGCCAGGATCGGCCGATGGCGGCGCTGCGCACCGGCTTGTCGATCCACGCGCAGGGGTACCACCTCTTCGTCTCCGGCCTGATGGGGTCGGGGCGCACGGCCGTCGTCGAACTGCTGCTGCGCGACATCCAGCCGGTCTGTCGGCGCACGCCTGACCGCGTGTTCACGCACAACTTCCGCGATCCGAACCGTCCGCTGCTGGTGTCGCTGCCGCCTGGCAAGGCCGGCGGCTTCCGCGACCAGCTGCTGGAACTCGGTCGCGCGCTGCACGGCCACCTCGTCGCTGCCCTGCGCTCGCGGCCGCACCGCATGTCGCGCCGCGTCGTGCAGCGCGCCAGCCAGTTGCGCGAACGGCGCATCATGGACGCCCTGCAGCGGCAGGCGCAGAAGCAGGGCTGCGCGCTGGTGCGCTTCCAGTCGCAGGGCGGCGCCTCGACCACCGACATCTACCCGGTGGTCGACGGCGAGCCGATCACGCTCGACGCGTTGCTGGCGCACGTGCACGAAGGCAAGGTCAGCGAGGCCGAGCGCGACAAGCTGCTGCGGCACCGCGAGCAGCTGGTCGAACGCCTCGACGAGGTCAACGACCGCATGCGCGAGGAGCACGCGCGCCTGTTCGAGGAGCTGCGGACGATGGACCGGCAGCTCGCGTGGAAGGTCATCCGCCTGCACCAGAAGGAGTTCCAGCGCCGCTGGGACCAGCCCGAGGTCGCCGACTGGCTCGACGCCGCCGGCGAGTACCTCGAGCGCCACCTCCACCAGTGGGTAGCCGCCGACGGCGACGGCGACGAGGAGGGCGACGAGTCCGCGCCCGAGGCGCCGGCCGAGCCGCGGCTGGGCGAGTTCCACGCCCGCATCGTCAAGACGTCGTTCCACGACGCGTGCCCCGTCGTGCTGGAGACGAACCCGACGTTCGGCAACCTGTTCGGCACGATCACGCCGCCGCCCGACGGCTCGGGCTCCGGCGCCATGCACGTCAACCCCGGCGCGCTGCTGCGCGCCGACGGCGGGTACCTGGTGCTGCGCTGCCTCGACGTGCTGCGCGAGCCGGGCGTGTGGACGCAGCTCAAGCGCACGCTGCAGAGCGGCCGCCTGGAGATCCGCGAGTTCGACCAGTCGTCGGGCGCGCAGGTCGGCTCGCTGCAGCCCGAGTCGATCCCGCTCGACCTCAAGGTCGTGCTGATCGGCGAGCCGGGCGTCTACGAGCAGCTGGCGGCCGAGGACCCGCAGTTCCCCCAGATCTTCAAGATCCACGCCGAGTTCGACGCGACCATCCCGGTCGAGACGGGCAACCTCGCGCGCTACGCCGACTACCTCGCGTGGCTGGCCGAGACCGAGAAGCTGCGGCCGTTCTCGCCGACCGGACTCGCCGCGGTTGCCGAGTACGGGGCCCGCGCCGCCGGCCGCAGCGACCGCCTGATCACGCGCTACAGCGAGATCGGCGACCTCGCGCGCGAGGCCTCGCACCTGTGCGACCAGGAAGGCGCGCGGTCGATCACGCGCGACCACGTCGAGCGCACCGTCCGCATGCAGCGGCAGCGCCACGACCTCGCGCAGGAGCAGACCGAGCGCGAGTACGCCGCCGGCTACACGCGGCTGTCGACGCAGGGCGCGGTGGTGGGGCAGATCAACGCGCTGACGGTCCTCGACACCGGTTCGATCGAGTTCGGCCGGCCGTGCCGCATCACCTGCAACTCGGGCGTCGCCACCGCGCAGCGCTCGGGGCTGGTCAACATCGAGGGCCTCGCCAACCTCTCCGGCCCGATCCACAACAAGGGCGTGATGATCCTGGAGGGGTTCCTGCTGCAGGAGTGCGGCCGCGACGGCCCCCTGTGCATGCAGGCGACGATCTGCTTCGAGCAGCTGTACAACGGCGTCGAGGGCGACTCGGCGTCGCTGGCGCAGTTGCTGGCGCTGCTGAGCTCGCTGTCGGGTTTGCCGCTGGCGCAGCACCTGGCGATCACCGGCTCGGTCAACCAGAAGGGCGAGGTGCAGTCAGTCGGCGGCGTCAACGCCAAGGCCGAAGGGTTCTTCCGGCTGTGCGAGGCGCGGCGGCTCACCGGCGAGCAGGGCGTCGTGCTGCCGCTGGCCAACGTCGGCGACCTGATGCTCGACAGCGAGCTGTGCGAGGCGGTCGCGCTCGGCAAGTTCGCGGTCTACGGCGTCTCCACCGTGCGCGAGGCGATCGAGTTGTTCATGGGTCTGCCCGGCGACGAAGTGCTGTCGCGCGTGCGGTCGACGCTGGCGCGCTTCCGCGCGCTGGCCCGGCAGGCCTGAGCGCCCGCGCGCCGCCGGCTCGCTCGCCGCAGCGCGTCAGGTCCAGCGGCAGCTTGCGCGACGCCTTGGCGTCCTTGTGGCCGACGACGCTGGTCCGCCAGATCCCGGCGAGCCGTGGCAGCGTGGAGCCGGCCTCGCGGGCGTCTGCAGCGGTAGAATCACAGAGGGCACCGAGCGCACCGAGCAGAGCAAACGTAGGACGCGGAGTCGCGGGATCTTCGCGGCCAAGAAGCTGGCAAGGACATCGCTGGCCAGTGGATCCGCGGCGCGAACCCCGTAGCGCAGGCGGCCTGCCCGGCGCAGCCGAAGGATGTGGTGTCGCCGCCGCGCAATCGCCCCGTCCGTGGCGGGGCCAGGAGGCGCTGACCCCTGGCGTGCGGCGTCGCGGCACGCGCGGCTGCGCGTGCGGCCGCGCGGTTCACGCCACCGGTTCAGGCCGGCGCAGCGCCTCGTCGGCGGCCGCCGACGGCCGCGGCGGCAGCGCCGCGAGGTCGATCGCGAAGGCGCGGCCGAGTTCGTGCAGGCCGTCGAGCCGCGTGTGCACGGCGGCGGCGAGTTCGCGCAGCGGCGCGGCCAGGGCCTGCAGCCGTTCGCGTGCGGCGGCCGCGGCGTCGCGCTCCGCGCGCAAGGCCGGCCCGTAGGCGGCCAGCGCCTGCCGCAGGGCCGCGTCGGCGGCGGCGACGAAGCGCGCGTCGAAGTGCCGCCGCAGCGTCGCCGTGGTCGCGGGGCCGAGTTCGCCGCGGTAGCGGGTGACGCACTGGTGCAGATGCAACCGGCCGGTCTCGCCGAGCCGCGCCGCCTTGTCCTTCGCCGTCACCTTGGCGTCGGGCGCGGTGGCGGGGCCGAGCAACCGCTCGCGGACGCGGTCGAGGCTGCGGAACGTCACGAGGTCGACGACGCTGCGCCGCAGCGGGATCGCGCCGAAGTCGATCGGCACGACCGGCTCGTCGGGCCACGCCACCGTGCCGAGTTGTTCGAGCGTGCGCAGCAGCAGCGTGCGCAGATCGACGCCCGCGCGCGCCAGCAGGTCGGCGGTCGCAGCCGGCAGCGCGACGCCGGCGCCGGGCACGGCCAGCGCCGACTCGACGGCGCGACGGACGGCGGTGGTCACGTCGTCGCGGAACTCGCGCACCAGCGGTCGCCACTGGTCGTGCAGCAGCCAATGCAGGCTGTGCCCGGACAGGAACCACGTGTCGATGGCCGCCCCGAGCCCGCGCAGCAGCTTGGCGCCACAGTCGCGCACGGCGCGCTCGGCCTCGGCGGTGACGACCGTCGCCAGCGGCGCGAAGGCGGCGCCGAGTTCGCTGGCGGCCGCGGCGGCGGCGCGGCGTTCCTCGGCGGCGAGCCACTCCGCCCGTTCGGCAGCGGCGACGAGTCCCTGCTGCAGGCGCTGGGCGTCGGGACCGGCGAGCAGGAGGCCGGCGTCGCCGAGCACGGCGCGGGCGCGCTGCAGCGAGTCGCGCAGGAACGCGGCGATGTACTCGGCGCTGCCGAGGAAGGCCGTCAGTTCGCCCTGGAAGGCGGCGAAGTCCGCCGGCGCGGCCTCGCCCGGCTCCTTGCGCAGGGCATGGCTGGCGGCGCGCATCAGGTCGACCGGGAACAGGCGCAGTCGGCCCTGCGCGTGCGCCTGCGCCAGCGGCGCGGTCATCGCCAGCCGCTCGAACGCCTCGACGACGCGTTCGGGATGCGACTGCTCCAGGCTCGGCACCAGCTTGCCGTCGGGCGACACGTCGCGCTTGCGGCTGTCGACGTTGACGACCAGGAACACGCGCGAGAACAGGTCGAGCAGGCGGTGGAACTCGGCGAAGGCCTGTTCGAGGAACAGCGTGTCGGTGCGCACGACGTACACCGCGCACGCCGCCGCGTCGCGGAACTCGCGCGTCATGCGGTCGTAGCCGAAGCGCATGCGGGTGTAGAGACCGGGCGTGTCGACCAGCACCGCGCCGGTCGACGCGAGCTCGCTGTCGGGCACGCGCACGTCGATGCGGCGTATCGCGGCGGGAAAGTGCTGCTGCGGCTCGAACGCGACGCCCTGCTGCTCGGCGGCGCGCAGCGCGGCCGCGAGCTCGCCGTGCGCGGTCTCGACGTGCGCGGCGCAGTCGCGCGCGTCGGCCCACGTCGTGCGCGCGCCGTCGTGGCGGGTGACGACGTACTCGCGGCGCGGCCCGGCGCCCACGAAGACGAGGCACGGGTAGGCCGGCAGGCTGGTGACTTCGCTGACGTAGGCGCCGGCGAGCGCGTTCATCAGCGTCGACTTGCCGCTCTTCAGCGGGCCGAACACCAGCACGTAGGCCTGCTGTTCGGCGACCTTGTCGCACAGCGAGCGCAGCTGGTGGCGGGCTTCGCGCAGCGGACCGAGCAGGCCGCGGCCGGGCACGTCCGCAGGGGTGGCCTCCGCCGCGGCGATCGCGTCGTCGAGGCGCGGCAGGGCCGGTCGCACGAGCGCTTCGAAGCGATGGCTGAACGCACCGAGCTGGGTGAGCATGACGGCGGGCGGAGTGACGAGGACAGCGCGCCGCGGCGCGCGGGGGCGGCGCATTGAAGCGCGGCGGCGGCCGGGCGCGAGGGGCGAGTGCCGGAACCGCCGTCGGTCACTTCACTGGCGCGATCGGCAGCGTCTCGGCGCGCGCGTGCAGCCACGTGATCGCGCCGGTCGCCGGCTCGACGGTCGCCGGCAGCACGCGCAGGGCGCCTGCGGTCGACTTCGCCTGCAGCGCGTCCGAACTCGCGAGCAGCAGATCGCGCTGCATGCGCGCGACGGTGGGCGGCAAGGCATCGCCGCGGCGCTGCGCCTCGGCGTGCGCGGCGTCGCGGCGGCGCTGCAGCGCGTCGCCGCCGGGCCGGCGCGCCAGCGACGCGCAGTCGGCGTGCCCCAGCACGACCACCAGCGAGAGGCGGTGGTCGGCGACGGTGCGTTCGAGCAGGGCGACGGTCTCCGGCGACGCGAACGGACCGGGGGCAGCCAGCATCAGCACGTCGGCGGGCGCGAGGCCCAGCAGCGCGGGCACGTCGACGCCGGCGTCGGCGCAGACCAGCACGGCGCACACGTACTTGCCAGCGCCGGCGGGCCGGTCGGCCAGCGCCGGCGCCGGCTTGCCGGACGCGCGGGCGCGCACGTGCGCGGCGTTGCCGGTCTGGCAGTGGGCGAGCGCTGCGAGCGGCGGCAGTTCCGGCAGCGGCGCGTGCGTCGCGGGCGCCGGCGGCTGTTGCGGCGGCGCTGGCGCCGCGACCGGCTTGCCGGAGCCCTCGCCGTGCTGCTGGGCCGCGCCGCCGGCCGCGAGCGCGATGCCGGCGAGCAGGCCGAGCGCGCGGCAGCGGACGGAAGCGGTGGCCATGGCGTCGGTACTTTCGTCGCGCCGCCGCGGGCGACTGAAGCGCGGCCGGCCGCGGCGGGCGTCCCGGGCGGCGGACGCGACGCCGTGGCGTCGGCGGCACGTCCGGCTATGGTGAGGCGTTCCCCGCGCCGCCCCGCGCGGCACGATCCTCGATGGCCGTCCACGACAAGCACCTGCAAGACCTCGATCAGGCGGTGATCCGCTTCGCCGGCGACTCCGGCGATGGCATGCAACTCACCGGCGACCAGTTCACGCGCACCACCGCGCTGATGGGCAACGACATCGCCACCTTCCCGGACTTCCCGGCGGAGATCCGCGCGCCCGCCGGCACGCTGCCGGGCGTGTCGGCGTTCCAGTTGCGCTTCTCCAGCTTCGACATCCACACACCGGGCGACGCCCCGGACGTGCTGGTGGCGATGAACCCGGCGGCGCTCAAGGTCCACCTCAAGGAACTCAAGCGCGACGGCATCCTGCTGCTCAACACGGCGTCGTTCTCGGCCCTCGACCTGAAGAAGGCCAAGTACGACAAGGACCCGCGCACCGACGGCTCGCTGTCGGGCTACCGCACGATCGAGGTCGACCTCGAGGCGCGCACGCAGGAGGCGCTGGCCAACTCGCCGCTCGACAACCGCGCCCGCGGCCGCTGCAAGAACATGTACGCGCTGGGCATCCTGTACTGGATGTTCCACCGCGATCCGGCGCCGACCGAGAAGGCGATCGCGCAGAAGTTCGGCAAGAAGCCGGACCTGGTCGCGGCCAACCTCGCGGCGATGCGCGCCGGCTTCGCCTACGCCGAGACCACCGAGGTGTTCCAGACGGCGTACCGCGTGCCGCCGGCGCCGATGAAGCCCGGCACGTACCGCAACATCATGGGCAACCAGGCCCTGTGCCTTGGCCTCGTCGCCGGCGCGCAGAAGGCGGGCCTGCAGCTGTTCCTCGGCAGCTACCCGATCACGCCGGCGTCGGACATCCTGCACCAGCTCAGCGGCTACAAGCACCACGGCGTCGTCACGTTCCAGGCCGAGGACGAGATCGCCGCCGTCTGCGCCGCGATCGGCGCGTCGTACTCGGGGTGCCTCGGCATCACGTCGACGTCGGGCCCGGGCATCGCGCTGAAGAGCGAGGCGATGGGGCTCGCGGTGATGGCGGAGCTGCCGCTGATCGTCATCGACGTGCAGCGCGCCGGCCCGAGCACCGGCATGCCGACCAAGACCCAGCAGGCGGACCTGCTGCAGGTCATGTACGGCCGCAACGGCGAGTCGCCGGTCTGCGTGTTGGCGGCGTCGACGCCGGCCGACGCGTTCGAGGTCGGCTTCGAGGCCGTGCGCATCGCGACCAAGTACATGGCGCCGGTGGTGGTGCTGTCCGACGGCTACATCGCCAACGGCAGCGAGCCGTGGCTGCTGCCTGATCCCGACGCGCTGCCGGCGATCCCGGTGGCCTTCGCGCCGGCCGGCGAGCCGGGCGTGAAGTTCATGCCGTACGCGCGCGATCCCGCGACGCTGGCGCGGCCGTGGGCGCGGCCCGGCACCAAGGGCCTCGTGCACCGCATCGGCGGCCTGGAGAAGGCCGACGTCACCGGCAACATCTGCTACGAGCCGGACAACCACCAGCACATGGTGGACACGCGGGCGCAGAAGATCGCCAACATCGCGGCCGACCTGCCGCCGCTGCAGACGTTCGGTCCGCGGCACGGCGACGTGCTGGTGCTCGGCTGGGGCAGCCCGCGCGGCGCCATCACCGCGGCGACGCTGCGCCTGCAGCAGAAGGGACTGCAGGTCAGCTGCGCGTTCCTGCGGCACCTCAACCCGCTGCCGAACGACCTCGGCGAGCTGATGAAGGGCTTCCGCCGGGTCGTGCTGCCGGAACTCAACAAGGGCCAGCTCGCGATGATGCTGCGCAGCAAGTACCTGGTCGACGTGCAGAGCCACAGCCAGGTGAACGGCCAGCCGTTCAAGAGCCATGACATCGAACGTCATCTGCTGAAGGTGTTCGCCGAACTCGGCGTGGAGGTGAGCCAGTGACCGCCGTCGACCGTCCCGTGATGCAGAAGAAGGACTACAAGACGGACCAGGAGGTCCGTTGGTGCCCAGGCTGCGGCGACTACTCGATCCTCAACGCCGTGCAGGGGGCGTTCGCCAAGCTCGGCAAGCAGCTGCACGAGACCGTGATCATCAGCGGCATCGGCTGCAGCTCACGCTTCCCGTACTACATGGAGACGTACGGGTTCCACACCATCCACGGTCGCGCGCCCGCGCTCGCGACCGGCGTGAAGGCGAGCAACCCGGCGCTCGACGTCTGGGTCGTTACCGGCGACGGCGACGCCATGTCGATCGGCGGCAACCACTTCATCCACGCCATGCGGCGCAACGTCGGGCTGAAGATCCTGATGTTCAACAACCGCATCTACGGGCTGACCAAGGGCCAGTTCTCGCCGACGAGCGAGCAGGGCAAGGTCACCAAGAGCTCGCCGCTCGGCACCGTCGACTACCCGTTCTCGCCGATCGCGCTGTCGCTCGGCGCCGGCGGCACGTTCGTCGCGCGCGGCGTCGACATCCTCGGCCCGCACCTGGAGGACATGGTCTGCCGCGCCAGCGCGCACGCCGGCACCGCCGTCGTCGAGATCTACCAGAACTGCAACATCTTCAACGACGGCGCCTACAAGGGCTTCACCGACAAGGAAGTGCGCGACGCGCGCCTGCTGTTCCTGCAGCACGGCCAGCCGCTGCTGTTCGGCGCCAACAAGGACCAGGGCCTCGCGTTCGACGCCAACTTCCGGCCCTGCCTCGTGTCGGGCGGCGACCTCGGCAAGGCCTACGTCTGGGACGAGACCGCTGAGAGCCCAGCACCGGCGATGGCGCTGGCGACGATGAGCGAGAGCGAGTTCCCGGTGCCGGTGGGGGTGTTCCGCCGCCGCGACAAGCCGACCTTCGAGGACGGCCTGCAGGCGCAGATCGCCGCCGCCAAGGCGAAGAAGCAGGAGTCGCTGCGCGACCTGCTGTACGCCGGCGAAATCTGGGACGTCGGCTGACCCCGACGCTGGCCGCCCTGCGGCGGCCGGCCTGCCGCCTGCGCACGCCCGCCGATGGCGGGACGCTGCCCTGCCGTTGTGCCGGTCCCGTGGGGGACTCCTCGGCACCCGACGGAACTCCCCTTGGTACTTGGAGCTTGCGGCATATCATGATGTCGTGATATGGTGTTGCTGCTGATGGCGACGGCCCTTGCGAGCCTGCACACGACGCTAAAGCTGCTCTCGGACCCGGTCCGGCTGCGGCTGTGCGCGCTGCTGTCGCGGGCCGAGTTGGCGGTCCAGGAACTGGTCGCCGTGACCGGCATGCAGCAGAGTCGGATCAGCAACCACCTGTCGCTGCTCAAGCGCGCGGGCTTGGTGCGCGACCGGCGCGAAGGTTCGTGGAGCTTCCACCGCCTCGCCGAGCCGAGCGACGACGGGCCGCTGTCGCCATCGCTCTTCGCCGCGACGGTGCAGCCGCTGCTCGCCAGCGACGTCGGCGCCGCCGACGCCAAGGCGCTGCGCGCCGTGCTCGACCAGCGGCGGCAGAAGAGCCGGCAGGCGCACGACGCTCTAGCGGACCGCTGGCGCGCCGTCGGCGAGGAGTTCGCGCTCGGCACGCTGCGCGCCGAACTGGTCGCACTGGCGTGGCCGGCCGGCGGCCGCGTCGCCGACCTCGGCTGTGGCGCCGGCTTCCTGGCGTCGTGGCTCGCCGCGCACGGCGGCGACGTCGTCGCCGTCGACCACAGCGAACGCATGCTCGGCGCCGCGCGCCGCGCCGCCGCTGGCGGTCGCGTTGCCTTCCGCGTCGGCGAACTCGACGCGCTGCCGCTCGCCGACGGCGAGGTCGACGCCGCCTTCAGCAACCTCGTCTGGCACCACCTGCCCGACCACGACGCTGCCGCGCGCGAGACGCTGCGCGTGCTGCGTCCGGGCGGCGTGGTGGTCGTCAGCGACCTGCAGCCGCACGAGTGCGAGTGGATGCGCGAGCGCATGGGCGACCTGCGCCTGGGCCTCAAGCCCGAGCAGGTCGTCGGCGCCCTGGCGCGCGCCGGCTTCGGCGACCTGCGGGTCGAGGAGCTGCACGACCGCCACCGCGTCGCCGCCGGCGACACGGAGGCCGTCGACTTCCCGATGTTCGCGGTGCGCGGCGTCAAGCCTGCGCCCCGCGTCTGACCTTTCCCTGTTTTCCCAGCCCCGAACGACGAACGAGAGAACGATGACCACGATCAACGCTCCCAAGACCAAGGCCAGCAAGCCCAAGGTGCTCGGCCCGAACGACTTCAAGGTCAAGGACCTGTCCCTGGCCGACTTCGGCCGCAAGGAGATGCAGCTCGCCGAGGTGGAGATGCCCGGCCTGATGGCGCTGCGCGAGGAGTACCGCAAGAAGCAGCCGCTGAAGGGCGCGCGCATCATCGGTTCGCTGCACATGACCATCCAGACCGCCGTGCTGATCGAGACGCTCGTCGAGCTCGGCGCCGAGGTCCGCTGGGCCTCGTGCAACATCTTCAGCACGCAGGACCACGCCGCCGCGGCGATCGCCGTCGGCCCGAAGGGCACCGTCGACAAGCCGATGGGCGTGCCGGTGTTCGCCTGGAAGGGCGAGACGCTGGAGGAGTACTGGTGGTGCACGGAGCAGGCGCTCACGTGGCCAGGCGAGGACGGCCCGAACATGATCCTCGACGACGGCGGCGACGCGACCATGATGATCATGAAGGGCGCCGAGTGGGAGAAGGCCGGCAAGGTCCCCGCGGCCAAGAAGGACGACGGCGAGGACTGGGTCGAGCTGCTCAAGTGCATGAAGGCCTCGATCGCCGCCAACGACCGCAAGTGGTCGAAGATGCTGCCGGGCATCCGCGGCGTCAGCGAGGAGACGACGACGGGCGTGCACCGCCTCTACCAGATGGAGAAGGCGGGCCAGCTGCCGTTCCCGGCGATGAACGTCAACGACAGCGTGACGAAGTCGAAGTTCGACAACGTCTACGGCTGCCGCCACTCGCTGACCGACGGCCTGATGCGCGCGACGGACGTCATGCTGTCGGGCAAGGTCGCGGTCGTCTGCGGCTACGGCGACGTCGGCAAGGGCAGCGCCCAGTCGCTGAAGGGCCAGGGCGCCCGCGTCATCGTGACCGAGATCGACCCGATCTGCGCGCTGCAGGCCGCGATGGAGGGCTACCAGGTCCTCACCATCGAGGACTGCGTCGACTACGCCGACATCTTCGTCACGGCGACCGGCAACTACCAGGTCATCACGGTCGACCACATGAAGCGGATGAAGAACAACGCGATCGTCGCGAACATCGGCCACTTCGACAACGAGATCGACATGGCCGGCCTCGCGAAGGTCTCTGGCATCCGCAAGGACAACATCAAGCCGCAGACCGACCGCTGGGTGTTCGATGACGGACACGGCGTGATCGTGCTCGCCGAAGGCCGCCTGATGAACCTCGGCTGCGCCACCGGCCACCCGAGCTTCGTCATGTCGAACAGCTTCACCAACCAGGTGATCGCGCAGATCGAACTGTTCAACAACCACAAGAGCTACGAGACGCGCGTGCACACGCTGCCCAAGCACCTCGACGAGAAGGTCGCGCGCCTGCACCTCGCCAAGCTCGGCGTGAAGCTGACGAAACTGTCGAAGAAGCAGTCGGAGTACCTCGGCATCGGCGCCGAGGGCCCGTTCAAGCCGGTGCACTACCGGTACTGATCGCTGGCGCCCGCGAAGCGGGCGCAGCGATCAGCGTGTTCCCGGGGCGCTGCCGCAACGCGGCGAGCGACCTCGGGCGCACCAGGGCAGCCAGCCTGCTGCGGCGGCGCCAGGGACGGCCCGCACGCCGTCGACGCGGGCGCAGCGATCCGCGTGTTCCCGGGGTGCTGCCGCGACGCGGCGAGCGACCTCGGGCGCACCGGGGGGGCAATGGCTGTCTGCGACCGCGCGCTGTGATGGCCACGGCGTGGCTGCGGGCGCGTCAGAGCAGGGCGGCCCGAGCGGGTGGCCAGACCCTTGCCCGCACCGTGCCGAGCAGCAACGGACCCGGCACGATGCCGAAGTCGCGGGAGTCGGCGCTGACCGGTCGGTTGTCGCCGAGCACGAAGACGTGGTCGGCCGGCACGACCAGTTCCGGCATGTCGTAGTCGTCGGGCACGTGCTCGAAGCGCTCGGCCTCGGCGCCGTTCACGAGCAGGCGGCCACCGCGCAGCGCGACGCGATCGCCGGGCAGGGCGACCACCCGCTTGACGAAGTCGATGCCGCTCTCGACCGGGTTGCGCAGCACGACGACGTCGCCGTGCTCGAGGCCGCCGATGCCGCGCGCGATCCGGTCGACCACCAGGCGGTCGCCGTCGCACAGCGTCGGCTCCATCGACGTGCCGCGCACGACGCTCACCTGCAGCACCGAGGCCTGCAGCATGGCCGCAGCGGCCGCGATCCACAGGACGTCGCGCCGTCGGCCGCCGCGCGGTTCCGGCGGTCGCTTGCGCGCCTGGCTGTCGGCTTGGCTCGCGATCACGTCCACGGCGGCGGTATCGACGCTGCGCTCGAACCGCTGCACGTCGACGTCGCGTCCGCGAGACGGCGCGCGGCGTCCCGGCCATGGCAAGGCAGCGGTCGCATCCGTGGATCCCTGGCCGGCACTGCGCCTTCAGGTCCGATGACGGGTGGACGAAAGAAGGCGCGGAGACGGCACGACCAAGGACACCGCGATGACGCGAGCGACGCTCAACCTGCTGGCGCAACGGGAGACGACCCGTCGGGAGATCCTGAACAAGAGCGATCTCATCCCGCCCTTGCCCGACCTCGTCATGCGCCTGCTCGGGATGCTCAACGAGCCGACCACCGAGCCGTGCGATCTCGAAGCGCTGGTTCAAAACGACCAGGTCCTCGTCGCCAAGATGCTCGCGACCGTCAACTCGGCCTTCTACGGGCTGAACCGGCCGATCCGGACCATCAAGGAAGCGGTCATGGTGCTCGGCTTCCGCGGCGTGCGCAGCCTCGTCCTCGCCACCAGCACGGCGAGGCTCATGCAGCGCGACTTCCGCGTGTACGGGCACGAGCCGCTGGGGCTGTGGGCCCACGCCGTCGTCGTCGCCGCCGGCGCCCGGCGGCTCGCCACCGCGTGCCGCTTCAGCCCGGACGACGCCGAGGTCGCCTTCGTCACCGGGCTGCTGCACGACATCGGCAAGTTGCTGCTCGTCGCCTACCTCGGGGACGCGCAACCGATGCACGGCGCCCTCGCGGACGTCTGCGAGCAGGAGCGTCGCCGCGTCGGCATGGACCACATCGAGGCCGGCGGCCTCGTCGTCGCCCGTTGGAACCTCGCGCCCGAGATCCGGGCCGTGTTCCAGCGGACGGATGCGACGGCTGACCGGACGTCGCGCGTGACGGCGGCAGTAAGCCTCGCCGAGGCGCTGGCGCACGAGATCGGGACCGGCTTCCTGCCCGGCATGCAGCCCCCCGGCGAGTACGTGCCTGGCGACTTCGCAGCCCTCGGCCTCGACGATGCGCGCTGGTCGTCGTTGCGCGCTGAGCTCGCGAAGGTCATGGACGACGCGCTGGCCGCGTTCCGCAACCTGGGGAGTTGAGCGACGATGGTCGCCTCGGCACCTCCGGTCGACGACCGCATGGTCGACGCCCTCGCCGCATTGCACGGCGCCGGCAGCGACGCCGAGGCCGATGCGGCGTTCCTGGCGATGGTCGCGGCGATCGCTCCTGGTGCGCCAGCCGCCGTCTGCCTGTTCACCGATGGCGGGGATGGACTGTTCGTCCGGTCGGCGACACCGGATTGCCCGTTGCAGGCCGGCGAGACGCTCGGTGCGGCGTCGTGGCCGCAGCCGGAACAGCGGCGCTTGGCGCTGCGGATCCGCGGCGAGGAGTTCGGCGAACTCCGCCTCGGCGGCGATGTGGATGCGGCGGTTCGCCTGCGTCTTGGGGAGGCCGCCGCGCACTATGCAGCTGCGATCGCCAACCTCGCGCTGTTGACGCACGCACGCAGCCAGAACGCCCGGCTCGGCGCCAAGTTGATGGCGGTGGAGGAGGCGATCCCGCTGTTCCAGGAGGACACCACGGAGACCGTCCACGCCCGCTTGCTGCAGGTGGCGGCCAACGTCGTCGAGGCCATGGCCGGCGCGCTGTACGTGCTCGAGGAAGTCGGCCGCACCGATTCGAGCCTCCGCCTCGCGCACGCGATCGGCATACCGGAGTCGTTGCTGGCGTCGTTTGAGTCGGTGGACGGCGGGTCCTGGCCGCTCGGCCTGCTCGACGGTGGCGCACGCATCGAACGTCGAAGCTCGGACGACGAGCCGCTGGCCAGCCTCGCGCCGTCGTGCACGCCGGCGCACCTGCACGGAGTGGTCGTCCTCCCGCTGGCGTACAGCGGCATCTGCGCCGGCGTCTGCGTGCTGTTCAATCCGGCATTGCCCGCCGGCGAAGAACACCTCGTGGCCGAGCGGATGGAGTCGTTCCTCGCGCTCGCTGCGGCGCTGCTGCACCGGCTCGACCTGGAGCGTAGGGCGATCGCCAACCAGTCGCTGGAGCGTGAACTGGAGATCGCGGCACAGATCCAGAAGTGCAGCTTGCCGACCGAAGCGCCGACTGCGAGTTCGTACGACTTCGCCTGGGCGTCGACTCCGGCGCAGCGCATCGGCGGCGACCACATCGACTGGCTCGCCGGCAGCGGTGGCGAGGTCCATGCCGTCGTCGCCGACGCGTCGGGCCACGGCATCAACTCGGCGCTGCTGATGACCAGCTATCGCGCCAACTGGCGGGGCAGCGCGCCGTGGCTGGAGACGTCGGCACTCGCCGAGCGGCTGAACGGCACCGTCGCGCACGAGGTCGGTTCGACCGGCATGTTCGTCACCGCGGTGCTGTTCCGGCTCGCCGCCGACGGCTCGACGGTCACCCTGTGCAACGCCGGACACACGCCGGTGCTGCATTGGCGCGCGGCGAGCGGGACCATCGCGGCGATCCCCGGGGACGGACCGCCGCTGGGCTTCCTGCCGGACGCGACGTACGGCGAGCGCGAGGTGCCGCTCGCGCCCGGAGACACGCTGTTGTTCTACAGCGACGGACTCACCGAGGCGGCGGCGAACGGCGGGGCCATGCTGGGCGACGAGCGCCTCGCCGCGGCCTTTGCCGCCGGCGCCGCCGGCGGCACGGCGGCGGACGCCTTGGCTGCAATCCAGCGCCTGCTGCACGATTGGACGGGGCGCGCGCGCCAGGACGACGACGTCAGCATCGTGGTCGTGAAGGTGCGGGCTCACGGCGCTGTGCCGTAGGAGTCTGCGTCATGGGACGCGTGCCGATCCGGTGCGTGGATTCGCGGCTGGGCCGAGGCCCTTGACCACAGCAGGATCAGCCGCTCCGCCGAGGATCGGCGGCGTGCTCCCGGACGCTAAGGCGCGTTGCCTTCCGCGGGCGAGCCGGCTCAGAAGTGCCGGCGCCGCGTGCTGCTGGCGATGCCGAGCGCCTTGCGGTACTTCGTGATCGTGCGGCGGGCGACGTGGACGCCGCGCTTGCCGAGTTCGCTGACGAGGTCGTCGTCGGACAGCGGATGGTCCTTGTCCTCGGTCTCGACGATGCCCTTCAGCGTGTCCTTGATCGCCTGCTGGCTGACCATGTCGCCGGCGTCGGACATCGTGCCGCTGCTGAAGAAGCGCTTCATGTCGAAGACGCCCTGCGGCGTCTGGATGTACTTGCCAGACGTCGCCCGGCTGACCGTCGAGATGTGCACGCGCACCGCGTCGGCGATGTCCTGCATCTTCATCGGCTTGAGGTGCTGCACGCCGTGGCGCAAGAAGCCCTCCTGGCGGCGCACCACCTCGGTGGCGACGCGCTCGATGGTGTTCTGCCGCTGGTGCAGCGCCTCGATGAACCACTTGGCGGCGTCGATCTTGCGGCGCAGGTACTCGTAGACCTTCGGGTCGTTCTTGGCCTCCTGGAGCAGGCTGCGGTAGACGCCGCTGATCGCGAGGTCGGGCAGCGTGCCGCGCTGCGACTTGACCTCGAAGCGGCCGTCGACCTCCTCGACCACCACGTCGGGAACCACTCCGCTCGCCGGTCCGGCGCCGAATTCGGCGCCAGGGTGCGGATTGCAGTGCAGCTTGAGGAACTCCCACGCCTCCTTGATCGCGTCGATCGTCGCGCCGCTCTCCTTCGCGATCTTCGGCAGCTTGTTCATCGCGAGGTCGTCGAGGTGCTCCTCGACGAGGCGACGCGTCAGCGCCGGCACGTACGTCAGGTGGTCGAGCTGCATCAGCAGGCAGTCGCGCAGGTCGCGGGCGCCGACGCCGACCGGTTCGAGGTCGCGCACGACCTGCACGGCCTCCTCGGCCAGCGGGATCGGCGCCAGCAGTTGCTGCGCGACCTGTTCCGGCGAGTCGGCCAGGCGGCCGTCCTCGTCGAGCGAGAACACCACGTGTTCGATGACCCGGATCAGCGCCTCGTCCTTCTCCTGGGTGCGCACCTGGGTCATCAGGTGGTCGGCGAGCGAGGTGGCGCGTCCGGGCGTGTTCGCCAGCGCCTCGAGCTTCTTGTCCTCCTCCTCGCCGCCGGCGCCGCTGCCGCTGCGGTTGCGCCACGACGAGTCGTTGCGCGACTCCAACTGCTCGATCTCGGTGGCGAACTCGCGCTGCAGGCGGTCCTCGTACGGGGTCTCGGCGGGCTGCGCGTCGGCAGCGGCCGCGCCCGGGTCGGGGCGATCGGCTTCGTCCTTGCGCTCGAGGAAGACGTTCTCCTGCAGTTCCTGCTCGATCTGGTCCTTCAGCTCCATCAACGGCAGCTGCAGCACCTGCATCGCCTGGATCATCTGCGGCGATTGCACGAGGCGCTGCTCGGCGCGCATCGATTGGGACAGGCCAAGTCGCATACGCCAAGTTGTAGCCCAGCCGTGCAGCAGCGTCACGGCCCAGCCGCGGCGGCAGCGTCAGCGTCCGCCGGTGATTCCCCTCAGCGCGGTGACGTAGCCGCCGTAGAACGTCACGAGGATCCACAGCACGGCCGCGATGACGAGCGCGTAGGCGACGGCGCCGATGCCGCGGCCGAGCGTTGCGAGCGCCCGGCTGTGCACGTCGCGGCGGCGTTGCAGCGCGCGCGCGAGCGCGTCCTCCAACTGGCCGGCCGTCTCGCCTGTCTGCAGCAGCATGCGGCTCTCGGGGTGCAGCGCCATCGCCGTGGCCAGGCCTTCGTGCAGCGGCCGGCCGTCGCGAAGCACCTGGTCGGCGGTTCGCAGTCGCGCTGCCGCCTGCCCAGGCGGCGCCGACTCGATCGCGGCTGCGTTGGCCTGCAGCAGCGGGACGCCGGCGCCGTAGAGTGCGTGCAGCGTCTCCAGGTAGGGGATCTCGGTGGCGGCGTCGAGCAGGCCGGCGGCCCATGGCAGGCGGCGCGGCCACGCCGCACCCGCCCGCACGCTTCGGCGCGCCCACGCGAACGCTGCCGCAAGGATCGCGTAGAGACCGAGGATCGCGAGCGCTGGCCCCTTGCCGACCGCCCACGACGCGGCGAACGCGGCGAACGGCAGCGCGACCGCCAGCAGCAGGGGATAGCGCAGGCCAGCCCAGGCCTGCCGGCCGAAGGCGGCGCGCTGGGCGCGGCCGGCGGCGCAGGCGCGCAAGGTCGCAGCAGCCTTGCCGGCGCGCCAACCGTGCATCAAGACGCCGTCCTCGGTGCGCGTCAGCCGAACGCCGCGCGCCGCCACGGCCGCGTGCAGCGCGCGATCGCCGGCGTTCGGCGCGCCGCCGATCGCGGCCAGCGGCAGGCCGGCGTCGAGCGCGCTGGCGAGGTCCTGGAAGCAGAGCTCGGCGCGTTCGTTGGCTGCGATCGACGGGAACATCCGCAGCAGTCTGGGCGGCCCGCATCGCATGGGCAAGGCCCGCGCTTCTGCCCGCGCGCGGCTTCTGCGACGATGCCGGCATGCGCTCCCTCGCCTTCGGTTTCGCCGCCGCCGCCGTCGCCGCCGCACCGCTCGCCGCCCAGTCGGAGGCGTTCTTCGCGCGCATGGACGCGCCGCTGCAGGCGCTGTATGTGCACCTGCATCAGCACCCGGAGCTCTCCTTCAAGGAGTTCCAGACTGCGGCGCGCATGGCGGCCGAACTGCGCGCGCTGGGCCTCGAGGTCACCGAGAACGTCGGCGGCACGGGCGTCGTCGCCATTCTGCGCCGCGGCGACGGCCCGGTGGCGCTGGTGCGCGCCGACATGGACGCGCTGCCGGTCGCAGAGGAGACCGGCCTGCCGCACGCCTCGAAGGTGCGGGCCGAGTCGGCCGACGGCCGCGCCATCGGCGTCATGCACGCCTGCGGCCACGACCTGCACATGACCTGCCTGATCGGCGCCGCGGCGCACTTCGCCGGCGACCCGGACAGCTGGCGCGGCACGATCGTCTTCCAGCTGCAGCCGGCCGAGGAGCGCGCCGGCGGCATGAAGGCGATGCTGAAGGACGGCCTGCTGACGCGCTTCCCGCGGCCGGCGTTCGCGATCGCCCTGCACACCGCGCACGACCTGCCCAACGACCAGGTCGGCATCCGGCCGGGCTTCGCCATGGCCAACGTCGACAACGTCGACATCACGCTCGTCGGCAAGGGCGGCCACGGCGCCGCGCCGCACCTTACGATCGACCCGGTGACGATGGGGGCGCAGTTGGTGCTCGACCTGCAGACGATCGTGGCCCGCGAGATCGACCCGATCGAGCCGTGCCTGCTGACCGTCGGCTCGTTCCAGGCCGGCAACAAGCACAACATCACGCCCGACCGGTGCCTCCTGCAGGCGACGATCCGCAGCTACGCGCCGCACGTGCGCGAGAAGATGATGGCCGCGGTCGTGCGCAAGGCCAACGCCGTGGCGGCGTCGTTCGGGGCGCCGGCGCCGACGGTTGAGTTCTCCGAGCCGACGCCGGCGCTGCGCAACGACGCGGCGTTGACCGAAGTCGTGCGCGCTGGCCTCGTCGCCGCGTTCGGCGTCGACAAGGTCGCCGAGGTGCCGCCGGCGATGGTGGCCGAGGACTTCGGGCGGCTCGACGGCGAGAAGATCCCGCTGTGCATGTTCCGCGTCGGCACCATCGCGCCCGAGCGGCTGGCCAGGATGCAGGCCGCCAACGACTTGCCGGCGCTGCACAGTGCGCGCTTCCATCCCGACCATGCGGTCGCGATCCGCACCGGCGTGCGCGCGCTGGTCGCCGCGACGCGCGCGGCGGCGCTGGGCAAGTGAAGCCCGCCGCTACCCGCGGAAGTGCTTGCTTAGCTTGAGGCCCTGGCCCTGGTAGTGCGAGCTGAGGCCGCGGTCGCCGTAGCAGACCTCGGGCAGCTCCAGCGTGCGGAAGAACTCCAGCTTGAAGAACACCTGCGCGTCCTCGAGCAGGAACGGCACGTCGTGCGGGCGCACTTCGAGCACCGCGCGGGTGCCCTTGTCGCCGCCGAAGCCGTTGTCGAAGAAGCCGGCGTAGTTGGTGCGCAACTCGCCGATGCCGACGTCGTAGGCGACCATCTCGGCGGCGAGGTGGCGCGGCACGCGGATGCGCTCCTTGCTGGCGAAGATGTAGAACTCCTCGGGTTCGACGATGAGCCGGCCGTTGCGCGGCTCGTCGATGGCGTCGAAGTAGCCATCGGCGTCGTGGCCGTTCTCCAAGGCCATGTCGACGACGCCGGTGTAGCGGCGGGCGACGTAGCCGACCGGACCGGTGATGTCGCGGTCGCGGCGCAGCGCGATGCCCATCATCAGGCCGCGGTCGATGCGCAGCTTGTCGACCGGCAGCGGCACGCCGGCGTCGTCGAACAGCAGGCCGCCGTGCTGGTGCTCGGCGCGCAGTTCGTCGTCGCTGAGCGACGCGTTGCCCTGCGAGAAGCGGATCTGGCACAGCGACAGGCCGGCCTTGACCTTGACCGGGAAGCTGCGCGGCACGATCTCCAGGTACATCGGGCCGGTGTAACCCGGCGGCACGGTCTCGAAGCGGCCGCAGCGGTCGGCGAGCAGTCGCGTGAACAGGTCGAGGCGCCCGGTCGAGGACTTGGGATTGGCCCGGACGAGGTACGGCAGCGGCTGCTCGATGCGCTCGAGCAGCGGCACGATGTAGCAGTGGCCCTTCTCCAGCACGGCGCCGTCGGTCAGGTCGAAGGCGTAGAGGCTCATCTCCTCCAGGCGGTCGGCGACGCGCACGTTCTCCGGCAGGAAGCCCGAGCGCACGCGGTAGCCGCGGGTGGCGAGCCGCAGGTCGAGCGAACTCGGTTGGATCTGGGTCGGCGCGATCGCGGGGGTCGAGGCCAGCGCGCCGCGCGCGATCAGGGCCTTGATCTGCTGGTGGACGAGGATGCCGTCGGTCACGGGGCGACAGGGTAGCGACGGCGGCGCGGACTTTCCGCAGCCTGGGCGGGGGAATGCGGTGCCGCGACGCGCAGACCCGGCGCTGGCGGCGGCGCTCCGGGCGATGCAGCGGGTTCAGAGCGAGCGGCTGTAGAACACGTCGCAGCCGTGGTGCCCGGTCGCGCCTTCCGCGGCGGGCTGCGGCCGGAAGCCGGCGGCGCGGTACAGCCGCTGCGCGGCCTGCATCTGCCGGGTGGTCTCCAGGTAGCAGCGGCGGTAGCCGGCGCTGCGCATCTCGTCGAGCAGCAAGGCAAGCAGGGCGCAGCCGAGGCCTTGGCCGCGCGCCGCCGGCAGGAAGTACATCTTGCGCAGTTCGCTCACGCCGTCGGCCAATGCCGTGCCGTGCAGGCGCGCGAAGCCGGCGCCGCCGAGCACGGCGCCGTCGCGTTCGACGACGTAGTACCGCGCCTCGCCGCCCGCGTATGCCGCGCTCATGCCGTCGACCTCCGCGTCGTGGATGGCGAAGCCCGGCCCGGCGGCGCCGTGTTCGGTCATCACCGCGCGGATGATCGCCGCCACCGCGGCGTCGTCGGCCGATCGGATCGGCCGCAGGATCCACGGCGTCGTCACGGGCCCAGTGTCGCGCGCACCGCGCGCGCCTCGCGCAGCACGCGATCCCATTGGAACGCGGGGCCCGGGTCCTGCTTGTTGGTCTGCACGTGGAAGTGGCCGACGACGCCGTCGAAGGCGCGCACCGCCGCTTCGCCGAGCGCGCGGTTCACCACCGTGCCGTCGGGATTGCGCGGCGCTTCGAGCCGGATGCGCGGGAAGACCTGGTTGAGGCCCGCGCACAGCCGTGCCAGCGCGGCGTACTGCTGCGGCGTGAAGTCGAGCTGGTGGTAGACGCTGCCCTGCACCTCGCCGGCGACGATGTCGGGGCGGTCGGGCCGCGCGACGAATCCCGGCGTGCGGATGCCCGGCTCCTGCATCCAGGCCGGCGTCTTCATGAACCAGCCCTGGTCGTCCTTGCCGTACCAGCGCGCCATGTCGGCGTTCATCGGCTGCTTCCAGGCGCCCGGGTGCGCGATCTCGACGCCGATCGAGAAGTCGTTGGCGTAGGTGGCGTGGAAGGCCTTCTCGTGCAGGTCGAGCGTCTGGTAGATCGTGCCGTCGACGTCGAGCAGGAAGTGCACCGACAGCGTGCGCAGGTCCTGCAGCACCTTGAAGCACTGGCGCGACGTGCCGGCGACGTCGTAGTGGATCACGAACGTGTGCACGGCCTGCCGCAGTTCGTCGAGCGACAACCGGCCTCGGCCGGCGGCGGCGGCGAGCGCGTCGGGCAGGCTGCCGCGCAGCGGCGCGTAGCGCTTCTTGCCGTCGGGCGGCTCGCCATCGGCGAAGCGCTTGCCTTCGACGTAGGCGTCGTAGGCGCCGGGCTCGCGCCAGGTCACGACGCGCGCGCCGATCGGGAAGGCCTGCCCGCAGGTGACGATCGCCTGTTCGCGTTCGGCCAGCGACGGGCCGCTGACGCAGCGGGCCAGCAGCAGTGCCGCGAGTGCAGCGGCGATGGTTGCAGCGCGTCGTCGGGCGACCGGGGTTGGGCGCGATGGCATAGGTTGTGGGGGCGTGGCGTCGTCGCGACGCCCGGTGCCGCCAACGCTACTCGCCATCGGGGTGGACGCCACGCTCAGGCGCTGGCGCTCCGCCCGTCCGGGGCGTGGCGGACTTCCGCGTCTTGCGGCGTCCGAGCAGCAACTGCTGTTCGAGTTGCCGCCGTTGCGCGGCGTAGAAGGCCTGCAGGAAGCGGTGGGCGGCCGTCGCCGGCACGGGCGCCGTCCAGCCGATCCGATTCTGGATCGACGCGGCGACTGCCGCGACGGTGTCGGCGCCGCCAGGAAGCCGGGACTTGCGCAGCACGTCTTCGAGGACTGCCAGTTCCCGTTCGCCGTAGACCTGCAGGTGGGTCGTCGCGAAGGCGAACTCGTCCGCGGCTTGGCCGACCGCCGCCTGCGTCGGCGCCGCGCGGGCGGACGCCGGCCGTCGGATGGCGGCGAGGTCGGTCGCGAGCTTCGCTGGCGGCGCGTAGACGACCCGCGTGCCGGCGAGCAGGTCGCCGATTCGCAGCCGCTGGCGGTTCGTCAGCGGGAAGAACAGGAGGGCGAGCACCCAGACAAAGGCGACGACGCGCACCGCGAAGCCGTGGTCCCCGACCAGGATCTCGGGCTCGGCGAGCAATTGCAGCGGCAGGAACAGTTCGATCTCACGTGTCAGGTTGCGCGCCAGCAGCACCTCGGCGGTCAGCGGCCCGCCGTCCGCGCGCACGACACGGAGGCGCTGCAGGCGCTTGCCGATCGTCCGGCCGTTGCCGCGGATCTCGCTCAAGACGAAGTAACCGTGCCGAAGCAGGAAGCACCACAGCACCATGCCGGCCAAGCCGACCGTGTACAGGCACACGAAGGCGACGCCGAGCATCAGCAGGCCGAGGATCACCGCGTCGGTTCCGAATGCCAGCAGCCGTTCGCTCGCGGTCGCCACGCGGAAGCGGAGGTCGAGGCCCTCGGGCGTGCGCACGACCTCGTCGGGCGGCAGGTGGTTCATCGGGACCGCCGGCCGGCGAGCGCGAAGTAGGCGGCCCACAAGCCGCCGAAGATCGACGCCAGCGCATAGCGCGAGGGCACGTGCGTCACGATCTGCCGGAACACGCCCTCGACAAACGCCGCAAGCAGCAGCATGACGACGCCGCCGGCGACGACGGCGCCCATGCGCCGACCGGTCGCGCACAGCGCTTGCACGCGCGTCGAGCGACCCGGGAACAGCATCGCGCCAGCCATCGCGAGGCCAGCGCCGCCGGCGAGGGCGATGGCGGTGAGTTCGGTGACGCCGTGCGGCAGGATCCAGCTCCACCATTCGACCGCCAGTCCGCGCGAGTGGAACAACGCCGACATCGCGCCGACAAGCATGCCGTTGTAGACCAGCAGCAGCACGACCGGCAGGCCGAAGACGAAGCCGAGCCCGTAGACGAGGATGCTCACCGACGCGTTGTGCGTGAACAGGCGCGCGGCGAAGTCGAGCAGGTTGCGGCGGTTGCCGCCGGCGAACAAGGTCGCGCGCAGGGATGCGGTCGTGGCGCTCGGGTCGCGCTCGCCAGCCAGGGCGCGGTCGACGAACAAGTAGAAGGCCTCCGAGTCCGCGGCGACCATGGTCCAGGCAAGTGCGGCCCCGAGCACGATCAACATCGCAGCGGCGAGGGTGTGCCACGCGATCGAACGGACCGCCGCCGGAAAGCCCGCGAGCAGGAACTCCCTGGCCACCTCGGCAGCGCGCCGCTGCGGCGCATACACGACGAGGTAGGCGCGCGCGACGAGCGTTTCGAGCCATTCGAGCAGGTTGCGGTCGAGCACGCTGCTGCGGGCGACGCCGAGCGACGACGCCGCCGCGCGGTACAGCACCGCCAGCCGGGCGAGCTTCTCGGGGCCGACGCCGCGGATGCCGTGGCGGTCGCACTTGGCGACCAGCTCTTCCAGCTCCCGCCACGACGGCTCGCGTTCGCGGCGGAACCGCACGGACCAAGGCGTCTGCAGATCGTCGCTCACAGCAGCTCCCTTCGCTTGACCTGGAGATAGCGGTCGATGAGTCCGCCGTCGAGATCGGCGGCCGCGGCGTCGAGCACCTGTGCACCGGTCTGGCGGATGCGTTCGAGCACGAGCAGGCGTTCGCGCCGGATCTCGTCGGCGACGACGGCCCGGTGCAGGTCGCGCGGCGCGCCGAGCTCCGCGTCGGCGAGGCGTTCGGGCAGCGGATCGCGCAAGGCGACGAACAGCAGAAGATGGCGGCGGGCCAGCCACGCGACGTTTTGCAGCATCAGTTCGGCCGTGACGCTGTCGGCGAAGTCGGTGAACAGCACGACGAGCGTCCGGCGGCGCAGTTGGCGCAGCAGCTCGGTCATTCCCAGCGTGAAGTTGGTCTCCGCCGGCGAGTACGCGATGCTGGTGAGCCGCTCCTGGATCGCCTGCAAGGCGTGCACGCCCGCCTGCGGCAGGACCGTCGCCTGCGGCTTGTCGGCGAACGTGAACAAGCCGACGCGGTCGCCAGTGCGCAAGCACACGTAGGCGAGCTGCAGCGCCGCGAGGATGGCGTGGTCGAGCCGCGGCATGCCGTCGAGCAGCTCGCCCATGAGCCGGCCGGAGTCGATGCAGAGCATCACCGGGTGGTCGCGTTCGGCGCGGAACTCCCGGCACAGCACTTCCCGATGGCGCGCAGTCGCCTTCCAGTCGATCGCGCGTCGGTCCATGCCGGCGACGAAGTCGCGCAGCGACTCGAAGTCGCTGCCGTCGCCGACGTAGCGCTCGGGCTTGAGGCCGGTCGTGAACTCGCGGTTGGTGATCATGCGCGCCGTGCGGCGGCGCACGGCGGCGACGTCGGCGAGCACGCGCACCTCGGCCGGTTGGCGGTGTACGAGTTCGCGGCTCAGCAGCCCGAGGGCGCCCGTCCAGCGCACGTGCACCGCCGCCAGCGCGAGCACCCCGCGACGCCGCGGCACCAGCCGGAACCCGGCGACGGCGGTGGCGCCGGCCGCACAAGCCAGCACGGCCGGCGCCGGCAGTTCGGCGTCGCCCGCCACGTCCAGGTCGACGTGAGCCAACAGGCGCCGCGGCGCCACGACCTCGACAGTGACCGTGGCGGCGACGCCGGGCGTCGCGGCGGCCGGCGCGCGCAGGCGCAGCGCGACGCGCCGGGGCAGCGTCGCCAACTCCGCGGCGATGGCGCCACCGAATGCCAGCAGGAAGCCGGGCCATGCGACCCAGGCGCCTTCCCAGGCGACGAGCGCGGGCAGGGCCGCCGCAGGCAGCCCGGCCGCGAACGCCGCGAGGCATCGGGGCGTCGGCCGCATCAGCGCGGCGCCTCGATCTGCCGCACCAGCTGCTCGATGATCGCGGTGTCGGCCTGCCCTTCGATCTCGGCCGCCGGCGTCAACACGACGCGGTGCGCGAGCAGCGCGACTGCGAGCTGCTGCACGTGGTCGGGAACGACGAAGTCCATGCCCTGCGCGGCCGCGAGCGCGCGCGCTGCGGCGGCCAGCATGTTGACGGCCCGAGGCGACGCGCCGCAGCGCAGCAGCGGGTGGGAGCGTGTCGCGCGGACGAGGTCGACGACGTAGTCGCGCACCGGCGGTTCCATGTGCACCGACGCGACGGTCTGGCGGGCTTCGGCGAGGAAGTCGGCGCCGACGAGGCCGCGCAGGCCGAAGGCGTCGAGGTCGGGCACCGCCCGTCCGTGCACGTCGGCCATGCGCAGTTCGTCGTCGCGCGACGGATAGCCGATGCGCAGCTTGAGCAGGAAGCGGTCGAGCTGCGCCTCGGGCAGCGGGTAGGTGCCCTCCTGCTCGATCGGATTCTGCGTCGCCACCACGAGGAACGCGTCGGAGAGCCGGTGCGTCGCGCCGTCGAGGGTCACCGAGCGCTCCTGCATCGCCTCGAGCAGCGCCGATTGCGTCTTCGGCGGCGTGCGGTTGATCTCGTCGGCCAGCAGCACCTCGGTGAAGATCGGCCCCTTGCTGAGCGAGAACCGGCCGGTCTGGAAGTCGAACAGGCTCGTGCCGAGCACGTCCGCCGGCATCAGGTCGGGCGTGAACTGCACGCGGCGGAACTCCAGTTGCAGGCTCCGCGCGAAGGTCCGCGCCAGCAGCGTCTTGGCCGTCCCCGGCACGCCTTCGAGCAGCACGTGGCCGGCGGCGAGCCAGGCGGCGAACATGCGGTCGACGTTGTCGTCGTGGCCCATGACGACGCGCGCGACCTGTGCGCGCAGGGCCTTGGTCACTTCGGCGATGTCGGAGGGGAGCATGGGTGCGGTCCTTCGGTCAGTTGGTGGATCTTGCGGGCGGCAGCCAGCGCCGCCGCGGGCGTGGGCCGGTGGGCCTCGAGGGCGAGCGCGGAGGCGAGCCGGTCGCGATGGTCGGCGGGCAGGCGCGCGAGCACGTAGTCGCGGCGACGAGCGTCGTCGAGCCCGCGCGGCGCGTGCAGCAGCGCGCCGAGGCGGTGCAGGCGGAGACGCGCGTACCGCCGCAGCGAGTGGCCGGCGCCGCCGCCGACGGCGAGCAGCGCCGCCACGTTGTCGATCAGGAAGTCCTTGCCTGCGGCGACGGCCGGCGCGGCGGGCGTCAGCGGGCCCTGGCGCACGGCGGCAGCGCCCGCGGCCAGGGCCAGCAGCAGCAGCAGGTGGCAGGTCACCAACGCGTATGGGTAGCGGCCCGCGAGTTGGAAGATGCTCTTCTCGATGACGTGGCCGTGCTGCGTCTCGTCGACGACGATCGCGCCGTTGCCGTGCACATGCCGCACCATGCGCTCGACCAGTTCCGCGTTGGCGCCGCGCAGCAGCCCGTGGTTGGCGATCAGGTCCGGATCGGCGAGCACCCGCAGCCGGCCGCAGCGAGCCAGCAGCGTGCCTTGTGCGCACTCGACGACCGGGCTCCATCCCGGCGGCAGGTCGGTCAACAATTGGACCGGTCCGGGGATCACAGGGACAGGCCAACCGGCGGGCATGGTCCAGTCCGCGTTCGTCGCGAACCGCTCCACGACGGGCACCTCGAGGTCGAGCGCGCCGAGGAAGTCGTCGAGGACGCCCTGCACCACGTCGATCCGCTGGAAATCGACCCGTTCCGCCCACCACGGCCGCTCCTGCGCGGGGATGGCTAGCCGCTTGCCGAGCACGAGCAGCGTGCAGTCCGCCCGGTTGCAGGCGGCCGCGACTTCGTCCTCGTCTGCTGCGTCCAAGCGGCGGGGTTCGGCGTACACCAGCAGGCCGCAGCGCACCGTCCGCCGTCCGCTGCGCGACTGGCGGACGTTGTCTTCGACCGCGCGCAGCACTTCGAGGAAGCCGATGTGGCCGAGCGCCGAGCGGCTGTAGCCGTCGGCGTCGACGGTGTGTCCGCGCGCCTGCGCGGTCGGGTCGATCAGCAGCCAGAACGACGTCAGCAACGAGGCGGCGACGAGGCCCAGCAGCCACGCCGTGGCGCGCGCACGCGGCGGGGCGGCGCCGGCCGCCGTCGCCTCGTTCAGCGGCGGCGGCATGCGGCCTCCCAAGCGACGTACTGCGCGCGCGTGGCGTCGAACATGTCGCGGTCGGTCGGCTTGCCGCCGAAGTACGTCGCCTCCGCTGCCTGCACGATCGCCGCCAGGGCAGCAGCCGACGGCGTCGCGCTGCGAACCCGCCGCAGCACTTCACGGGCTGTCGCATGCGGCGGCACGACTTCGCCGCGCGCCCGCCATGCCGCGATCGCCCGCAGCAGCAACGCGTGGAGGGCCGCGGTGAAGTCGCCCGCGGCGGCCAAGTGATCGAAGTCGGGGAGCGCGGTGTCGTGTGCGACCGACGGCGCGACCGGTGCCGCCGGCATTTGCCGCAGCGCCGCCTTACCCCGGGACCGGTCGCCGAGCGAGCCGACGATCGCCGCGATCAGCACGATGCCCACGACGGCGATGACGAGCCAGAGCAGCGCCTTGCTGAACCATGCCGGCACGGCAAACGACTTCATGTCCAATGGCGTCGGTCCGTCGCGGCGACGCAGCGAGGAGCCGGCCGGCGCCGCGCTGCGCGGGCCGTCACCTGGCGGCGTCGGCCGTTCGCCCGGCAACGTCGTCTGGCAATCCTCGCGTTCGAGCGTCCATCGCACCTTGTCGGCAGTCGTGGCTTGAGCTGTCGCGGTCGCCGCAAGGAACAGCAGCACGAGGATGGCTCGCAGCAACGACATCGGCCAGTGCAGGCTAACCCTTGCGCGTGGGCCCGCAAGCGAGGTGCACGTTTGGCTTGTTCTGGCGCGCAGCGTAGCTTCCCGGGCGGTTCCCCGCTCCTGATCCCAGGATTCACAATGACTGCGAACGTTCCCTATCGACTGCGCGTCGGAGACCTCGTCGGCCGTTCCCTCGCGGTCTACGTCGCCAATCTGCTGCCATTCCTGCTGCTCTCGGCGATCGCGTACGCGCCGGGCTTGCTCCTCATGTACGTCGCGGTGTCGTCGGAGCTTGCGGTCGTCGCGGTCGTCGCTGGCGTCGTCTCGGCGCTGGCTGGGCAGATGCTGACCGGCGCGCTGACCTACGCAGTCGTGCAGAAGCTGCGCGGCGAGTCGGCGACGCTGGCCGAGGTCGTCAGCGTCGGCGTTCGCTCGCTGTTGCGTGTGCTGATCCTCAGCATCGTCGTCGGCATCTGCATCGGCCTCGGCACGGTGCTGTTCATCGTTCCGGGTGTGATCTTGGCGATGTGGTTCTACGTGGCGGTGCCCGCGGCCGTGGTCGAGCGCCTCGGGCTCGACGCGATGGGGCGCAGCCGCACGTTGACGGACGGCAGCCGGTGGCCGATCTTCGGCGCGGTCGTCCTCATCGTCATCGCCAGCGGCGGCATCGGCTGGCTGACCACGCAGCTGACCAGTGAGGCCGGCATGGTCCGTATCTTGCTGGAATACCTCGTCAGCGTGGTGATCGGTCCGCTCGGGGCCGCGATGGCCGCGACCTGCTACTTCCTGCTGCGCGTCGGCAAGGAGAGCGTCGACGCCAAGCAGATCGCGGCCGTGTTCGACTGAGAGCCTCGGGACGCTGCGTCACGGACCGCGCGCTGATCCGGCGCGTGGATGCGCGGCTTGGGCGAGTCCCCCGGGCGCGACGACGAGCGGCGGGCGGTGCGGCCTTTGGTGGCCCACGCTCGTAGGCGAGGTGTCGATGCGGGCTCTCAGGTTGTCTTGGTTGGCCGCGGCAGCGGCCACACCGTGCCTGGGGAAGCAGTGGTCTCCGCGGCTCTGGGCTGCCGCGGCGTGTGCATCCGGCGGTCTCGCAGCCTGCCCTGGCTAGCTGCCAACGCGGTCGACAGTCCGGTGCGGGGACGAGGGCGCGTTCATCGTGTCAGCGCGGGGCGGGCGCGGTGGTGGTCGGTCGCGCGCTGCCACGCGGCGGCGACGGCGAGCAGCGTCGTCTCACCATACAGCGAACCGACGAGTTGCAGCATCGTCGGCCGGCCGCCGTCGCGTTCGCTGCGACCGACCGGCAGCACGTAGGCCGGATGGCCGGTCAGGTTGGTGGCGACGAGCGTCGCGCCGCCGTGCGTCGGCGCCACCAGCACGTCGACGTCGCCGAGCGCCGTGGCCATGTCGGCGACGAGGCGTGAGCGCGCGCGGCTCGCCTGCAGGTACTCGACGGCGGGGATCGTGCGGGCGCTGCGGAACTGGTTGGGCCAGTCGTTCGGCCCTTGGCCCGGCAACTGGTCGATGCGCCCGTCGCGCGTCGCTTCGTCGAACGCGGCGGCGGCCTCGGCGTGCAGCATCGCCAGCATGCCGTTGTATGGCGCGTGAGGCAGCGTCACCTTGCGCACGCTGTGCGCCTGCGCCTCCAGCCACGTCAGGAAGGCGCGGTCCTCGTCGCGCTGCGGGAAGCCGCGCTGGTCGACGACGCCGATGCGCACGTACTTGAGGTCGACGTCGAGTTCGGCCCGGAAGGGCACGTCGCGCGCCGCCGGATCGCGGCCGTCGGCGCCGCGGATCGCGTCGAACACCAGCGCCGCGTCGACGGCGCTGCGCGCGATCGGCCCGACCTTGTCCATGGTCCACGACAGCGGCATCGCGCCAGCACGGCTGACGGCGCCGAACGTTGGCCGCAGGCCGGCTGTGCCGCACTGGCGGCACGGCGAGACGATCGAGCCGAGCGTCTCGGTGCCGAGCGCGAATGGCACGAGGCCGGCGGCGACGGCGCTCGCCGAGCCCGCCGACGAGCCGCTGCTGCCCTTCGCTGGGTCGTACGGATTGCGGGTTCGGCCGCCGTGCCACAGGTCGCCCATGGCGAGCGCGCCGAGCGACAGCTTGGCGACCAGCACGGCGCCGGCGTCGTGGAGCTTCTGCAGCGGCGTCGCCGTCGCGTCCCAGACGTGCTCGCGCCACGGTGCGGCGCCGAACGTCGTCGGCGCGCCGGGCCATGCGAACAGGTCCTTGGCGCCGTAGGGGATGCCGTGCAGCGGCCCGCGGTCGCTGCCGGCGGCGAGTTCGGCATCGAGTTCCTGCGCGCGCGCCAGCGCTTGTTCGCGCAGCAGCGTGACGACGCACAGCAGCTGCGGGTCGAAGCGCTGCAGCCGGTCGAGCGCGAGTTGCGTCAGCTGCACGGACGTGACCTTGCGCTGGCGCAACAGGCTGGCGAGGTCGAGCAGCGGGGCGAAGGCGAGGTCGGCTTCGCCGGCTGGCAGCGCCGTGTCGGGCGGGATCGCGGGACTCGCCTTCGGCGTCCACTGCGGCCGGCTGGCCCCCGGCGGCAACGGGTCGAAGGCGGCGCAAGGCGGCAACGTGAAGGGGATCGCGGCCCTGCGCACCGCCGCGTAGCCGTCGCGCAGCTCCCGCAGTTGGCCCGCGGCCTGCTGCCGCTGGCCGTCGGTGTACGCCAGACCGGCGAGGCGCGCGGCGGCGGCCATGTCGTCGGCGTCGTCGGGGCGACCGCGGTACGCGGCGGGCAGCGCCATGGGTGCTGCGGCCCCGAGCAGGAAGGCGCGTCGGTCGACGCGGTGGGCGGGCGGTGGTGGCGTAGGCATCGGTCCGACAGGCCTTTGGCAAGCGCGGCCACGTTGGCTTGATCCGCCTGCCGCCGTATTGTCGCGCGGCTCGTTCCCGAGACCAACGACCCTCTGATGCACATCCGGCCGCTGCCGTTCGTCCTCTTCGCCGCCGTCCTTGCCGCCCAAGCGCCGACGGAGACCTTGCCGCCAGCCGCCCCGGCGTCGCTCGAACCGCCGGCCGCGATGGCGACGATCGGCAAGGACGAGCTGCTCAAGCACGCGTCCTTCCTCGCCAGCGACGAACTGCAGGGTCGCCTGACCGGATCGCCGGGCCAGTTGGCGGCGGCGACCTACATCCAGAAGCACTTCGCCGCGCTCGGCCTGGAGCCGCTCGGCGACGAGAAGGACGGCGTCCGCGGCTGGCACCAGGACTACGGCGTGCGCCGCACGTACGTCACGGCCGACACCAAGCTCACGTTCGGCGGGCTGGCCCTGACGGACGGCTTCGCGGTGCTCGGCGGGCAGGCCCAGCAGTTTTCGCACAAGGGCGCCCTGCGCTTCTGCGGCCTCGGTCGCGTGCGCGGCGACGCCGCGGACGTTGGCGTCGACGAGTCGCTGGCGGGGGTCGTGGCGGTCGTCGTCGCGCGCACGCCCAAGGGCCGCGTCGACGGCGGGCTCACCGTCGAACAGAAGTTCGGCATGTCGTTCCAGACCTTCAACCAGATGAGCACGACGGCCAAGGCGCTGGCGAAGAAGGGCGCCGCCGCGGTGGTCTTCGTGCAGTTGCAGGACCGCTACGGCCTTTCGGACGTGCTCAACTACCTCGCCGTCGCGCCCGGCAAGGATTCGCTGCAGGCCCGTTTCGCGGGTGGCGAGGACGGCATGGGCGGCCTCGGGGCGATGCTCGGCGGCGGCGGCTCGGCGCCGACGCTCGTGCTGTCGCAGCCGGCGAGCGCGAAGCTCCTCGGCGAGCTGGGGCTGCAGCCTGACGCGGTCGCGGCCTTCGTCGCCGGCAGCGGGGAGCGGCCCGCGGCCAAGGACGGCGTCGTCGCCGACCTCACGCTCGGCGTGGCGGTCGACGAGGCGGCCACCGCGTGCAACGTCGTCGCGGTGCTGCGCGGCAGCGATCCGGAACTGTCCAAGGAGGCCATCGTGTACAGCGCCCACATGGACCACGTCGGTACGCGCATCGACGGCGAGGTCTTCAACGGCGCCGACGACAACGCCTCGGGCTCGTCTGGGCTGCTGGCGATCGCCACGGCGTACGCCAAGTCGGCCGCCAAGCCCAAGCGCAGCGTGATCTTCCTGTCGGTCTCGGGCGAGGAGCTCGGCCTCTGGGGGTCGGCGTACTACGCCGACAACCCGACGTGGCCGGCCGATCGCATCGTCGCCAACGTCAACACCGACATGATCGGCCGCAGCGGGCCGGAGTCGGGTGCGAACGAGGTCACGGTCACGCCGAGCCACAAGCACAACATGTTCTCGACCATCGTCCGCGACGCCGCCGTGTTCGCCGACTCGATGGGCATCACGTTCTCCTCGGGCGACAAGTACTACCAGCGCAGCGACCACTACAACTTCGCCAAGAAGGGCATCCCGGTGGTGTTCTTCTGCAACGGCGAGCACGAGGACTACCACCAGGTCTCCGACCACGCCGACAAGCTCGATGGCGCCAAGATGGAGCGCATCGCGCGGCTGGCGTTCTGGACCGGTTGGGCGGTCGCGAACGCCGACGAGAAGCCGGCGAAGCTCGGCAAGCAGCCGGCGTGGCGGTGATCGGGGACGCAGCGATGCGCCATCATCCGCCCGAGGTCGCCGCGTTCCTCGCCGTCGGCTCGTTCGCGGTCGTCGGCGCGTCCGCCGACCGCGCCAAATACGGCAACAAGGTGCTGCGCTGCTACCAGCAGCACGGCCTGCCGGTGGTGGGCGTGCATCCGAAGTTGAGCGCGTGCGAGGGCGCGGCGGTCCATCCGTCGCTCGCCGTCGTGCCTGGAGCGCCGCGCGCCGTCTCGGTCGTCGCGCCGCCGGCGGCTGCCGCGGGGATCGTGCAGGACGCGATCGCCGCCGGTTGCCGCCACCTCTGGTTCCAGCCGGGCGCGGAAGAAGCCGGGGCCATCGCGGCCGCGCGCGCGGCCGGCCTGTCGGTGATCGCCGACGGGTCGTGCGTGCTGGTGGCGCTCGGGTTCCGCGACGTCTGAGGGGCGGCGACGTTTGCGCGCGGTTGTGCGGCCTCAGCCGGCCGGCTACCAATCGCGCATGAGCCTCGCGCGCGTCACCCGGGCCGCCGTCGCTGAACTGGACCGCCTGCGCTTCTCGGCGCCGGTCGCGTGCGTCTACGACCCGCTCGACTACGCATGGCCGCTGCACGAGCAATGGCTGCGGCGGTACGGCCAGGGACCGAAGGAAGTGCTGCTGCTCGGCATGAACCCGGGGCCCTTCGGCATGGTGCAGACCGGCGTGCCGTTCGGCGAGATCGCGGCGGTCCGCGACTTCCTGGGCTTGCGCGGCGACGTGCGCCAGCCCGCCGCGGTGCATCCCAAGCGCCCGATCGAAGGTCTCGCCTGCAAGCGCGCGGAGGTCAGCGGTCGGCGGCTGTGGGGCTGGGTGCGCGATCGCTTCGGCGCGCCGGACGCGTTCGCGGCGCGGTTCTTCGTCGCCAACTACTGCCCGCTGGCGTTCCTCGGCGAGAGCGGCGCCAACCTGACGCCCGACAAGTTGCCCAAGGCCGAGACGGCGCCGCTGTTCGCCGTCTGCGACCGGTTGCTGCGCGCGGTCGTCGCGGAACTGCGACCGCAGTGGGTGGTCGGCGTCGGCGCGTTCGCCGAGGCGCGGGCGCGCGCGGTGCTCGGCGACGCCGTGCGCATCGGTCGCATCCCGCACCCGAGTCCCGCGAGTCCGGCGGCGAATCGAGGTTGGGAGAAGCTGGCCGACGCGGCCTTCGCCGAACTCGGCATCGCCGTGCCCTGAAGTGCCGGCGCGGCTGCGGTCGCGGCGTGCGCCGGCGCGCGGTCAGGCCTGGAAGCAGGCGGGCGGGCGGCGCAGGCGGCCCAGATGCTCGCGCAAGGCCGTGAACAGGCGCTTGCGCGCGCGCATGATCCGGATCGCCACGGTGCCCGTCGGCAGGCCGAGTTCCTTGCCGGCGTCCTCGTAGGTGCGCTCTTGGCGCACGCAGAGTTCGAACACGCTGCGGTAGTGCGGCGGCAGTTCGTCCAGCGCCTGCTGGAACGCCGCCATGAACTCCGCTTCCTCCAGGCCGCGGTCCGTGGCCGGCGCCGCCAGCATCTCGAACACGTTGCCGTCCGCGGCGGTCGCGAGGCTGCTGACCGGCCGCGGCCGCCGCTGGCGCGCGCGAATGGCAGTCAGCGCCTGGTTGCGCGCGACCTCGAAGATCCAGGCGCGGAAGTTGGTGCCCAGGCGATAGAGGTCGTACTTGAGCAGCACCTTCTGGAAGACCTCCTGGGTGACGTCCTGCGCCAGGTGGGCGTCGCGCAGCATGCCGCGGACCATGTGGTAGAGGCGCTTGCCGTAGCGGCGCTCCAACTCGGTCAAGGGCGCTGCCGTTTCGCCTGCCTGCATGCGGGCGATCAGGTCCTCGTCCGTGAGGAGGTCGACGAGCGGCGGCACACCAACGTCCATGCTCCTGTTGAGCAAGCCCCGTGCCGCTCCTGCCGCAGGCAGCGAGAAGATCGCAACATCATGTAGAAAAGACGCTTGCGGCGATGCGTTCTCGCCGAAATCCGTCGGTGCCGCAACCCGGCGGCACTCCCCGCCGCCATCGTTCGGCACCGCGACCTGGACCGCGCTGGCCGTGTGCGAGCGGGCGCGGCGGCGCCATTGCGGGCGCCTCAGGCCGGAAAGAAGCTGGCCCCGCCGTCGAGGGCGGCGTCGAGCAGCGCGAGGTTGGCGCTCAGCCGCGGATCCTCTTCACCGTGGGTCAGGTAGCCCCAACGCAGTCGGCGCAGCGCCAGGTGCACGACCGCGGCCCGGATGCCCCACTCGGCGCGGATGCGGTCGCCGCCGTGCTGGCCGCCGAACCAGCGGCCGAGCAACTGCCGTTTCCACTCCGGATGGCGTTGGCAGCGGATCCAGAACGTCGCGAAGTCGTGGTCGCGGTTGCCGATGCCGACGCACTCGAAGTCGACGAGGTGGGGCAGTCCGTCCTCCGTCACGACGATGTTGTTCTCGCAGAAGTCGCCGTGCACCAGAACGTGCTTGCGGCCGTCGGTCCAGCGCACCGCCTCGCCGAAGAAACGCTGGATTCCGCGCCACCGCGCCTCGCCGACGACGAAGAGCACGGCGTCGTACATGGCGCGGATCTGGTCCAGGTACGCGATCGGATCCCAGTGTTCGAGCGGGAAGCTGCGGCGGCCGATCAGCCGGTCCGTCGGCATCGCCGCCAGCTTGCGCAGCAGTTCGATGGCGTGTTCCTGGCCGATGACCTCTTCGGCGGGGCCGGCGGCGAGCGGCAGCCATTCGAGCAGGATCCAGCGCGGCGGGTCGCCGGGGCCATACGCGATCGTTCGCGGCGCCGGGAAGTCGCGGCGGTGCGGGTCGACGCTGTCGAGGAAACGGTAGAAGCCGCTCTCACGGCGGCCGAAGTCGGCAGGCCCGGCGCCTGGCGGCAGCACCGCGGCCTCCGGCAGCGGCAGGTAGTACTTCAGCAGGAAGCGCTTGCCGCCGGGGCCCGAGGCGAGGACCGGCAGCGACGTGCGCTGCGCCGACATGAGCCCATGGGGTTGCTCCTGCGCGGTCAGGCCGAGGTCGGCCAGCACGGCGCGGGCTTGCTGCCATTGGGCTGCGGTCGGTTGCGGGTTCACGTCGATCCGGGGGGCGTTCCCTCGGCGCCATCGGCGTCATGGCGACGGGCGCGACGCCGGCGGTGGTGGTGGTTCTAGGCCATCGACTCGGCGGTGCGCCAGGGCCATCCACTGCCGGTACCTCGATCGGCTGGAAGCCGTCAAGAACGGTGCCCGCGCCGGACGAAATCAGCGACGGATGTCCCCAGACGTAACGCCTGACCCGGTCGCCGCGACCGAGCTCGACGCCGTGCCTGCGCCGGTCGTCGACGCCTTCGTGGCCGACGCGCCGACGCCAGAAGGGCCGGCGGCGGTCGCCGACGCGATCCCCGCCGGATCGGCGCCCGCGATCGCGGTCGGCGCGGAGCCCGTCGCCGACGCCGGCGCGACTGCGGCGCCGGCCGAGCAGGCGCCGGCCGCCCAGGCGGACCTCGCCGCCAGCCTGCGTGGGCGCATCGAGGCGCTCGTCGACGGCCTCGTGCGCGACGACGACGCCGTCTACGAGGAGGCGTTCATCGACCTCTCGGTCGCCGTGCGCGGCCTCGTCGAGCGCAAGCTGCGCATGGAAGGCAGCAAGAGCGACACGCGGGACGTGCTCGGCGAACTGATCTTCACCCGTCTGCGGCAGGGCATGCTGCAGTTCGTCGCCAGCGACGAAGCGCGCGACGCCGAGAAGGCGGCGCAGTGGGCGATGGGCACCATCTTCGCCGTCCGCACGCTGACCGAGGTCGGTCGCGCGTTCGATGAAGCCCTGCTGCGCGCGACCGCGGCTTCGCGCGACTTCAACCTCGCGAGCCGCACGGACTTCATCAGCATCGAGGAGATGATGCAGATGCTCGCGTCGGGCAAGCACATCGGCTGCCTGTCGCTGGAGAAGGGCGACAACCGGCTCGACGTCTACCTCAAGGAAGGCCGCATCGTCCTGCTGGACCCGCACCACCTGAGCCGCCGCGTGCTCCCCGGCGGCAACATGATGCGCCACCGCGAGATCCCCGAGAACGTCGTGCACGAGGCCGAGTCGCGCCGCGTCAGCGAAGGCGTCCCGGCGCTGCTGACGCTGGTCGAGCGCGGCGTGTTCAAGGACGACGAAGTGCGCGACCAGCTGCGCGCCTTCGGCAAGGAGGCGCTGTTCGAGTTCATGCGCGAGACGGAGCCGTACGCGTTCCAGTACAAGCGGCTCGACGTCCTGCCGCCGCGCATCGAGACCTTCGACGTCCGCCTCGGCGTGACCTCGACGCTGCTCGAGGGCAGCAAGCTGAACGACGACTGGAAGCAGATGCAGCAGGTCTACCCCGACCCCGACGCGCCGATCGAGCCGCGCGCCGACATGTACGCGCGCATGGGCAACGCCGCGCTCGGCGTGCTGGAGATCAAGCTGCTCACGCAGCTGCAGAGCGACACGACGCCGCGGAGCCTCGTCGGCCAGCTCGGCCTGCCGCTCTTCGACGTCTACCAGATGCTCACCCGGTTGGCGAACGAGGGCATCCTCGCTCCCGGTGGCGGCGCGCGGGCCGTCAGCGACGCTGTCGAGGAGTCGGCGCCGGTCGGCGTCACCGAGTCGGTCCGGGGCGCGCTCGCAGCCCTCGACGCGAACGACGACAAGAAGTCGCGGACCAGCGCGCTCGATCGCGTGCTCGGCGACGAGCCCAAACGCAAGTCGACGATGAACGCGCTCGACCGCGTGCTCGGCGGCCTCGACGACACCCTTCGGCGCAGGAACGCGCCGCGCCCTGGGAACGACGACCTGCCTGGCCTGATGCGGAAGCCGAACGGCTAGGAGTCTGCGTCACGGCAGGCCCCGCCGCCCGACACGCGTCGTCGCGCCTGGTGGATCGCCGCCGATCGTCGGCAGGGCCAATGATCCGCCTGCGGTCCATGGCTTCGCCCCAGCCGCGAGTCCACGCACCGGACCGGCGGGCGTCCCATCCGACGCAGAGTCCTGGTCCAGCGCTTCAGGCTCGGGCAGCGAGCGCGGCGTGCCACGCGCGCACGTGGCCGTCGGCTGCTGTCGACCAGGCGAAGTCGGCGGCGCGGCGCGGCCCGGCGGCGGCGAGGCGGGCGCGCAGGGCGTCGTCGCCGAGCACGGCGGCGAGCGCGTCGGCGACGGCCATCGCGTCGAGCCGCGGCAGGCGCACGGCGGCTTCGCCGCACAACTCGGGCAGCGAACTCACGTCGCTGACCACGGTCGGCACGCCGCCGGCGAGCGCGTCGGCGACGGCGAAGCCGAAGCCTTCGTACGCCGATGGCGAGCAGAAGGCGTCGGCGAGTGCGTAGATCGCCGCGAGATCGGCCGGCGCGGCGTGCGGGATGCGCACCGCGGTCGCATCGGCGCGCAGAGCCGCCAGCGCGGCGTCGGCGCGCCAACCGTCGCGGCCGACGACGACGACGCGGTGGGGGAAGCCCCGGCGGCGCAGTTCCTGGACGCCGGCGACGACGAGGTCGACGTTCTTGCGCGCCTGCACGGTGCCGACGTGCAGCACGAAGCGATCGGGCAGCCCCAGCCGCTGCCGCGCCGCGGTCAGCGTCGGCGCGTCGGGCCGCTGGGCGGCGTCGATGCCGTGGGGGACGACGTGGATGCGGCCGGCGCTTGCCGGGTGGATACGGCGCAGGTCCGCGGCCGTCGCCTGCGACGGCACGACGATCGCGCGCGCCCGGCGCACCGCGTCGGCGGTCGCGACCTTGAGGAAGGCGCGCGAGAAGCGCCCGAACGTCGTCGGCGTCGTGTGGTAGGCGAGGTCGTGCACGGTCACGGCCGCCGGGCACGGCAGCAGGAACGGCAGCGCGTTCTTGGTGTCGTGGAAGACGTCGGGTCGCAGCCGGCGCACGGCGCGCGGCACGGCGACGTACTGCCAGCGCAGGCGGTCGACGCCGCCGCGCGTCGGCAGCGGCACGACCTCGACGCCGGCGAAGTCGCCAGGCCGGTCGGTCAACACGCTGACGCGCACGTCGTCGCGCGTCGCCAGCGCGGCGCCAAGGCGCCGTGCATACGTCGTCGGTCCGCCGACCGGTCCGCACAGCGCCGCGATCGCCACGTGCAGGCGCGTCACGAAAGGCCTCCGGCGCGCGTGTACGCGGCGACCCAGAGGTCGCGCGCGAACGGCAAGTCGGCGGCGCAGCCGGCGCGCGCGAAGCCGTGGGCCGCGAAGCTCGCGTCGATGGCGCCGAGCGTGCGCGCGTGCCGCTGCGACGGCCGTCCGAGCCACCGCTCGACCGTCCGTCGCAGGTGGTGCGCGCTGCAGGGGTGGAAGAAGCTGACGACCACGAACGACCGCGCGACGCGGCAGCACTCGGCGATGACGCGGTCGCTGGCGGCGCGGTCGAGGTGGTGCAGGAAGCGGAAGCTCACGACGCCGTCGACGCAGCGGTCGGCGAACGGCATCGCCAGCGCGTCGGCCAGCGCCTGCGGCGCGCCGCCGTGGCCGGCCGCCGCCTCCCGCAGCATCGCCAGCGAGCCGTCGGCCTGGAGCGCGCGCGCGCCGAACGTGTCGGTCAGCAGCGGCCACAAGCGGCCGGCGCCGCACGGCAGGTCGAGCACCGCGGCGCCGCGTTCGCCGGGCCAGACCCGCCGCAGCAGCCGCACTTCGCGCGCGTGGCGCGTCGCGCCGCGTCCGGCGTAGGCGGCGCTCTTGCCCGGCGCGTCGTAGCGCCTCGCCGTCGACCAGGGCGCTTGCGCCGCCAGCAGGCGTCGGCGCGCCGCGGTCGGGCAGCCCGCGGCGCGCAGCAGGCGGGCGCCGCAGCACAGGGCCGTGCGCGGCGTCAGCGCGATGCCGCGCACCGACGCACGGCAACGCCGCAGCACGCGCCGCAGCAGCCGCGTCGGCGGCTGGCCGGCGCCGGCGAGCGCGCCGTTGTGCAGGTCGAGCACCGCGAAGCCGCCGTCGGGGGCGACGAAGACGTGGTCGGCGCTGAGGTCGGGCAGGTGGAACCCGGCGGCGAGCAGGCACCCGGCGTGCCGCACGGCGCGCTGCAGCATGGCGCCGTCGACGCCGTGGGCGAGCGCATCGGCCAGCGACCGCCCCGGCAGCGCGGCGCACAGGTAGTACGCCGCCGCGCCGGCGCGGCCGACGGCGACCGGCCGCGGCGCGCCGTGTCCCGCCGCGCGCAGCGCCAGCGTGACCGCGCATTCGCGGCCGGCGTCGTCGGCAGCCCGCGGGCGCGTCACCGCGAAGCGCAGCCGGTTCTTCCACTGCGTGCGCCGGAAGCGCTTGAGGAAGTACACGCCGAGCGGCGTGTCGAGTCGCAGCACGTCGCGGAGGCGGTTTCGCGGTCCCGCCGGCGACGCCGGCAGCGCCGAAACGGCCGCGAGCGAGCCGAAGGCGGCGCGTTCGCGCGGGTCCTCGGTCAGCAACGTCCAGGCGTCCGCCACGGCGGGGCACCGTAGCGCGTCGCCGCGCTTGCCGCACCGTTGCGGTCGGCCCATGATCCCGCCATGGCGAAACCGAGCCTGTCGCGCGAGCTGATCGCGCGCCTGCCGAAGTCCGACCTCCACCTGCACCTCGACGGCAGCCTGCGCTTGCCGACCTTGATCGAGCTGGCGCGCCAGCACAAGGTCGCGCTGCCGAGCCGCACGCCGGAAGGCCTGCTGGAGCTGGTGTTCAAGCGCGCGTACCGCAACCTGCCGGAGTACCTGAAGGGCTTCGAATTCACGGTCGCCTGCCTGCAGGACGCCGAGTCGCTGGAGCGCGCGGCCTACGAGCTGTGCCTCGACTGCCGCGCCGAGAACGTCTTCTACGCCGAGATCCGCTTCGCGCCGCAGCTGCACGTGCGCGGCGACTTCCGCGTGCGCGACGTGCTGCGCGCCGTCTGCAAGGGCATCGAACGCGCCAAGAAGCACATCAACGCCGACCCCGAGATCAAGCGCGGCCTCGTGCCCCGGTTCGAGGCCGGCGTGATCGTCTGCGCCCTGCGCTTCTTCCTGCCGCAGTTCAGCGAGCACTACCGCGCGTACTTCGAGGCGCTGCCGACGGCGCCGGCGGCGGAGATCTACGCCCTGGCGTCGCTCGAACTCGCGCGCGCGGCGGTCGCCGCGGCCGAGGAGGACGGCCTGCCCGTCGTCGGCTTCGACCTCGCCGGCCAGGAGCGCGGCTTCCCGGCCAAGGACCATCAGGCGGCCTACCAGCTCGCGCACGAGCACTTCCTCGGCAAGACGGTGCACGCCGGCGAGGACTACGGACCGGAGTCGATCTTCCAGGCGATCACGGACTGCCACGCCGACCGCATCGGCCACGGCACGTGGCTGTTCAGCCCGCGCCACATCCGCGACCGGTCGATCCGCGACAAGCGGGCCTTCATCGGCAAGCTGGCGCGCTACGTCGCCGAGCGCCGCATCACCCTGGAGGTCTGCCTGACCAGCAACCAGCAGACGATCCCGGAACTGCGCGACAACCTCGGCAGGCATCCGTTCCGCAAGATGCGCGAGGCGCGCTGCAGCGTGACGCTGTGCACCGACAACCGGCTGGTGTCGCGCACGACGATGACCGACGAGTTCGACAAGGCGGTGCAGGCCTTCGACCTCGACGCCCGCGCGCTCAAGGACGTGCTGATCTACGGCTTCAAGCGCTCGTTCTTCCCGGGGCCGTATCCGCACAAGCGCGAGTGGGTGCGATCGGTGCTCAACCACATGGAGGACCGCTTCGCCGAGGCCGGGCACGACGTGCGGGCCGGCCGCCGGCCGTTGTGAAACCGGTACGTCGGTGCGCCTTGCGCCGACCCCCGACCCGGCCATGATGGCGCGATGCTGCGTCACCTTGTCGCCGTCGCCATCTCGTCGCTGCTCGCCGCCCAGGAAGGCCAGCCCGCCGCCGGCAAGGTGGACTTCCAGAAGCAGGTCGCGCCGATCCTGATGGCTCGCTGCGTCGAGTGCCACGGCCCCAAGGCGCAGAAGGGCGACCTGCGGCTCGACGCCAAGGCGCACCTGTTCGCCGGCGACCAGGACGAATGGAACGTGGTGCCGGGCAAGCCCGACGACAGCGAACTGCTGCGGCGGCTCGGCCTGCCGGTCGGCGACGACGAGATCATGCCGGAGAAGGGCGAGCCGCTGAGCAAGGAGCAGCAGGCGCTGATCCAGCAGTGGATCGCGGAGGGCGCCGAGTGGCCGGCGGCCGCGGACGAGTGGTTCGCCAAGGAGATCGCCGCCCAGGTGATCCCGAAGATCACGTTCGAGCTGCCGGAGGTCGACGCCGACGAGCAGGCGGCGATCGACGCCGCCGTGGCCGAACTGAAGCAGCGCGGCGCGGTGGTGCAGCAGGTCGCCGCCGACACGCCGGCGATCGACGTCAACCTCTCGCTGCTGCGCGACAAGGTGACCGACGCGGACGTGGCGTTGCTGGCGCCGCTGCAGAAGCGCCTCGTCTGGCTCAACCTCTCGCGCACCGCCGTCAGCGACGCCGGCCGTGCGAGCCTGCAGCAGCTGACGCAGTTGCGCCGCCTGCACGTCGCCAACACGCAGCTGACCGACGCGACGTTCGGCGCGCTCGACGGCCTCGCGCACCTGGAGTACGTCAACGCCTACGCCACCGGCCTCGGCGACGACGGCCTCGCCAAGCTGGCCGGTCTGCCGAAGGCGGCGCGGATCTACGCGTGGCAGAGCAAGGTGACGCCGGCGGCGGCGAAGGCCGCGCGCGCGGCGAAGCCGCAGTTGCTGGTCGATCTCGGCGACTACGTCGAGGAGCGGCTCGCGGCAGCGCAGAAGGAGATCGCCGACCGCGCCGAGCGCAACAAGCCGGTCAACGACGTCTGCCCGGTGGCCGACAAGCCGGTCGATCCGAACCAGACCGTCGAGCACGACGGCCGCCGCATCGCGTTCTGCTGCGGCAAGTGCAAGGCGGCGTTCGAGAAGGAGCCGGCGAAGTTCCTCGCCAAGCTGCCGCCGAAGAAGTGAGGCGGCGGCGCGCGGGATGCGTTGCGCCGGCGATCAGTGGTGGTGGTGGCCGCCCGGGCCGTGCGCGTGGCCGTGCTTCTTCTCCTCGGGCGTCGCGCGGCGGACGTCGACGACCTCGATCGCGAAGTTGAGCCGCTGGCCGGCCATCGGGTGGTTCGAGGTGATGGTGACGGTGTCGGGCTTCACCTCGCGCACGAACACGGTCATCGCCCGGCCGTCGCGGCCGCGCGTCTGGAACGCCATGCCGACCTGGACGTCGACATCGGCCGGGAACTGGTTGCGCGGGACCGCCTGCTCGGCGGCCGGGTCGTACTCGCCGTAGCCTTCGTTGGCGGGCACCACGCATTCGACCTTGTCGCCGACCTTGCGGCCGGCCAGTTGCCGCTCGAGGCCCGGCACGATGTTCTGCGCGCCGTGCAGGTAGACGAGCGGTTCCCCGCCCAGGGACTGGTCGGCGACGCTGCCGTCGTCGAGCGTGAGCTTGTAGTGGATGGTTACGACGTGGCCGTCGGCGATCGCGGGTTTCATCGGGGCGGAGAGCCTAGGCGGCGGCCCGGGACCGCGACAGGCCCCGCAGCCGGATTCGCCTGCGGCCGATGCCATCGGCGCGCCGCTGCGGCGGCGACGGTCGCTTGCCGCGTCGCAACGCCCGCGCGGGCAGGTCGACGACGGGCCGCTCTGCGCATGGGCACCGCCTTCTTCGCCGCCGATGCCGGCCAAGGCGCGAGAGCGCCGGGAGGAACGACCATGACGCTGATCGACTGGAAGTCCGGCTACGACCTCGGGGTGCCGGCGATGGACGCCGAACACAAGGAACTGATCGCGGCGATGAATCGCGTGCACGAACTCGCCGGGCAAGGCGCGACGAAGGCGGTGGTCGAGGCGGCGCTGCAGCGGTTGGTCGCGCTCACCAAGCAGCACTTCGCCGACGAGGAGGCGCACATGGCGAAGATCCAGTACGCCGACCGCGTCCGCCACGGCCTCATCCACCAGGACATGCTGCGCCGCGTCGGCGGCTACTGCGACCAGTTCCGCGCCGGCGATGGCAAGGTGGCCCGGGAGTTCTTCGACTTCCTGGTCTACTGGCTCGGCGCGCACATCACCGGCATCGACCGCAAGTACGCGCCGGCGCGTCCGGCGGCGCCGGCGCCCCAGCCGGTCGCGCCGCAACCGCTGCGCGGCTGAGGCCGCGACCTCGGCTCGGGGCTTCCTTCGGTCGCGCCGATCGTCCACACTGCGCGGCGGTCCTACCCCTCGCCGCCCCGTTGAGCGCAGAAGCCTTTCGCCGCCTCCTGCTGGAGGCCAACGTCCTCGATCGCGAACGCCTCGCCAAGGCCGAAGCCGCCTCGGCGTCGCGCGGCACGGCCCTCGAGCGCACGATCGTCGCGCTCGGCCTCGCCGAAGAAGCCGCCGTCTGGCGCGTGCTCGCCAAGGCGCACGGCCTCAAGTTCGTCGATCCCACGAAGTACGCGCCGAACGCCGACGCCCTGAAGCGCGTGCCAAAGGAGCAGATCGAGCAGAACGAGGCGCTGCCGGTCGTGCTGAAGGACGGCGTGCTGTTCGTCGCCATCGACGACCCGGTGCGCACGTTCGTCGCCGACAACCTGTCGTTCCTCGCCGGCTGTCCGGTCGAGTGCGCGCTGATGCCGCCGCAGGCGCTGAAGCAGGCGCTGCGCAAGGCCGCCGGCGGCGCCGGCGGCGACGCCGGGCGCGCGGCGGCGCCGGCCGGCAAGGACGCCGGCGGCGAGGATGCGCCGATCATCCGCCTCGTCGGCAAGACCATCGACGACGCGCTGACCGCGCGCGCCAGTGACATCCACGTCGAGCCGTTCCAGCAGCGCGTCCGCATCCGCTACCGCGTCGACGGCGTGCTGAAGGAGATCGCGTCGCTGGAGGCCGCGCTGCTGGCGCCGGTGACGTCGCGCCTCAAGATCATGGCCGGCCTCGACATCGCCGAGAAGCGCAAGCCGCAGGACGGCCGCATCTCGTTCAAGGCGTCCGGCGGCCGTGACATCGACATCCGCACCTCGGTGCTGCCGGGCAGCCACGGCGAGACGATCGTCATGCGCCTGCTCGACAAGGAGCGCGGCCTGATGAGCCTGCAGGCGCTCGGCTTCGAAGGCCGCGACCGCGAGCGCTTCCAGTCGGTGATCGGCCGGCCCAACGGCATCGTGCTGGTCACCGGCCCGACCGGCTCGGGCAAGACGACGACGCTGTACGCCGCGCTGCAGGAACTCAACCGGCCCGACGTCAAGATCATCACGGCCGAGGACCCGGTAGAGTTCAACATCCGCGGCATCAACCAGTGCCAGGTCAAGTCGCGCATCGGCCTGACCTTCGCCCGCATCCTGCGCGCGATGCTGCGTCAGGCGCCCAACGTCATCCTGGTCGGCGAGATCCGCGACAAGGAGACCGCCGAGATCGCCGTGCAGGCGGCGCTGACCGGTCACCTCGTGTTCAGCACGCTGCACACCAACGACAGCGCGTCGGCGATCACGCGCCTCGTCGACATGGGCGTCAAGCCGTTCCTCGTCGCCGCGTCGGTCCAGGCGGTGCTGGCGCAGCGCCTGCTGCGCGTGGTCTGCAAGCAGTGCCGCCAGCCGTACGAGCCGACGCCGACCGAGTTGCGCAGCGTCGGCATCGACCCAGGGCGCGCGCGCGAGGCGACCTTCTACCGGGCCGAGGGCTGCGAGGCGTGCGGCCACTCCGGCTACAAGGGGCGGCTCGGCATCTACGAGCTGCTGCAGCTCGACAACACGCTGCGCGAGATGACGTTCCGCGGCGAACCGATGGTCCGGCTGCGCGAGTACGCGTGGCAGTCCGGCGGCATGTCGACGCTGCTGCAGGACGGCGTGCGCAAGGTGATGCAGGGCATGACCACGATCCCCGAGCTGCTGCGCGTCGTCGCCGCGCAGTGACGCGACCCGCCGCGACCCGCACCGAACCAGGAACACGCACAAGGACTCGCAATGGACGTCTACGCATTGATGGACGAGGCGCACGGCCGCGGCGCATCCGACCTGCATCTGTCGGTCGGCCGCCCGCCGGTGATGCGGCTCTCGGGCTCGCTGGTCGAGGTCGGTGACGCGCCGCTGAAGCCCGAGGACACCGAGGCGATGGCCAAGTCGGTGACCCCGGCGCGCAACTGGGACGAACTGCAGAAGGTCGGCACCACCGACTTCGGCTATGCGCACCGCGACAAGTGCCGCTTCCGCATCAGCGTGCTCACGCAGAAGGGCACGCGCGGCATCGTCATGCGGCAGATCCCGCAGAAGCTGCTGACCTTCGAGCAGATCGGCCTGCCAGAGTCCGTGCAGCAGCTGCTGACGCTCCACCGCGGGCTCGTGCTGGTCACCGGTCCGACCGGCAGCGGCAAGTCGACGACGCTCGCGACGATGATCGACTGGATCAACCGCAACCGCGACTGCCACATCATCACGATCGAGGACCCGGTCGAGTACTACCACACGCACAAGAAGTCGCAGGTCACGCAGCGCGAGGTCGGCACCGACGTGACGACCTTCGCCGAGGCGATGCGCCGCGCGCTGCGCCAGGACCCCGACGTGATCCTGCTGGGCGAGATGCGCGACCTGGAGACGACGTCGGCTGCGATCACCGCGGCCGAGACCGGCCACCTCGTGTTCGGCACGCTGCACACGACCGGCGCCGCGCGCACCGTCGACCGCATCATCGACCAGTACCCGCGCGAGGCGCAGGAGCAGATCCGCTCGCAGCTGGCGCAGTCGCTGGTCGCGGTCATCTCGCAGATCCTCATGCCGGCGGCGAGTGGCGGCCGCGTGGCGGCGTTCGAGATCATGCTGAGCAACCCGGCGATCGAGAACCACATCCGCAAGTGCGAGACGTTCAAGATCCCCTCCGTGCTGCAGACGAGCCGCCGCCAGGGCATGGTGCTCATGGACGACTGCCTGCTCGATCTGTGGCGCGCCGGCCGCATCACCAAGGAGGAGGCGATGGAGCGGTCGTTCGACCGCAAGGCGCTGGCCGTCCGCATGGGCGGGGCGGCGGAGTAACGCATGGCGCCGCGTCGACTGCTCGGCCAGATCCTCAAGGAACTGGGCCTGATCCACGAGGGCATCGTCCAGGAGGCGCTGCAGGTGCAGCGCGAGAAGGGCGGCCGCATCGGCGAGATCCTGATCGAGCTCGGCCACATCGGCTCGGGCGATCTGATGCGGGCGCTGGCGTCGCAGGCCGGCATCGGCTTCCACGACCTCGCCGCGGCGCCGCCGCAGGCCGAGGCGCTGGCGAAGGTCGACCTCGCGACCGCGCGGGCGTTCAGCGCCGTGCCGGTCAGCCTGCGCGGCAAGGTGCTGGAGGTCGCGGTCGCCGACGCGTCCGCCGTGGCGATGCTGCAGGACCTCGCGTTCACGACCGGTTGCGAGATCAAGGGCGTGCTCGCCGACGCCGCGCAGCTGCAGCAGGCGCTCGACAAGCACTACCGCGAGGACGCCGCCGACGGCAAGCAGCGGCTGAAGGAGCTGGTGCAGGAACTGCAGCAGCAGGGCGGCAAGATCGACCTCGAGGACAAGGCGGCGATGGCTGCGGCCGCGCCGGTCGTGAAGCTCCTCAACTACATCCTCTACCAGGCGATCCGCGACAAGGCGTCCGACATCCACCTGGAGCCGTTCGAGGGCGACTTCAAGATCCGCTACCGCGTCGACGGCTCGCTGTTCGAGCTGGAGGCGCCGCCGCCGCACCTCGCCGAAGCGCTGATCGCGCGCGTCAAGGTCATGAGCGACCTCGACATCGCCGAGACCCGCCTGCCGCAGGATGGCCGCATCGAGCTGACCGTCGGCGGCCGTTCGGTCGATCTGCGCGTGTCGACGCTGCCGACGATGTACGGCGAGTCGACGGTCATGCGCATCCTCGACCGCTCCAACGTCTCGCTGAGCCTCGACAACCTCGGCCTCGTGCCGTCGGTGCGCGAGCACCTGCGCCGCTTCGTCGACCTGCCGCACGGCATCGTCCTGGTGACCGGCCCGACCGGTTCCGGCAAGACGACGACGCTGTACGCGATGCTCAACGAGGCCAACAAGGAGGACACCAAGGTCATCACCGTCGAGGACCCGGTGGAGTACGACCTCGAGGGCATCATCCAGGTCCCGGTCAACGAGGAGATCGGCGTCAGCTACGCCTCCGTGCTGCGCACGATCCTGCGCCAGGACCCGGACGTCATCCTGGTGGGCGAGATCCGCGACCGCGAGACGGCGCAGACGGCGATCGAGGCGAGCCTCACCGGCCACCTCGTGTTCAGCACGCTGCACACCAACGACGCCGCGTCCGCGGTCACCCGCCTCGTCGACATCGGCATCGAGCCGTTCCTGCTGACGGCGACCGTGCAGGGCATCCTGGCGCAGCGGCTCGTGCGCCGCGTCTGCCGCGACTGCAAGACCTTCTACGAGCCCGCCGACGACGTGCTGCGTCGCCTCGGCCTCGTCGCCGAGCAGGTCGTCGGCAAGAAGTTCGCCTACGGCAAGGGTTGCGCCACGTGCAACTTCACCGGCTACCGCGGCCGCATGGCGATCACCGAGATCCTCGACATCGACGATCGCATGCGCGAACTCATCCTGCAGGGCGCGTCGACCGCGGCGCTGCAGGTTGCGGCGGTGGAGAACGGCCTGATCTCGCTGCGCGAGAACGGCCTCAACGCGATCTTCGACGGCCACACCTCCGCCGAGGAAGTGCTGCGCGAGACGATCGCACTCTGACCGCGGCCCGGCATTGCCCGGGCCTTCGGCCGTGGGCTACAACGTGCGCATGTCCGCCGAGCCGACCAGCCCCTTCCAGCAGCACGTCGCCGCCATGCTGGCGGCGCTCGATCCGGATCCGGCGCGCGAGGGCCTCCGCGACACGCCGCGCCGCGTCGAGAAGGCGTTCCAGCACTACACCGCCGGCTACGCGCAGGACGCCCGGAAGGTCATCGGCGACGCGCTGTTCGAGGCCGAGACCGACGAGATGGTGGTGGTGAAGGACATCGAGCTGTACTCGCTGTGCGAACACCACCTCGCGCCGTTCTTCGGCAAGGCGCACGTCGCCTACATCCCGCAGAAGCGCATCGTCGGCCTCTCGAAGATCGCGCGCGTCGTCGACGTGTTCTCGCGCCGCCTGCAGGTGCAGGAGCGGCTGACCGCGCAGGTGGCCCAGGCGTTGGAAGAGGTGCTGCAGCCGAAGGGCGTGGGGGTGGTCGTCGAGGCCAACCACCTGTGCATGATGATGCGCGGCGTCGAGAAGCAGAACAGCAAGACGGTCACGTCCTGCCTGCTGGGGTCGTTTCGCTCGGACGAGCGCACCCGGTCGGAGTTCCTCAGCCTCGTCCGCGGCGGCTGAGGCTGGCGCCGGCTGGGCGCGGCGGCGGCTGGGCGTGCGCCTGGGCTCGCACCGGCTGGGCTCGCACCGCCTGCCTGGGCTCGCACCGGCTGTCGCGTGCCCTGCGGCCGTCGCACCGGCTGTCGCGCCGGCCGCCGCACGGGCCGCCGCACTGGCCTCGGCGGCGCGCAACCCGCCGCAAGTGCACTTGCGCCGGGGCGCGGAAGTGGCGGGAAGTGGTAGCAGGAGCCGGACTTGAACCGGCGACCTACGGCTTATGAAGCCGCCGCTCTAACCAGCTGAGCTATCCTGCCGTGCCACGAAGGGGCGGAGAAGAAAGCAGATGCCCGCGGCCAACTCAAGCGGAAATGCTGGCCATGCCTGCGTCGAACCCGCGCTCGGGCGCGCGCGCGGTCCTTCGCGCCGGCGCCAGCTCGGCCGACGTTGCCGCGCGACCCTCCGCGTGCGTCGCCCGCGCTGCCGACCGCCAAGAACTGCATCCACCCTGTAACTTTCGCGAAGTTGGATCGTAGATGAGACTGGCGGGTGGCATGGACCCGCCAAACGAGACGAGGTGGGCTCCCTGGCTGGATTCTTCCCCTTGGGAAGGCCGGTTCCCCTCACTTGGCCGACACAACCAACCGCATTCGAACCGTACCCCCCGGCCAGGGAGCCCTTTTTTTCGCCGCGACGGCGCGGCACTTGTCACGGTGGCACGTAGCAGCCACGCCAACGGTTCGCAGTGGTTCGCCGAGCAGTGGTTCGCCGAGGAGTGGTTCGCCGAGGATTGACCTCGCCTACGTCCTGAGGCCGTACGTCCTACGCCCTCAGCGCACGCCCCGACCTCAAGCAAGCGGCCGGTCCACCCGATGCGTGGTCTGCACCATGCGCTTGCTGCGGCTCGCCGGAACCTCGTTGCCCCTTCGCCGCCTCGGCGTCCGCGCCGTGCAGGCGCTGCGGCATCGGGCGAGGAGCGGGCGATGATCGCCGCCGAACCGCCCGGCAAGCTTGCCATCGTCGTCGGCGTCGCCGACTGCGCCGTCGGTCGCGACGGCCAGGGCCGGCTCATCACGTACGCGCTGGGCTCGTGCATCGGCATCACGGCCTACGACCCGGTCGCCCGCGTCGGCGGCCTGCTGCACTACATGCTGCCGCAGCCTGGCGAAGGCCTGGTCGGGGCGCCGGAGAAGCCGTGCGTCTACGCCAGCACGGGCGTGCCCGTCCTGCTCGATCGTCTGGACCAGGCGGGAGCGCAGCGGTCGCGCTTGATCGTCTGCGCGGCCGGCGGCGCCGAGATGCTCGATCCGGGCTCGGGCGCGGGCTTGTCGATCGGGCGCAAGAACCACGCCATCCTGCGCAAGGCGCTGTGGAAGTTCGGCGTCGCCCTGGTCGCGGAGGACGTCGGCGGCAAGTCGCCGCGCAACCTGTCGCTCGACCTGCGCACCGGCGCGGTCGCCGTCCGCCGCGCCGATGGTGAGGCGACGCTCTGGGCGCCGGGCAGCATTCCTTCACCCGCGAAGAAGCCATGAAGCAACGCATCCTCATCGTCGACGACTCCCCGCTGCTGCGGAAGACCGCGCGCCGCGCCGCGATGCAGGCCGGCGCCGAGCCCGAGCGCATCCGCGAGGCCGGCAACGGCCGTGAAGCCCTCGCCGCGCTCGCCGCCGAGCCCGCGGACATCGTCCTGCTCGACATCAACATGCCGGTGATGGACGGCTTCGAGTTCCTCGAGGCGAACTCGCGCGCGCCGTCGCCGTGCGCGGCGAAGATCGCGCTGGTCACGACCGAGGGCAACAAGGAGCGGCTCGCCCGCGCCGAGCAGCTGGGCGTCGTCGACTACCTGCGCAAGCCGTTCGCGCCCGAGGAACTGCGTGCCCTGGTCACCAAGTGGTTCGAGGGCCGTTGAGGATCCGACGATGAACGCATTCGCCATCGACAGTTTCGCCGGCATCGTCTCGCACGCGCTCGAACGCATGGCCTTCGTCGTCGCCGAGCCGAGCGACGAGCCTGCGGCGGCGGTGCTGCCGCTGTGCGTGGCATGCGCCGCGATCCGGCTCGCCGGCTTCGGCGGCCATGACCTGACGGTCGCGGCCACCCCTGGCTTCGTGCGCGAGTTCGCTTCGGGCATGCTCGGGGTCGACGCCGACGAGATCGATGCCGCCGAGCACGCCGACGCGGCAGTCGCCGAACTGGCCAACGTGCTCGGCGGAGAACTGGTGATGCTGGCGACGGCAGGGGACGCGCCGGCGTCCCTCGGCATTCCGCAGCCGCTGCGGCTCGCGGAGGCCGCCGCGCTGCTCGACGCCGCGGCCGCCACCGGCTTCCAGGTCGTCCTGGCGAGCGACACCGGCAAGCTGCTCGTGCTGGTGCGCTGACGCTGCGCGCGCTTGCGCCGACGCGGCGCATGCGCCAACGTGGCGTCGATGGCGAAGGCGCTCGACTTGCTGCAAGCGCGCGACCGCGTGCTCGCGGCCGCTGCGGTCCTGAACGGAACGGAGACGGTCGCGCTGTCGGCGGCGCGGGGCCGCGCGCTCGCGGCGGACGTCCGCACGACCGGACCGTGGCCGGCGACGGATCGCTCGGCGATGGACGGATTCGCGCTCGCCACGGCGGGGGCCGGGGCGAGCGCCGGCGACCAACTGCCCGTCGCCGGCGAGAGCCTCGCCGGTCGGCCCTTCGACCGCGACCTGCGACCGGGCGAGGCGATCCGCATCATGACCGGCGCCGTCGTCCCGGCCGGCGCGGACGCGGTCGTTCCGGTCGAGCAGACCAGCGGCTTCGGCGGCGTCGCGGTGCGCATTGCCGCGGCCGTGCGCGCCGGCGCGAACATCCGCCGGCACGGCAGCGAATGCGCCGCCGACGCGGTCGTGCTTCCCGCCGGGAGCCTGGTGCGCGCCGCCGAGATCGGCGTGCTCGCCGTGCTCGGCCACGCGGCGGTGCAGGTGCGCTGCCGGCCGCGCGTCGGCATCGTGGCGACCGGCGACGAGGTGGTGCCGATCGACGCCGTGCCGCTGCCGCACCAGGTGCGCGAGAGCAACAGTTGGGCGCTTGCTGCGCAGGTCGAGGAATGCGGCGGTGCGCCGACGCGCCTGGGCGTCGCGCCCGACGAGGCGGGCGCGCTGCGCGCGCTGCTGCAGCGCGGGCTCGCCGACAGCGACGTGCTGGTCACCATCGGCGGCATCAGCAAGGGCACGCACGATCTCGTGCACGGCACGCTGCAGGAACTCGGCGTGCGCACCGAGTTCCATGGCCTCGACCTCAAGCCCGGCAAGCCGACGTACTTCGGCGTCGTCGACGGCGCCGACGGCCGGCGCAAGTGGGTGTTCGGCCTGCCGGGCAATCCGGCGTCCAGCTTCACCGTCTTCGATCTGCTGGTGCGGCCGCTGTTGTTCGCGCTGCAGGGCCGCGACGCCGGCGCGTGGTCGGCGCAGGCGGTCGCCGGCGGCGTGCCGTGGCAACCGAACAGCCGTCTGCAGGCGATCCCGGCGCGCCTGCGCCTCGACGGCGAGGGCCGCGCCGTCGCCGTGTTGTCGGCGCCGTCGCCGAGCGGCGATCCGTTCCGGCTCGTCGACGGCGACGGCTACGTGCTGGTCGCCGGCCAGCACGCGCCCGCGGCGGGCGCGCTGGTGCGCTACGTCGGCGGCAGCGCCGGCGCGAGGTTGCCGTGACCGGAGGTCGCCCGAACTGCGTGTTGCCGCTGTGCGCCGGACTGCTGCTCGCCGTCGCCACGCCGTCGACGTGGTTGCCGGCGAGCGGGCCGGGGACCGTGTTCGCGCTCGCGGCGGTGTTCGCGGTGCTGCGCGACCCGCGCCGACCGCTGTGGCACGGGTACCTGCTCGGTTGCGCCCACATGGCCGTGTTCTCGTGGTCGGTGCACCACGTGCTGGTGTTCGCCTGGGCCATGATCGTCCTGCTCGGCGGCCTGTACACGCTCGCCGTGCACGCCGCCGTCCGTCGCCTGTCCACGGCGTGGGCGCCGCTCGGCTTCGCCGTGGCGCTCGCCGGCTCGTGCTGGCTGCGCGCGCACATGCCCGACATCTGCTATCCGCACGGCCAGCCGGCGCAGTCGCTGTGGCACTGGCCCGTGCTGCTCGGCAGCGTCGTCGTCGGTGGCGAACCGCTCGCCAACGCGCTGCTCGGCTGGCTCGCCGCCGCGGCCGCGACGTTGGCGAGCTCATGGCGGCACGGCGTGCCGGCATGGGGGAACGCGTGCCGCGGCGCCGCCGCCGCCGCCGCCGGCTTCGGCGCGCTGACGGCTGCGGGCTGGCTGCTCACGCCGCGCGCGGACGGCGCGGCGCTCGACGTTGCGCTCGTCGAGCCGGGCTTCCACCTGATCCGCGAACTCGACGCCGTGCCGTACGAACGGGCCCGCGCCCGCTTCGACGAACTGCTCGCTGAGCGCCTCGTCGCCCCGACGCGGGACCTGCTGGCGACCGCCCCGCCGGCGCTGGTCCTGTGGCCGGAGAGCAGCGTGTTCGCGACGCTGCCCGTGGCGGACATCGCCGCCGGCGAGGCGCGGCTCGCCGCCCTCGCACGCCGGCTGCCCGCCTCGACGGCGCAGTTGGTCCTCGGCGTCAACGTGCGCCAGCGCGAGGACGCGCCGCCGACGCCGGCTGCCGTGCAGGTCGAGCTGCCGTCGGCGCGCGTCCTCGGTCACCAGGAGAAACGCTGCCTCGTGCCCGGCGGCGAGTTCCAGCCCGGCGTGCGCTGGTTGCCGCCGGCCGCGAGCGAGTGGCTGCTCGGTGTGTTCGCCGGCGCGCTTGGGTCGCTGCCGCAGTGCGAACCGGGCCGCGAGTTGCCGCCGCTGCGCACCGCGGGCGGCGTGCCGTTCGGCGCGCTGCTGTGTTACGACAACGCCTTCCCCGGCCCGGCGGCGGCCCAGGTGGCCCAGGGTGCGCGCCTGCTGTGCGTGCTGTCCAACGAGTCGTGGTACGAGGGCGGCGCCGAACTGCCGCAACTGGTCGCGATGAGCGTGCTGCGCGCGCTGGAGAACGGCACGCCGCTCGTGCGCTGCACGCAGGACGGCTGGAGCGCGGTGGTGGGGCGCGACGGGCGCGTGCTGGCGGAGCTGCCGCTGGCGCCTGCGCCGCAGCCGGCGGCGCGCACGCTGCGCGCGAGCGTGCCCCTGGGCCCTGGCGCGCCGCCGCCGCTCGCCGGCCTGCGCGCCGCCACCGGGCCGCTCGCCGCGTTCGGCCTCGTCGCCCTGCTGGTCGCCGGCCGCCGCCGTCGCCTGCCCGTCGCCATCTGACCGGCCGGGCGGGGGAGAGGCTCCCTCCGGTGCCCGCCGGACTTGGGTGCACAACTCGTTCTTGACGGTCCATGGCATGGGGCTAGGATTCGCCCCGCCCTAAGGCCCCTCTCGCTGCGGGGTGTAGCGTGCACGCGCCTCTCCCCGGGCCGCGTCAACGCGCTCCGGCACTCGTTCGTCCCACACCTTCCCCCTCAGAACCGCCCATCCCTCCGGGCATCCGAACTGCGCGCTGGCTCGCCCGGCGAACCCTGAGCGCAGACCGACCGTCAGGAGTTACCTGGTCATCATGAGTCCCATCGGCCGCGTCTTCATCGTCCTGAATCTCCTGCTCGCCGGCGGCTTCGTCGTCGTCTCCGGCACGCACTTGCAGAAGCAGCACAACTGGAAGTCGAAGTTCGAGGCCGAGAAGAAGGCCCACGACGACGACGTCACCAAGCTGACGGCGGAGAGCAAGCGTCTCGAGAGCGAGCGCAACACCTTCGAGAACGCCAAGACGGCGAACGAAACGCAGCTCGGCGAGTCCAAGCGCGCCAACTCGCTGCTCGAGGACGAGAACAAGCGCCTGAGCCAGCAGCTGGCGACGATGGAGGGCGACGTCAAGAAGCTGCTCGCCGCCGCCGAAGCCGCCAACACCGAGATGAAGTCCGCGTTCAGCCAGTCGAAGGCTGCCTACGACATGGCGATCGCCGACCAGAAGGTGAAGGACGACGCCGTGCGGGCGAAGGACGCCGCCGAGGCCGAGAACCGCGGCCTCAAGAACGAGATCGCCGGCCTGAAGTCGACGGTCGACACGCGCGACGGCTCGATCAAGTCGCTGGAGACCGAGAAGAGCCAGCTGTCGCTGCTGGTCAAGGTCGCCGAGGCCAACGGCTTCCTGCGTTCGATGGCCGCCCCGAACCTCTCGGGCTTGGTCACGACGGCCGCAGGCAACCTGGTGACGATCCAGATCACCGACAACCCGGGCAATGTCGACATCAAGGCCGAGATCGAGCGCGCCAAGTGGGGCTTCGCGATCTACGACGCCTCGGGCTACAAGGGCGAGGCCTACCCGGAGCGCTACGAGGCTTCGGCGAACGCCATCCTCTGCAAGGTCGGCCTGCTGAAGGGCGGCGCGATCCGCGAGGGTGACAAGGCCGCGACGAAGACGCCGTGAACTGACGGCGTTCCCCCGCGATCCCATCCCAACCGGAGCACATTCCCATGGCCAAGAAAGCAGCCCCTGCGAGCGAAGCCGCCGTTGAAGCGGTCGGCAAGCCGGGCCTCGGCATCGACGAGGGCATCATCCTGACGACCTCGTTCCTGCTGGCGCTCGCGATCACGCTCGTCGTGTTCGCCACGAACGCGTACACGTGACGATCGCCTGAATCGGCGCGTCCGCCGAATGCCCGCGCCGCGCACCGTGCGGCGCCGCGACACGACCCGCTGCGACCCCGTCGCTGCGGGTCGCTGTGTTTCCAGGCCGCGCGTCGGCTTCGGGCGCGATCGGCGGCGGTCCGCGCGCGGCCGCGCCGGGGCGCGCGATGGCGCCGCCGTGAAGTCGTTGCGAACTGCGGAAGATCCGTTGCGACCGGAGACTGGCCTGCTACCGTCACGCACGCGTCGGCTTGGTCTCCGGCGCATGTCTGCTGGTCACGGTCGCCCCGCACCGAGCAAGCGGGGCTGTTCACAGGGCGTTCCATGTTGAAACCGGTCGAATGGATGTTGCGCGGCTTCTCGGTCGATCTGGGCATCGACCTCGGCACCGCGAACACGTTGGTGTTCGTTCGCGACAAGGGGATCGTGCTCGACGAGCCGTCGGTCGTCGCCGTGCGCAAGGGTTCGAGCGAGGTCCTGCTCGACGGCATGGCCGTCGGTGATGCGGCGCTCGAGTACCTCGGTCGCACGCCGCCCGGCATCCAGGCGATCCGGCCGATGAAGAGCGGCGTCATCGCCGACTTCGAGATCACCGAGAAGATGCTGCGCTACTTCATCACGAAGGCGTGCGGCGGGCGGCGGTGGGTCAAGCCGCGCCTCGTCATCGCCGTGCCGTGGGGCATCACCATGGTCGAGAAGCGCGCCGTCATCGGCAGCGCCGAGCGCGCCGGCGCGCGCCGCGTGTTCCTGGTCGACGAGCCGACGGCCGCAGCGATCGGCGCCGGCCTGCCCGTGCACGAACCGCGCGGATCGATGATCGTCGACATCGGCGGCGGCACCAGCGAGGTCGCCGTCATCTCCCTGGCCAACGTCGTGATGGCGGAGTGCCTGCGCGTCGCCGGCGACGACTTCAACGACGCGATCACCCAGTACATCCGCAACAAGTACAACCTGCTGATCGGCGAGATCACCGCCGAACGCCTGAAGATCGCGGCCGGCAGCTGCATCCCGATGGAGGAAGAGATCGAGGTCGAGGTGCGCGGCCGCGACAGCCTCGTCAACCTGCCCCGGCGCGCGGTGATCACCTCCGCGGACGTGCGCGAGGCGCTGCAGGAGCCGGTGCGCAAGGTCATCGGCGCGATCAAGCTCGTGTTGGAGCGCACGCCGCCGGAACTTGCCGCCGACCTCGTCGACTCGGGCATCACGCTGTGCGGCGGCGGCTCGCTGCTGCGCGGTCTGCCCGAGCTGATCTCGCGCGAGACCGACCTCGACGTCCGCGTGGCAGAGCGACCGCTCGAGGCCGTCGCGCGCGGCACGGGCATCTTCCTGGAGAACCTGGAGCTGTACTCGCAGTTCCTCGAAGGCGGCGAAGACCTCGCCTGATCGTCTCCGTCCGTCGGCGCGGCGGCCCAGCGCGGGCGCTGCGCCCGCCGCGTTCGCGACGTTCGCGCCATGGCGAAGAAGTCATCCGCGTTCCCCGTCGGGTTGTACGGCGCGCTGCTCGTCGCGCTGTGCGCCCTGACCTTGCCCGCCGTCTTCCAGCCGGTCGAGCGCGCGTTGCTCGGCGCCGTCGCCCGCGTCAGCCGCGCGGCAGCCGGACTCGCGGGTGAGCCGGTCGGCGCCGCGCCGGCGGCGGTCGGCGCGGAACGGGTCGCGCGTTCGTCGGACGTGCTGCGGCGTGTCGCGGCGCACCACGTCGGCGGCGCGCCGGCCGAGCTCGCCTTGCGCCACGGCCCGGTGCGCTGCCGCGTGTTCGGCGTCGGCGGCCGCGGCGGCGGCGGCGGCGCACCATGCGAGTTGCGCCTCGATCGCACCTACGCGGAACTCGGCGACAGCCTGCCGTTCGTGACCCAGGGGGACTGCTTCGTCGGCTACCTCGCGCAGCCCGGCGGTCCGGGTGCGGCGGACGACGTCCCCGGCGACCTCGCGCGCGTGCTGCTGCCGAATCATCCGCTGGCAGCGCCGATGCACGCGGAAGTGGAGGTGGGACCGGACGCGCGCCTGCGCGTCGTCGTACGGCCTGCGGCCGCGGCCGATCCGGCGCCGGTGCGCGTCGACCTCTGGGACGATCCATACGCGGCGGCACGCATGGAGCGGGCGCTGTTGCCCGTTTGGACGCGCGCCGTGGTCGGTTCGGGGTCCCACGTTCCCGGCGGCCTGCGCCTGGGCACGACCCGCATCTGGGGGTACGCGCGGACCGACGACGACGAGGCGCTGACGCTCGGCGTCTTCGTCGTGCCCGAACCATCGGCGCCATCGCTGAGCCACGTCGTGGCGTGGCGGCGCGACGTCGCCGGCGCGCCGGTCGAACCGCCGGTCGCGGCCGCGTTCGCGACGGCGACCGTGCGCGAAATGCCGGGCATGGCGGCGGGGCGCTTCCTGCTGGTCGCCGACGGCGAGGTCGCCGATGGCGCCGCCGTCGCCCGCGATGGCGCGCTGCTCGGCGTCGTCCGCCCCCTCGCCTTCGGGTCGGGCCTCGTGACCGGCTTCGCCGCGACGCGGCTGCCTTGGGTCCTGCTGCTCGCCCCGGACGGCGTCGGCGTGCCGCCGGTCGAGCTGCGCGCCGTCGTCGTGCGCGCCGTCGGCGAGCGGGTCTGGCTGCGTCGGCTCGGCGACGTCATGGCGGCGCCGCTGCCCGCGGTCGGCGAGTTGTTCACCGGTTCGAACGGCGCGCACTGCCCGGCGGGCTTGTGGATCGGGCGTTGCGAAGCCGATTCGCAGGATCTCAACCAACTGATCGTCGCGCTGCCGCCGCTGCAAGGCGCCGCGACGGTGCGCTGGTGCACGGGGGAACGCCGGCCATGAAGCGCTGGCTGGCGTGGTTCCTGTTGGCGCCGCAGGCCTACTTGTTGGCCGGAATGTGGCGCGAGTGCGGCCTGCCGGCCTTCGACATGGGCGTGCTGTGGTGCCTGTTCCTCGCGTTCTTCGCCGAACGCACGGCGCTGCCCTGGCTGCTGCTCGGTGCCGCCCTGGGGCGGGCGCTCGTCGACGATGCTTCGCTGGCCCTGCAGGTGCTGGTGCTCGGCGTGCCGGTTGCCTTGTTGCTGCCGTTGCGGCTGGTGCTGCATGGGCAACGCTGGCTGCATCTGGCGTTCGCCGCTGCGGCGGTGGCCTTCGCCGTGCCGCGCCTCGCCGATTGGTTTGGCGCATGGTTCGCGCAGCCGTCGGCGAGCGCTCAGGCCGATGGCCTCGTGGTGCTGTGGACGGCCGTCCTGGCGCCGCCGCTGCTCGCGGTGGCGCGCCGCGTGCCCCCGTGCCGCGGCTTCGTGGAGGTCGCGTGAGCCAGGGCGCGAACGCCACGCCGACGCGCACGCGCATCGGCGCGCTCGCCGCGGTCTTCGCGGCGGGGTTCGTCGCCGTCGGCGCGCACCTGTGGTCGGTGATGGTCACCGACCACGCCACGTGGTCGCGCCGCAGCGCCGAGAACCGCTGGGCCTTCCACTCGGTGCCGGCGCGCCGCGGCGCGATCTTCGACCGCACCGGCGCGCTGCTGGCCGTCGACGAAGCGACCACCGAATTGACGCTGCTGTACGCGCGCTTCCGCCTGCGCCATCCGGTCGGCGCGGCGGTGCACGGGGCGACCCGCTGGGCGGGTTGCCTGCCGCAGCACGCCGGCAAGGTCTACGACTACGGCGACGGCGCGCTGGGCCCCGAGGGCGCCGTGCGCGACCTGCTGGCGATGCCGGCCGCGGTGCTGCGTCCCCGCGTGCTGCCGCGGCAACTGGCGAGCGAGCTCGCCTCGGCCAGCGCGACCGTGCTCGCGCATTGCTCCGGCCAGACCCGTGAGCGTGTGTTCACGGCCCTGCGTCAGGCGGCGCTGGCCGACGACGGCCGCTGCGTCGGCGACGTGCTCGCCATGCCGCGGGCGGACGTGCTCGCCCGCTTCGACCGGCTCTGGCGGGAGCTGCGCGAACTCGATGCACGCCTGCTGCGGTCGGCGGCGACGCCGCCGGGCCGAGCGCTCGGGGACGAGGAGCGCAGCGGCCTGATCGCGACCCTGGAAGCTCTGCGGCCGCGCAGCCTCGCCGGCGAGCGCGTCCGGTGGGAGGCGCCCGACCCGGACGATCCGACGACGACCGTCGAGAAGCAGGGCAGCAAGGTCGAGGACGTGCGCGTGGTGTTCGCGACGCACGTGCCGTTCGACCTCGCCGCCGAGCTGCGCGTCGAAGCCCGCAGCCAAGCGGGCATCGACGTGCAACCGACGTTGGTGCGCCGCCAGGAAGTGGCGGAGGACTCGGCCCTCGCCGCCCTGCTCGGCGTCGTCGATCGCATCGACCGCACCGTGCCGAGCAAGGAGTGGCTCGACACGCTCGTCGACGCGCGCCTGCCCGACGATTGGCTTCACGACGTCGAGTTGCCGGCCGAACTCGACGCCGATGGCGGCCGCGAGCGCCTCGTCCAGGCGTCGGTCGACCACTACAAGCGCGAGGCCCTGCTGCGCGAGCGGCGCGGCCTCTCGGGCATCGAACGCGAATTCAACGGCACGCTGACCGGGCGGCTCGGCGTGCGCTTCGCGGCGCACGACAGCCGCCGCCGCGAGCAGCAGTTGCTGGAACACCTCCAGGTCGAGGCCGGCGGCGACGTGCGGCTGACGTTCGACCTGTCGCTGCAGCGCGTCGCCGAGTCCGCGGCGCGCACGGCGCACCGCCGGCAGGCGTTCGGCGACGCCCTGGATCGCGTTCGCACCGAGGCGGCCCTGGTCGTCGTCGACGCGCGCACGGGCGACGTGCTCGCCTACGCCGGCGCGCCGGTCAGCACGCCTTGGGCGCGCAACCTCGCCGGCATCGAGTGGATCGGCAACGGCTCGGTCGGCTCGCTCGCCAAGCCGTTCGTGCTGGTCGAGCAGTTGAAGGCCGAGGCGATGGGGTGGACGCACCGGCCGTTGGCTGGCTTCGAGGCTTGCAACGGCCGCAACTGTGGCGGGCATGCGCACTGGGACGGCGGCAAGGACCCGGTCGAGGCGCTGGCCGAGTCGTGCAACTCCTTCTACTACCAGTCCGGCATCGGCCTTGGCGAAGACGGCGTGGCGCGCGCGCTGCGGCGCTTCGGCCTCGCGCCGGCGGCGGCTGGCGATCCGTACGTCGCCTGCTGGCAGCCGGCGGTCGCCGGCATCCCGGCGCCGGCGCCGGTCCGCGACGTCGAGCGCACGGCGCTGCCGCAGCGTGCGGTCGGCTACGGCCTGCAGGCCTCGCCGCTGCACGTCGCCCGCGCCTATGCCGGCTTCGCCACCGGCTGGCTGCCGACGCTCGGGGTGACGCCCGGCGCGCGACCGCGCGTGCCGCTCGACGACGTCGTGGGCGAGGTAGCCCTGGTCGAGCGCGGACTGCGCGCATGCGTGCAGAACGGCACGGCGCGGCGGCTGCGCCGCCTCGACGAACTCGGCGTCTGCGGCAAGACCGGCACCGCCGAGGTCGGCCGCGGCGGCGAGAACAACGCCTGGTTCGCCGGCTACCTGCCGCCGCTCGGCGACGAGGGCGTGCAGATGTGCTTCTGCGCCGTCGTGTACTGGGTGCAGGACGCGGTCCACGGCGGCGAGGCCGCCGGCCAGCTGGTCGTCGACTTCCTCGCGGCAGTCGAGCAGGACCCGGCCCTGCGCCGGCGTTTCCTGGCGGAGGTCGGCCGATGACGGACTTCCCGCTGTTGCCCGGCAAGCGCCGGCTCGAAGTGCTCGGCGACGTCGATGGCTGGCTCGTGCTGGTCACTGCGGCGTTGTGCCTCTGCGGCATCGTCTTCATCGGTTCGGCGACGCACGACGACCCGGTATTCCACGAGCAGCAGGCGCGGCAGGCCTTGTTCGTCGCCTGCGGCTTCGGCATCGGCTTCTTCGTGCTGCTGCCGCACTACGTGCACGTCCTGCGCGGCGCATGGTTCTGCTACGGCGTCGTGGTCCTGGCCTTGCTGGGGCTGCCGTACTTCGCGCCGGAGATCAACGGCGCCCGCCGCTGGTACGCGCTGCCGGGCTTCTCGGTGCAGCCGAGCGAGTTCGCCAAGCTCGCCGTCGTGCTCGCGCTCGCGGCGCTGCTGCGCTTCAAGGCCCGCGCGCGCACCTTCGACGGCCTGTTCGTGCCGATGCTCGTCGCGGGCGTCCCCGCCCTGCTGGTGCTGCGGCAGCCGGACCTCGGCAGCTCGTTGGTCTTCGGGCCGGTGCTGCTGGCGATGTGCTACGCCGCCGGCGCGTCGGCGCGCAGCATCCTGCTCGTCGTCGTGTTCGGGCTCGGCGTCGCCGCCATTGCGTACGTCGAACTGCTGCACCAGTACCAGCGGGACCGGGTCGACGTGTGGCTCGACCATTGGGGCTGGGACGAAACCAACCTGCACACCTTCGACGTGCGCGAGAAGCTGCGCGGCGACGGCTTCCAGCCGTGGCAGGCGCTCATCGCGCTCGGCGGCGGCGGCCTCTACGGCGCCGGCCTGGGGCACGGCCCGCAGAACCGTTTCGACTTCCTGCCGTACCGCAGCGAGGACTACCTGTTCGCGGTCGTCGGCGAGGAGGTCGGCTGGCTCGGCGCCATGGCCGTGCTCGGGCTCGTCGCGGCGCTCGTGGCGCTGCTGCTGGCGACCGCGCTGCGCACGCGCGAGCGCTTCGGTCGGCTCGTCTGCGTCGGGGTCGCGACGTGGTTGGGCACGCAGTCGCTGATCCACGTCGCCGTCTGCGGCTGGCTGGTGCCGGCGACCGGCCTGCCGATGCCGTTCCTGAGCTACGGCGGCAGTTCCGCGCTCAGCGCGCTGCTCGGCGTCGCCGTCTGCGCCAACATCAGCGCGCGGCGCGAGCCGGTCCTCGCCGGCGACGGCTTCACCTGATGCGCCGGGCCCGCGCGCCGCTCACCTGCCGCCGCCGCCCTGTCCGCCCGCCTGCTTCTGCTTGAGGTGGGCTTCCCAGTACTTGCGGAACTTCTCCGGCACTTCCGGCGGCCGGCTGCCGCGGTTCTTGAGGAAGTTCATGTACGGCTGCAGTTCGCCCCAACTGCCCTCGCCCGAACCCGGCGAACCCGGGCCCGTGCCGCCGTCGTTCGGTTGCGTGCCGGCGCGGTTCTGGCCGCCGTCCTTCGATTCCTGGCCGCCCTCGGGTTTGCCGTCCTTCGGCTGGCCTTGCGGTTGCTCGCCCGGCTGCTGACCGGGCTGCGGTTGCTGCTGGCCTTGCGGTTGCCCCTGGGCCTGACCGGGCTGCGGTTGCGGTTGGTCCGGCTGCCCCTGCTGGCCGTCGCGCTTGCGTTGGTCGACGAGGTCGGGCGTCTGGTTCTCGCGGCGGTTGCGCTGCTGGCCCTGCTGCTGGCCCTGTTGCTGTTGCTGTTGCTGTTGCTGCTTGCCTTGCTGCTGGCCCTGCGACGGATCCGACGACTCGTCCGGCGAACCGCTGCCGCCTTGGCTCTTCATCTGGTTGAGCTTGTCGATCAGCTCGTCGATGCCGCCCTCGACGGCTTCGCTCTGCCGGCGCGCCTGCTGCAGCAGTTCCTTCGGCTTCGCCCGCTCCTGGCCCTTGCGGCCGGATTCGAGCAGCAGCCGGTCGATCTCCTGCAACTGCGTGTCGATGCGCCGCGCGATCTCCTGGATCTCGCGCATCGCCTCGGGGTCCTGGGCGCGGGCGAACGTCGCCGGCAGGGTCGCCGCCAGCAACGCCAACGTGAAGCGGATCGGGCTCATCGTGTTCAGCGGCCGCGGCCGCCCTCCGGTTCCTGGTCTTCCTGCTGCTGCATCTGCTGCATCGTCTCCTCGACGCCGGCCTTGATCTGCTGGAACAGCTTGGTGATCTCGCCGTGCCGGTGGGCGAGGCGCTCGATCAGCGCGGTCTCGGCCTCGCTGATGGTGGCGTCGCCGCGGGCCTCGACCAGCGTGCGCAGGTTGTCCGTGGCGGTGCGGGTGTCGACGCCGAGCTTCTTCAGCATCTCCAGCTCGGCGATCAGCGACACCAGCTTCTTGCGCTGCTGGTTGAAGCGGTTGCGGCCGCGGTCCTGCTGCTGCTGTTGTTGTTGCTGTTGCTCGTTGCGCTCCTGCTCGCGGCGCTGGCGCTCGCGTTCGAGCGCGGCGAGCAGGTCCTCGGTCCGGCGCTCGACGTCGCCCTGCAGCATCGTGGTGAACGAGCCGACGTCAGGACGCCTGCCGGCGAGCCGGCGCGCGACCTCGCGCAGGTCGTCGACGTTGGCCTTGAGCACCGCCTGGTAGACGAGGTTGCCTTCCTCGGTCAGCGCCTGCACCAGCGCCGCGATCTTGCCGGCGAGGTCCTGCTCCTCCTCGCCGAGCTGGTTGGCCTTGCTGCGCATCGCGCGCGACAGGCCTTCGGCGGTCGCCGACTTCGCCGCCTCGGCGGTCTGCGCGGTGATCGGCCGCTGGCGTTCCAGGAACGTCGTCAGTTCTTCGGCCATGCGGAAGAGCAGCTCCTCCTGCCGCAGGTCCTGGTAGCGGTCCTCTTCCTGCTCGAGTTCCTTCGCGGCTTCGTCGAGCTTCTGGCGGGCTTCCTCCTGGCGCTGTTGCGCTTCCTCCATCTCGCCCTGCTGCATGGCGCGACGGGCGCGGTCGGCGGCGTCGGCCGCCTGCTGGACCTTGCGCTCGGCGGCCTGCGCCTGCCGCTGCTTGAGCTGCTCGGCGAGGCGGACGATGTCCTCCTGCAGCTTCTGCTGCTGCTCGGCTTCCTTCTGCACGCGTTCCTGCTGGGCCGCGTCGGCAGGTCGGTTGCGGTCGAGCGCCGTCATCGCCTGCTGCAGTTCCTCGGCGGCCGCCTGCTGCTCGGCCGACGCGCTCGCCTGCTGGCCCTGCTGCAGGCGCTCGCCGGCGCGCTGCATGCGTTCCATCGCCTGTTGCACCTGCTCGGCGGCCTTGTCGCGCTGTTCGCCGGTGATCGCGCCGTCGTTCGCCGCCTGCTGCAGTTGCTGGCGCGCGGCTTCGGCCTGCTGCCGGAGTTCCTGCTGGCGCGCGGCGGCCTGCTGCATGTCGGGCGCGCTGTTGGCGCTCGCCTGCTCCAGCGCCTTCTGCAGCGCCTGCTCCGCTTGTTGCAGCGCCTGCCTGGAACGCGCCGCCGACTGCTCGCGCCGCTGCGCTTCGCTCGGTTGCTGCTGACCCTGCTGCTGCCCTTGTTGTGGCTGGCCCTGTTGCGGTTGCCCTTGCTGCTGCCCTTGCTGGGGTTGCCCCTGTTGCCCTTGCTGCCCCTGCTGCCCCTGCTGCGGCTGATCCTGTTGTGGTTGGCCTTGCTGCGGCTGTTCCGGCTGTTGCCCCTGCGGCGGCTTGCCGGGCTGGGTTTGCTGCCCCTGCGGTGTTTGGCCCGCCCGTGACGGCGCGGATTCGGGCGACCCAACCGTCGGCTCGCTGACGTCGCGCAGGGCCGACTCGGCGGCCTGCAGCAAGTCGCTCGCTTGCTGCTCGGCGGCCTCCGCGTTGGGTGCGTTGCGCAGGTCCTGCCCGGCGGTGCGCGCTTCGGCCGCCATGCGTGCCGCGCTCTGGTCGGCATCCGGGTTCTGTTCTCGCTGCCGCGCCCGCGCCCGATCGAGTGCTGCCAGCGCCTGTTCGGTGGCCTGTTGCGCCTTGGGCAGGTCACCGCCGGCGGCGGCCTTGGCGGCCTCGGCGAGTTGCTGCCGGGCTTCGGCGACCGCCGCGGCGGGGGAGGCCTCCGGCGCGGTCGCGGGCGTCTCGCCGTTGCGCAGGCGCTCGGCAAGGCGCTCGGCGCCCTGCTGCAGCTTTGCGGCTGCCTCGGCGTTGCTTCGCGCCGCTTCGGCGGCGCGTGCTGCGCCCACTTCGGCGCCCTTCTGGCCGAGCTCCTGCAGGCGGGCGCGTTCGGCTTCGGTTGCGCCGCTGCCGGCGCTGCGCAGCGCGTCCTTCAGCGCGGTCCACTCCGGATCGCGCGCCTTGCCCTCGGACGTGCCGCCGCGGCGCGGCGCCTGCTGCAGCTTCGCCTCCAAGGCGTCGCGGGCGCGTTCGACGGCGGCTTGGTCGGAGCCGCCGGCCTGCTGCTGCAACTCGCCGGCGGCGGCGCCGAGGTCGACCTGACGCTGCTGGTCGCGCAGCTCGGCCTGCAGCTCGCGCGTGCGCTCGGCCAGCTCGCCGAGGTCGAACTCGCGGGCCTTGGCCTCGCCGCGGCGGCCGGCCTTCTCGTCGGCGAGGCCCTGCTCGAGGCGCGCCTGGTCGCGCAGCAGGTCGCGCACGCGCTGCAGCGAGCTCTCCAGGAAGGGCCGCCGCGTGCCGGCTTGCCGGGCGTTGGCGTCGGCTTCGCGGCGTTCGGCGTCGCGCAGTTGCTGCAGCGCGTCGAGCAGGCGCTGTTCGCCCGGCGACGGTGGCGATTGCATCGCCTCCGCGGTGCGGTCGAGAAGCGCCCGTTGGCGCTCCTCCAACTCGCGCGCCGAGCGCGCCTGCTCGGCGACCTGCGCGAGGTCGGCGTCGAGGCTCGCCATCGACTTGCGTTCGAGCAGGATGTCGATCAGGCGCTCGAGGTCGGTGACGACCTCCTTCTGCTTGCGCAGCGCCTCGGCGTAGGCGCTGGCGGCGATGTCGTCGCGGATGCCCGCTACTTCGCGCAGCAGGCCCGAGCGTTCGAGGTGGGCGACGCCTTCCTGCAGCAGCTTGACCTGCTCGGGCTTCTGCTCGCGTTCGTAGCGCTGCTGCAGGCGCTGCATCATCCCGTGCAGGCGCTCGGCCTTGCGCAGGATCTCCTCCTGGTCGCGGCGCAGCCGCTCCATCGCCTCCGGGTCCTGCTGGGCTGGGTCCTGCTGGGCTGGAGCCGGCGCCGCGGCTGCCGCCAGGGCGAGCAACCACGGCGACCAGCGCCGCAACGATCCGATGCGCATGTTCATCACTTGCCTCGCAGGTCCTGGGTGCGGTCCTTCACGTCGCGTTGACGGTCGCGCAGCGCGCGCACGTCCTGCACGAGATCCTGGTAGTCGTTCCAGTCCTGCAGCAGCAGCAGGAGCTGCTGCAGGCCCTGTTCGAGCCGGCGCTGGCCGTCGCGGACCCGCTGCAGCGCCGCGCGCCGTTCGGCGTCGTCGCGGGCGACCTGGGCCTCGGCGAGGGCGCGCGCGACGGCCTGGGCGGTCGGCCCGGCGGCGTCGTCGGCCAGCCGAATCATCGCCAGGATCGGGTCGAGGCAGCGTTCGAGCGCGCCGAGCGTGCCCTGCGCGCGGCGGTCGGCGAGATCGCGGTAGAAGGCGGGATCGAGCGCCAGCGGCTCCGTCTGCCGCCGGCTGTGCTCGACGTAGAGTTCGACCACGCGCGGGGCATTCTGGCTGGTCTCTAGCCGGTTCCACAGGTGCGTGTCGAACGCGCGCATCAGGCCGCGGTGGGCGCGTTCGAGCGCGCTGCGGATGCGGCCTTGCCCGATCTCGACGCCGGGCGCGGCGCGCGCGAGGTCCGCGGTGCCCGCGGCCCCGGCGAGCAGTTCGTCGACGCGGGCGGCGCGGTCCTGCTGCAGGTCGAGCGCCTGCGCGACCTCCTCGCGCAGTGCGCGGAAGGCGCGCGCGATCGCCGCCGCCAGCTGCGGCTCGTCGACGATCTGCACGATGCGGCGCGGCAGTTCGGTGGCGCCCGCTTCGGGTTGCCGGTTGTCGCGCATGGCGACGGTCAGCAGCAGGCCGTCGCCGCCCTCCGCCGCGCCGGGCGCAGCGCTGCGCGGACCGAGCAACGTCGCCACCTCGTGCAGCGCCGTCGGCACGGCGCTGGTCGCGGCCGTGCCCGCATCCGGCGCCAGCATCGGCAACGCCACCGGCGCGGCGTCGCCGCGGCCGACCAGCAGGTCCACCGCGGCGAGGCCGAAATCGTCGCGCGCTTCGACGCGCACGCACAGCAGGCCGCTCGGCAGCAGCAAGGCGCCTTCGTCGTCGGGCAACAGCCAGCGCCCGATCGGCGCGAGGTCCTGCAGCGCGACGAGCGGGTAGGTGCCGGGATTCGGGTTGCGCAGGTCGTTGTCGCCGATCAGCTCGATCTGGTAACGATCGCTCGCTTCGAGCCGGAAGCTGCCGCGGAAGCGCATGGCCACGCCGGAGTCGTCCTGCACGGCGATGGGCGCCAGCGGCACCCGGCGGCCGCTCTCCAGGAAGGTCATCGTCGCCGACTTCACGGCGGCCGTGGTCGACGCGGTCAGTTCCACCTCGCTGCCGACCAGCGACTCGATCGCGCCACCCTTCTGCTCGGTCGCGGGCTTGCCGGCGTAGGCCGGCGGCGTCACGGTCGCCGCGATGGCCGCGACCTGCGGCGGCAGCACGGTGCGCACGACGACGAGGCGGTCGCCGCGGTCGTCGTCGCCGCCGCGGGCGCGGAAGCGGAAGCTGCCGGTGGCGCGGCGGAACACGTGGCGGAAGCGGTCCCCGGGCCGCGGGGTCATCGCCACGCTGCGCGTGTCGACGCCCGCGCCGTCGGCGCGCAGCGCCTGCACGTCGAGGAAGCAGTCCTTGGGCACGGCGCCCTCGGCCAGCACCGAGACGTGCAGGTCCGCGCCGGCGGGCAGCGTGATGGTCGTCTCGCCGTCGCGGTCGGCGCGCTGCAGGTCGGCGCCGGCCGGCGGTAGTTCCAGCGTGAGGCGCGTGGCGCGCGGGTAGGCGACGTCGGCGCCGAGGTGGCGCAGCACGAAGGCGCGCGCTGTCGCCGGCTGCAGCGCCGCGCCGGCGGTCAGGACGCCGGCGGCGACGGCGGCGCCGGCGAGCGCGCGCGCCGTCGGCCGCGGGTCGAGCATGCGACCCAGCGGCAGGCGCTGCACGGCCGCCGCCGTCTCGCGCAGCAGCGCGTCGATCATCGGCTGCGACTGGTTGCGCAGGTCGGCGGTCGCCTGCAGCTGCAGCGCCGAGACGAGACGCTGGGCCAGTTCGGGGAACGAGCGCTCGAACCACACGGCGACGTCGAGGGGGGCGAAGGCGCGGGTCAGCGGATAGACCACGAAGCGCCACGCGCCGAACGCCGCGGCGGCGACGAGCGCGGCGGCGTGGAACAGGCGGATCGGCAGCGGCATGCCGATCCAGCGGTCGAGCGCGAAGAACAGCAGCGTCAGCGCGCCGACGGCGGCGGCGACGAGGCCGAGCCCGTGCCAAAGGTAGCGGCGGCGCAGGCGGCTCAGCTGGCCGGCGAGCAGCGCCTGCAGCGTCGCGTCGATCGCGGTCCTTGGGGTGTCGGCGGCGGGGTTCACGTGGTCCGGGGCGCGATCAGCGTTGGAAGATGGGCAGGTACTGCAGCGGGATCTGCAGCACCAGCGACGCGACCGCGGTGCCGAAGGCGTCGCCGGGACCGGTGTGGCAGCGCCAGCGGCCGTCGCGCTCCTGCGTCTCCAGCAGCAGCGCCTTGGTCTTCTTGAAGTAGCTCGTCCACTTCGGGTCGCCGGTCACGTAGTACGCCTGCACCGCGTAGTAGTGGCCGTAGAAGAAGAAGTAGTGCCCGACGTTGTCGTTGGAGAAGCGCACCAGCTCGCGGTCCATCCAGTCGAGCGCGTCGCGGATGATCGGGCTGTCGTACTCGCCGGCCGCGTACAGCGTGGTCACGCCGGCGGCGGTCAGCGGGAAGGTCGCGCGCGTCGGCTCGCGGTTCTGGTAGCGGAAGCTGCCGCCGAAGTCGCCGTAGGCGGCGCCCCAGCTGTTGTACGTGCGGTCGTTGCTGCGCACGGCGCTGCGGTAGACGTAGTTCTGCGCGTTCTTGATCGTCGTGATCGGCACGAAGATGCCGACGTTGCGCGCGGCGCGCAGGGCGAGCACCTGGCACACGGTGATCGACATGTCCGACTCGCGCGCGAACGGCTTGTAGCGCCAGCCGCCCTCGGCGTTCTGCGAGCTGACGATCAGGTCGACGGAGCGCTGCAGCACGCGCTTGACGTCGGCCCGGTCGATCATGCCGTAGACCTCGGCCAGGAACAGCGTGGCGAACGCATGGCTGTACATGCGCGTGCCGTTCTGCGTGATCTGGCCGTCGTCCTGGGCGCAGCCGAGCACGTAGTCGATGCCGCGCTCCAGCACCTTGCCGTACTTGCCGCGGTCGGGGAGGTGCCCGCCGGCGAGGTAGCTCATCAGCGCCAGCGCGGTGACGCCGACGTGCGGCAGCGGCTGTTCGTCCTGCAGTTCGTAGCCGTTGTTCAGCTTGTAGCCGACCAGTTGCGCCCAGTGGCCTTCCGGCGCCTGCTCGCGCGCCAGCCAGTCGTGCGCGCGGACGACCGACTCGCGCAGCTTGTCGTCGATCAGCAGTTCGTTGCTGGCGCCGCGGCGGACCTGCTCCTGGGCCGGTAGCAGCGCCGCGGCAGCCGCGAACAGGATGGCCAGCAGGGTGGCCAGCAGGGTGGTTCGACGGATCATCGCGGTCCTTTATCGGCGGCGAACAGCACGACGCCGCGCGCCCCGGCGACGGCGATGCTGCGGCCGACCGCCGCCATCGCATCGACGTTGCCCGCGCCGGCGACGGTCCGATACCGCCGACCATTTGGCAGCATACCGGAGCGGTCTTGGAGCGAGACGCACCAGAGGCGGCAGCCGCCGCCGCGGTTGGGCCTGGTGACGAAGGCGAGGAAGTCCGGGCCGTGGACCGGCGCATCGACGATCTCGCCGTCCTCGCGGGTCAGCGGCAGGGCGAAGGCGCTGCCGTCCTGGCGGCACTCGACGCTTACCACCTGCCGCTCGGTGCGATCGGCGTCGGCGAACGACTCCAGCAGCAGGCGGTCCGGCGCCGGGGCGTCGATCCAGCCCCGCTGCCAGTTGCGCGGCGTGGCGTCGAAGCCGACCGGCACGGCGCGGCGCTCGACGCCCTTTTCCGGATCGAGCAGCAGCATGCGGCAGGCGCCGGTCGCGTCGGCGGTCACCAGCGCGAGCCCGTCGGCGTGCATCGCCGCGAGCAGCAACTGCGCCGCGGTCGGCGACTGCCATTGCCAGGCCAGCGTGCCGCCGGGCCCGAGCGCCACGATGCGCGGCGCGTCGCCGGCCAGCGTGCGATCGAGCGGCAGCAGCAGGAGCCCGCGGTGGACGATCAGCGATTGCGGGTAGAAGCGCAGCGCCAGGGTGTCGACCTCGGGCCGCAGGCGCTGCAGCGACGGGTGGCGCAGCGGCCAGGTCGCCGTCGCGGCTCCGGTCACCGGATCGATGCTGCGCACGGTCGCGCCGTCGCCGCTGGCGAAGTCCATGCACAGCACGGCGCCGCCGGCGGCCTTCGGCTTCAACGCATCGGGGGTCACCGCGCGCCGGAACGTCACCGCCCCGGACAGCGGCTCGATGCCCATCACCTCGCTGTCGCCGACGCCGGCGCGCGGGATCGACGCGACCACCAGGACGCCGGCCTGGACGCCGAGGCTTTCCAGCAGCCGGCGCTGCGGATTCGCGAACTGCCAGCGCAGCGCGCCGGTGCGGCAGTCCACGCCCGTCACCTTGTCCATCGCCGGCACGACCAGCGTGTCGCCGCAGAGCACGACATGCTCGACGTAGTCGGTCGGCAGCGTGAACAACTGGCGCTGGCCCGGATCGGCGGCGGCGGGGTCGATCGCGATCAGTTCGCGATCGGCGCGCACGTACACGGGCGGCGCCGTCGTCGGCTGGAAGGCCTCGGCGATCAGCAGCGGCACCAGCTGCAGCACGTCGCTGCCGGCAGGCGGCCGGATCAGCATGGCGTCGAGCGCCGGCGTCGCCGGCTGGATGGCTGGCGTCGCCGCGGGCTGGGCCGCCGCCGCGAGTTGGGCGAAGGTCGCGCCGGCGTCGTCCGGCCAGTCGCTGCGCTCGTCGGCGTGTCGGCGCAGGCGCGCGGCCAGGGCGAGCGCCAGCGCGCCGTTGCCGCGCTCCCGCGCGGCGATCTGGACACGGCGCAGGAGGCCCGGCGCCGGTTCGCCGGTCGCGGCCGCTGCAGCGAGGGTGGCGAGCGCTGCGCCCAGGTCGCCGGTGCGCACGGCAGCGTCGAGCAGGCGCGCGCGCGCCGCGATCGCGGCGCGGCTGTTGGGGAAGCGTTCGGCGCAGGCGGCCAGCGCGGCGCGGTCGTCGCCGGCCGCCGCGAGTTCCTGGGCGGCGCGCGCCTCGGTCGCGGCGTAGCAGTCGGCGCCGTGCGCGCGCACGAGGCCGTCGATCGCCCCGCGCGCGAGGTCGGCGGCGAGACCGCCGACGAGCGGTTGGCTGCCGTGGCCTTCGAGCAGCGTCTGCCAGCTCGCAACGGCCGACACCGGATCGGTGGCGGCCGCGGCCTGCTGCCACGCGACGAACGTCGCGACCGGCATGCGGTCGTCGAGCGCCAGCGGGCGGTTGCGCGGCAGAGGGAACGCCACGCGCGGGCAGTCGGCCGCCGGCATGCGGGCCTGCAGCGCCGCCAGTTCGGCGGCGAAGCGGGCGACGTCGCCGCGGCAGACGTCGAGCACGAAGACGTGCACGTCGGCCCAGCGCGCGTCGTCCGGGGCGAGGTCGCGCGCGGCGACCAGCAGCGCCAGCGCCTCGCCGCGACCGGACTGCAGGGCTTCCTGCGCCGTCGTCAGCGCCTGGGCGAACAACTCCCGCTGCAGCGCTTCGCGCACCGGGTGTTCGGGCGGCAGGCCGCGGCGCTGTGCGGCCGCGAGGCCCCGGCGGTACGCCTCGGTGACGGCGGTGCGCTGCTCGACGTCGGCGGTGGGCGGCAGCAGCGAGCGGCGCAGGCTCGCGAGGCGCAGCAGGACCGCCGGGTCGTCCGGGCGCTGCCGCGCCTCGTCTTCGACGCGACCCCGCAGGGCGGCGGCGTCGTAGGCGAAGTCGATGGTGCCCTGGCGCAGCGACACGGCGATGCCGTCGATGCAGACGAGGTTGCCGGGGGCGAGCCGGCCGAGCGGCGTCGGCGTGCCGGCCATGGCCTCGCCCTGCGCGTCGAAGCCGTGCAGGCCGTCGCCGCGGACGAACCACACGCCCTCGGCGGTCAGCGCGGGGCGGGGGGCGAAGCCGCCGTTGCCGCGACCGCCGAAGCGGTCGGGCCGCACGATCGTGCGCAGGCGCGCGTCGGCGCCCTGCGTTGGCCGCGCCTGCACCGCGACCGCGCCCCAGCCGGCGAGCACGAACTCGTCGCGCCACGCGCCGCACAGCCACGTCACCCGGTGGTCGACGTCGTCGACGGTCGCCTCGGCGGGCACGCGCCAGAGCGCGGCGCCGTTCTGGGCGTCGAGGCCGAGCACGAACTGCGAGTCGAGCGGCGTCAGGCAGACGACGCCGGCCGCCACTGCTGGCGGGTTGTTGGCGAAGAAGACCTGCCGGTCGGCCGTCTGGTGGAAGTTCACGCGCGGCATGCGCACGACCTCGTACGACGACAGCCAACGTAGGTCGCCGGTCGCCGCGTCGATCGCGAACGCCACGCCGAGGTTGGACGCGCCGTAGAGCACGCCGTCGTGCAGAGCGAGCGGCGAGGCGGCGAACTCGCTGCGGGCGTTGCCGAACATGTTGACGTCCTGCTGGCCACTGCAGACGAGCCGCCGCCAGCGAACCTCGCCCGTCCGCAGGTCGTAGGCGGCGATCGAGAACGCGATCGCGCCGGAACGGTCGTGCACCGGCGCGTAGACGACGTCGTCGACGACCAGCGGCGCGCCGCAGGCGTCGTGGCCGCGGAAGCGGCGCGTGCGCGGCCCGTCGAGGTCGTCGTAGTGCGTCCAAGCCATCTTGCCCGAGGCGCGTTGGAACGCGTGCAGCCGCCGCATCGGGATCTTGCTCATCACGCGGAAGCCGCCCTGGAAGTCGACGTTCATCGACTTCTCGGGCACCTGCAGCGCCGCAACCACGACGTCGTCGCCGATCGCCGCGGCCAGCGTGGTGTCCTCGTTGACGCCATCGTCGCTGGCGCGGCGGCGGCGACCGAACGGCGACTCGGCCGGCGTCGGCTCGTCGACGTCGCGCATCGGCGACACCGTCTCCCAGAGCTTGTCCTTGCGCAGCGGATCGAACGCGAGCACCTGCCGGCCGGTGTTGACGAACACGGCGTCGAGGTCGCCGACGGCGTGCATCGCGAACTGGCTGACCTCGCGTTCGTCGAAGCACGGCGCGGCGACTTCGGCCGACCAGCGCGTGTCGACGCGGCGCGGCGGTTCGGCCATCGCGGCGCGGCCGCTGCCGGGGCCGCCGACCGCCGGCCACTCGCGGCGCAGCAGGCGCTCGGGCGGCAGCGCGCTCAGCACGTCCTCGCCGATCGCGCCGAGCCGCCCGGGCCGCCGTTCGCCGGCGGCGACGGCCGGCTCGACCATCGTCTGGGCGCAGAACAGGCGTTCGGCGACGCGGCGCTCGTCGTCGCTGCCGATCGCGGCGGCGTCGAGCGCGCGCCGGAAGTGACCGATCGCCGTGCGCGCGTCGCCGTCGGCGAAGGCGAGATCGCCCAGGCGCACGCGCGCGCGCAGGCCGGCGTCGGCGGTGGGGAACCGGTCGGCGAGCCGGCGCAGGGCCGCGGCGTCGAGCCCCGCCAGTTCGGGCATGGCGCCGGCCTCGCGGGCGACGAACTCCTCGTAGGCGGCCTTCGCCGCGGGCGGCAGGTTGGCCAGGGCCATCGTCGTGGCGAGCCGCAGGCCGAGGAACCGGCCCGGCGCCACCGGCACCACGCCGGGCGCGTCGCCGGCGAGGATGCGATGCAGCCGCTCGACGCCCGTGCGCACCTCGCCGCTCGCGATCTCGGCGAGACCTTGCTCCAGCGCGTGGATCTGCTCCTGCGCGCGCAGCACGGAGTAGAGGTTGTCGTCCTGGCCGGTCGTGAAGTCGATCGGCGACTCGACGACGCGCTGCGGCGGCCGCTGGGCGGCGGCGGCGCAGGCGAACACGGTGGCGGCGACGGCGGCGAGGAACCCGCGGGGGCGCTGGCGGCGAGCGGCGGTGGCGCGTGCGTTCATCGTTGGCTGGCTGGTGGTGGGACGGGGACGGGGTTCACACCAGCCGCGCCCGCTTGCGCAGGAGCCATTCGATCGCGAGCACCGTCAGGATGCCGACGAGGGACCAGCCGGTGTCCCATGCCGGTCGCGTGCGGGTCTCCTGGCGGCTCTCGGCGGGCCGGCGCGCCTGCAGGTCGGCGGCGAGGCTGTCGACTTCGGCGAGGAACACGTAGCGGCCGCCGACGTCGGCGCTGCGGCTGGCGGCGGCGATGCGGCGCAGGGTCTCGGCGTCCTGACTGGAGTCGGCCATCTCGCGGTCGGGGCGGCGGACGATGACGTCCTGGCGGGCCAGCACGTCGTCGACCGGATTGGCGTTGGCGTGAGCGAGGAACGAGAACGCGCCTGGCGTCGCCATCGTGAACGACGCCTGGTAGACGCCGGGCTCGCCCTGCGCCGCGCGCAGCACGCGCTTCTCCGGCGCGCCGTCCTGTTGCCGCAGGAACACCGTCTGTTCCTGCGCCGCCGACGGCTGCAATTCGTCGTCCTGGACGCGCAGTTGCACGCGCACCTTGTCGCCCGTCTCGACCTGGATCTTGTCGACCGTCAGCTCGAACAGGTCGTTGCGCCGCTGCAGGCGGCCGCGCGCGAGCCAGCGCACGACGTTGCGCCAGAAGGTGTCCATGTAGGTCTCGGCGTACGGGTCGCGCCAGCGCCACGTCTCGTCCGTCGCCAGGAAGAACGTGTTGCCGCGCGGCACCGGGCCGGTGACGGCGATCGGGCGCTTGCCGTAGGCGTTGCCGTCGCTCGGGTGACGCAGCAGGACCGTCGCGCCGGGCTTGGCGCGCTGCACGGGGTGGTAGACGTAGAAGCCCGGCAAGCCCTCCTCCCACAGCCGGCGGTTGAACGCCGGGTCGCGCTGCAGCAGCACGATGTCGTGCGGTTGGGTCGGATTGTCGAGCAGCGGATGGAACGACACGTCGCGCCGCGGCTGGTTCGCCTGCAGCCAGCTGCGTTCCTCCAGCACGACCGGCAGCAGGTCCTGCACCGGCGTGTTCCGGTAGCGCTCGGGCATCGCCTGGTCGCCGAACAGGAACGCGACGCCGCCGCCGAACTCGACGTAGCGGACGAGCATCTCCAGCCACTGTCGTCGGCGCTCCTCGGTCGGCGCGATGCGTTCGGGCGGCACGTCGCCGAAGACCACGACGTGGTAGGCGAAGAGCTCCTTCTCCGTGCGCGGCAGGTCGCGCAGCGGCGGCAGCTCCTTGCTGTGCTCCTGCTCGAAGTACGGGCTGGCGTCGAACATCACCGCCTGCATGACGATGCTCGGGTCGACGCGCTTCAGGCCGTTCTTGACATAGCGGTACTCCCAGCGTGGGCGGTCGTCGATGTAGAGGACGCGGATCTTCTCGTCGTTGACGCGCAGGAAGCGCACGTCCTCGTTGTCGTCGGTCTGGCTCTCCTCGGGCAACGGCTCCAGGCGGAAGCGCAGCGTCCAGTCGCCGGCGTCCTCGAACGCGCAGTAGACGCGCGCCGAGGCGAACTCGCCGTCGCCCGGCAGTTCGGCGTCGGCCGTCGCCAGCGGCCGGTAGGGGCCGCCGTCGCGCGCGCCCTGCAGTTCGACGCGGGCTCGCCGGCCGCGCAGGCCCTGGGCGCGCACCGACACGTCGAAGGCCACCTGCTCCAGGCGCAGCGCCTCGCGCGGCCCGGCGGGGCCGACGAGCCACGCGTTCCGCGGCGCCTCGGGGTCGCCGACGCCGACCGTGTGGATCGGGATGCCGCGCAGCGCGTAGCCGCCGGCGACGTCGACCGGGTCGAGGCCGGCGTTGTTGCGGCCGTCGCTGACCACGACGACGGCGTCGACGTTGGCGGCGGCGTTCGCCGCGAGGTGCAGGTCGAGCGCGTCGCCCAGCTCGGTGCGCGCGCCCTGGCCGGTGACCTCGTCGAGCGAGCGGATCGGCGCCGGCTTGCGCTGCATGCGGAACAGCCGCACGTCGTGGCTCTGCGCCAGCGTCGCGAGCAGGCCCTGCGGCCGCGCCAGCGCCGCGCGCACGAGGTCGAGGCGCGAGGTCGCAGCGACGTCGACGCCCGGCAGCAGCACCTGCAGCGCTTCGAGCTGCTGCGCCTCGGGGTAGCGGTCCTTGCGCTGCATGCTGGCGCTGTCGTCGACCAGCACGTGCGCCTGGTTGCGGGTGCGGCGGTAGGTGGTGATCTCGAAGGCCGGCTGGCAGGCCAGCGCGACGCAGCCGGCGATCGCCAGCCAGCGCAGCCCGGCGAGCACGACGCGGCTGCGCGTTTCGAGCCGCGCGAGGCCCCCGTACGACCACCAGGCGAAGGCGAGCGTGCCGGGCACGAGGATCAGCGCCACGACCCAGAGCGGCGGCGCGGCCAGGAAGCGGAACGACTGCTCGACGAACGTCGCCGCGTCCCCGGCGGCGGGATCCTGCGGCAGTGGCAGCGTGGGTGGCAGTGGCAGCATCGCCATGGCTCAGTTTCTCCGTCCCGCGATCCAGCGGGCCAGCGCCGCCTCGGCGAGCACCAGCGCCAGCGTCGCCAGCAGCAGGCTCGGGCCAAAGTCGCTGCGGTCGCCGTCGCCGGTGGACTCGGCGTCGGCCGGCAGGCCGGTGGCGACGGCTTCGAGCCCGAGCGCTGTGCGCGCCTCGTCGTGGCCGACGTAGCGCAGGTCGCCCTCGTCGGCGACGACGTTGACCGCGAACGGCGTGCTCGCCGTTTCGCGCCCGGCTTCGCTCTCGACCATGTAGTCGAACACGTAGAAGCCGGCGTGGGTCGTGTCGGCGAGCGGGCCGAGGCGGAAGCGCTTGCCCGGCAGGGCCGCGGGCTCCTCGGCGAGCGGCGCCTTGGCGCGACCGTCGCGCTCGGGGCGCAGCACCTGGATCGCCTCGGGCTTGCGCGCCAGCGAGCAGGACAGTTCGGCGCCGACCTCGGCGAGGAACGGATCGGCGGCCGGGAGCGCGAGCCACTGCACGAGGCCGAACAGCAGCGGCAGCGCCACCATGCCGTCGTTGAGCTGGTTCCAGCGCGCCGGCTGGAATTCGGAGGCGATGGTGGAGGTCAGGAACACGGCGCGGCCGTCGCCGAACGAGCGCGCGACCAGCAGCGGCGTGCGGTCCGCGTCGGAGAGCTGCGCCAGCACCTTGGCGTCGGCGTGCAGCGAGTCCTTGGCGACCTCGTGCCAGCGCCAGAACGGCACGTTCTGCAGCACCTCGCGGTAGACGTCCTCGGGGAACTCGCGGAACACCGGGTGCTCAGGCGCCAGCAGCGTCGCCGTGCGCGCCGGCGCCGAGCCCGCGGTGCCGCCGACCTTGGCGCCGAGGCGGAACGGCAGCGGGCCGTCGCCGCCGGCGTGCAGCAGCAGGTTCCAGCTGGTGGCGTCGGTGCGTTCGCCGAAGGTCGCCAGCAGGCCGCGGCCGGCCTGCAGCGCCTCGCTGAGGGCGGCGGCGGCGCGTTCGTTCAGCCGCTCGACGTCGGCGAGCACGATCACGTCGTGGTCCTTCGGCGTGCACTGGCCGCCGAGCAGCGCCAGCAGGTCCACGGCGGTGACGGCGAACGTCGGCAGCGCGTCGGGATCCGGATCGAGCATCTGCCAGACGAAGCGGTGGGCGAGCAGCGGGTCGCCGCCGGCCTCGCCGTCGACCAGCAGCACGCGCAGGCGGTCGCGCACCTCGACGGTCAGGAAGCGCTCGTCGTCGGCGGCGAGCGCGTCGTTGACGAGGCTGGCGCGCACGCGGCGGCGGCCGCCTTCGCGGAACACGACCTGGAAGTCGGCCTCGCCCTCGCCGCCGGCGGGCACGGTCACGACCTTGCGCAGCGGCTCGCCGCCGTCGACGTCCAGCGTGACCTCGCAGTTGGCGGTCGACTGGCCGCGGTTGCGGACCACGGCGACGAAGTCGATCGGCGTGCGCAGCACCGCCGCCGGCTGGGCGATCCGCAGTTCGGCGATCTGGACGTTGTCGAGCGTGCCGCCCTGCCGCGCGCCGGCGAACGGCCCGACGTCGATCCAGCTCAGCTTGGTGCCCGGGCGCTTCTGCAGCGCCTCGACGACGTCGCGGGCGGTGTCGGTCAGCTCGGGTCCGGCGGCGCGCGCCGGATCGGGCAGGGCGGCGCCGAGCGCGCGCGCCTGCATGTCGGTCAGCACGTAGACCCGCGTCTGCGGGTCCTTCGCCTCGTCGAGCCAAGCGGCCGTCTGCGCCAGCGCCTCGCCGAGGTCGCCGGCGGCGTCCTCTGGCTTCTGCATCTGCTGCCACTGCACGCGCACGGTGGCGAGGTCGAGGTCGCCGCGGCACAGAAAGCGCGGGCGCACGCCCGCGAACACCAGCGTCACCTTCGCGCCGCGGCCGGCGTCGGCCTCGCAGCGGTCGAGCAGGCGCCCGACGAGGTTGCGGGCGCGGTCGAACGCGCTGCCGCCCCCGTCCTGCGCCGCGCCCATGCTGTAGCTGCCGTCGACGACGACGACGTGGTGCACGCCGCCGCCGCTGCCGAGCAGCGCGGCCGCCTGTTCGAGCACCGGCCGCGCCACCGCCAGCGCCAGCACGATCGGCACGAGGCAGCGCAGCAGCAGCAGCAGCAGGTTCTCGTTGCGCAGCCGGTTGCGCTGCTTCTGGTAGGCCTTGAGCAGGAACTCCATCGCCGCCCACGGCCGCCGCTTGTGGCGCTGCCGGTTGAGCAGGTGGATGACGAGCGGCACCGCGAACAGCAGCGCGCCGAGGGCCAGGGCCGGGTTGAGGAAGGTCACGTCCGGTCTCGCTACTTGCGGCGCTTGGCGCGCGCCGCGCGCGCGCTCAGGTAGGAGGTCAGCACGACGTCGAGCGGCATGCTGTCGACGACGCGGACGTAGTCGATGCGCTGCTGCAGGCAGCCCTTGCGGATCGCCTCGGCGAAGCCCTCGATCTCGGCGAGGTAGGCGTCGCGCAGCGACTTCGGGTCGCACAGCAGTTCGGGCATCTGCTCGAGGCCCTCGAACAGCGTCATGCGTTCGAACGGGAACTCGACCTCGTCGCGATCGAGCACGTGGAACACGACGACGTCGTGGCCGCGGCTGGCGAGCTCGCGCAGGCCGCGCACGACCGCGTCCGGCTCGTCGAACAGGTCGCTGAAGATCATCACCATGCCGCGCTGGCGCAGTTGCGTCGCCAGCTGGTGCAGCACCGCGCCGACCTTGGTCTTCTTGTTGCGCGCGCGCGCCTGCTCCAGGGCGTGGAACAGGTTGCCGAGGCCGGCGCGCGTGTTCGACGGCGGCAACTGCTTGGCGACGTCCTCGTCGAACAGCGTCAGGCCGACGGCGTCGGCCTGCTGCTGGATCATGTAGGCGAGCGAGGCGCAGGCGGTCGCGGCGTAGTCGAACTTCGCCATGCCGCCGTCGTGGCCGTAGTTCATCGACTCGCTCTGGTCGAGGAACAGGTGGGCCCGCAGGTTGGTCTCCTCCTCGTACTGCTTGATCACCAGCCGGTCGGACTTGCCGAGGATCTTCCAGTCGAGGTGGCGCAGGTCGTCGCCGGCGACGTACTCGCGGTGCTGCGCGAACTCGACCGAGAAGCCGCGGTAGGGCGACTTGTGCATGCCCGTCACGAAGCCTTCGACGACGAGGCGCGCGCGCAGTTCGAGGCGGCCGACCTTGTTGAGGACGCGCGGGTCGAGGTAGTCGGTCGGGGTGTCGGTCATGGCGTCGTTTCGCAGTGCAGGCGGCTGGGTCGCGGCGGGTCGTGCGCGGCCGGTCGCCTGCCGCACGGGCGCTCAGAGCCTGAGGGCAGATCGGGTTCTCCGGCTCGGCGTGGCCGTGCCAGTTGCCCCCGGGGGCGAGTTGAGGGCCCGTGTCATGGGTTCTTCGCGGGCGCTCAGCCCTTGGCCAGCACCTTCGGCAGCTTGCCGTCGGCGAGCGCCTCGCTGGCGTTCGCCGGCGTCTCGGCGAGCAGGCGGTCGACGACCTTGTCGGTGGTCACGCCGTCGGCCTCGGCGGCGAAGCTGGTGATGAGGCGGTGGCGCAGCACCGGCTTGGCGACCGCGCGCACGTCCTCGGCGGCGACGTAGAAGCGGCCGTGCAGCAGCGCGTGCGCCTTGGCGGCGAGCACGAGGTTCTGGCTGGCGCGGGGGCCCGCGCCCCATTGCAGCCACTCGCGCGCCCACGCCGGCGCCTCGTCCGTGGTGATGCGGGTCTGGCGGGTGAGCCGCAGCGCGTACTCCAGCACCGCGTCCGCGATCGGCACGCGCCGCACGATGTCCTGCAGCGCGAAGATGTCCTCGGCGCCGAGCACCGCCTTGACGTCCGCCTTCCGGTCCTCGGTGGTGCGCCGCACGATCTCGCGCTCGTCGGCGGCCGACGGGTAGTCGACCTTGACCATGAACATGAAGCGGTCGAGCTGCGCCTCGGGCAGCGGGTAGGTGCCCTCCTGCTCGATCGGGTTCTGCGTCGCCAGGACGAAGAACGGCTTCTGCAGCTCGTGGCGGCGGCCGGCGACGGTGACCTGGTACTCCTGCATCGCCTCGAGCAGCGCCGCCTGCGTCTTCGGCGGCGTGCGGTTGATCTCGTCCGCGAGGATCACGTTGCTGAAGATCGGACCCGGGAGGAACTTGAACTCGCGCCGGCCGCTGGCCTTGTCCTCCTGGATGATCTCGGTGCCGGTGATGTCGCTCGGCATCAGGTCGGGCGTGAACTGGATGCGGCTGAAGCCGAGCGACAGCACGCGCGCCAAGGTCGAGATCACCAGCGTCTTGGCGAGTCCGGGCACGCCGACCAGCAGGCAGTGGCCGCGGCAGAACAGCGCCATGAACAACTCGTCGACGACGTGGTCCTGGCCGACGATGACCTTGCGGATCTCGTCCTTCACCGCGGCGTAGGCGCGGCGGAGCTTTTCGACCTGTTCGAGATCCTGGGGCGTGGCTTCAGTGCTCATGGCGGTTGCTGGTGATCGTGGTCGCGGACGGCGAAGGGCGGTGGCGGGGTCGTGCGGCGGTCGTCAGGACGCGCACGTCCGACGATTGCTTCGGCTTCATCTTCCGGCGTCCGACGGCGGCTGGGCGCCCGGGGTCGGCTGGCTGTCCTCGCCGGGCTCCGGCGGGGTTACCTTCGACGCGCGTTCGGGGTAGGTTGCGCAAAGTTCGTAGGGCGTGAAGCCGCGCTGGTCGATCGCGACCAGCAGGGCCTGCAGGTCGTAGTGGGCGTTCGGCCCGACGCCCAGTCGCGCCTGTTGGATCGCGCCGTCGTAGTCCCGGCGCAGTTGCCGCAGCTGGTCGGCGTTGGCGCGCAGGTCGGCGCGGTCGTGCACCGCCGGGACGGTGTGGCGGAAGAACAGCCACAGCGCGAGCGCGAGGCTGCCGAGGGTCACCCAGTAGGGGAAGTTCGACGCGGCCTCGGTGGGGCGTTTCATGGCGCGGAAGACGCCGAAGCCTAACCCTTTGCGGCGGCCGGGGACAGCCCGAGCCGCGACCGCCGGCAGGCCGCCGCGGGCGGGGCCGCGCGGCGCCGGGCTCAGATGCCGTAGACCGCGGCGTCGCCCAGCTGCTCCTCGATGCGCAGCAGCTGGTTGTACTTGGCGACGCGGTCGCTGCGGCAGGGGGCGCCGGTCTTGATCTGGCCGGTGCCGCAGGCGACGGCGAGGTCGGCGATGGTGCTGTCCTCGCTCTCGCCGGACCGGTGCGACATGACCGCGCGCATGCCGGCGCGGTGGGCGAGGTCGATCGCCTCGAGCGTTTCGGTCAGCGTGCCGATCTGGTTGACCTTGATCAGGATGGCGTTGGCGGCCTTGTCCTGGATGCCGCGGTGCAGGCGCTCGGTGTTGGTGACGAAGAGGTCGTCGCCGACGAGCTGCACCTTGCCGCCGATGCGCTCGGTCAGCAGCTGCCAGCCCTTCCAGTCGTCCTCGGCCATGCCGTCCTCGATCGAGAAGATCGGGAAGTCGCGGCACCACGACTCCAGCAGGTCGACCATGCCCTTGCTGTCGATCGTCTTGCCCTCGCCTGCCAGCGTGTACTTGCCCTTTGCGAACAGCTCGGTGACGGCGGCGTCGAGCGCCAGCACGATGTCGCTGCCGGCCTTGTAGCCGGCCTTCTTGATCGCCTGCAGGATGATCTCGAACGCCGCGGCGTTGCTGGCGAGGTTCGGCGCGAAGCCGCCCTCGTCGCCGACCGCGGTCATCATCTTCTTCGCCTTGAGCTCGGCCTTGAGCGCGTGGAAGACCTCGACGCCCATGCGCAGGCCCTCGCGGAACGACGTGGCGCCGATCGGCATCACCATGAACTCCTGGAAGTCCACGTTGTTGTCGGCGTGTGCGCCGCCGTTGAGGATGTTCATCATCGGCACGGGCAGGCGGCGGGCCTTGCTGCCGCCGACGTAGCGCCACAGCGGCATGCCGAGCTCGCTGGCGACGGCTTTCGCGGTGGCGAGGCTGGCGCCGAGGATCGCGTTGGCGCCGAGCTTGGCCTTGTTCCTGGTGCCGTCGACCTCGCGCAGCAGCGCGTCGACGAGGTGCTGGTCCTCGGCCGGCTGGCCGAGCAGCGCGTCGGCGATCTCGTGGTCGACGTGCGCCACCGCCTTGGTCACGCCCTTGCCGAGGTAGCGCTTCTTGTCGCCGTCGCGCAGTTCCACCGCCTCGTGGGCGCCGGTCGACGCGCCCGACGGCACGATCGCGCTGCCGCGCGCGCCGGACTCCAGCTCGACTTCGACTTCGACGGTGGGGTTGCCGCGCGAGTCGAGGACTTCACGGCCTTGCACGTGGACGATGGTGGTCATGTGAGGGCTAGGGATAGCGGTCGCAGGGTCGCCGAGGCAAGTCGCGCGGCCGGCGCCGCGACCGGTCGCCGGCGTGCCCGGGTCGTCAGACCCAGCTGTTGGTCAGCAGTTCGCCCATGCCGCCGGCGCCGGGCACGATGTACTGCACGTCGTTGAGGCCGCGTTCCTCGTCGGGGAACTCGCCCGGCACGGCGGCCAGTGCGCGCGGCGTCGACAGGCCGCGGTCGAGGCGGCCGGTGTAGACCTGCACGTCGGGCATCTGCGACGCGAGTCGGCGGCAGGCCTCCGGCGTCGCCATCAGGTGGGCGGCGACGACCCGGCGCGGGGCGCTGCGGCCGAGCGACCGGTAGACCTCGACCGCGCGGCAGACGGTGCCGCCCGTCGCGCCCATCGGATCGGGGATCAGCACGACGGCGTCGTCGACGGGGCCGCCGATCTTGCTGCCGTCGAGGCGCACGCCGATGACGTGGTGCTGGCCGTCGGTGATGCGCGACATGTTGAGGAAGTCGAGGCGCACGTTCTCCGGCGGCAGCACCTGGATCGCGGCCTCGTAGCACGTCTGCGCCGGGAGGATGCCGGCGCGGATCACCGCGCAGATGACCAACTTGGTTTCGCGGCACAGGAAGTCGCCGACGACCGCGGCCTGCGGTTCCTGCGCGGTCATGCGCGTCGGCGCGCGCCGGTGCTGGCGCGGGAACTCGCGCGCCAGGACGGCGCGCACCATCTGCTGGTAGGCCGCGCCGACGAGGTACGGCACTTCCGCCGTGCCGGTGTCGGGGCTGCTGATGCGGCAGAGCAGCGTCGACAGGAACGCATCGTCGAAGACGTGGATCGACGGGCCATAGCGGTGGGCGAGCAGCTCGGTCATGGCGTCGCGCACCATAGCGTCGGCGCCGCCGCGGCCAACGCGGCGCGCGTCCTGCGGCGCCGCCTCCTGGCCGGCGCGGTCGCGGCCGCTATCCTCCGCCGATGCTCGCCGCCGTCCTCGCCCTGTTCGCCGTCGCGCTGCCGCAGGGTAGCCAAGGCGATGCGCCGGCCGGGCTCGCGGTGCTCCTCGTCAACGTCGGCCAGGGCGACGGCGTCGTCATCAAGGCGCCGGACGGCACCGTGCACGTGGTCGACGCCGGACCGACCGGCCAAGGCTCGGCGGCGATGCTGCCGGCGATCGCGGCGCTGCAGCCGACGGGCTACGGCTACACGTTCCTGTCGCACTTCCACGAGGACCACGCCGGCGGCCTCGACGAGGTGCTCAACGCGCTGCCGTTCACCGCCGCGATCGACCGCGGCGACGTCAACCGGCCGACGACGCAGAACGTCACGCAGTACGTCGCCGCCGCCGGCAGCCGCCGCCAGTTCGCGCCGCTCGGCGCCGTCTACCCGCTCGGCGGCGGGGCGCAGATCCGCGTCATCGCGCTCAACGGCAACGTGCTCGGCGGCGCGTTCGTCGACCCGACCGCCTCGGCGCAGGAGGAGAACTCGCGCTCGCTGACGCTGCGCCTGGAGTACGGCAGCTTCTCGATGTGGCTCGGCGGCGACCTTACCGGCGGCGGCAGCAGCACGGCCGACGTCGAAACGCCGGCGTCGCTCGCCTGCGGCGACGTCGACGTCTACAAGCTGAACCACCACGGCAGCAGCACGTCGACGAGCCTCAACCTCGTCGCCAACCTGCGGCCGGAACTGGCCGTGGTGTCGTGCGGCCTCGGCAACTCGTTCGGCCATCCGACCGCGACCGTCGTCAACCGCCTCAACCAGGCGGCGGCGGCGCGCGCGCTGCTGTCGACGACCACCGGCAGCGCCAGCACGATCGGCTTCGGCGTGGCCGGCACGATCCGCATCGACACCGACGGCCGGCGGTACCGCGCCGCCTCGACGGCCGGCGACTTCCTCGACTTCTACTGCGACGAAGTGGCGACGCCGGCGCTGCAGCCCGGCGACGTGCGCCTGAGCGAGCTGCAGCGCAACCCGGCGATCGTGCCGGACACCAACGGCGAGTACGTCGAAGTGGTCAACGTCGGCAGCAAGCCGGTCGGCCTGCGCGGCCTGCGGCTGGTCGACAACAGCGCCGCCGTGACGCTGGCCAGCAACTTCCTGCTCGTGCCCGGGCGGCCGATGCTGTTCCAGGTCGACGGCGCGCCGTCGCGCAACGGCGGCCAGCCGCTCGGCATGGCGCTGCCGTTCGGCACGATCGCGCTCGGCGACACCAGCGACACGGTGGCGCTCGACCAGGCCGGCGCCGTCGTCGACTCGATCGCCTACACGACGGCCTTCCCCGGCGGCAGCGGCGTCGCCGCCGAGCGCCGCGATCTGCTGGGGGCGAACACGAGCGCGAACTGGGCGGCGGCGCCGCAGGTCTACGGCCCCGGCGACCGCGGTTCGCCCGGTCGCGGCAACCCGAGCGACGCGACGACCCATCCGGTCCGCTGCGGCGTCTCGATCGACAACGGCCGCTTCACCGTGCACGGCACGGCGTTCGAGTTCCCTGGCCTGTTCAGCGTGCTCGGGCTTGCGTACGCGACGACGCCGGCGACGCCGTTCGGCGGCGCGGTGATCCCGCTCGCCTTCGATCCGCTGTTCCAGGCGGCGCTCGGCGCGCCCGGCTTCTTCGCCTTCGTGCCGACGCTCGGCTACCGCAGCATCGACGTCGCCATCCCGCAGCCCAATCCGGTCGCCGGCGTGCCGCTGTACGCCGCGCACATCGTCCTCGACCTCAACCTCGCCGTTCCCGGCGTCTCCGCCGCCGTGCCATTCGTGCTCCCGTGACCCAGCCCGACTCGCCGCCCTTCCGCGTCCTCTTCCCGCACGACCTGATCGTGCGCCGTGCCCGCGAACTCGCCCGCGCCGTCGCCGAGGCGATGGGCAGCGAGCCGCCGCTGCTGGTCGCCGTCATCGAGGGCGCGCGGCCGTTCGCGCGCCTGCTGCAGCAGCACCTGCCGACGCCGCTGCCCGTGCACGAGGTGCGCGCCTCGTCGTACGCCGGCACGGCCAGCACCGGCGCGGTGAAGATCCTGCTCGGCGCCGACCTGCCGGTGCGCGGCCGCGACGTGCTGCTGCTGGAGGACATCGTCGACACCGGCCGCACGATCGACGCGCTCAAGCGCCATTTCCTGGCCGGCGGCGCGCGCAGCTGCCGCGTCGCCTCGCTGCTCAGCAAGCCGTCGCGGCGCGTGGTGCCGGTCGACGTCGACTTCCTCGGCTTCGAGATCCCCGACGAGTTCGTCATCGGCTTCGGCATGGACCTTGACGGCCGTTTCCGCGAACTGCGCGACGTCGTCGTCTACGACCCGGCGGTCGAGCGCGCGCACGCCGCCGCGGCGTCCGCGCGCTGACGCCGGTCGGCGGCGTTCACTTCGTCGTCAGCAACTCGCCGAGCAGCGCCGGGCTCGGCATGACCGACTCGACGACCCAGAGCACGTAGCGCACGTCGCAGACGACGTTGCGCGAGCGCTCCCTGCTCCAGCCGAAGTCGCCGGCGACGTTCTCGAAGACCCGGTCGAAGTTGAGGCCGATGAGACGGCCCTTGCCGTCGACGACCGGCGAACCGGAGTTGCCGCCGGTGGTGTCGCCGTTGGTCAGGAAGCAGACCGGCACGTCGCCGAGCCGCTTGTCGAACCAGCGCGACTGCTGCCGCGTCGCCGCCGCCGCCAGCAGCGCCTTGGGGTTGGCGAACGGCTCCTTGCCGGTCTCCTTCTGCAGCAGGCCGGCGACCGTGGTGTGGGGCGCGTACGTCACCGCCTCGCGCGGCGAGTAGCCCGCGACCTCGGCGATCGACACGCGCAGCGTGCTGTTGGCGTCGGGATAGAACGACTGGCCGCGGAACGACTCCTGCGCCTGGATCCAGCGGCGGCCGACGTCGAGCAGCTTGCCGAAGCGCTCGCGCTGCCGCTGGACGGTGGCCACGCGCTCGCCGGCGAGCGCGCGCGCGAGTTGCACCATCGGGTCCGCGCTCGCGGTGATCGCATCCTTGCCGGCGGCGAACAGCGCCTTGCGGGCGGCGGCGTCGCGCATCGTCGTGGCGGCGAGCATCGCCTCGACGGCCTTCTCGCCGTCGGCCAGGAAGTCCGTGCCGGCGATGCGCTGCGCGGCGGACAGGCCGCCGACCTCGCCGGCGAGGATGCGCAGCAGCGGCTGCTGGATCGTCTCCCAATGCGCGGTCAGTTCGTCGCTGCCGAGGACCTGCACGACGCGGCTCGGCGCCTTGCCGATCGGGCTCGCCAGCGCGCTGCCGCAGGCCTCGATCATGGCGCCGAGCAGCGGCACGTCCTCGCCGAGCAGGCCGAGGAACGCCATCGTCGTCTCCTTCTCGATCACCGCGGCTTCGGCCTCGTCGATCGCCAGCATCTCGGCGAGCACGCCGTTCCACTCGGCCTTGCCCGCGGCCTTCACGAAGGCGGTGAACTCCTCCTCTTCGCGCAGCTTGCGCGCGGCGGTGCCGTTGTTGCGCAAGCCGAAGATCATGCCGGAGGCGTTCTTCTGCACGTTCGCCAGCGACTTGACGCGGTCGGCGACGGCGAGGCCGAGCCGTTCGTCGGTGCGGCCGGCGGCTTCCAGCACGGCGATCGCGCGCGTCAGCACGTCGAGCCGGCGCGGGTAGACGTAGCCCTGCTGCGTCATCACGCCGCGGCTCGTCTTGTAGCGCTGCGTGCGGCCCGGATAGCCCATGATGATCGCGAGGTCGCCCTGCTGCACGCCGTCGGTCGACACCGGCAGGAAGTGCTGGGCCTGGTAGGGGACGTTCTCCGGGTGGTGGTCGCGCACCGCGCCGTCCGGCGCCACGTAGGCGCGGAAGAACATGAAGTCGCCGGTGTGGCGCGGCCACTCCCAGTTGTCGACCTCGCCGCCGAACTCGCCGATGGCGCGCGGCGGCGCGTAGACGAGCCGCACGTCGCGGATCTGCGTGCGGTAGTAGAGGTGGTACTCCTTGCCCTCGAGGAACGAGGCCACCGAGCACTTGGTGTTCGCCTCGCGCTTCTCGCCCTCGGCGACCAGCTTCTGCAGCGTGCGCTGCGTGACCTCGAAGCGCTCGAGGTCGCTCTTCGCCTTCTGCTGCTCGGCGTGCACCACGGCGGTCACGTCCTCGATGCGCTTGAGCACCGCTGCGACCATGCCCGGCGCCGGCCGTTCACTGCCGCGGTCCTTGGCCGCGAAGCCGTCGCGCAGCAGGTTGTCCTCGGGCGTGCTGAGTTCGCTGACCGCGCCGAAGCCGCAGTGGTGGTTGGTGAGCAGCAGGCCGTCCTTGCTGACGAACGAGGCCGTGCAGCCGTTGATCTGCACGGTCGCCGACAGCGTGCCGCCGTTCTCTGGGTGCCAGAACTGGTCCTTGGTCAGGACCATGCCGCGCTTCTGCAGCGCAGCCCAATCCATGGCGCGGACCTGGGTCGGCAGCCACTGGCCCTCGTCGGGCAGCAACGTGACGGCGGCGAGGAGGAGCAGGACGGGACGGAAGAGCATGGGCGGCAGGCTACGCACGGCCCGCGCAACATCCAAACAGGGCATGGCTGCGCCGCGGCGCCGCCGCTCGCAGGTCGCCGTGCGCCCGCCAACGCGCGCGAATCCGCGGTGTCGGCCTCCGTGCCCGTCCGCGATTGGGCATACTCCGCCGATGCGCTTCGCCACGTGGCTCTGCGTCCTCGGGCTGCTCCCGTTCCTCCCGGCCCAGAACTCGACCAAGAAGGTGCGCCCCGCCCCCGGCGACCTCGCCGCTCGCGCCGGCGACGCGGTGCCGTGGCGCAAGGATCTCGCCGCCGCGCTCGCCGAGGCCAAGCAGTCCGGCAAGCCGGTGTTCTGGTACGTGCCCGCGGTGCAGCCGTCGCCGATGGATCGCAAGCCGGAGATCGACCGCTACCTGCGCGGCGGGCCGTTCTCGTGGCCGAGCACGATCGACCTGTTGACGGCGCACTTCGTGCCCGTCGCCGAGCCCGCGAAGGGCGACGCCGCCAAGCAGCGCGGCCTCGTGCGCAACCAGTTCCTCGAACCGGGCTACCTCGTGCTCGACGGCGACGGCAACACGCTGCTGCGGGTCGATCAGTTGACCACGCTGCACCCGGAGTGGTTCGAAGCGCCGCTGCGCCGCGTGGCGAAAGCGCCCGCCGACGGCTTCCCGTGCCACCCGGCGCTGCGCGAGGCGTGGGCGGCCTATCGCGACGGCGACCGCCCCGCCGCGCAGGCGCGCGCCGAGGCCGTGCTCGCCGCCGATCCGGCGCCCGCGGTCGCTGCCGAGGCGCACTGGCTGGTCGGCGCGGCCCTGCTGCGCAGCGGCCAGCGCACGCTCGCACTGCAGCGCTGGACGGACCTCGGCAAGGCGCTGCCCGACCAACCGCTGGCGTGGAAGGCGGCGCTGGAGGTCGAGGGCCATGGCCCGTTCCGCCGCGGCTTCGAGGACTACCTGCCGCTGCCGCCGAACGCGCTCGCCGCTGACCCGGTCGACGGCACGCGGCTGCCCGGCGTCTACGACGAGGCGGAGCTGTGGCGCCGCGGCGTCGCCTTCCTCGTCGCCATGGACGGCGGCGACGGCGTGCTGCGCGACAGCATCTACGACTTCGGCGGCACGGACGGCCTGCCCAACGTGCACGCGGCGGTGACCTGCCTCGCCGGCGAGGCGCTGCTGCTGGCGACGCGCAAGGAGGCGCCGTTCCCGCTGCCGGCGGCGCTGGCGGCGCGCGCCGAGGCGACGTTGCAGCGCATGCGCGCCAACGTCGAGGCCGACCGCATGGCGGCGGTCTCCGACCGCGACGAGATCCTGTGGGCGCGCGCCTACGCGCTGCGCTTCCTCGCCGCGTGGACGCGCGCGCGCGGCGGCGACGCCGAGGCCGTGCGGCCGGCGCTGCAGCGCGGGGTCGCCGCGCTGGTGGCGCTGCAGCCGGAGACCGGCGTGTGGTTCCACGAGTACGGCAATCCGTTCGCGATCGCGACCGCGCTGCAGGCGCTGCACTTCGCCAGGCAGGCGGGCATCGAGGTGCCGCAGGACAACGTCGACAGGGGACTGCGCGCGCTGGCGATGAACCGCACCGACGCCGGCGCCTTCACGTACGGGCACACCGCGAAGGGCAAGCCGCGGGCCTCGATCGAGTCGGCGGCGGGGCGCATGCCGCTGTGCGAACTCGGGCTGTACCTGTTCGGCGCCAGCGACCAGGACAAGCTGCGCGCCGCGGTGGAGGCCGGTCAGCGCCACCACGGCCTGCTCGCCGCGGTGCGCAAGTACGACGACCACGCCGACCGCCACGGCTACGGCGGCTTCTTCTTCTGGTTCGACCTGCTGGCGCGCGCCGAGGCCGCGGCCCGTGTGGACGACGCGGCGGCACGCTTGCCGCTGCAGCGGCAGATGCGCGCGCTGGTGCTCGACCTGCCGGAGTTCGACGGCGCCTTCGTCGACAGCCACGAACTCGGCCGCTGCTACGGCACCGCGATGGCGCTGCTGGCCCTCGACGCGCTGGCGGCGGCGCGCTGACGGCGGGCGCGGCGGGGCGCGCAAGCGGCGGGAGGCGGCCGACAGGTCGTGCGCCGCCCGGGACACTTTGCTACACCTTTGCCCGTGATCTCGCCGTTCCGCCGCCTGGCGTCGTGGTTCGCGCTCGCGCTGGTCGCCCTCTGTGCCGCACTGCCTGCCCAGGGCGCGGCTGGGCCGGGCAGCCAGCAGGCCGCAGGGCCGCGCGTGCTGTCGATCACCATCCGCGGCAAGCTCGGCACGACCGAGCTGGCGCGGTGCCACCGGCTGTTGCGCGCCGCCGATGCCGCCGACAGTTCGTTCGTCGTCTTCCGACTCGACGACGCCGGCAGCCAAGGCGAGTCGGTGAGCGACGTGCAGAGCCTGCTCGACCACGTGCAGAAGACCACCGTGCCCACGGTGGCGGTGCTGTCGGGCCGCGTCGTGCATGGCGCGGCCGCGCTCGCGCTGTGCTGCGACCGCATCTACTGCCTGCCGCGCGCCGACTGGGGCGAGGTCGAGAAGCCCGAGCAGGACCTCGGCGAACTGCTGAGCGGCGCGCCGGACGCCGCCACCGAGGCCCGCTTCGCCGCGGCGCGCGCGGCGATGGCGATGCGGCTGCAGGCGCGCGATCCGAAGCTGCGCCCCGACGCCGAGAAGCTGGCGCTGGCGATGGCCGACCCGCGCATGCAGCTCGTCGCCGCGACCGTGCGCCTGGGCGGCGTCGAGCGCCAGCAGGTGCTCGAACGCAGCGAGATCGCGCCGCTGCAGGCGGCGGGCGGCAAGCTGCTGGGCGAACGCGCGCTGACGCGGCCGCTCGTGCTCAGCGCCGCCGAGGCCGAGGAGTTCGGCCTGTCACAGGGCACGCTGCAGTCCTTCGACCAGCTCGCCGAGGTGCTCGCGTTCGATCGCGCTGCGCTGGCCGAGCTCGCCGGCTCGTGGGTCGAGGACATGGTCGGCTGGCTCGAACTGCTGCAGCCGTTCCTGCTGGTCGCCGGCTTCCTGCTGTTGATCGTCGAGGTCAAGACGCCCGGCGTCGGCCTGCCCGGGCTGCTCGGCGCGGCGTTCCTGCTGCTCGCGATGTTCCACGGCTACCTCGTCGGCCTCGCCGACGTCGCCGAGATCGTCGTCTTCTTCCTCGGCATCGTCGCGATCGCCGTCGAGGTGTTCCTGCTGCCCGGCACGGTGGTGTTCGGTGCGGTCGGCTTCCTGTGCCTCGCGCTGGCGCTCGTGCTCAGCCGCCAGTCGTTCGTGCTGCCGCGCACCGAGGCCGAGGAAGCGCTCCTGCTCGCCAACCTCGGCGGCCTGACGCTGTTGCTCGCGGCCACCATGGCGTTGGGCGCGGTGCTGTGGCGCGTGCTGCCGAAGGTGCCGTGGTTCAACCGCGTGTTCCTGGCGCCGCCGGCGCCGGCATCGGCGCTGGCGAGCGCGGGCAGCGGCCTCGGCGTCGGCGACGGCGGTCTGACGGCGTACGTCGGACGCGTCGGCGTCGCCGCCACCGTGCTGCGTCCGACCGGCGCCATGGCGATCGACGGCGAGCGCCTCGACGTCGTCACCGAAGGCGCCTTCGTCGAGGCGGGCACGCCGGTGCGCGTGCTCTACGTGCAGGGCGCGCGGATCGTCGTCGCCGCCGAAGCCCATGCGCCGCCGGCCGACCGTGCCGGCGAACGCGGCAGCGTCGGCCTCGTGCTGCTGCTCTGCGTCACCGGCCTGCTGCTGCTCGTCGCCGAGGTCGTCTTCGTGTCCTTCGGCGTCATCGCCACGGCCGCCGCGATCGCGCTGCTGTCGGCGATCTTCGTCGCCTTCCAGCAGTCCGTTGCCTTCGGCGTCACCATCGTCGCCGTCGAGGCCGTGGCGTCGCCGGCCGTGTTGTCGTTCGCCTTCAAGCTGCTGCCGAAGACGCGATTTGGCAAGGCGATGATCCTCAGCGGCCCGCAGGCCGCCGCGACGGCGGAGGACCCGGCCCTGCGCGCGCTGGTCGGGAAGGCGGGCGACACGGTGTCGCCGCTGCGCCCCGCCGGCTTCGCCCGCTTCGACGGCGTGCGCGTCGACGTGGTCACCCGCGGCGAGATGCTCGACGTCGGTTGCCCGGTCGTCGTGCTCGACGTCACGGGCAACCGCGTCGTCGTCGCCCGCAAGCCCTGAGCCCGCAACGAACAACCCCCAGATCGAGACCCTGAACATGACCATGACCGCCAGCCTGCCGATGCCGCCGTTCGCCTTCTCGGACTTTGGATGGGCGCTCGCCATCCTGATCCTGTTCATCGTCGTCGTCCTGCTGGTCCTGCTGAAGTTCCTCAACCTCTGGATCCAGGCGTACATGTCGGGCACGCCGATCGGGCTGTTCCAGCTCGTCGGCATGTCGCTGCGCAAGGTCAATCCGACGGTGATCGTGCGCGCGGCGATCTCGGCGACGCAGGCGGGCCTGCCGCTCAACGTGCGCGAACTCGAGGCGCACTACCTCGCCGGCGGCCGCGTGCTCAACGTCGTGCAGGCGCTCATCGCCGCCGACCGCGCCAACCTCGGCCTCGACTTCCGCCAGGCGGCGGCGATCGACCTCGCCGGGCGCGATGTGCTCGACGCCGTGCAGACGTCGGTGACGCCTAAGGTCATCGACTGTCCGCCCGAGGGCAAGGTCGCGGCAATGGCGAAGAACGGCATCCAGGTCCTGGCCAAGGCGCGCGTCACGGTGCGCACCAACATCAAGCGCCTCGTCGGCGGCGCCACCGAGGAGACGATCATCGCTCGCGTCGGCGAGGGCATCGTCTCGACGATCGGTTCGGCCGACTCGCACAAGGACGTGCTGGAGAACCCCGATCGCATCAGCAAGGGCGTGCTGAGCAAGGGCCTCGACGCCGGCACGGCGTTCGAGATCCTGTCGATCGACATCGCCGACGTCGACATCGGCGACAACATCGGCGCGCGCCTGCAGGCGGACCAAGCCGAGGCGGACAAGCGCGTCGCGCAGGCCGCCGCCGAGAGCCGCCGCGCGATGGCCGTCGCCGCCGAGCAGGAGAACGTCGCCGAGATCGCCGCCAACCGCGCCAAGCTGGTGCTCGCCGAGGCCGAGGTGCCGCAGGCCATGGCGCACGCGTTCCGCAGCGGGCATCTGGGCATCCTCGACTACCAGCGCATCAAGAACCTCGAGGCCGACACCCGCATGCGCTCGCAGATCGCGCTCGGCGAGGAGTCGCACCTCTCGGCCGAGAGCCAGCGCAAGAAGATGCCGGGCCAGGAGTGAGCCGTGGACCGGCTGATCGAGTTCTTCGCCCGCAACCCCGTCCTGCTGCTGGTCGTGGTCGTGTGGCTCGCCGGCATCGTCGGCAACGTGGCCAAGGCGACCAAGCGGTCGCGCGAGGCGGCGGCGCGGCGGCCCGAGCCGACGTCGATGCCGTCGCCGCAGCCGATGCGCAGCGAGCCGGCTCAGGCGCGGTCGCCGGTCGGTGACGCCCGGCCGATGGGGCAGCGCGACGCCGAAGCGGTGGCGCGCGAGATGCGCCGGATCCTCGGCCTCGAAACCGAAGAGGGCCGGCGCGCGAAGGAACCCGCCGAGGGCCGCTCCGAGCCGATCGCCGGCGACCGCGCTGAGCGGCAGGACGCGTCGCCGCCTCCGGTGCTGGCCAAGCCGCCGGCGCCGGCTGCGCCGCCGCGCCGCCCCGTCGCCGTCCCGCGGCAGCCCGTCGAGCGCGCCGAGCCGCTGCCGTTGCGCGCCCGCCGCGACGCGGCGACGCCGGAACGCGCGCCGACCCCCGTGCAGCCGTCGACGAACCGGCGCCGGCTCGACATCCACGTCGACCCGCACGTCGGCGAGTCGATCGGCAAGCGCGCCCGTGTCGGCTCCGGCAGGGTCGGCGACCACGCGCTCGGCGAACTCGGCGGCCGGGCGCAAACACCAGAGGCGCGCGCAGTCCGCGGCGCGCGCTACGAACTCGACGACCTCAAGCGCGCGTTCGTGCTCAGCGAGATCCTCGGCCCGCCCTTGGCGTCGCGGCCCGAGCGGCGCGACGCCTGACGCAGGCGGCAGCCGGTCGCGCGGTCACTTGCCGCCGGCGGCTGCCTGCTTCAGCGGCGCGGCCGGCGCTTCCGGCGCGCGGTTGCGGCCACCGCCGCGGAACTTGCCCCACAGCTCCGGCTCGATCTCCGGGCGTCCCGGCTGCATCGCCAGCTCGAAGCCGATGTCGTAGACCCAGGTCGCGATGCGCAGCAGCTTCTCGTAGTGGATCTTGTCCGGCGTGTCGGTCGTCTGGTGGTAGTCGCGGTGCAGCCCGGTGAAGAAGAACGCCACCGGCACGCCCTTCTGGGCGAAGTTGGCGTGGTCGCTGCGGCTGAACATGCCTTCCTGGTCGTACTCGATCTCGAAGCCGGCCGTCTTGTTGGCGGCGAGGCAGAGGTCGTGCAGGGCGGGGGCCAGCTTCTTGGTGCCGACGAGGTGCACCGTGTTGCGGTTGTTCTCGGCGAGTTCGCCCTTGTCGCCTTCCATGTTCTCCTCCTCGTCGCGGCCGATCATGTCCATCTGCAGCTCGGCGACGATCGACGACAACGGGATCGGGCAGTTGTCGGCGAAGAAGCGCGAGCCGATCAGCCCGTTCTCCTCGCCGGAGAAGCACACGAAGAGCACGCTGCGCGCCGGCCGGACCTTGTTCTTGGCGAACATCTGCGCCACCGCCAGCACGCCGGTCGTGCCCGACCCGTCGTCGTCGGCGCCGGGGCTGATCGCGTCGCCGCGGCGGCCGAGGTGGTCGAGGTGGCTGCCGATGACCACGTACTCGTCCTTCTTCACCGGATCGCTGCCCGGCAGCACCGCGAACACGTTCATCGCCGGGGCGTTGGCCTCCTCGGTCGCGAGCGACAACTGCGCGCGCAGCGGCAGCGGCGTGGCCGTGGGGGCCTTGGCGAGGCCGTCGACGGTCATGCCGGCGGCGGCGAGGATCGCGGCGAGGTCGTCGCCGCCGATGGTCGGCTGGGCCGGTTGCCGGCGCGCGCCGCCGGCCGCCGGATTGGCGCGGCCGCCGCGGCCGGCGCCGGCGCGGCCGACCATGCCGCCGGACGGCGTCGTCGCCTGCGTCAGCACGATCGCCGCGGCTTCCTTGCCCTGCAGCGCCTGCCGCACGGCGAAGGTGGCGACGGGGCTGCGCGTGGCGGCGTCGTCCTGTTGCCGGATGTGCACGAGCACGACCTTGTCCTTCAGGTCGAGTCCGTCGAGGCCTTCGATCGTCGGCATCTGCATGCGACGGCCGCCTTCGCCGGGCGGCGGCATGGCCGGCACGTCGACGCACAGCAGCACGACGTCGCCGGCCGCGTCGGTGGCGGCGGCGTTGCCGCCGAGCCGCGCCGCCGGGATCGTCAGCACGTCGGCGTCGCCCTTGCGGAACTTGAGGAAGGTCTTGTCGGCGACGACCTTCGTCGTCGACCACGGCACGTGCTGGAAGTACGTGCCGTCCTGGCCGCGCGCCTCGAGGCCGAGCGCCTTGAAGTGCGCGGCGACGTAGTTGGCGGCCTTCTCGAAGCCGGGCTGGCCCGTGCCGCGGCCTTCGAACTCGGGACCGGCGAGCGTGTGCAGCCACTCCTTGCACTGCTTGACGTCGACCGTGGCTGCGCCGGCGGCGCGGTCGCCGTTCAGTCCGGGAGCCTGGGCGGGAGCCTGGGCGAGCAGTCCGCCGGCGGCGACGAACAGCGCGACAGCGAGGGCGGCAGGGCGGGCGGGGAAGAGGGAGGCGAGCGGGTCGGGTCGCGGCATCGGGGAGGTCGTGAGTTGGGTCAGCGAGGTTTTACGCCACTTCGACCGTGCGCGCGAGGCGGGGACGCGCGTCGGCGCGGGCGGGATCAGATGCCGCGCAGCGACACCAGCGGGTCGTGGCGCGCGGCCCGCCACGCGGGCAGGAAGGACACCACGACGCCCACGGCCAAGGCCATCGCCGCGACCTGCAGCAGCCACGCCGGCTCGATCGCGCACGGCACGCGGTCGAGGTTGTAGACCTCGATCGGGAACAGGTCGATGCCCGTCGCCCAGCGCACCGCCTGCCGGACTTCCTCCAGGTACACGCCGGTGACGGCCCCGAGCACGAGGCCGGCGGCGACGCCGGCCAGGGTGATGACGATGCCGCAGGCGAGGAACACCGACGCGACGCCGCGCGGCGTGCCGCCCATCGCCGTCAGGATGCCGATGTCGGCGACCTTCTCGGTCACCATCATCGACAGCGTGGCGAGCATCAGGAACGCGGCCACGACCATGATGACGAACAGCACCAACTGCATCAGGCCGCGCTGGTGCTCGATGGACTCGAGGAAGCGGCCGTTCTTCTCGCGCCACGTCTGCACGACGCCGTAGGCCGTGATGTCGTCGCCGTTGTGGCGTTCGAGCGTCGCGCGCACGGTGCGCTGCAGGCGCGCGGCCGTGTCCGCGAGTTGCGCCGGATCGCGCACGGCGACGGCGACCTCCTGCACGAGGTCGGGCTGGTCGGGGTGCAGGCGGGCGCGCAGCGTCGCGTCGGCGACGAACATGGTGTTGCCCTCGAAGCCGCCGTGCGCGGTCTTGAAGGCGCCGCCGACGACGAGGTCGATCTGCACCTTGGTCGGCGTGCGGCCGCCGCGCGCGTCGCGCACCACTTGCGCCGTCGTCAGCACGACGCGATCGCCCGGGCGCAGGCCTTCGCGCCGCATGCGTTCGAGGCCGACGAGCACGGTCGGCGTGCCGTCCGCGGCGGGGGCCAGCGGCGGCGCCGGGCTGCGCAGTTCGGCCGGGATCGCCGGGTCGGCGAGCCACGCGGCGAAGCCGGTGACCGCGGCCTCGCGCTGCGGATCGACGCCCTGGACGAACAGGAACGGCTGGTCGCCGCCGTGCAGCGCCGAGCGGCCGGGCAGCGGCGCTGGCGGCGGGCGGTGGCCCGGTCGCGCCAGCATGCCGAAGTGCAGCAGTCGCGGCGCGGCGTCGACGACCTGCGGGTCGTCGCGCAGCGCGGCGCGCAACTTCGGCCACGGCAGGTCGGGCGGCAGGTTGGTGACCGCGACGTCGGCGCTCGCAGCGTGCACATGGCCTTCGACCACCTGCAAGAAGCCGGAGAACAGCGACACCACGACCACCAGCGCCCACACGCTGATGGTGATGCCGGCCATGCCGAGCAGGTTGATCGGCCGGGTCAGCAGGTAGCGCAGCGCCAGGAACAGCCGGTACATCAGCCCACCACCCGGCCGTCCTTCATGCGCACGGTCCGCTTGCAGCGCCGCGCCAGTTCCTCGTCGTGGGTGACCAGCAGCAACGCGAGGCCGTCCTGCCGCGCGACCTCGAACATCAGTTCGACGACGCCGGAGGCGGTGTGCGAGTCGAGGTTGCCGGTCGGTTCGTCGGCGAGCAGCGCGCGCGGCCGCGCCAGCAGCGCGCGGGCGATGGCGACGCGCTGGCGTTCGCCGCCGGACAACTCGGCGGGGCGGTGCCGCATGCGCTCCTGCAGGCCGACGCGCGCGAGCATCGCCTCGGCCTCGGCGCGCGCCTGCTTGCGCCCGCGCCAGTACGCCAGCGGCGAGATCGCCATCATCCGGGCCAGCTGCACGTTCTGCAGCGCCGTCAGCTCGGGGATGAGGTGGTAGAACTGGAACACGAAGCCGACGTGGCGATGGCGCAGCGCCGCGCGCTCGCGCACCGGCAGGTCGTCGACGCGGCGGCCGTCGTAGCGCACCTCACCGCCGCTCGGCGCGTCGAGCAGGCCGAGCACGTGCAGCAGCGTCGACTTGCCCGCGCCCGAAGCGCCGAGCAGCGCCACGGATTCGCCGGCGGCGACCGCGAGGTCGATGCCGCGCAGCACGGGGATCTCCTGCCGCCCGAGGCGGTAGTGCTTGGTGACGGCGACGGCTTCCAGCGCGGCTGGGGTCATTCGCGGCTCAGGCAGAGGACGGGGTGCATGCGGGCGGCCTGCCGCGAGGGCACGGCGGCGACGATCACGGCGAGCGCGATGGCGCCGGCGGCGACGGTCGCGATCCAGGACGGTTCCAGGCGGCAGGGGACCTCGCGCAGGTCGAACAGGCGGCGCGGGAACAGCTCCAGCTGGAAGTTGGCGAACATCCACTCGTTGGCGGCGTTGAGGTTCCACGCCGACAGCACGCCGGCGAGCAGGCCGAGCGCGGTGCCGACCAGCGCGACGGCGAGGCCGCTCACCAGGAACACGCCGCCGACGCTGCGCGGCGAGCCGCCGATTGCGGCGAGGATGCCGATGTCCTTCACCTTCTGCACGACCATCATGTGCAGCGTCGCGTAGATGACGAAGGCGGCGACGAGCATCACGACGAACAGCACGAACTGCATCATGCCCTGCTCGTGCGCGACGGCGGACAGGAACGTTTCGTTCTGCTGCTGCCAGTCGGCGACGAGGCACGGGCCCGCGCCCGCCGGCAGCGCCGCCTGCACGCGCGCGCGGATCGCCGCCGCCGTCGTCGCCACGGCGGCCGACGACAGGCCGTCGCGCAGGCGCACGGCGACGTCGGTGACGACGTCGACGCTCGCCGGGTCGGCAGCGTCCTGGCCGAGCATCGTGCGCAGCGTCTCGATCGGCAGCAGCACCATGCCTTCGTCGACGGCGCGGCTGCCGGTGGCGAAGCAGCCGGCGAAGCCGACGCGCAGCGAGTGGGTGTGCAGCGCCGCGCTGCCGTCGCCGCCGGTGAACGACGCGCAGACGACGTCGAACGGCTCGCTGCGCGGGAACCAGCCGAGCTGCCGGACGCGCTGCCAGCCGAACAGCACGCCCGGCCACGCGCCGCGCTGGTCCTCGCTGCGCGCTTCGTGCGGCAGGCCGGCGCGGCGGCGGGCGCGCCACTCGTCCTCGTCGGGCATGCCCATGCGCGCGCGGCGGCCAGCGTCGGCGCCGTCGAGCACGGGCGAGCGCCAGAAATCGCCGGGGTAACGCTGCGCCAGTTCGTCGGGGCCGCGGTCGAGCCAGCGGCGCAGGCCGCTGACCGCGGCTTCGCGCTCCGGATCGATGCCGACCAGCAGCGCGAAGCCGTTCTGCGTGTGGTCGAAGTCGACCTGCGAACTGCCCTGGTCGGCGATGCCGGTGCGGCGCTGGCGCGCCGGCAGCAAGAGGCCGTGGTGGCGCAGGCGCGGCGCGGTGGCGGCGACGCCCTCGACGCCGGCGATGGCGGCGGCGAGGCGTTCGTAGCCGGCGTCGTGCGGCAGGTCGGTGACCATCAGGTCGCACGCGCTGCTGCGCACGTCCTGGCGGATCTGGCTGACGAAGCCGGTGAACACGCTGTCGACCAGCAGGATCGCCCAGACGGCGAAGGTCACGCCGAAGACGGCGAGCAGGTTGATGCGGCGCGTCAGCAGGTAGCGCCACGCCACGAACGGACTGAAGGCGTCGATCACGGCTGCGGCGCGTCCGGCGCCGGCGCAGCGCCTTCGCCCGCGGCGGCTGCGCCCGGTTCGACGCGGCGGAGCAGCGGGAACAGCACGACGTCGCGGATCGAGGTCGAGCCGGTGAGCAGCATGCACAGCCGGTCGATGCCGATGCCGAGTCCGCCGGCGGGCGGCATGCCGAACTCCAGCGCCGTGACGTAGTCGACGTCGACCTCGCCGGGCGTCTCGTCGTCCTTGTGCGCGACCTGCTCGGTGAAGCGCTGCTCCTGGTCGATCGGGTCGTTGAGCTCGCTGAAGGCGTTGCCGAGTTCCATGCCGGCGACGAACAGCTCGAAGCGCTCGGTGACGCGCGGGTCGTCGGCCATGCGCTTGGCCAGCGGACTGATCGCGACCGGGTAGTCGTGCACGAAGATCGGCCCCTGCAGCGTGTCCTCGACCGTCGCTTCGAAGACGTCGTTGGCGAGCTTCGCCGGCGGGAGGCCGTCGGTCGGCAGGCCGAGTTCGCGCGCGCGCGCGACGCAGGCCGCGTGGTCGAACCAGTCGACGCCGGGGTTCTGCTGCGCGAACAGGTCGAGGTAGCGCGCCTTCTGGAACGGCGGCTTCAGGTCGTACGGCTTGTCGCGGAAGGTCACCACACCCTTGCCGCCGAGCACGGCCTCGACGAGGTGGCCGAACAGGCCCTCGACGCGCGCCATGATGTCGCGGTAGTCCGCCCACGCCTCGTAGCTCTCCAGCATGGTGAACTCGGGGTTGTGGCGGGTGCTGACGCCTTCGTTGCGGAACACGCGGCCGATCTCGTAGACGCGCTCCATGCCGCCGACGACGAGGCGCTTGAGGTACAGCTCCGGCGCGATGCGCAGGTAGAGCTGCATGTCGAGCGCGTTGTGGTGGGTGACGAACGGCCGCGCGGCGGCGCCGCCGAAGATCGGCTGCAGGATCGGCGTCTCGACCTCCAGGTACCCGAGCGAGTCGAAGTACCGCCGCGTCTCGCGCACGATCTTGCTGCGCGTCGCGAACGCCTGCCGCACCTCGGGATTGGCGTACAGGTCGACGTAGCGCATGCGGTAGCGCTGTTCGGTGTCGACGAGGCCGTGCCACTTCTCGGGCGCGGCGCGCAGGGCCTTCGCAGCCAGTTCCACCTGCGTCGCCCAAAGGGTCGGCTCGCCCTTCTGCGTCGTGCCGAGCGTGCCGGTGACGCTGACGAGGTCGTTGCCCTCGACCTGCTTGCGGTCGGGCCAGAAGGCCGGCAGGCGGTCGCGTTCGAAGCCGACCTGCAGGCTGCCGGTGCGGTCGGCGACGTGGGCGAAGCGCAGCTTGCCGAAGTCGCGGACGACCCCGAGCCGGCCGGCGATGGTCACGGTCTGGCCGGTGCGGGCGGCGAAGTCGGCGAGCAGGTCGCCGATGGGCTGGCCGCGGGTCACCCGCGCCGGGAACGGGTCCCGTCCGGCGGCGCGCATGGCCTGGAGCTTCTGGAGGCGGTCGTTGGCGATCCCGTCGGTCACGAGGTTCCGGAGCGGTGGGTGGTCGGGTCGAAAAGGCGGCGCATCCTAGCCCTTCCCAGCGAGCAATGCTCCTGCGGCAGTGCCGCTCCGGGCGGGCCAACGGTCGGCCGTCGGCGCCCCTGGGCAGCAGGGCAGGCCGCGGGGTTGGCGGCCGAGGCAGCGCCCATGGCATGGCCGGTGCGGCGGTGGCGTGCACCCGCCGCTGCGGCTGCTATCCTCTTGCACCCCCTGATGCACCGCACGCTCTGCTTGTGGTCCGCTGCTGCGCTCCTGGTCGGCGCTCTCGCCCTCGGCAACCCGCTGTTGGCGCGCCCCGCGAGCCGTCCTGCGCCGGCGCTCCCGGCAACTGGCGTTGCGACGCCTGCGGCCGAACCGGCCGCCGCGTCCGGGCGTACGCCCGTCGTGCAACCGGCGGCGTGGCGCGAGGGCGCGCCGGCGCGCGTGCGTCCGGCGGCGGTGGCGCTTGCCGTCCACGGCGGCGCCGTCGTCGCGCCGGAGTGCCCCGACCCCGCGCTCGCCCCGTTCGTGGTGGCGATCGAGCGCGACGAGGAGCACGGCGTCGTCTACGTGCTGCGCGACGGCCGCCGCATGGTCGCGGGCCGCGGCCCGCTCGCGCCGGCGCTGGTCGAACTCGCGCCGGAACCGCCGCGCTGACGCGGTCGGCGTGCGGGTGCGACCGCGCGCTTGGCCGCCGTCGCGGCGCTGCACGCCCGCGTCCGGACGGCGCCGCGGGCCGTCAGTCGAGGTGGCCGCGGTCGCTGTCGCCCATGGCGACGTCGCGCGTCGGGAAGTACTCGCGCCAGCGCGCCGAGACCTTCTTGGCCGTGTCCGGGTCGCAGAAGAGTTCCTTCGGGTATGTCGGCTTCATGCGCGCGTCGATCACGACCGGCGGCGTCCAGCACGGCTGCGTGCCGGCGAGGCGCAGGTCCTTGCCGTGCAGGTCGGCGGCCGGCTCGAAGCGCGTGAACGTCGTCCACAGGAAGTTGACCGCCGACTTCGCCGCCTTGTCGGCGTCGTCGACCAGCACGACGAGCGGCCAGTTGGCAAGCGCTGGAACCTGCGCGAGGTCGCGCGCGGCCGTGCGCCAGCCGGCGAAGCCCGGCCCCTGCACGACGAGGCAGCCAGGGCAGAAGACGCGCGCCTTCGGGAACTGCGGCGGCAGCGCGCCGGTGAACTCGGTGGGCAGCGTGCGCACCGGCTCGCCGAGTCCCAGCAGCACGCCCTTGCTGCCCTTGTTGACCGCCGGCCCGGCGTAGTCGAGCGTGTCCATCGACAGGCTGCCGAACACGTAGAGGTCGGTCTGGAAGCGCGTGCGCGCGAGGACGTGCGCCAGCGTCGTCTTGAAGTCGCGCAGGTCGACCGGCTTGTCGGTCAGCAGCAGGAACTTGGTCAGGCTGAGCTGGCCTTCGCCGAGGATGCGGAAGGCGCTCTGCATCGCTTCGCGGCCGTAGCGCTCCTGCACGACCGCGGCGGCGAGCGCGTGGTAGCCGGTCTCGCCGTACGACCACAGGTCCTTGACCTGCGGCATCGCCACCTTGGCCAGCGGCAGCAGCAGCTCCTGCAGGTAGTCGCCGAGGAAGAAGTCCTCCTGGCGCGGCTTGCCGACGACGGTCGCGGCCAGGATCGGCTCGCGCCGGCGCGCCAGCGTGTGCACGCGCACCAGCGGGTAGTCGTGGCGCAGCGAGTAGTAGCCGTAGTGGTCGCCGAACGGGCCTTCGGGATGGCGCTCGCCCGGATGCACGTCGCCGAGGATGCAGAACTCGGCGTCGGCCTGCAGCGCCAGCGGCGTGTGCGTCGACCTGGCGCTGCGCAGGCGCTGGCCGAGCAGCAGCGAGCACAGCAGCACCTCGGGCACGTTCTCGGGCAGCGGCGCGATCGCCGACAGGATCAGCGCCGGCGGGCCGCCGATGTGCACGGCGACCGGCATCGGCGTGCCGAGGCGCTCGTGCTCGGCGAGGTGGAAGCCGCCGCCCTTGCCGATCTGCACGTGCAGGCCGACGCGGTCGTCGCCGTGCCGCTGGATGCGGTACATGCCGAGGTTGCTGCCGAGCCCGCGCGGGTGCTCGGTGTAGACCAGCGGCAGCGTGACGAACGGCCCGCCGTCCTCGCTCCAGGTGCGCAGCAGCGGCAGGCGGCCCAGCGCCGGCGGCCGGTCCTGCACGTCGAGCAGCGGCGCCGAACGCACGCGCTTGCGGCCGACCTTGAGCAGCGAGCCGATCAGGTCGCGCTGCGCCCACAGCTTGGCGAGGCTCGGCGGCAGCATGGTGTGCGGCGCGTCGGCGAGGCGCTGCACCAGCTCCAACGGCCGCCGGCCGAACGCCAGTTCGACGCGGCGCGCAGTGCCGAACAGGTTGGTGACCACCGGCCACGGCGAGCCCTTGACGCGGCGGAACAACAGCGCCGGGCCGCCGGCGGCGATCACGCGGCGGTGGACCTCGGCGGCTTCGAGGTCGGGGTCGACCTCGGCGTCGATGGTGACGAGGTCGCCTTCGCGCCGCAGCAGGTCGAGGAACGCGCGCAGATCGAGCAGCGGGGAGGTCATCGGCGGGTTGGCGGGGCGGCGAGGAAGGCGCGCACGACGTCGGCGACGCGGGCGGTGGCGCCCGGCGCGCCGAGGCGCGCCCGCACTTCGTCGAGGCCCTGGCGGCAGGATGCACGCGCCGCGTCGTCGGTCCACAGCCGCCGCGCCGTGGCGAGCACTTCGTGCCAGCCCGCGGGGCGGTGGAAGCAGAATTCGGGCACGACCTCGCGGCCGGCGATCAGGTTGGCGGCGGCGATGAACGGCACGCTGAGGATGTTGCGGTAGCCCAGCGTCGCGATCGGGCCACGCAGCTGGTAGACGACGATCGTCGGGTTGCCGTGCAGGCAGGCCTCCAGCGAGCCGGTGCCGCTCTTCGCCAGCACGAGTCGCGCGCCGGCGAGCCACGGCGCGAGCGGGCCTTCGTGGTGTTCGACGAAGCCGGCGGCGTGCGCGGCCAGCAGTTCGCGGATGCGCGCGGTGCGGCGCGGATTCTTGTGCGGCAGCACGACGCGCGCGGTCGGATCGTCGGCGAGCAGGGCCTTGGCGACGCCGAGCATGCCGGGCAGGTTGGCGTCGATCTCGGCGCGGCGGCTGCCGGGCAGCAGCACGAGCGTGCGGCGCGCGCGCACGGCCGCCACCGCGGCGGCGTCCGGCGGGTGGTCGGCGAGTTCGTCGAGCAGCGGGTGGCCGATGTAGGCGGCGGGCACGGCAAAGCGGTCGAAGAACGCCGCCTCGAACGGCAGGATCGTCAGCGTGCCGTCGACGGCGCGACGGTAGCGGCGCATGCGCCACGGGCCCCAGGCCCAGTACTGCGGCGCGACGTAGTGCAGCACCGGGATGCCGCGGCGCCTCGCCGCCTTCGCCATCACGACGTGCAGGCCCGGGTAGTCGACCAGCACGACGAGGTCGGGCGGATCGTCGCGCAGCACGCGCAGGTAGGCGGCGAAGGCGCGCAGGATCAGCGGCAGCTGCGCCAGCACGCCGCGCACGCCCATCACCGCGTGTTCGCTGAGCTGGACCTTCACGTCGGCTCCGGCCGCCAGCAGCAGCGCGCCGCCGAAGGCGGTGGCGCGCACGCCCGGAAGTTCGCGCAGCAACCGCGCGGCGTGCGCTTCGCCGCTGGCCTCGCCCGCGGACAGGAACACGTGCGGCGTCGCGCCGCGCGGTGGCCGGCGGGCGGCGAGGAAGGCCTGCAAGCGCGTGGTCGGCGCCTGCGGCGGCGCCGCCGCGGCGCTCGCCAGCGCCGCGCGGGCGAGCTGGCGCCAGCGCCGGCGGGCCGGCAGGTACAGCAGCAGGCGCACCGGCGTCAGCAGCGCCCGCAGGACCTCGCGCACCAGCGTCAGCCCGACCTCGACCGCGATCGGCATCACGGCGTCGCCTTGCGCAGCGCGCGCAGGCAGAGCGCGTAGCACGCCGCCGCCGCCAGCAGCAGCCACGTCGTGTAGCCGGGCCCGTGCAGCGGATCGAACATCTGCCGGGCCGAGACGTTGCCGTTGAGCAGCGGTCCGTACCACTCGAAGTCGGCGAGCTTGAACAGACTGTACGGCCGCAGCCTTTGCGTCAGGTAGACGCCGATCTGCAGCACGGCGAACGCGCCGATGGCGGCGGCGACGTGCGCCTGCGTGCGCAGCAGCACCGAGAGCAACGTGGTGGCGGCAAGGAAGAACAGCACGAACGCGCCGGCGTGCGCCGAGCCGAGCAGCAACTCGGCCAGCGGCAGGTCCAGCTCGATGCGGCGGCTCCAGAAGATCGCCGACAGGTTGACCAGGAAGATCGGCAGCACGAGGCACAGCGCCGTCGGCCACGTCTTCTGCCAGAGGATCGCGCCGCGGCCGACCGGACGGCTGAGCAGGAACTCGAACGTCTGGTTCTCGCGTTCCCGCGCGAACAGGCCGGTGCCGAACAGCACGGCGGCGGCGACGCAGACGAGGTTGGTGCTGCGGAAGAACAGCATCACCGCGGCCCAGTTGGTGTAGGCGATCTGCTCGTCCTTGTCGGTGACGCCCTGCAGGATGCGTTTGGCGAAGTCGATGCCGAGGTTCTTGAACAGCGTCGAACGCTGCAGGTCCTCGTAGATGTCGGGCCACAGCAGCAGCACCGGCACGCACAGCGCCTCGAGGATCACGAGGTAGGCGAGCGCCATCCAGCGCACTTCGCGCCACGTCTTGCCGGCGATCATGTCCTGCCTCCGCGCGCCTTCGCGGCGAACAGCGCGTCGTAGAGGTCGTCGAGCCGCGGCACGCCGATCTCCGCGCACTCGACGGCGCCGTCGGGCACGCCGCGCAGCCACGTCATCGGGTCGGCGTCGGTCTCGACGACCAGCGTGCCGTCGGGCTCGCGGCGCAGTTCGCGGGCGCCGGCGGGCAGCGCCGCGCCGGGACGCAGCCGCACGCGCGGCCGCCGCCGCAACTGCGCCCGCGCCGCCGCGATCTCGTCGTCGGCGAGCAGTGCGCCCTGCCAGAAGAACACCAGCCGGTCGGCGAGCGTCTCGACCTCGCTGAGGTGGTGGCTGCTGAGCACGATCGTCTTGCCGAGCGCCTTCATGGCGCGCAGCTCGTCGCGCAGCAGCAGGCGCACGCTGGCGTCGAGGGCGCGGTCGGGTTCGTCGAGCAGGTAGAGGTCGACGTCGGGCGCGAGCGTCGCCAGCAACGCCAGCTTCTGCTTCATGCCGGCGCTGTAGCCGCGGACCTTGCGGCGCAGCGGCAGTTCGAAGGCGTCGGCGAGACGCCGTTCGCGCGCAGCGTCGCGCCGCGGATGGAAGCCGCTGGCGAAGGCGAGGAACTCGGCGCCGGTCATCTGCAGGTACACGCCGGTCTCGCCGGGCAGGTAGCAGGCACGCCGGGTCACGGCGACCGGATCGCGGCCGGGGTCGAGTCCGAGCACGGCGACCGCGCCGGAATCGCGGCCGACGAGGCCGACCAGGGTGCGCAGCAGGGTCGACTTGCCCGCGCCGTTGGGACCGACGAGACCGAGCAGTTCGCCGGTGGGCACGACGAGCGACAGTTCGCGCAGCACCGGCGTGCCGCCGAACGACTTGCCGACGCCGCGGCAGACGATCGCGGGCACGTTCATGCGACCTCGCGCAGGAAGTTGGCGAGCAGCGCCGGGCCCGCGGGCGTCCGGAACGACTCGGGGTGGAACTGCACGCCGAAGGTGGGGTGCGCGCGGTGGCGCAGCGCCATCACCGCGCCGTCGCCGGTGCGCGCCGTCGCGACCAGGTCGGCGGGCAGCGGGTCGGCGACGTACAGCGAGTGGTAGCGGCAGACCTCCAGCGGCTGCGGCAGGCCGGCGAACAGGCCGTCCGCCGCGTGGTCGATCCGGCAGGTGCGGCCGTGCATCGGCGCGCCGCGCACGATGCGGCCGCCGAACGCGGCGCCGATCGCCTGATGGCCGAGGCACACGCCGAGGATGGGGCGTTGGCCCGACCAGCGCCGGATCGCCGCGACCGACACGCCGGCGTCCTCGGGCCGGCCGGGGCCCGGCGACACCACGATCGCGCGCGCCGCGGCCAGCGCCTCGACGGCGATCTGGTCGCTGCGCACGACGTCCACGGCGGCCCCGAGCGCGCCGAACGCCTGCGCGAGGTTCCACACGAACGAGTCCTTGTTGTCGAGCAGGAGGATCAAACCGGCTGGCCGGAGAGTATCGTCCCGCCTTTCCTGATGAACATCCTGATCGTCGGTCTCGGCGAGGTCGGTTCCTACCTGGCGAAGGTGCTGTCGACGGAGGGCCATGCGATCACCGTCGTCGATCCGGACCTGCACCGCATCCGCCGGGTCGCCGACCTGCTCGACGTGCAGGCGGTGCACGGCGACGGCTCGCGACCTGACGTGCTCGACAAGGCCGACGCGCACGCCGCCGACCTGATCCTGGCGGTGTCGAACGACGACAAGGTCAACATGCTGACCGCGCTGTTCGGCAAGCGCATGGGGGCGAAGAAGACCGTGCTTCGGCTGCGCGACACCTCCGCAGTCCGCCGCTCGCGCACGTTCTTCCGCCGCAACCTGCAGTACGACCTGCTGCTGTCGCTCGACGACCTCGCCGCCGAGGAGCTGGTCAAGACGGTGCGCCAGACCAAGGGGCTGGGCGTCGACAACTTCGCCGAGGGCCGCGTGCAGCTGCGGCGCTTCCGCGTCGCCGCCGGCGCGGCGCCGACGGGGCAGGCGATCAAGGACCTGCGCATGCCGCAGGGCACGATCGTCGCCGCCATCGACCGCGACCACGAAGTCATCGTGCCCGGCGGCGCCGACGTACTGCGCGCCGACGACGAGATGATCGTGCTCGGCGAGCCGCGAGCGCTCGCGTCTTTCGAGGCCCGTATGGGCCATGCGCCCGCGGCGACGCGCAGCGTCGTCGTCTACGGCGGCACGGGCATCGCCATGCAGGTCGCCCAGGCGCTGCAGCGCGACCACGTCGACGTGCGCGTCGTCGTCGAGGACCGCGCCGAGGCCGAGCGCCTGAGCGACGCGCTGAAGGGCGTCACCGTGCTGCACGCCGACGCGACCGACCTGAACTTCCTGCAGGAAGAGCACGTCGGCGCGGCCGACGCGTTCCTCGGCGTCGCCGACGAGGACGAGCGCAACCTGATGTCGTGCCAGCTGGCGAAGTCGCTCGGCGTCGCCCGCGCGGTGGCTCTGGTGCACAAGCCCGACTACGTCTCGCTGTACCAGCGCCTGGGCATCGACGTCGCCGTGTCGCCGCGCCTGCTCTGCGCCAACCGCATCCTGGCGTTCGTGCGCAGCCGCAGCATCTCGACCGTCGCGACGATCGAGGAGGGCAAGGCCGAGGTGCTGGAGTTGGAGTTGCCCTCGGGCAGCGACCTCGTCGGCAAGTCGCTCAAGGACGCCGGCTTCCCGCGCGGTTGCGTCGTCGCCGCGATCACGCGCGAAGACGGCACGGTGCTGATCCCGCGCGGCGAAGACGAACTGCACGCGCACGACCAGATGGTCGTCTTCGTGCTCGGCGCGATGGTGGACAAGGTGCTGGCGCTCGCCGGCATCGAGCGGGACGACTGAGCGTCCGGTGAAGCTGCGCCTGACGGCTGACGTGATGACCCTGCTGCCCGGGACGCGCCGCCGCACGGTTGCCGACAGGCTGGGAATCCGCCATGCGGCCGGCGTCTTGGCGCCGCGACGACGGCGCCGGCGATGCGCCGAAGGTCTGTAGGAGTTGCCGGCGGCCCGTTCGGCGTCGCGCCGGAGCGACGCGTCGCGAGGGAGGGAGTGGGCGAACTTACCGCGTTGCGGTAAAAAATGCGAAGGCGAACGAAATCCAGTTCGCCGCCGCAATCACGTTTTGCAACGCCTGATCCGCACCCTGCGACCCTGACCATGAAGAAGATCTTCCCCATGCTGCTCCTCGCCGCGTCGACCGCGGCGCAGGCCGTCGTCTACGACAACGGTCCGTTCGCCAACTCCGGCAACCTCTCCCTCCTGCAAACCAGCGTCACGGCGTCGCCGCCGGCGCCTGCCGCCGGCTTCCACAGCGTGTTCGGCTTCGGCATGAACAACGCCGCCAGCGTCGTGGTCGCCGACGACTTCGCCGTCGGTGCGGCGACGGTCATCGAGCAGGTAGAACTCTTCTATTACCAGACCGGCGCCTCGTCGGCCGTGCCGACGGCCACGGGCGTGTTCCTGGAGATCCTCAACGCGGCGCCGAGCGCGAGCGGCGCGCCGGTCGCCGGCAGCCCCGGCTTCGCCAACAACCTGTTCGCGTCCAATCTCGTCAGCCACGCCTTCTCCGGCGTGTTCCGCGTCCAGGACACGGTCCAGGCCGCGACGAGCCGGCCGATCATGTCCGTGAAGGTCGCGCTGCCGACGCCGGTCACGCTGACGGCCGGCGTGTACTGGCTGCAGTGGTCGCTGACCGGTTCGCTTGCTTCGGGGCCGTGGTGCCCGCCGCTCGCGACCCTCGGTCAGGGCGCCACCGGCAACGCCGAGCAGAAGGCCGGCGCGACGGCAGCCTGGCTGCCCGTCGTCAGCGGCGCAGCGGCGAGCCCGTTCGCCCAGGGCATGCCGTTCCGTCTCCTCGGCGCGGCCGGCACGCCCGGCGCGATCACGCAGACGGCGACGGCGTGCGGCTTGACCGGCATCACCGTCGAGGGTTCGCCCAACGTCGGTGGCTACCTGCGCACGAACCTGTCGAACGTGCTCGGCGCCGGCGTCATCGGCTACGGCTTCATCAGCCAGCCGGTCTCCCTGTGCACCTGCACGATCGCGCACAGCTGGGACGTCACCGTCGTCGGCACGTCGAGCGTCCTCGCCATCCCGATGGACGCGAGCCTCTGCGGCTTCTCGCTCGGCGTGCAGGGCCTCGACTACGGCACCGCCGGCAACTGCCTCGTCTTCTCGCTGACCAACGGCTACCGGCTCACGCTCAACAACTGAGCTGCGGCTGGCAGGCGGCGGGGCGCGCCGGCGTCGGCGATCAGTTGCGGCGGTCGACGCGGATGTCGTCGGCGCGGAACTTCGGCGTCACGTCGACCGGGTGGCGCTCGGGTGTCGCCAGCAGTTCGCGGATGCGGTCGAGGCCGGCGAAGACGTAGTAGGAACCGTCGCGGCCGCCGCCGGCCACGGTTGCGCGCGCTGCGACGAGGCCGGCGAAGTGCAGTTGCCCGTCCTCGGCGCGGCGCAGCACCGTCGCGCCGGTGGGCAGCGCCTCGTCCGGCGCCTGCAGCACGTCGCCGCGCACGCCGTCGCTGCTCGCCAGGGCGACCCGCACCGAGCGCTCGCGCTGGCCGTCGGGCGTCCACATGACCATGAGTTCGTCGTCCGGGCGCAGCGGCCGGTCGTTGGCGCGCGCGGCTTGCGTCTTCAGGTCGATCGTCGCGCGGGTGAACACGCCGCCCGCCGGTCCGAGCGCGCCGCTCTCGATCACCGGCGTCGGGCCGAGAAAGTAGTGCACACGGCACGGCCCGGTCGTTGCCGTCCGCCCGAGCGTCAGCACGCCGAACTCGGTCGCAGCGCCGTACTCGACGCCGCCCGTGGTCTCGACCAGCGCCACCGGTCGACTGCGGTCGACGCGATCGACGCCGGAGAAGAACCACGTGCTGCAGCCGCTCAGCAGCGGCGTCAGGACCAGAACGCACAGGCTCCTCATGCCAGCACGGTAGTGCGCGAGCCGGGCGCGGTCGACTGCACAGCGACGCGAGAGCAGCCCCGCAGCGTCCGGCGCGGCGGGCGCGGCGTGGCCGAATGGCGGTCCCACGAGGCGCGCGGCACGGTTGCGTCGGACCGCCGTCGCCGTGCTTCAGTCGGCGCGCAGCCGCTTGCGGCCCTCGGCGAGCCGCGTGCGCAGCACCAGGAGCAGGCTCGCGGCGACGAGGAACAGGCCGACGACGAGGCCCCACCAGAGGCCGGCCGGGCCGCCGTCGCCGGCGAGGCCCAGCACGCAGCCGAGCGGCAGGCCGATCAGCCAGAAGCCGACGAAGTTCGCCAGCATCGGCGAGCGCACGTCGCCCAGGCCGCGCAAGCAGCCGATTGCGACGACCTGCACGCCGTCGCCGATCTGGAAGACGCCGGCGATCGGCACGAGCGCGACCGCCCAGGCGAGGTGGCGCGGCTGGTCGGTGAGCACGCGCGCCAGCGGCTCCGGCAGCAGCAGGAACAGCGCCATGAAGCCCGTCATCACCGTCGCCCCGGCGACCAGCGCCACGCGCACGGATCGCGCCGCCGAGGCCGCGTCGCCGCGTCCGATCGCCCAGCCGACGCGGACCGAGGCCGCCATCGCCAGCCCGAGCGGCACCATGAAGCTCAGCGACGCAAGTTGCAGGGCGATCTGGTGGCCGGCGATGCGCGGGCCGTCGCCGCCGTCGCCGTTGGCTTCGTCGAGCCGACCGATCAGCAGCGCGACGGCGGCGAAGACGCCCATCTCCAGCAGGAACTGCGCGCCGATGGGCGCGCCGAGCCGCAGCAGCCGGAGGACCGGCGCGAGCGCGAACGCGGCGGCGCGCACGCTGCGGTCGCGCAGCGCGCGCAGGCACGGGCCGAGTTCGCGCCAGCCGCACGCAATCAGGCCGGCGAGCATCAGCCAGCGGCAGAGCACGGTCGCGAGCGCGGCGCCGTGCGCGCCCATCTCCGGTGCGCCGAACTTGCCGAAGATCAGCGCCCAGTCGAGCAGGGCGTTGGCCAGGTTGCCGCCGACGATGGTCGCGACCTGCGGCCACGTGCGCGCGTGCGCCGAGAGCACGCTGCGGCAGGTCGTGAACCACAGGAACGGCAGGATCGCAAGCATCTGCCAGCGCGCGTAGTTGGCGGCCGACGGGATCAGGTGCGCCGGTTGCCCGGCGAGCGCCAGCATCTGGCCGGCCGGCAGCAGCAGCAGCGAGGCCGGCACCGCCAGCGCCACGGCGAGCAGCAGGGCCCGGCCGAAGATGCGCGGGATGGCCTCGCGGTCGTGGGCACCGACCGCCTGCGACAGCAGCGGGTCCGCCGCCGCCAGCGCGCCCATGCAGAACATCGAGACGATCCACACGAGCGTATTGCCCAGCGCGACGGCCGGCAGCGACGCCGCGTCGTAGTGCCCAAGCATCGCGAGGTCGACGAAGTTGAGGCCGGTGAGTCCCAATTGCACGAACGCGATCGGCACGCCCAGCCGCAGCAACTGCCGCAGTTCGTCGCCGAACGAACGGCTCGCGGTCTGGCTCGCGTGGATGGGCGGGGCGTCCATGGGCAGCGCAGCACTGTTCGCGGCGGACGTGGGCCGCGCAAGCGCGGGGGAAAGGTCGTCGCCAGTGCACCGATCTACCGATCACAACGGGCGTTCCGTTGGGGAGAACCTGTGCAAAGAACTTCGGTCTGTGGACAGAAATGTGCAAAACTTCGTGCAAAGAACGGTGGTAAGGGATGCCCGAGGGCATGGCTGAACGCCTTGGTGTCTGCGGCGTGCCGTACGGGACGCATGCCGCGATGGTTCGTCGCCTGGGGTGCTCGGGAGCGGCGGCGAGGGCGCGCTGGCGCGGGGCTGCGCCGGCGCGATGGGCGCAGCGGGCCATGGGCGCCGCTCGCTGCGAGTCGATCGCGCCGCCGCCCGGCGACCTCGGACCGAGGCTCGGCATCGGCGTCAAGGTTCGGTATTCGTTAGGGTATGGACCGCCGCATCCTGCACGTCGACGTCGACGCCTTCCTCGCCTCCGTCGAGCAACTGCGCGACCCCAGCCTGCTCGGCCGTCCGGTCGCGGTCGGCACCGGCGTCGTCGCCTCCCGGTCCTACGAGGCGAAGGCGCGCGGCGTCGCCACGGCGATGCCGCTGCACGAGGCGCTGCGCCGCTGCCCCGAGCTCGTTGTGCGCGACGGCGACGCGCGGTTGGTCGAGCGTTACCGCCAGCGCGTCGCCGAAGTGCTGCGCCAGTTCTCGCCGGTGGTGGAGGTCTGTTCGCTCGACGACTTCTACGTCGACCTCACGGGCGTTTCGTTGCGCGTCGAGCAGGCGCTCGCCGCCGACGCCACCGTCGACGCCGAGCGATCGCTCGCGCCGCTCTGCCGCGAGGTCCGTGCCGCCGTGCGCGCGGCGACCGGGCTGTCGGTCGCGCAGGGCGTCGGCAGCACGCGCACCGTCGCGCGCATGGCGACGACGCGCGCCAAGCCGGGCGGCATCTGCGAAGTGCCCGCCGGCGGCGAGGTCGAGTTCCTCGCCGGCTTCCCGGTCGAGGCCTTGCCCGGCGTCGGTCCGGCGCGCGCCGCGCTGCTGCAGCAGGTCGGTGTGCGCACCGTGCGCGAACTGTGCGCGGTCGACCGCGAACTGCTGCGCGCGAGCTTCGGCGCGGCGGGCGACGAACTGTGGCGACGCTGCCGCGGCCTCGACGACGCGCCGGTGCAGGCGACGCCGACCCTGCGCAGCATCGCGCGCGAGACGTCGTTCGCGCCGGCGGCGCACGCGGCGGGCCAGCAGCTGCCGTTCCTGCGCGCGATGCTGGCCTACCTGCTCGATCGCGCGGCGAGCGAACTGCGCCGCCAGCGGCTGCTCGCCCGCGTCGTGCAGGTGCGCCTGCGCCACGTCGACGGCGTCACCGGCGAGCGCGCGCGCACGCTGCCGGAGCCGACCGATCGCACCGATGCGCTGACGGCGGTGGCGCGCGACCTGCTCGACGACCTGGCGCTGCGCCGCGTGCTCGCGCGGCTCGTCGGCGTCACGCTGACGGGACTGGCGCCGCCGCGACCGGCGCAGGGCGCGCTGTTCGGCGACGGCGGCGAAACGGCGCGGCGGCGGCTGTTCGCGGCGGTCGACGCGGTGCGCGCGCGCCACGGCTTCGGCGCGCTGGTCGTCGGCGAGGCGACCGGCCTGCTCGGCGTGCTGCCCGCCGGGCCGCACGGCTTCCGCCTGCGCACGCCGTCGCTGACCAAGTGAACGCCGCGCGCGGTGGCGGCCGATCCCGCTGCGGCGATCAGCCAGCGCCCAACGCCGCCAGCACGGCCGTCGCGCCGGCGACGTCGACGCCCGCGATCGCCACCAGCTTGCGCGCGCGGCTCGCCCCGCCGACCACCTGCACCGCGTGCAGCGGCACGCCGAACGCGGTCGCCAGCAGCGCGCAGAGCGCGGCGTTGGCCTTGCCGTCCTCCGGCGGCGCGGCGACCTGCACCTTCAACGCCTCGCCGAGCGCGTCGACGATGCGGCTCCGGGACGCGCCGGGCACGGCCTTGACCGCGAGGAGTCTGCGTCACGAAACGCGCCCCGATCCGGCGCGTGGATTTGTGTCCGGGGCGAAGCGGACGACCGCAGGCGAATCGGTGGATTCGCCGAGGATCGGCCGCGAGTCCCCGGGCGCGAAGACGCGTGCCGGGCGGCGTGGCCTTTCGTGACGCAGACTCCTAGGCGCACACCGCCCGCCGTCGCCACTGCCACGACCGTCACGGCAACACGGCGACGACGAGGCTGTGCGGGTGCTCCGCGAGCAGCTTGTCGAGGTGGCCGGCCGCGGCGACGTTGCGGCGCTCGGACAGCGCGCGCAGGCCGGCGGCGAGCCGCATGCCCGCCTGCAGTTCGTGGCGCAGTTCCAGCGCCCACGGCGCCGCCTGCGCCTCCGGCACGCGGCGCAGCAGGCTCTCGAACGCGTTCGCGCCGAGCGGGTAGCCGTTGCTGCCCGTGCCCGAAGCGTCGTCGCCGGCCTGCAGCCGGCCGAGGAAGGCCTGCGCCGCGTCGGCGTGCAGCGACAGCAGCACGAAGCCGAGGAAGCACTCGCGCGCGCCGGCTTCGGCGCCGGACACCTGATCGGCGGCGGCGAGCCACGGTTCCGGCGCCGTCAGCGCGATCGCCTGCTCCTTGCCCGACCGCCGCGCCGGGTCGACCGCGAACAACTGGTTGCCGGCGCGGTCCCAGCGCGTCGCGAGCAGCGTCGCCGGCCCGCTGTTGCCCGGCGCTGGGGCTGCCATCGTCACGCTGCCGGCGGCGATCGCCTTGTCGAGCGCCTGCGCGAACTGGTCGGCGCGGGCGAGCGCGTCGGCGAGGCCGCCGGCGCGCTGCGCGGCCGGCGTCGACGGCGCGCCGGCGACGAAGTCCTGCGCCACCTTGGCCGCGGCGGCGAAGTCGCGCCGCCCGAGCGCAGTGCGCAGCCCCTGCGGCGCCGCCAGGGCGCTGCGGTACTGCTGCCAGACGGCGCCGGTGCGCGCGGTCACTAGCGTCGCGACCGCCTTGCCGGCGTTGGCGAGGCGCGTGCGCGCGTCGTCGAGTTCGCCGGCCATCGCCTTCGGCCACGCCTCACCGGCGGCCAGCGCCTTGCCGAGCGCGTCGGCGGCGGCCGCCACGGCGGCCTCGTCGGCGCCCTTGGCCGCTGCTTCGGTCGCTTCGACGAGGCCGCGCAGGCGCTGGCGCGCCTCGGCGAGCACTTCGTCGCGCAGTTCCTGCTGGCTCCGCTTCCAGGCGTCCACGCTGGCGAGGTCCGCCGGCGAGGGCGCGTCGATCGCGCGCAGCGCGCCGGCGAAGTCGCCGGCCTGCCGCGCCGCCGCAGTCGCGGCGCGCAGCGCTGCTGCCTGCTCGCCGACCCGCCGCTGCTCCTGCTCGCTGCGCTGCGCCGCGGCGGCGAGGTCGGCGCGCAGCTTGGCGCTGCGTTCCTTGGCTTCGTCGGCGGCCGGCGTGCCGGCGTGGGCGGCCGCGACCTCGTCGAGCGCCTTGGCGAGGTCTTCGCCGGCGGCGCCGCCGAGGCGGGCGGTCAGCAGCGCGATCGTCGCCTTGTCGCCGCGCTGGGAGGCCTTCAGCGCCTTGATCTCGTCGGCGAACTGCTGCTTCTCCGGGTCGTCGTAGACCTTGACCTTCTTCTCGATGATCTGCGTTTCCGCGGGCTTGGTGACGGCCCACCAGATGGCGCCGCCCGCGACGAGCGCGGCGGCGGCGGCGAGGCCGATCCACAGGCCCTTCTTGGCCGGCGGTTGCAGCAGCGTCTGCACCGCCTCCAGCAGTTCGTTCGCCGACTGGAAGCGCGCGGACGGCTCCTTCGCCATCAGCTTCTGGATGATGGCCGTCGTCTCGGCGCTGACCTGCGGGTTGGCCTTGCTGGCCGGCTCGGCCTCGTCCTTGACCTGCGCGCGCAGGATGTCCTTGACCGACTGGCCGCGGAACGGCGTCTTGCCGGTGACGAGCCGATAGAACGTGCAGCCGAGCGCGTAGAGGTCGGTGCGGTGGTCGACGGCCTGCTTGAGCACCTGCTCGGGCGCCATGAAGTGCGGTGTGCCGACGGCCTTCTCCTCGGCCTCCGACGTCGCCCCGGCGAGGCCGAGGTCGACGATCTTGACCGTGCCGTGCTGGTCGAGCATCAGGTTGTCGGGCTTGATGTCGCGGTGCACGAGGCGCAGCGACTCGGCGTACGCGAGGCCGGCCGCGGCGTCGGCGACGACCTGCAGCGCGCGTTCCTCCGGCATGGCGCCGTTCTTCTTCAGCCAGCCTTCCAGCGAGCCGTCGTGCATCAGCTCCATCGCGTAGAAATAGGTCTCGCCGGCGTTGGCGACGTCGAAGACCTGCACGACGTTGGGGTGCTGCAGCTTGGCGGCGGCGCGCGCCTCGGCGACGAACTTGCCGACGAAGGCCGGGTCCTTGGTCAGTTCGCGGTTGAGCACCTTGAGCGCGACCTGCCGGTGCAGGCTCGTCTGCTCGGCGCGGTAGACCATGCCCATGCCGCCGCGGCCGAGCTGGCCGAGGATGCGGTAGCCGGGGATCTCGGGCAGCCCGGTCGCCGCCGCCGCCTGCGGGGCGCCGAACACGATGCGCGTCGTGCCGACCTCCAGCACGTCGCCCTCGGCGAGCGCGGCCACTTCGACCTCGCGGCCGTTGAGGCGCACGCCGGGCGCGAGCGCCTTGACGCCGAAGCCCTGGTCCTTGAGCGCCTTGACCACCGCCTGCTGCGGCGCGACGCCCGGCTCGCGGACGTTGAGGCCGCATTCGGGTGCGCTGCCGATCGTGGTGGACTGGTCGCGGTCGAGCGCGACGGTAGTGCCCGCGAGCGGGCCGTTCTCGACGGTGAGGCGCACTGGGTGGGTCCGGGGCTGGTTCGGGTTCGTGGTTCGGACCGGCGCAGTATGGCGCGGCGGCGGCGCGGCTGCGAGGGCTCGGAGTCAGCGGTCCTGCGGCGCGGCGGCGCGTTCGCGCGCGCTGCGCGCGGCGTGCGCATGCGCCCGCTGCCACGCGTCGCGCTGGTCGACGACTTCGCCCAGCGCCGCGCCGAGCGCGTCGCCGATCCGCAGGTAGCTCTCGCCGTTGCCGAACCAATGGTGGCCGTGGCCGGTGTTCGGCGAGTCCTCGGGCCGGCGCAGGAATTCGCGGGTCGGCACGAAGCGCACGTACGGGCCGACGCGCGGGTCGGCGCAGCCGTCGCGCTGGCCCTGGCGCAGCGTCGCGTTGTCCATGTTGCCGGTTTCGCCGACGACGATCGGCAGCGTGTCGTCGCCAAGCTCCGCGCGCACGTCGAGGATCCACTGCGCGAGGTTCTCGCGGTACGCCGCCGCCGCCGCCGCGTCGCAGCCGTCGTTCCAGCCCTGGAACCAGACGATGCCCTGCAGCGCCGTTTCGTAGTCGGCCGCGAACTGCGGGAACTCGCGCGGCAGCGCCGCCAGCGCGGCGCGGTAGTCGGCCAGCATGCGCGTGAAGTACGGCCCGATCGCGCCGCCAGCGCCCGGCGGCCGGAAGTCGACGGCGAGGCTCTTGCCGCCCCATGCGGTCTTCACCAGCAGCACCGGGTCCAGCCAGCGGCGGCCGAGTTGGCGGCCGATGCCGAGCTCCGGCCCGAAGTGGTGGGCATCGTCGTAGACGGCGAAGCCGACCGACAGCGGTCCGGCCTTCACCGTGCCGTGCTCGGCGGCGTAGCGCACGAACACGTCGTCGCGCACGTGCCAGCCGCCGTCGGGCCGGCGCAGTTCCGGCCACTGCGCTGCGACCGCCGGATCGGCGAGGAAGCGCGCCAGCGTGCCCTTGCCGCCGTTGTAGTCGCGCGGATCGTCGAGGTCGACGACGCCGTGGCCCTCCATGTTGGACTGGCCGGCCAGCAGGAACACGCGCAGCGGCCGCTTGTCCTGGGCGGTGGCGACGGTGGTCGGCAGCGCGGCGGCGAGCGCGACGAGGACGTGGCGGAAGATCGGCATGGCGGCAAGGTAGCCGCCACCGTTTCACCCGCGATGCGCGATCACTTCGATGCAGCGCCGCGTGTTGAGTTGCAGCCGTGCGTGCTCCGACACCTCGACGCCGGGGATCCACAGCACGCGGCCGTCGCCGTCGACCAGCAGCGGCACGCGGTCGCGGTCGAAGCGCGGCACGTGCCGGCCCTGCAGGAAGCGCCGCAGTTCGAGGTCGCGGTCGCAGCCGAGCGGACGGAAGCGGTCGCCGGGCCGGCGCGTGCGCATCGTCCACGGCAGCGGCGCGCCACGCGGATCGAGCAGCGCGCGCAGGCGGCCTGCCTCGGCGGGCGATGGCGTCAACGGCGGCAGCGGATGCTCGGCGCCGACCAGCGTCCATTCGGTGTCGCCAAAGCGCTGGGGGCCGCGATCCCAATGGAACGGCTGCCCGTGCGCGTGCGGCGGCGCCGGGGCGCGCGCCGGATCGACGACGAGCACGCCGTCGCGCGTGCGTTCCGCCAGCAGGCCGCCGCGGCCGGCGAGGCGCGTGCCGTCGCGTGCGCGCAGCAGCGCCTCGGCGCGGTCGAGCCACGCGGTCGTCGGCGCGCGGCCGGCGGGATGCAGGCCTTCGTGTGCCTGGCGCAGCGCTTCGCGCACGAACGGCGCGGCGTCCGGTGCGAGCCCGCGCAGGTCGAGTTCGACGCTCCAGCCGGTCTTGCGCTGGCCGCGTTGGCTCAGGATGCGCCGACCGTGGGCTTCGAGCAGTTCGGTCGCCGACCGCGCCGTGCTGGCCACGGTCATCAGCGCGACGTCGAGGCCGAGTCCGAGCGAGGCGCGCAGCGCCGGGATGGTCTGCAGGCGCAGCTCGTTGCGCGCGTAGCGGACGTCGCGGTTCGTCGTGTCGTCGTACGCCGTCTCGCCGAGGTCGGCGAGCGCGCGTTCGAGCGTGCCGCGGCGGCAGCGCAGCAGCGGCCGCACGACCAGCACGCGGCGTGGCCCGGCGCCGAGCCAGCGCGACTCGGGGATGCCGGCGAGGCCGCGCGGGCCGGTGCCCCGCAGCATGCGGAACAGCACGGTCTCCAGGTTGTCGTCGGCGTGGTGCGCAGTGAGCACCAGTCCGGCGTCCAGCGCGCGCGCGGCGTCGTGCAGGGCGGCGTAGCGGCCGTTGCGCAGCGATTCCTCGCTGGCATGGCCGGCGCGCGCCGGCAGCCGGTGCACCGTCAACGGCACGTCGAGCCGGGCGCACAGCGCCGCGACGTGGCGGGCGTTCGCCTCGCTGTCGGCGCGCACGCCGTGGTCGACGTGGGCTGCGTGCAGCGGCCCGGCGAGGCGGCCGTCGCGGCGCAACCGCGCCAACGTCAGCAGCAGCGCCGTGCTGTCGACGCCGCCCGAAACCGCCGCCAGCACCGGACGTTCGGCGACGACGCTCTCGAATCGGCACAGACACCGGGCGACCGCGTCGAGCAGGCGAGGGAAACTGTCCATTGGCCGGGGGGGAGCCGTCGCTAGACTGCTCGGCCCAAAGTCCGCGCAGCCCTACACACAGGAGAATAGCTCGTCATGGCCATCCGGGTCGCCATCAACGGTTTCGGTCGCATCGGTCGTCTCGTCTTCCGCGCACTCGTCGAGCAGGGCCTGCTCGGCACGGAGCTCGACGTCGTCGCCGTCGGCGACATCGTCCCGGCCGACAACCTCGCGTACCTGCTGAAGTTCGACTCGATCCAGGGCCGCTTCCAGGGCACCGTGACGTCGAAGAAGTCGTCGCCGGACAAGGCCGAGGACGACGTGCTGGTGGTCAACGGCAAGGAGATCGCCGTCGTCAGCGCCAAGACGCCGGCCGAGCTGCCGTGGGCGAAGATGGGCGTGCAGGTGGTCATCGAGTCGACCGGCCTGTTCACCGAGGCGGAGAAGGCCAAGGGCCACCTGCAGGCGGGCGCGAAGAAGGTGGTGATCACGGCGCCGGCGAAGGGCGAGGACATCACGGTCGTGCTCGGCGTCAACGACGACAAGCTCGACCTCGCCAAGCACTCGATCATCAGCAATGCGTCGTGCACGACCAACTGCCTCGCGCCGCTCGTCCACGTCATCCTCAAGGAAGGCTTCGGCCTGACCGAGGGCCTGATGACGACGGTGCACGCCTACACGGCGACGCAGAAGACGGTCGACGGCCCGAGCAAGAAGGACTGGAAGGGCGGCCGCACGGCGGCGCAGAACATCATCCCGTCGACGACGGGCGCGGCGAAGGCGGTCGCGCTGGTGCTGCCGGAGGTCAAGGGCAAGCTGACCGGCATGGCCTTCCGCGTGCCGACGCCGACCGTGTCGGTCGTCGACCTGACGTTCAAGACGGCGAAGGACACCTCGCTCGACGAGATCAAGCGGGCGATCAAGCGCGCGTCGGAGACCTACATGAAGGGCATCCTCGACTACACCGAGGAGGAGGTCGTCTCGTCGGACTTCATCCACTGCAAGGCGTCGTCGATCTTCGACGCCGGCAGCTCGATCGAGCTCAACAAGAACTTCTTCAAGCTGGTCAGCTGGTACGACAACGAGTGGGGCTACAGCAACCGCGTCGTCGAACTCTGCCAGAAGATCGCCAAGGGGCTCTGAGGAGTTCGCCATGGCCGGCTTCAAGACGCTGCGCGACCTGCCGCTGCGCGGCAAGCGCGTGCTGATGCGCGTCGACTTCAACGTCCCCCAGGACAAGGCGACGCTCGCGATCACCAACAACCAGCGCATCGCCGCGGCGCTGCCGACGATCCGCTTCGCGCTCGACCAGGGCGCGGCGGTCGTGCTGATGTCGCACCTCGGCCGGCCGGACGGCCAGCGCGTCGCCAAGTTCTCGCTGCGCCCGGTCGCCGCCGAGCTGCAGCGTCTGCTCGGCCGGCCGGTGGCCTTCCTCGACGACTGCGTCGGGCCCGCCGTCGAGGCCGCCTGCGCGCCGGGCGCGCTGGCGCCGGGCAGCCTCGTGCTGCTGGAGAACGTTCGCTTCCACCTGGAGGAGGAAGGCAAGGTCAAGGTCAAGGAGAAGGACGGCACGACGACCAGCCGCAAGGCCGAGCCGGCGGCGATCGACGCCTTCCGCGCGAGCCTGCGCAAGCTCGGCGACGTCTACGTCAACGACGCCTTCGGCACGGCGCACCGCGCGCACAGCTCGGTCAGCGGCCTCGTCGGCATGCCGTGCGCGGCCGGCTTCCTGATGCAGCAGGAACTCGACGCGTTCGCCAAGGTTCTGCACAGCCCCGTTCGCCCGTTCGTCGCGATCCTCGGCGGCGCCAAGGTCAGCGACAAGCTGCCCGTCATCGAGAACCTGCTGCCCAAGGTCGACACGCTGATCGTCGGCGGCGCGATGGCCTACACGTTCCTGGCGCAGCAGGGCCTGCCGGTCGGCACGTCGCTCGTCGAGCGCGACCTCGTCGAGGCCGCCGGCAAGGTGCTCGCCCAGGCCAAGGCCGCCGGCAAGCGCATCCTGCTGCCGGTCGACCACGTCTGCGCCGCCGAGTTCAAGGCCGACAGCCCGGCGAGCGTGCACGACCGCATCCCGGACGGCCTGATGGGCCTCGACATCGGTCCGCGGACCGTCGCCGACTACGTGGCGGCGCTGCGCGGCGCCAAGACGGTGGTGTGGAACGGCCCGATGGGCGTGTTCGAGATGGACGCGTTCTGCAAGGGCACCGAGGCGGTCGCCCACGCTGTCGCCGGCTGCGGCGCGTTCACCGTCGTGGGCGGCGGCGACTCGGTCGCCGCGGCCGAGAAGACCGGCGTCACGAGCCGGCTGTCGCACGTGTCGACGGGCGGCGGCGCGTCGCTCGAACTGCTCGAAGGCAAGACGCTGCCCGGCGTCGCCGCGCTGTCGAGCTGAGGCCGGCGGCGACGGCGATCGCGGCGCTCAGCAGCGCTGCGCGAACTCGAACTGGTTCACGCGCGCGATCGCGTCGGCGAAGTCCGCTTCGACGAAGTGCGCGTCGACGGTGAACTCGCCGTCCTGGCCGGCCTGGCCCGTGCGCACGAGGATCGTGCCGAGCTCGGCGCGCTGCGCGGCGAGGACGTCCGCCGTCGTGTGGCCGATCATCCAGCTGCGCTGCAGGTTCAGGTCGAACTCCTGCTGCGCCATCTTGAAGATGCCAGGTCCCGGCTTGCGGAACACGCTCTCGCGGCGGAAGCGCCCACGGCCCTTGGGATGGTAGGGACACGAGTACATCTTGGTGATCGCGATGCGCTCGTCGTGCATGCGGCCGAGGAAGGCTTCGCAGAAGCGCGTGAAGTCCTTCTCCTTCACGTCGCCGAAGGCGATGTCCTGGCGGCTCGTGGCGACGAACAGCTTGAAGTGGTCGGGGTCGACGCGGCCCAGCGCGGCCAGCGCGCCGGGCAGGAACGGGATCGAACCATCGGCGGCGAGCTGCGCACGCTCGACGAGGACGCCGTCGAGTTCGAAGAAGACGCCTTGCTTGTCGGGGATCTTGGCCATGGGGGTCGTCGGGGGGTCCTGGTCGCGCTCGGCCGCTGGGCGATGCCGAAGCCCCCATGGGATCGGCACGATCGTCTGCGCCCTTGAGCGGTAGGGTTTTTTGCCCGACGTGGCGCAAGTGCTCCGGTCGCGCCCTCTTGGCATGCGTTGGCGGTTGCATTAGGCAGGTTGCATGCAACGCGCGCGCCTGCTGGCTGCCCTGTTGGTCTGTGCGCCGCTCGCGGCCCAGCGCGGCGACCGGGCTGGCGAGACGCAAACCCCGCTGCCGGCCGACCTCGCCGTGCCGGATGCCGCGCCGAAGTCGCCCGCCGGCGAACTGGCGACGTTCCGGCTGCCGCCGGGCTTCACCGCCAGCTTGTTCGCCGCCGAGCCGCTGGTCCGCGATCCGGTCGCCGTGCAGGTCGACGCCGGCGGCCGCCTCTGGGTGGTGGAGATGCGCGGCTACATGAACGACGTCGACGCGACCGGCGAGACCGCGCCGAACGGCCGCGTGGTCGTGCTGCACGACGACGACGGCGACGGCGCCGCCGACCGGTCGACGGTGTTCGCCGACGGCCTCGTGCTGCCGCGCGCGGTGCTGCCGCTGCGTGGCGGCGCACTCGTCGTGACGCCGCCCGAACTGGTCTGGATGCCGGACGCCGACGGCGACGGGGTGGCCGACGGGCGCAGCGTCGTGATGGGCGGCTTCGAGGCCGGCCTCGACAACCCCGAGCACTCGGGCAACGGCCTGCTGTGGAGCTTCGACCACCGCATCCACCTCGCCAACGACGCGCGGCTCGTGCGCTGGACCAAGGCCGGTTTCGTCGTCGAGCCGGGCGCGGGCGGCGGCCAGTGGGGCATCGCCCACGACGACCGCGGTCGGCTGTACTTCAACTACAACGAAGACTGGCTGCGCTGCGACCTCGTGCCCGGCCGCTACGGGCCGCCGGCGCGCGCCACCGGCGGCCTGCCGCAGCACAACCATCGCGTCGTCGCCGACCGCTCTGTCTGGCCGGCCCGCATCACGCCGGGCGTCAATCGCGGCTACCAACCCGGACGCCTCGTCGACCACAAGCTGGCGATCCACACGGCCGTCTGCTCGCCGCACGTCTACCGCGGCGGCCTGCTGCCCGACTGCGACGGCGACGTGTTCGTGTGCGAGCCCGCCGGCAACGTCGTGCGGCGGGTGCGCCTGCGCGACCACGACGACCTGCTGGCCGGCGCCAACCTCTACGAGGCCGAGCGCGGCGAGTTCCTGACGTCGACGGACGAACGCTTCCGGCCCGTGCACCTGACCACGGGCTTCGACGGCGCGCTGTACGTCGTCGACATGTACCGCGGCGTCATCCAGCACAAGAACTTCGTCACCAGCTGGCTGCGCGCGCAGATCGAGCAGCGCAAGCTCGCGGCCCCGGTCGGGCTCGGGCGCATCTGGCGCATCGCGCCGGCGGCCGCGGCGCCAGCGGCGCCAGCGCGCATCCGTTCGCTGCACGATCTCCGCGCGGACCAGCTCGTCGCCGCCCTTGCGCACGACAACGGCGCGGTGCGCGACGCGGCGCTGCGCGAACTCGTGCAGCGCGACGAACGCGGCGCGCTGCCGGGGCTGCGGGCGCAGGCGCAGCAGCATGCGCAGCCCGCGGTCCGGCTGGCGTCGTGGTCGGCGGTCGACGGGCTCGGCGGCCTGCAGGTCGCCGACGTCCGCGCGGCCCTGCGCGACGCCGACGCCGGCGTGCTCGCGTTCGCCTTCGGGCGGGCGGCGGCCGCGCTGGCCGCCGAGGACCGCATGGTCTGGCTCGCCGCCGAGCAGCATGGCCTCGGCGACGTCGCCAGCGTGCGCTGGCACGTCGCGCTGGCCATGGCCGACGTCGCGCAGGACGCGCTCGCCGCGAAGACGGCGTACCGGCGGACGGCGCTGCTCGCGCGCATGCTGCGCTTTCACGGCGACGACGCCGGCCTGCGCGCCGCCGTGGCCGCCGCCGGCGATGTCGCCGCCGTGCTGCGCGCCGCGGTCGCCCTGGAGAGCAGCGACCCGCCGCTGCGCGCGGCGTGGCTGCGCGACCTCGCCGCCCGAGGCATGAAGGCGCGCCTGCCGGCCGCGCAGCAGCAGCTGTTCGCGCTCGCGCACGAAGTCCCCGACCCGGCGCTCCGCCGGGCGCTGCTGCAGGGCGCCGTCGACGCGCTGCCCAAGGGCGAGGCCCGCACCGGCTGGCTCGTCCTGCCGGCGGCGCCGCCAGCGCTCGTCGCCCGTGCCGTCGACGCCGATGCCGCGACCGCCGCCGCCGCGCGCGAACTGCTGGCCGCCGTCGCCGTCGCCGGCGCGGCCGCCGCCGGCGAGGTCGCCGCGTTGACCGAGGCGGAAGCGCAGCGCGTGCGCGCCGGCGAGGCGCTGTTCGCGCGCGCCTGCGCCGCGTGCCACCAGCTGGATGGCGCCGGCATGCAGGGCCTCGCGCCGCCGCTGCGCGACTCGGAGTGGGCGGTCGGCCCGATCGACCGCATCGTGCGCATCGTCGCGCACGGCGTCCGCGGCCCGATCGACGTCAACGGGACGCGATGGACCATGGAGATGCCGGCACAGCGGCAGCTGTCCGACGCCGACGTCGCCGCGATCGTCGGCTATGTGCGCCGCGCGTTCGGCCACCGGCAGAGCGTGCCCGACGCCGCCGCCGTCGCCGCGATCCGCGCGCGCCACAAGGACCGCGACGAACCGTGGACCGCCGAGGAACTGCTCGGCACGCCTGCCGACGGCCGCTGACGTCGTCGCCGCCGGCGCGGCGATGTGGCCCTGCGCGGCGCCGCTTCCTACGTTGCGCAGCCCATGAGCGCCCGCCCCGACGCCGCCGCGCGCGGCCTGTTCCTCGGTTTCGACGTCGGCACGCAGAGCACGAAGGCCGTCGTCGTCGACGCCGCGACGCACGCGGTCGTCGGCCGCGGCAGCGCGCCGCACGCGCTGGTCGACGGCCTGCCGCCGGGCCACATGGAACAGCGGCCCGCCGACTGGCTCGCCGCGTGCGTCGTCGCCGGCCGGCAGGCGCTCGCCGGCCTCGATGCCGCCCGCGTGCAGGGCCTCGGCGTCTCGGGGCAGCAGCACGGCTGCGTCGTGCTCGATGCGCACGGCGACGTCGTGCGGCCGGCGAAGCTGTGGTGCGACACGGCGACCGCCGCCGAAGCCGCAGAGTTGTCGGCGGCGCTCGGCCGCGCGGTGCCGACCGGCTTCACCGCGAGCAAGCTGCTGTGGCTCAAGCGCCGCGAACCCGCCAACTGGGCGAAGGTCCGCCACGTCCTGCTGCCGCACGACTTCGTCAACGCGTGGCTGACCGGCGAACGCAGCATGGAGGCCGGCGACGCCTCGGGCACCGGCTTCTTCGATCCGCGGACGCGCGCGTTCGACGCCCGCGCGATGGCGGCGATCGACGACCGCTTGCCGGCGATGCTGCCGCCGCTGCGGCCGGCGGGGGCGTTCGCCGGCCGTCTTGCGGCTGCCGCCGCGGCCGAACTCGGCCTGCCTGCCGGCGTGCCGGTGAGCGCCGGCGGCGGCGACAACATGATGTCGGCGATCGGCAGCGGCGCCACGCGGCAGGGCGTCGTCGTCGCCAGCCTTGGCACCTCGGGCACGGTCTTCGCGCGCACGGACGCGCCGGTCGTCGATCCGGGCGGGCTCGTCGCGCCGTTCTGCAGCAGCGACGGCGCGTGGCTGCCGCTCTTGTGCGTCATGAACCTGACCGGCGTGACCGAGGAGGTTCGCGCGCTGACCGGGCTCGACCACGGCGCGCTCACGGCCGCGGCTGCGGCGGTCGCGCCCGGCAGCGACGGCCTCGTCTGGCTGCCGTTCCTGCTGGGCGAGCGCGTGCCGGACCTGCCGCACGCGACCGGCACGCTGCTCGGCCTGCGCCCGGGCCTGCTCCGCCCCGGCCACCTCTACCGCGCCGCGCTCGAAGGCACGGCGTGCAACCTCGGACTCGGCCTCGACCGCCTGCGCGCGCTCGGATTGCAGGTCGGCGAAGTGCGGCTGACCGGCGGCGGCGCGCACAACGCGCTGTGGCGGCAGATCCTCGCCGACGTGTTCGCCTGCCCGATCCGCGTGCTCGCCGAGACGGAGTCGGCGGCGTTGGGCGGCGCCATCCAGGCGTTGTGGGCGGCGCGGCGGATGGCTGGCGAGGCGGACCTGCCCTGCGACGCGGTCGCCGCGCCGTTCGTGCGCTTCGCGGCGGCGGTGGCGCCGGAGCCGGCGCGAGCTGCGGCGACCGCCGCGCTGCGCGAACGCTTCCGCGGTGAACTGCTGCGGCTGCACCCGAGCGCCGGCTGACGGCGCGCCGTGCCGCGCCGCGCGGATTGGCGCCGCGCCGCGCGGTTGCCTACCGTTCCGGCCATGTTCCTCCTGCGGAAGATCGGCTCGGTGTTCCGTGGCAACGCCACACCCCTGCAAGTGCTCCTCGCCACCGTGCTCGGCGGCGTGTTGGGCTTCGTCCCCGGCTTCTTCCTGCCGGGCGATCTCGGCGGCGGCCTGCTGCAGGCGCCCGGCCTCATCCTCTTGCTGCTGTCGCTGGTGCTGGTGCTGAACGCCAACCTCGGCGTGTTCGGCCTCGTCACCTTGGTCGGCAAGCTGCTGAGCTTCGTGCTGCTGCCGGCGAGCTACGCGCTCGGCCGCTGGCTCGTCGATGGCCCGCTGCAGGGTCTGTGCCGCGGCCTCGTCAACGGCAAGGTCACCGCATGGTTCGGCTTCGAGTACTACGCCACCGTCGGCGGCGTCGTCTTCGGCCTCGTCTACGGCGTGGTCGCCGGCATGCTGATGAACCGCGGCATCCGCGCCGTCCGCGGCAAGATGGCCGGCCTCGAAGCCGGCAGCGCCACGTTCCAGAAGTACGCGAGCAAGGGGTGGGTGAAGCTGCTGACGTGGCTGTTCCTCGGCAAGGGCCAGAAGAAGCTGACGTGGCAGGAACTCGCGGCGCAGAAGAAGACGGGCCTGCCGGTGCGTCTCGGCGGCCTCGCCGTCGCCGCGGTGTTCATCGCCAGTGTGTGGGTGCTGCAGACGTGGTTCTCGGAGCCGGTGCTGACGCAGGCGCTGCAGTCGGGCCTGCAGACGATGAACGGCGCGACGGTCGACCTGAAGTCGGCGCAGCTCGGCCTCGGCAGCGGCGAGCTGCGCGTGCAGGGCCTCGCCATCGCCGACTGCAAGGAACTCGGCGCCGACCTGTTCGCCGCCGATGCGCTGGTCGCGACGCTCGACACCGGCGAGCTGCTGCGCAAACGCTTCGTCGTCGACACGATCACCGCGCAGAACGCCCGCAGCGGCGCGCCGCGCGCGCTGCCCGGCGTGCGCATCCCCGGGGCCGAGCCGCCGCCGGAACCGCCGAAGGAGGCGGGCGGCCTGCCGTCGCTCGACGACGTGCTGAAGGACTACGCGGTCTGGAAGGAGCGCCTGGCGCAGGCGCGCGACTGGATCGAGAAGATCGCCGGACCGGAGGCGCCGAAGGCGGAGCCGACGCCCGCCGAGATCGAGGCCGAGCAGCAGCGGCAGGCGGACGAGCGCGCGCGCGCCGAGGCGGCTGGTCTCGCGCGCGTCGTCGCGACGCACCTGTTCGACCGCGCGCCGCGCGTGCTGGTGCGCAACGTCGTCATCGACGGCATCGGCTACTCGCTCGGCGGCAAGGCCGACAAGCTCGACCTCAAGGCGAAGAACCTGTCCGACCGGCCCGCGCTCGTCGACGGCGACCTGACCTTCGACCTCGCCGCGCAGAGCGGGGTGCTCGCGCTCGGCCTGCAGCGCGCCGGCCGCGCTGCGGCGCCGGGCGCGCCCGCGCTCGGCTTCCACTACGCGCAGAAGGGCGTGCCGGTCGACAGCGTGTTCGGCCAACTCAAGCTCGACGGCGCCGCGCCGCTGCGCGGCGGCACGATCGAACTCGCCGCCAAGGGCGGCCTGCAGCGCGGGGTCGGCCAGCCGCTGTCGCTCGACCTGCCGCTCGACGTCACGCTCAAGGACACGACGTTCGCGCTCGCCGGCAGCAAGGAGACCGCGGTCGAGACGCTCGCTCTGCCGATTGGCGTGAAGGGGCCGCTGACGCGGCCGTCGTTCGCGTTGTCGGACCAGGCGCTGCAGGACGCGTTGGTCAAGGCGGGCAAGCAGGAACTCGCCAACTTCGTCGCCGGTCAGGCCGGCAAGCTGCTCGGCAAGTACGGCATCGACGCCAGCAAGTACCTCGATCCGAACAAGTCGGTCGGCGAGAACCTCGACGCCGCCAAGGCCGCCGCTGCAGCGGAAGCCACGCGGCTCGCCGACGAGGCGAAGGCGAAGGCGGAAGCCGAGGCCAAGCGGATCGCCGACGAAGCACAGGCGAAGCTCGACGCCGAGAAGAAGCGCCTGGAGGCCGAGGCGCAGAAGGCGATCGACGAAGCCAAGGCCAAGGCCGAGGCCGAGAAGAAGCGCCTGGAGGACGAAGCCAAGAAGAAGGCCGCCGACGAACTGAAGAAGCGCCTGCCGGGCGGCATCCCGGGCCTGCCGGGCGGCGGCGGCGACAAGCCGGCGGCGACGCCCGAGGAGGCGGCGAAGAAGAAGGCCGAGGAGGACGCGGCCAAAAAGAAGGCGGCCGACGAGCTGAAGAAGAGGCTGCCCGGCGGCATCCCCGGTCTGCCGCCCGCCGGCGGCGGCGAGAAGAAGGGGGCAGCGTCGTGAAGCAGGCCCTGCGGCTCGAACCGACCGAGCAGCGCATCGTCGGCACGCTGATCGAGAAGCAGTTCACGGTGCCGGACACCTATCCGCTCAGCGAGAACGCGCTGGTCGCCGGCTGCAACCAGTCGAGCAACCGCGATCCGGTGACCGCCTACGAGGCGTTCCAGGTCGCCGGCGCGCTGATGGCGATGCAGCACAAGGGCGTGGTGGCGCGCGTCGACGGCGCCGGCCGCGTCGCCAAGTTCCGCCACAAGCTCGACGAAGCGCTGGCGCTCGGCGTGCCCGAGTTGTGCGTGCTCGCAGAACTGCTGCTGCGCGGTCCGCAGGCGCCCGGCGCGCTGAAGCCGCGCGTCGCGCGCATGGGGTACGAGGCCGAACCGGCGGCGATCGAGGCGCTGCTGCAGGGCATGGCGGTGCGTTCGACGCCGTTGGTCGAGCAACTGCCGCTCGGTCCGCGCGAGCGCGATCGGCGGTGGCGGCATCTGCTCGGCGATGCCGGCGCGGTCGCCGTGCCGGTGGCCGAAGCCGCTGCGGCCATCGTCGCGCCGGCGCCGCTGCATGCTGGCGCAGGCGACCTCGCAACGCGCGTCGCCGAACTCGAACGCCAGGTGCGCGCACTGCAGGAGGCGGTCGAGCAGTTGCGCGCGCGCTGACCTGACGGCCAGCGCTGCGACGCGCTCCGGGCATTGCCGGCCGCGGTCGCCTCAGCGCGGCGGTTGCGCCGCCGCCGTCGCGGTGCACCACGCCGCATCGCGCGCGCCGTCCGCGATCACGTAGGTGACTTGGAACGTCGCCGGGGTCGCCGGGGTCAAGTCCGCGCGCCACATCGCGCCAAACCGCCCGTACGCGCGCGTCGACCAGTCGGCAGGCGGGTTGTCGGCGCCTTCGACCCGCAGCACGGTGACGTCGCCGCCGTCCATCGGCAGCACGGCGGCGATCCAGCGGCAGCCGGTCCAGACGTCGTTGCCGTGCGCGCCGGCGTCCGCCGGTCGCACGTAGCGGGCCTTCGGCTGATCCTTCTCGGCGAACCGTTGCAGGGCGCGGAACTGGTTGCCGGCGTGTTGCGGGTCGCCGCCGAGCCGAACGCGCGGCTGCTTCGTCGTCAGGTCCGACGCCACGTCGAGCGCGAAGGCGCCGTCGGCGAGGGCGCGCACCGCGACGGTGCGGACTTCGCGCAGAACTTCGCTGCCGGTTGCGTCGGTCCACGCGATCGTCGCCGTCTGCGGCCCATCGCCGCCGCCGGTGACGGCGAGCGTGCGCTGCGCCTCGCCGTTGCGGCAGTGCCAGAAGTCGAGCGTCGTGTCGCCGCAGGCGACGGCGTTCCAGCCGACGAACACGCCGCGGTGGTGGGGATGCTCGCCGCCGAGGTCCTTGGTCAGTTGCCGGCCATCGGCGGTGAAGACGCGATGGAACGGCTTGCACGTCGCCGCGGCGTCGGCGTGGTCGTAGACCGGTTGCACGAGGGTTGCGATCGTCGCGCCGGACGGCAGGCGCAGGTCGTCCGTCGGGGGCGGCGTCGGCGCGGTGGCGCACGCGGCGACGACGGCGAAGGTGGTGACGACCGGGGCGAAGTGGCGCACGCGGCCAGTCTAACGCGGCCTCGCGGCGCGCAACGTGCGCTCGCCGCTCGCCGCGTCGTTGCGCTGCGCGCCACGGCGCGCGCGATGGCGCCCCGTGGCGGTCGCCGTACGCTGCCCGGATGCGCCTCTGTCTGTACCTGCATCCGTTCGACCTGCGCGCGCTCGCCGGCCACGGCGGCCTCGCGCGCGTGCGCGACCTCGGCTTCGACGAGGTCGCGATCGCCGCGAGCTACCACGACGGCCGCTGGCTGATGCCGTGGCACCCCGAGGGCCGCGTGCGCTTCCTCGACGACGGCACGGTGCACTTCCGTCCGCTCACCGACTACGGCGAGCTGCCGCCCCTGACGTCGGCGGAGGTCCCGGCCGACGGCCCGTCGCCGCTCGCACGGCTCGCGGCCGAGGCCGGAGCGGCCGGGTTGCGAGCGCGCGCCTGGACCGTGTTCACGCACAACTCGCGGCTCGGCGCGCTGCGTCCCGACCTGTGCGTGCAGAACGCCATGGGCGACGTCTATCCGTACGCGCTCTGTCCGGCGCAGCCCGCGGTGCAGCGCTACGTCGCGGCCCTGGCGCGCGACGTCGGCGCGCACGATGGCGTGCAGACGATCGAACTCGAAGCGCTCGGGCAGATGGGTTGGAAGCACAGCAGCCACCACGACAAGGCGAGCTTTGCGCCGGCGGGCCTGCTCGACGCCGCGCTGTCGGCGTGCTTCTGCCCGGCGTGCGTGCGGCAACTCGCGGCGCTCGGTCGCGATCCGGCGGCGGCGGCCGCCGCTGCGCGCGCCTGCATCGCCCGCGCGCTCACCGACGGCGACGCCCTGGCTCCGGCCAGGCAACCGGCGAACGCGGCGGACGCCGCCGCTGCCGGCGTCGACGTCGGCTGGCTCGACGCCGTGCTCGCCGGCCGCGCGGCGACGGTGCGCGCGCTCGCGGCGGCGGTGGCGGCGGCGGCGCCGCGCTGCGCGCTGGCGGCGCAGGTGCATCCGCAGCCGTGGTTCACCGGCAGCCAACTCGCCGCCGACGCCGCGGCGGCGTTCCCCGCTGCAGTCGAGCGCGTGGTGACCGCCTATGGCGAAGGACCGGACGCGATCGACCGCATGCTGGCGGCAGCGCCGATCCAGGCCGCACGCCACGCCGGTTCGCCGCTGCGCGTGTGCTTCTGGCCCAAGGCCCCGCAGTTCACGGGCGACGAAGACCTCGTGAAGTTGCGCGACGCGTGCCGCCGCAGCGGCGTCGGCGCGATCGCCGTCTACCACCTCGGCTTGCTGCCGTGGCGCACGATCGAGCGCGTCGCCAAGATGCTGCGCGCATGAACCTGCTCGCTGCTCCTTCGGCCGGTGCGCTGCTGGCGGCCCTCGCCGTCGCCCAGGATCCGGACGTCGCCGACGCCGCGGCCGCGCCGCGGTTGTGCGTGCTGGTGTCCGTCGACCAGCTGGCGCAGTGGGTGTTCGACGCCGCGCGACCCCACCTGCCGCGCGACGGCGGCTTCGCGCGCCTGCTCGCCGATGGCGTCGAGTTCGCCGACTGCCGCTACGCGCACGCCTGCACCGAGACGGGCCCGGGCCACGCCACGATCGGCGCCGGCGTGTCGGCGCGCGTGCACGGCATCGTGCGCAACCAGTGGTGGGTGCGCGAGAAGGCGGCCAAGACCTACTGCGTCGACGAGCCGACGCCGGCGCTCGCCGCGTGGCCGGAAGGCAAGGACCGCGGCGCCGGCCTGCAGCGCGCGCCGACGCTGGCCGCCGCGCTGGAGGCCCGCGATCCGCGCAGCGTCACCGTCAGCGTCGCGTGGAAGGACCGCGCCGCGATCCTGATGGCGGGTGGCAAGGCGGACCTCGCGGTGTGGTGCGAGGCGGCGACCGGTCGCTTCGTGACCAACACGGCGTGGACGCCGAAGCCGCCGGCGTGGCTCGTCGCCTTCAACGGCGGCAAGCCGGTCGACCAGTGGTTCGGCACGGCCTGGGAACGCAGCGGTCCGCCCGCCGCCTATGCGCTGCTGGTCGACGACCGGCCGTACGAGACCCCGCACGGCAACGGCCGCAAGGAGCGCGCGCTGCCGCAGCCGCTGACCGGCGGACTCGAACAGCCGGGACCGGCGTACTACGCGCAGATCTACGCCTCGCCCTTCGGCAACACGGCGGTCCGGCTGGCCGCGGAAGCGGCCCTGCGCGGCGCGCAATTGGGCAAGGACGACGTCACCGACCTGCTGTGCGTCGGCTTCTCGTCGACCGACGTGATGGGCCACGCCTTCGGGCCCGATTCCGTCGAGGCCCGCGACGGCATGCTGCGCCTCGACCGCGATCTGGCGCTGCTGCTCGCCTGCCTCGACCGCGAGGTGGGCGTCGGTCGCTACGAGTTGTTCCTGACCGCCGACCACGGCGTGTCGCCGACGCCGGAGTGGGTGCGGGCGCAAGGCGTCGACGCCGGCCGCCGCGCGATCCAGACCTTCGTCGGCGCCGCCGGCGAGAAGGCGATCGCCAATGCGCTCGGTGCGCCGCCCGCCGGCCGCAAGTTCCTGGCGCACGTCGGCGAGTGGTCGATGTTCCTCGACGACGCGACGCTCGACGCCATGCGCGGCGCGCGTCCGCTCGCCGAGTTGCGCACGGCGGCGGCGCGCGCGCTCGCCGCGATTGCGCCGAAGGTGCCCGGCATCGCCGCCGCGTACGTCACCGAGGATCTGCTGGCGAATGGTCCGGGCGACGACGCGATCGCGCAGGCGCTGGTCGAGGCGCTGCACGACGGCCGCGCCGGCGAAGTGCAGTTGGTGGTGAAGCCGCACTGGCTCGATGGCACGACGCCGGCGACGCACGGCTCGCCGCACCCGTACGACCGCGCGGTCGTCGGCTTCGCCGTCGGCCGCAGCGTGCCGCGCGGCGTCGTCGTCACCCAGCCGATCACGCCGGGCTTCGGCGCCGTGTGGTTCGCCGCCCGGCTCGGCCTGCCGCGGCCGGCGCAGGCGGTCGACGTCGTGCCGCCGGACTTCGCGCTCGCACGCTGAGCCAAACCTCGTTGGCATCGGCGGGTTGGCTGCGCGCTGCGGCCGCGCGCTTGCCACGGCCCACCGCGCGCATCGGCGCGGGCTATCGTTCCGGTCCCCGTGAACCCCCTGGCGCCGTCCCCGCGGCGTCGTCGCTCGATGCTCCCCGTGATTCCCGACCTGCCGTTGCGCGCCGGCGCGCATCCGACCCGAGACGACGGTGTCTGCGCCATGGAGATGGTGGCGTGGCTCGCCGGCGAGGCGCACTCCGATGAGCCGCGCTGCGCTTGCCCCGTGCTCGGCGCGCTCGTGCGCGCCAGCAACGACGCCATGACCGACGCCAATCGCCAGCGTTTCCTGCGCCCGCTCGTGCCGACGCTGGTCGGCACGCGGGCGACCGCGGCCGTCGAGCGCGCGCGCGGCATGCTGGTCGTCGACGCGGTGGCGCGCGTGCTGCTGCCGATGCGCTTGCGCCGCGAACGGCGGCACGCCGAAGCCGGCCTGCTGGCGCAACTGCCGCCGCTGCGCGCCGCCGCCGATGCGCGGGCGGCCTCGCGCCTCGTCGAAGCGTTCGCCGGCGACCAGCGCGCCGCCTTGTGGGTGCTGCAGCGCGCCGGCGATGACGCGGCCCCTGCCCGCTTCGTCGCCGCGGCGGCGCAAATGGCGCGGCAGCAGGGCGACGCCGCTGCGTGGTCGGCGGTGGTGGCGCTCGTCGAGCGCATGGTCGCGGTCACGCCGTCGTCGCTCGCGGACGCCGATGCCGCGGCGATGGATACGGCAACGACGGCCTGAGTGCGGTCGCCGCCGCGCTTCGCCCGAGCGGCGGCGGACCCGTAGCATGGCCACATGATGCAGGCCCTGTTGCGCAGCGCTCTCGTTGTCGTCCTCGTCGCGCTGCTGCCGGCCCAGGCCGACCCGTCGCGGCTCGATGCCGGGCGCGTCGCCGGCGACGAGTTCGCCGCGGCGCGCTTTGGTCCGGCGCGCTGGCTCGACGGCGCGCACTACGCCACGCTGGAGCCGGCGGCCGACGGCGCGACGCTCGAACTCGTGCGCTACGAGGCGGTCACCGGCGCGCGCTCGGTGCTGGTCGGCGCCGACCGCCTGGCGCGCAAGGACCGGCCGGCGATCGTCGTCGAGGACTACGTCTTCGCCCCGGGTGGCGCGCTGCTGCTGGTGTTCACCGAGAGCGAGCGGGTATGGCGGCAGAACACGCGCGGCGAGTTCTACGTGCTCGACCTCGCCGGCGCGCGGCCGCCGCAGCGCCTCGGCGGCGACCTGCCGAAGGGCTCGCTGCAGTTCGCCAAGTGGTCGCCCGACGGCCGTCGCGTCGCCTACGTCAGCGGCAACGACCTCTGGGTCGAGGACGCGGGCAGCGGCGCGCGCACGCGGCTGACCGACCGCGGTTCGCGGACCCTGATCCACGGCACGTTCGACTGGGTCTACGAGGAGGAGTTCGACTGCCGCGACGGCTTCCAGTGGAGCCCCGACGGCAGCGCGATCGCCTTCTGGCAACTCGACTGCAGCGGCGTCGGCGAGTTCCTGATGATCGACAACCTGTCCGATCGTTACGCGCGCACCGTGCCGGTGCAGTACCCCAAGGCCGGCACGACCAACTCCGCCTGCCGCATCGGCGTCGTGCCGGCGACCGGCGGCGCGGTCACCTGGATGCAGACGCCCGGCGATCCGCGCGAGACCTACCTGCCGCGCATGGCGTGGCACCCGCAGGGCAAGGAACTGATGGTGCAGTTGCTGCCGCGCGAGCAGAACGAACTGCGCGTGCTCGGTTGCGACGTGGCGACCGGCGCAACGCGCGTCGTGCACGAGGAGAAGGACGCGGCGTACATCGACGTGCGCGAGGACTTCCGCTGGTGCGACGGCGGCGAACGCTTCTTCTGGACCAGCGACACGGCGTTCGCGCAGCCCGGCCAGAAGCGCTGGCGGCAGGCGGGCACCATCGTCTGGGACACGCGCGGCAAGCAGGTGCTGGTCACGCACCTGCCGCTGACCGCCGGCTTCGACGTGATCGAGGTGGCGCACGTCGACCTCGCCAGGGAGCAGCTCTACGTCGCGGCCAGCGACCAAGGCGCCAGGAAGGGCCTGCGCGGCGTCGGCGTCGGCGCCACCGAGGGCTTCGTCGGCCCGGCGGACGGTTGGCACGAGCACCAGGTCAGCCCGGACGGTTCGCTGGCCATCCGCACGCGGTCGTCGTTCGACGTGCCGCCGACGGTCGAGGTCGTGCGGCTGCCGTCGGGCGAGGTCGCGCGCACGCTGGTCGACAACGCCGCGTTGCGCGCCCGCTACGGCGCCGTGCAGACGGGGCGCAACGAGTTCTTCACGGTCGACCTCGGCGGCGGCGTCGCGCTCGACGGCTGGGCGATGTACCCGCCGGGCTTCGATCCGGCGCAGCGCTGGCCGGTGCTGTTCCACGTCTACGGCGAGCCCTGGTCGCAGACGGTCAAGGACGCGTGGTCGCTCGGCCATCACCTGTTCCACCGCTGGCTGACGCAGCTCGGGTACGTGGTGATGTCGCTCGACGCGCGCGGCACGCCAGCGCCGAAGGGCCGCGATTGGCGCAAGGCGCTGCACCAGAAGATCGGCGTGGTCAGCACGGCGGACTGGCAGGCGGCGGTGACGAAGCTGCGGGTGCAGCACGCGTGGATGGACGGCGAGCGGCAGGCGGTGTGGGGGTGGTCCGGCGGCGGCGCGATGACGCTGAACCTGCTGTTCCGCTGCCCCGACCTGTTCGCCGCCGGCATGTCGGTGGCGCCCGTCACCG
>JADCJE010000079.1 GCA_020247305.1 Phycisphaerales bacterium | reverse complement strand
GCGCCAGCGCGGCGGCGCGCACGAAGCCGACCAGCGCGCGCAGCGACGCGCCGCGGTCCGTCGCGCCGGGCAACCACAGCCAACCGGCGTCGGCGCCGCTGGCGCTGCGCGCATCGGCGAGGTGCGCGCCGAGCGTGCGGCCGTCGTGGAACGGCATGACGAGGTGCAGGCCGCCGTCGGCTTCGACGACGTCGATCACCTTGACGAGGCCGGGATGGTCGAGGCTGCCGAGCACGCGCGCCTCGCGGCGCAGGCGTTCGTGCGCCGCGGCGTCGCGCGCCAGCGCCGGATGCAGCGACTTGACGACGACGCGGCGGCCGAGCTGCGGGTCGACGGCCGCGTACACCGTGCCCATGCCGCCCGACCCGAGCGCGCCGGTCACTTCGTAGCGGCCGATCCGGGCGGGCAGCGGCGCTGCCGCCACCGCCGCCGGCCCCGCCGGTCGCGCCAGCGCCGCGTACTCGATGCGCACGAAGTCGGCGATCGCCGGAAAGTCGGCGAGGTAGCGCTCCACCGGCTGCAGGCGGCCGCGCTCGTCGTCGTCGAGCAGGGCGACGAGGAACCGCGTGCGCTCGCACGGGGCGGGTCGTCCGGTTCGCAGGGTTCGTCCATCGCGGCTCTCCAATCCGTCGCGGCGGGGAACGTGACGGTTTCCGCCGGTGGCGATCCGCAACTGTGCACGCCCGGCGATTCGTTGTCACGCGCGCACCGGCCGCCGAATTGGAGGACGGCCGCGACATTGCGAACCTGGCAACCCACTTCGCGCGCGGATCGATCCCATGGAATGCATCGGAGCACTCATTGCCATCTTCGTCATCAGCGCCGTCTTGGACGTCATCGCCAAGAGCGGACAGCTTGATAAGACACAGGATCAGGACGCAAAGGCGCGGCAGCACTCGGCCTCTGCAGAGCGCAACGTGCGGCTGGCAACGCCGCATCCGACGGCCATGCCAAAGCCGCCATTGCAATCCGTCACGTCGGCGACTGCGTCAGTCCCAACGGCCGCGACGGACGCAACGGCCGTGCACTGGTCGCTCGCCAAATGGCGACAGTTGACGAGCGAGGCGGCATCGCAGCGGTTTCCTTCGTCTTGGAACTTCGATGCGTCGGTGCGCGACCTCGACGGGCACGGCAGCTACCAAGAGGAGATCTGGACCATCGATCTGCACGGCCTCAACCAGCACCTCGCGGTGCGCGCAACGCATCTGTTCCTGGAGGACCTGCGCAACAGCAGCAACAGCTGCTGCCGCATCATCACCGGCCGCGGCAACAACTCACACAATGGACAGGCGGTGCTGCCCGACAAGATCGATCGCCACCTCGACTGGCAGAAGCGCCGTGGCGCGATCGTCGATTTCTCGGACGAGGACGGGCACTTCGATGTGACGTTGCGGCCCTGCGCCGACGTGTCGCGCCCCTACCCGAACGCATCGGTTGCGCACTGGCCGTGCGGCCACGTCAGAGGCCGCGGCGAAACCCGCTGCTGGGACTGCGAGGCGTGACCTCCGCCGACGCCCCCCTCAGAACGCCGCCCACCCCGGCACGCGCGGGTACGGGATCGCATCCCGGATGTTGGCGAGGCCGCAGATGTAGACCAGCAACCGCTCGAAGCCGAGGCCGAAGCCGGCGTGCGGGACGGTGCCGTAGCGGCGCAGGTCGCGGTACCAGCCGTAGTGCTCGGGCACGAGGCCCATCTTGCGCATGCGCGCGTCGAGCACGTCGAGGCGCTCCTCGCGCTGGCTGCCGCCGATGATCTCGCCGATGCCGGGCGCGAGGATGTCCATCGCCGCGACGGTCTTCCCGTCCGGGTTGCTGCGCATGTAGAAGGCCTTGATCGCCTCGGGGTAGTTCATCACCACCACCGGCCGGCCGACGTGCTCCTCGCAGAGGTAGCGTTCGTGTTCGGTCTGCAGGTCCATGCCCCACTGCGGCGCGAAGTCGAACTTCTTCTTCGCCTTCTGCAGGATGTCTATCGCCGCCGTGTAGTCGATGCGTTCGAACGAGCTATGCAGGAACGCCTCCAGGCGCGCGACCACGCCCTTCTGGATGCGCTCGTCGCAGAACTTCAGGTCGTCCGCGCGCTCCTGCAGCACGTAGGCGAAGATGTGCTTGAGGAAGCGCTCGGCGAGGTCGGCGTCGGCGGCGAGGTCGGCGAAGGCGATCTCGGGCTCGATCATCCAGAACTCGGCGAGATGGCGCGTCGTGTTGCTGTTCTCGGCGCGGAACGTCGGCCCGAACGTGTAGACCTTCGACAGCGCGAGGCAGTAGGCCTCGACGTTGAGCTGGCCCGACACCGTCAGGAACGCTTCGCGGCCGAAGAAGTCCTGCTTCCAGTCGACCTTGCCCTTGTCGTCGCGCGGCGGGTTGTGCGCATCCAGCGTGCTGACGCGAAACATCTGGCCAGCACCCTCGGCGTCGCTCGCCGTGATGATCGGCGTGTTGACCCAGAAGAAGCCCTCGCGGGTGAAGAAGTCGTGGATCGCGAACGAGGCGGCGTGGCGGATGCGCGCGATCGCGCCGAACGTGTTGGTGCGCGGCCGCAGGTGCGCCTGCTCGCGCAGGAACTCCAGCGTGTGCTCCTTGGGCTGGATCGGGTAGGTCTCGGGGTCGTCGACGAGGCCGCAGACCTCGATCGCGTCGGCCTGCACCTCGACCGACTGGCCCTTGCCCTGGCTCTGCACGAGCGTGCCGCGCGCGACCAGCGACGCGCCGGCCGACAGCTTGAGCACGCCGTCCTGGTAGTTGGGCAGCGAGTTCGGCGCGACGACCTGCAGCGTGCCTTGGCAGCTGCCGTCGGTGACCTGGACGAACGAGATGCCGGCCTTGCTGTCGCGGCGTGTGCGGACCCAGCCGCGGATCTCGACCTTGCTGCCGACGGCCACGTGGCCGCCGAGGGCTTGCTTGACGCTGACGATGTGCATGCGGAGGGGCTTTGCCGCGGCGGAGGCCGCAGAACAAGGCGACGATGCTTCCGGGGCAGCGGAGCCGGGTCAAGCGCAGAGCCGCGCGGTGAGCCGATCCGGTGTCCGCAGCGATCCGCGCGGCGTGCGCGCCGCCGCCGCCGGAGTGCCCAGAGCCTGAGAACCAACCGGCTTCTCAGGCCCTGCGTGGCCGCAGTAGCGGCCACCAGAGGCAATCTGCGAGCCGGTGCCCTGGCTCCTTCTCGGGCGCTCAGCCGATGTCGAGCGGCTCGGCGTCGGCGGCGTCGTGCACGAAGCGGCGCAGCACGTCGTGGCCGCCGACGCTGCGCTGCGCTTCGAAGCCGTGCGCGGCGAAGAACGCCAGCGCCGGCGCGTTGGCGGCGTCGACCGCCGCATCGAGCGCGCGCAGGCCGCGGCTGCGCGCCTTGTCGAGCGCCGCTGCAAGCAACCGGCCGCCGACGCCGCGGCGGCGCGCCGTCGGCGCCACGGCCAGCGTCAGTTCGCCGACGTTGTCCGGGCCGATCGCGAGGCGCAGGAAGCCGACCGGCCGGCCATCGAGCTCGGCGACGATCGCCGCGCTGTTGGCCGCCGCCAGGACCCGCGCCGCCCAACCGCGGCCGCGCGGCCCCGGCGGCACCTGCAGGCCGGGGGCAGCGAGCCACGGCTCGACCGCGGGCGCATCGGCGAGGCCGAACGAACGGATGCGCAGGCTGGAGCGGGCGGCGGCCATCGGCGGGGCGCGGATGCTAGGAGGCAGCGCCGCGGAAGGCCATGCCGCCCGCGCGCGCCGGCCGTCGCCGTACGAGGCTTGGCTTGACCCACTTCCGGCGCCCGCTACCATCTCCGCCCTCGCTGTCGCTCGCGCGGCGGCGGGATCCCCGATCTGCTCGGCCTGCCCGGTCAGTCGGCACAACCTCCGCGAACGGCATCGCGCCGCTCAGGAATCCCCGGCTCCGCGGAGTCGGGGACGGGGTGTTCTGCCGCCTGCCCGGGCGTGCCGTTTTCCCAAGAACCGTCATCGCGCCGCCGCACCCGTTCTCCCACACCTCCTGACGACCGCACCCGCCCGGCGCCGAACGCACCCCCTGCACTGCCCTGCTGGCCATGGCCAACAACGCTGACATCCTCCGCTTCATCGATTCGATCGCCCGCGACAAGGAGATCGACAAGGAATCGCTGATCGTCGCGATCGAGCAGGCGATGTCCCAGGCGCTGGCCAAGAAGTACGGCGTCGACGACGTCGAGATCTCGCTCGACCGCGAGACCGGTGAGTTCGTCTGCAACTACGACGTCTCGATGGAGGAGCAAGGCCGCATCTTCGCCATGTCGGTCAAGCAGGCGATCACCGGCCGCATCCGCGAAGCCGAGCGCGACGTCGTCTTCGCCGAGTACGAGAAGAAGGTCGGCGAGATCGTCAGCGGCACCATCCAGCGCTTCGAGGGCGACACCGTGATCGTCAACCTCGGCCGCAACACGGAAGGCATCCTGCCGCGCGCCGAGAAGGTCCGCAGCGAGGCCTACAACATCGGCGAGCGCGTCCGCGCCCTGGTGTTCGAGGTCAAGAAGGTCGGGCCGCGCGTCAAGGTGATCCTCAGCCGCACCCACCGCGACCTCGTGCGCGCGCTGTTCGAGCTGGAGGTGCCCGAGATCGCCGACGGCACCATCAGCATCCGGCGGATCGAGCGCGAGCCGGGCTACCGCACCAAGCTGGCGGTCGACTCGGCCGACGACAAGGTCGACTGCGTCGGCGCGTGCGTCGGCGTGCGCGGCAACCGCATCAAGTCGATCATCGACGAGCTCAACGGCGAGCGCATCGACATCATCCGCTGGAACAACGACCCGACGACGCTGATCGCCAACGCACTCAAGCCCGCCAATGTCGGCGACATCACGCTCGACCCGGCGGCCAAGAAGGCGCTGGTCATCGTCGGCGAGGACCAGCAGTCGCTCGCGATCGGCCGCAAGGGCCAGAACGTGCGCCTGGCCAGCAAGCTGACCGGCTGGGACATCGACATCATGACGCGCGCCGAACTGGAGCGCTCCGTCGCCGAGGAGTCCGCCGCCGAGACCGGCGAAGCCGCGGCGACCGACGCGCCTGCCGGCGACGGCGCGGCTGCCGGTGGCGACGCCCCGGCGGTCGGCAGTGACGCCCCGAGCAGTGACGCCACGAGCAGTGACGCCCCGAGCAGTGACGCCACGAGCTGAGCGCTGCAACACCCCCTTCCGACTTTTCGACCCACACCCCCTGCATCTAGGACCACAGCGGCCCGGCGGACCTTCCGCACGGCACCAACCCGCTGAGGAGCATCGCGATTGAAAAAGGTACGCGTCCACGAACTGGCCAAGGACTACGGGATGCAGGGCAAGGACCTGGCGAAGGTCCTCCAGGATATGGGCTTCGAGCAGGTCAAGTCGAACATGTCCGCGCTCGACGCGGCCGACCTGATGCAGGTCGAAGCACGCCTGTCGACGCACGGCTACCGCAAGCAGGCGGCCGCTGACGTCGCTGCCCCTGCGACGCCCAAGAAGAAGCTGCTCGGCGCCGCTGCTGCGGACGAGGGCGAAGACACGGCCCCGGCCGTGGCTGCGCCGGACGTCGCGGCCAAGAAGGAGTTGGTCAAGAAGGCGCTGCCCAAGGCCCCCGTCAAGAAGACGCTGGGCAAGAAGGAACTGCCGGGCGAAGACGCCGACGACCTTGTCCCGGCGCACAGCGCCCCGGCCCCGGTGGCTGCCGCCCCGAGCGCCCCGTCGATCGCCGCGCCCGCCCCTGCTCCGCTGGCCCCGGCGCCTGCACCAGTCGAGCCCCCGGCCGCCGCACCCGCTGCCGCCGCGCCCCCGGCCGCCGCGCCCGCTGCCGCCGCGCCCACCGTCGAGTTGCCGCCGCGCCGCGAGCCGGAGCCGACTCCCGCCCCAGCGATTGCGCCCGCGGCTGCCCCGGCGCCAGCGGTCGTCGCGCCGCCCGCGCCGCCGGTCGCGCCCCCCACGGCAACCGGCCCGGCAACCGGCCCGGCAACCCGCGTGGCAGCCCCGGTCACCCCCAGCCCGGCGACGCCGGCCAGCACGCCGGCCGCGGTGCCCGCTGCCGCTGCGGCGACGACGCAGCCCGCGGCGCCGGGCGAGCCTGCCAAGACCGGCAACGATGACGTGCGCCGGTTGCTGGTGCCGCAGAAGCGCGCCACCGTCGTCGGCCGCATCGAGTTGCCGCAGGAAGCGATCCGCGACGCCAAGATGCGTTCGGCCCCGTCGCTGCCCGGCGCGGCCAACATCAAGCGCCAGGCGCTCGCCAAGCTGCAGCAGCGCAGCGGCACGCGGCCGCCGATGCAGCAGGGCGGCATGCGCCGGCCCCCGGCCGGCCCCGGCTCGTTCCGCAGCGGCCCCGGCGCCCGCGGCCCGGGCGGCCCTGGCGGTCGCAAGTCCAGGATCGCGCCGTCGGTCGACCCGTCCAAGCTCGTCGAGGTCGAAGAACCGGTCTCGATGAAGGCGCTGTCCGAGGCGCTCGGCGTCAAGGTCACCGACCTGCTGGCGACCTTCATGTTCAAGCTCAAGATCACGGGCAAGAACATCAACTCGATGCTGACGAACGAGGAGGTCGAACTCGTCGGCCTCGAACTCGAGCGCAACATCAAGGTCGTCGAGCACAAGGAGGCCATGGACCAGCTCGTCGAGCAGTTGGTCGAGGAGTCCGAGGGCGAGCAGCAGATGCTGCGCGCGCCTGTCGTGACCTTCATGGGCCACGTGGACCACGGCAAGACGTCGCTGATGGACGCGCTGCGCGACAGCGACGTCGCCAAGCACGAGGCCGGCGGCATCACCCAGCACATCGGCGCCTACAAGATCACGACGGAGGCCGGCCAGTCGATCGTCGTGCTCGACACGCCCGGCCACGCCGCGTTCACGGCGATGCGCGCCCGCGGCGCGCAGCTGACGGACGTCGTCGTGCTGGTCGTCGCGGCCGACGACGGCGTCATGCCGCAGACCGAGGAGGCGATCAACCACGCCAAGGCGGCGAAGGTGAAGATCGTCGTCGCGATCACCAAGTGCGACCTGCCGCAGGCGAAGCCCATGCAGGTCAAGCAGCAGTTGATGATCAAGGGCCTGCAGTCCGAGGACTTCGGCGGCGAGACCGGCATGGTCGAGGTCTCCGCGACCAAGCGCACGGGCCTCGACACGCTGATCGAGCGCATCCTGCTCGAATCCGAGATGCTCGACCTGCGCGCCCGTCCGGACGCCGCCGGCAAGGGCATCGTCGTCGAGTCGCGCCAGTCGCCCGAGCAGGGCGTCGTCGTCACGCTGCTCGTCACCGACGGCACGCTGCGGATCAAGGACCAGATCGTCTGCGGCGAAAGCTTCGCGCGCGTGCGCGCGATGATCGACGACCACGGCAACAACCTGACCGAGGCCGGCCCGTCGACCCCGGTCACGCTGTTCGGCCTCGACCGCCTGCCGTCCCCCGGCGACAAGCTGTTCGCCGTCGAGGACGCCAAGAAGGCCCGCGAGGTCGTCGAGGAGCGCCAGCGCCGCGTTCGCGAGCTGTCGCGCGCCGAGCGCTCGGCGGTCACCCTGGAGACGCTGTCGGCCAAGCTGGCCGAGAAGAACACCCAGGAGATCAAGCTCATCCTCAAGGCCGACGCGATGGGCTCGCTCGAGCCGCTCAAGAAGTGCCTCGAGGAGCTGTCGACCCCGGAGGTCCGCGTCAACCTCGTGCACTCCGCGCTCGGCGGCATCAACGAGACCGACGTCAGCCTCGCCGAGGCCTCGGGCGCAGTCATCGTCGGCTTCAACACGATCGCCGACAGCAGCGCCCGCCAGGCCGCCGAGGTCGCCGGCGTCGAGGTCCGCTACTACGACGTCATCTACGAACTGCTCGACCAGGTGAAGGCGGCCATGGAAGGCCTGCTCAAGCCGCAGGAAGTGCAGAACGTCATCGGCCACGCCGAGGTCAAGGCCACCTTCAAGAGCAGCAAGTTCGGCACCATCGCCGGCTGCCGCGTGACGGACGGCATCGTGCGCCGCAGCGCCATCGTGCGCCTGTCGCGCGACAGCGTCGTCGTCTGGACCGGCAAGCTCGGCAGCCTGCGCCGCGTCGAAGAGGACGTCCGCGACGTCAAGGCGGGGCTGGAGTGCGGCATGACGCTCGACGGCTTCCAGGACATCAAGGTCGGCGACGTGCTCGAGTTCGTGCAGATCGAGCTCGTCAAGCGCACGCTGGGCGGCGACTGACGCCCGGCGCTGCGCACGGGAGGAACGACGATGCTCTACGTCGGCGTGCTGCAGTTCACCCTGGAGATCCCCTACGCCGAGTCCCTCAAGGACAAGCGCAACGCCATCAAGGCGCTCAAGGACCGGCTGCGGCGCTCGTTCAACGTCTCGATCGCCGAGATCGACGACCTCGACTCTGCCACCGTGGCGACGCTTGGCGCGGTGGTGGCTGGCAGCGACACGCAGAACCTCAACAGCACGATGGACCACCTGATCAACGAACTGACCGAATGGCGCGATGGCACGCTGGTGGACCACCAGCTGGAGATCATCTCGCCGCAGGTGGACCAATGAACGACCGCCGCATCGCCCGCCTGCAGGAGCAGATCAAGCAGCGCCTCGCCGAACTGCTGCAGCGCGACGTCGCCGACCCCAAGCTCGGCTTCGTGACCATCTCGCGCGTCGAACTCGACGCCGAGTTCACCGTCTGCAAGGCCTACTGGTCGGTGCTGGCGCCGACGTCGGTCGGCGAGGCGAAGGCCAAGGCGCAGAGCGCCGAGGTGCTGGCGCGCGCCCGCGGCATGCTGCAGCGGGAGATGGGCAAGGGCCTGGCGACGCGCACCATCCCCCGCCTGGAGTTCGTGTTCGACGAGGGCATCGGCGGCGCCGTGCGAGTCAATCGCCTGCTGGCGGACCTGTCGAAGGAACGCCCTCCGCAGCCGCCGGCTGACGAACCGCCGGCGTCCTGACGACGACGCGGCGCGCGTCCGTCGGGGGGCTCTGGAAGGGCGGTTCGGGAAGAAGTGCGCCGCTGCCAACGTCCCATCGACATGCCGACCGCCGCATTCCTGTCGTCCACCCTGGCCCTCGCGTTGGCCGCGACGATCGGCGCGCAGACAGCGACCGACCCCAAGCCTGCCGACGACACGCGTGCTGCCGCCGCGAAACGGGCGAGCAAGGCCATCGCCCGCAGCGCGGCGGCCGTCGACACCGCGTTCCACGTGCGCTGGGGTCCCGACCTGCCGCCCGTTGCCGGGGACCCGCCGCGCGCCCCGGCGACCACCGGCGGAGTACGGGGCAAAGCCACCGGCAGTTGGCACGACGGGCTGCTGCTGCTGCGCCTCGACGGCGAACCGGGCGACGAGTTCGTTTTCGCCGGCGGCCGCACGCTGGCGCGCGACGCCAAGCGGCCGTGGGCGCTTCGGCGCGGACGCCACGCCGACGGCACCGTCGCGCCGTTCCTGCCGGACGTGCTCGGCCTGATGGACTTCCTCGCCGCACGCGACCTGCCGACGACGCACGCAAGCACCGGCGCGATCGACGACCGGCCCGTCGAGGTCGTGACCATGACCCTGACGGCCGAGCAGACCGCCGAGGCGGTCTGGAGCGGACTGCTGCCCGAGTCCTTCGTCGTCGGCATGAGCATCACGCTTCCTCGCGCTGGCGCGCGCGCGCCAGCACCGCTGCCGACGGCGACCGTCGACGTCGCCGTGCACTTCGATCCGGCCGTCGGCGCCGTGCGGCGGGTGCACGTGCGCAGCTGGCTGACCCCGGAGATCCAGCGCGGTGGCCGGATCGCGATGCGCTTCAACGCCGAGGGACGGCCGGAGCGCGTCGACCTGGCGGACGTCGAGGCCGACGAAGCCGCGAACGCCGAGGCCCGCAAGCAGCCGCTGCGCTTCGCCGACGGCCTGCCGGTCCGGCCGCGCCACGGGCTGCTGGTCGGCGATGTCGTGCTCGACCTCGGCGAAGCCGGCAAGGCCACGCCGTCCGAACTCGACGCTGCCGCGCGCGCACTGCTGCGGCGCTGACCCGCCGACACAGGCCAAGCGCCGTCAGCGCAGCGACAGGACCGGCGCGCCCGGGGCGTGCGGCACGAAGCGGCCGACGACCGCCTGACTGATCGCGCCGGCATCGCGCAGGCGCTGCACGAACTTGCCGACCGCCGACTCCGGCACGGCGAGCAGCAGTCCGCCGGACGTCTCGGCGTCGAACACGAGGTCGGCGACCGCCGCGTCGACCCCGGCACCGATGGCGACGCGCGGCCCGTAGTGCTGCTTGCCGCGGCTGCAGCCGCCGGACATCACGCCAGCGCGCACGACGTCGAGCACGCCATCCAGCAGCGGCAGCGCCGCAGCCTCGACGGCGAGCGCGAGGCCCGCGCCCTCGGCCATCTCGCACGAATGGCCGACGAAGCCGAAGCCGGTGACGTCGGTGGCGCCGTGCACCGGCAGGTCGAGCACCGCCTCGCACGCCGCCTTGTTGAGCGTCGCCATCTGCGCCATCGCGCGCGCGATCAGATCGGGACTCGCCGTGTCGCGCTTGATCGCCGTCGTCGCCGGGCCGATGCCAAGCGGCTTGGTCAGGATCAGCGCGTCGCCGACCTGCGCGCCGCCGTTGCGCCAGAAGCGCTGCGGGTGCACGAGTCCGGTCACCGACAGGCCGAACTTGATCTCCTGGTCCATCACCGAGTGGCCGCCGCACAGCGCAGCGCCGGCCTCCACGGTCTTCTCCAGCCCGCCGGCGAGCACTTCGCCGAGCAGTTCGAGGTCGAGGTCGCGCGGCCAGCCGACGAGGTTCATCGCCGTGATCGGACGGCCGCCCATGGCGTAGACGTCGGACAGCGAGTTGGCCGCGGCGATGCGGCCGAACCACCGCGGGTCGTCGACCATCGGCGGGAAGAAGTCGACCGTCTGCACGAGCGCGCGCTCGCCATCGAGACGGAAGATCCCCGCATCCTCGAAGCCGCGGTGGCCCGCGAGCAGGTCGGGATGGTCGATCGGACCAAGCTTCTGGAGAACCTGCCCGAGGCTCCCCGGCGGCAGCTTGGCGGCTCAACCCGAGCCGGAGGCGTAGCGCGTGAGGCGTTTGTCGGGTGCGGGGTTCATGCGGGCTTGCGCGCCGGCCACGCCGCGACCACCGCGGCGGCGACGGCGTCCAGATCCTCCACCAGCAGCGTGCGCGCATCCAGCAGCACGTCGCCGTCGGCGACGCGCGCGAACACGGCGACCGGCCGCGCGGCCCGCAGCGCGTCGCACTGCGCGTCGCCGCCGCGGAGCGCCACGGCGAAGCTCGGCAGCGGCCGCGCCGGATTGGCGCCGGAGCCGGCGAACGAATCGCTGGCGACGACGCGTGCGCCCATCGCCGCCAGCGCGCCGGCCAGTTGCTCGCTGCGGGCGCGCAGCTCGGCGGCCTCGGCCGCCAGCATGCGCAGCGTCGGCACGTCGCGCAGCGGCTCGCCGTCGCGATACAGCAGCAGCGTGGCCTCGAGCGCCGCGAGCGTCAGCTTGTCGCAGCGCACGGCGCGGTAGACCGGGTGCGCGCGGCACTTCGCGATCAGGTCCTGCTTGCCGAGCAGGATGCCGCACTGCGGGCCGCCGAGCAGCTTGTCGCCGGAGACGGCGACGACGTGCGCGCCGGCACCGAGGCTGTCGGCGACCTTGGGTTCGTCCGCCAGCCCCGGCAGCGGCTGGTTCCAGAACAGGCCCGAGCCGAGGTCGTCGAGCACCATCAGGCCCTTGCCCGCCGCGAGGCCGACGAGTTCGGCCACCGACGGCGTGCCGGCGAAGCCCTCGATGCGGTAGTTGCTCGGGTGCACCTTGAGGTAAGCGACCGTGCGGTCGTTGGTCGCCTCGGCGAAGTCGCGCAGGTGCGTCTTGTTGGTGGCGCCGACCTCGGCCATGGCGCAGCCGGCCCGGCGCATCACGTCGGGCATGCGGAAGCCGCCGCCGATCTCGACCAGTTCGCCGCGCGAGACGACGACCTCGCGGCCCGCGGTCAGAGCGGTCAGCATCAGCGTCGTCGCCGCGGCGTTGTTGTTGACCACCAGAGCGCCCTCGGCGCCGGTCAGTTCGCGCAGCAGCCCCGCCACGCCGTGCTCACGCTGGTCGCGCTGGCCGGTGACCGGATCGACCTCCACCACCGCGTAGCCGGCGGCGTCGACCAGGGCGGCGACCGCGGCGCGAGGCAGCGGCGCGCGGCCGATGCCGGTGTGCAGCACGATGCCGGTGGCGTTGTAGACGCGCTCGTGCCGGCGCCGGGTGGCGGCGGCACAGCGACCGGCGATCGCCGCGGCCAGCGCCGCCGGCGCGGCCTGCGTCTGCAGGCCGGTGGCGTCGAGGCGACCGGCGAGCACGGCCGCGCGGGCATCGTCGAGCCACGCGCGCGCCGCCCGCAGCAGCAGCGGTCGCGGCCAGCCGGCGAGCGCTTCGAGGCGCAGGATCTGGTCGACGGGCGGCAACAGCCGCAGCGCCTGCGAACGGTCGGAGTCGGTTCTGGGCATGACGGAAGCCGCGGCTACCATACCGCGCCTTCATGCCGAGCACCGCCAGCAAGCCGCCCGAGCCGGATCCGCGCGAACGGGCGCTGGCGCGCACGATCGGCCTCCCCGAACTGCTGGTGCGCGCCCTGCTGGCGCGCGGCCTCGACTCGCCCGAGGCGGTCAAGCGCCACCTGCGGCCCGACCTCGCCTCGCTGCACGACCCGTTCGCCTTCCGCAACATGCAGAAGGCCGTCGACCGCATCCGGCAGGCGCTGCGCAGCGGCGAGTCGATCCTGATCCACGGCGACTACGACGTCGACGGCATCAGCGGCACCGTGCTGCTGCACCAGTTCTTCCGCCTGCTGTCGGCGACGAGCAAGCCGTTCATCCCGGACCGCAAGGACGGCTACTCGTTCTCGCGCGCCAGCGTCGACGCGGTCGTGCAGGGCGGCCACAAGCTGGTGATCTCGGTCGACAACGGCACCAACGCCGTCGGCCCGATCGCCGAACTGCAGGGCCGCGGCATCGACGTCATCGTCACCGACCACCACGGCACGAACGAGAACGTCGCCGCCGCGTTCGCAGTGCTGAACCCGCGCCTGCCCGACGCCGGCTACCCCGACCGCGACCTCGCCGGCTGCGGCGTCGCCTTCCGCCTCGCCGCCGCGCTCGCCGGCTCGCTGAGCCGCAGCCTGCTGCAGAGCGCCGAGTTCGGCGAGTTCCTGCTCGACGCGATGGGCTACGTCGCGCTGGGCACCGTCGCCGACGTCGCGCCGCTGCGCGGCGAGAACCGCACCATGGTGCACCACGGCCTGCGCAGCCTCGCGCAGAGCCGCAACCCCGGCGTGCGCGCGCTGATGGACGCCGCCGGCCTGCAGCACCGCGGCGCCGACGTCGAGGACATCGCCTTCCGGCTGGCGCCGCTGATCAACGCCGCCGGCCGCGTCGGCCACGGCAGCGACGCCGTGCAGTTGCTGTGCGCGCCCGGCCTGCGCGAGGCGCAGGAGGCCGCCAAGGTGCTCGAACGGCACAACGAGGAACGCCGCCGGGTCGAACGGCAGATGCAGGACGAGGCGCTGCAGCTGGCGGCGCAGGAGACCGGTCCCGCCGTGGTGCTCGGCAGCGACCAATGGCATCCCGGCGTGCTCGGCATCGTCGCCGCGCGCATCGCCGAGACCACCGGCAAGCCGGCGCTGCTGATCGCCTTCCGCGGCGACGTCGGCCGCGGTTCCGGTCGCTGCAACACCGGCATCAACCTGCGCGACGCGCTGGCCGCCTGCGGCGAGCACCTCGTCGCCCACGGCGGCCACGCCGCCGCCGCAGGACTCGAAGTCCACCGCGACCGCTTCGAGGCCTTCAAGGCGCGCTTCCAGGAAGCGTGCGCGCGCCTGCAGCCAGCCCACGAGCCCGTGGCGGTCGACGGCGCGGCGACGTTCGCCGAACTCGATCCGCACACGGTGCGCAAGCTCGACCAGCTCGGCCCGTTCGGCAACAGCGCGCCGCGGCCGCGCTTCTGCACCGCCGGCGTGCGCGCCGTCGGCCTGCCGAGCGCCGACGCCCGCGGCGTCGACGTGCGCATGCGGCTCGTCGACGGCGGCGTGATCCTGCCGGCGCGCGTGCTGCGCGGGCAACGCCGCTTCGAGGAGCTGTGCCGAGACAAGGGGCCGTGGACCGCCGTGTACAGCCCGCGCATCGCGCGCAGCGGCGAGGAAGGCCCCGTGGTGCTCGACGTCCACGACCTGCGCCCGGCCTGAACAAACCGCGCGCCCACCCCCAGCAACCATGACCGACGCCCCGCCTGCACCGAAGTCGAAGAACCCGCTGCGCCGCCTGTACGACTGGGTGCTGCACTGGGCCGAGACGCCGTACGCGATCCCGGCCCTGTTCGTGCTCAGCTTCGCCGAGAGCAGCTTCTTCCCGATCCCGCCCGACGTGCTGCTGATCGCGCTGTGCATCGGCGACCGGCAGCGCGGCTTCGTGTTCGCGGCGTGGTGCTCGGTCGCCTCGGTGCTCGGCGGCCTCGCCGGCTACGGCATCGGCCACTTCCTGTGGCAGGGCGTGCCGTGGGTCAGCGGCTTCTTCCTGACCTACGTCTTCTCGCAGGCGACGTTCAACTACGTCGGCGACCTCTACAAGGAGTACGACTTCTGGATCGTGTTCGTCGCCGCGTTCACGCCGATCCCCTACAAGGTGATCACCATCACCGCCGGCGTCTTCGGCACCAACGTGCTGATATTCGTCGTCGCCTCGGTGATCGGCCGCAGCGCGCGCTTCTTCCTGGTCGCGTGGCTGTTCCGGCGCTTCGGACCGCCGATCAAGGACTTCATCGACAAGCGCTTCGGCCTCGTGACGATCGCCGGCACGTTGCTGCTGATCGGCGGCTTTGCGGCGCTCAAGCTCGTCTCTGGCTGAACGCCGCCGATCCGGTCACCGTGCGGCTCGCAGGCGGCGGAGCGTCGCGGACGCCGCGGCGCGGCCGCCGCAGCTCACGGGCACGTCGAGTTGGCGACGTTGAGCACGAACGAGCCGGACGCGCCGTTGTAGCCGCCGACGCGGATGAAGAACGTCGTCGCGCCGGTGACCGTCACCTGCACGCGCGAGCGGCTGGTCGACGAGCAGCCGGTCCAGTCGTCGTTGCAGCCGAGCGACGTAAGCGACGTGCAGCTGCCGCGGTAGACCTGCAGCACGGTGTCGAAGTTGGTGCTCGCCGAGCAGGTGTGGAACGTCACCGTGGCGGCGCAGTTGGTCGTGTAGCGATACCAGAGGTCCTTGCCGCCGGAGCCGCAGCCGAAGGCCGGCGTCGAGGTCGTGGCCGCGGCCGTCGACAGCACGCCGGTGTTGCCGACGCCGATCGTCACCGCGCCGCTGCAGTTGTCGTTCGCGGGAGCCGCGGAGCCCATCGCCGTCAGCGCCGCCCGCAGGCCCGAGTTGGTCATGGCCGTGCCGGCGTTGGCGCCGCCGGTCGACGTGCAACCGCCGTGCGAGTGGATGCCGACGGCGACGCCGGTCGCGTCGACCGACAGCACCGAGCCCGAGTTGCCGCCACAGGTGTCGATCGTGTGGTTGATCGCCGTGCCCGAGACGCTGCTGACCGTGCCGGTGTGCGTCTGCTGCGTCTGGTTGCGCGCGCCCGTGCCCGCGGTGGCCGCGCACGCACAGCTGTTGCCGGTGGCGTTGTTGGCGCTGGTGCCATCGACGCCGCAGCCATGGTTGCGCAGCGTCGTGCCGGCCGCCGGGGCGGTGGTCGCCAGCGTGAAGGCTGCCGCCTGCTCCTGCCAGCTCGTGCGCCCGGTCGTCGAGTTGGGGAAGCAGCGGAAGACCCACCAGTCGTTGCCGACGCCGCCGTTGACGTACTGCGAACTGGCGGAGTCGATCGAGAACTGCTTCGCCGCCGGCGGCATGACCAGCGAGCAGTTCGAGTTGGACGCCGGCACCGCGAACTGAAGCACCTGCCCGGTGCCGTAGCAGTGACCCGCCGACAGATGCAGCTTGTCGGTCGCCGAACCTGCCGCCGCGTTGCCGATGATCCAGCCTGTACAGCCGATCGAGAAGATGCGCCCGACGGCGGCGTTCGTCGACGGCGTGCGGTTGTCCTGCGTGCCGCAGATCGAGTCCTCGCTGTTGTCGCCGGGCGGGTCGCTGGCGAGCACGCGGTCGACGGCGACGCGGTTGCCCTTGGTGCGCGGTCCGGCGACCAGTTCGAGCAGCACGGCATTGCCGTTGAAGTAGGCGCTCGTCGACTGCCATTGTTCGACGTGCTCGGCGTGCAGCGTCTGGAAGTCGCCGTCGGCCAGCGACACGACGCGCAGGTAGCTGCCGCGGCCGAGGCTCCAGCGCTGGAACTCGAGCCGCAGCCACGCCGAGCCCTGGCCGGCGCTGACGATGTCGCGCCAGACCACGCCTTCGACCGGCGTCGGATTGTCGTAGACGCCGCTGTCGTGGCGCGCGGGCAACCACTGGCCGGGCGACGGCGCCGTCTGGGCGGCGACGGTCGCAGCGAGGACGAGCACGGTCAGCAACGCGGGAACGGATCCCGCGACGAAACGGGGCAAGCGCATGGCGGACTCCTTGACGAGGACGAGATGACGAGGCCCCGATGGCAGCGCAGAGCCGCCTACCGCGCCTCGCACGAGACCAGGGTTTCTAGTCGCATGTTCGCCGCGGCGCAACCGTACTTGGCCCGCGGTCCGGACCGCGGCTACAACCGCGGCATGCGGAAGCGCCTCTTCCTGATCGACGGCACGGCCCTCGCCTACCGCAGCTTCTTCGCCTTCCAGGGCGCAGGCCGCGCGCCCCTGACCAACCGCGAGGGCCAGCCGACGGCGGCGACCTACGGCTTCTGCACGACGCTGCGCGCGCTGCTGGAGCGCGAGAAGCCCGACGCCGTCGCGATCGCCTTCGACGGACCGACAGCCGACCTGGAGCGCACCAGGCTCTACCCGGAGTACAAGTCGACGCGCGAGAAGATGCCTGACGAGATGGTCGCGCAGCTCGCCGACATCAAGGAGGCGACCGAGGGCTTCGGCCTGCGGCTGATCGACAGCGACGGCCACGAGGCAGACGACGTGATCGCGACGATGGCGCTGCGGGCCAAGCGCGCGGGCATGGAGGTGTTCCTCGTCACCGCCGACAAGGACTTCCTGCAGATCGTCGACGACGACGTGAAGCTGTGGAACCTGCGCAGCTCGACGGCGAAGCCCGAGATCGTCGACGCGGCGGCGTGCGAGGCGAAGTGGGGCGTGCCGCCGACGGCGATGGGCGACCTGCTGGCGCTGATGGGCGACAGCTCCGACAACGTGCCCGGCGTGCCGAAGGTCGGCGAGAAGACCGCCGTCGAGCTGCTGAAGCAGTTCGGCTCGCTGGCGGGCGTGTACGAACGGCTCGACGAAGTGAAGAAGCCGGCGATCAAGGCCTCGCTGGCCGAGAACCGCCACCTCGCCGAACTCAGCCGCAAGCTGGTGACGCTGCACACCGACGTGCCGCTCGACGTGCGGCCCGAGGACATCCCGCCCCCCCATCCGGATGCCGAGAAGCTGCGCCCGCTCTTCCAGCGGCTCGACTTCGGCAACCTGCTGAAGGACCTCGCCAGCCGGCCGGCGCCGCAGGCCGACGTGGCGCAGGCCTACGGCGTGGCGAAGTCGGCGGACGAGCTCGCCGCGCTGCTGACGGCGCTGCGGGCCGCGCCGCGCGTCGCCATCGCCGCGGAGGCGAACGGCCCGACCATCCGCCAGCGCCGGCTGCTCGGGCTCGCCTTCGCCACCGCGCCGGGCGCGTCGATCTACGTGCCGCTCGACGGCGCCGCGCCCGGCGGCCGCGACGCCGCACTCGCCGCACTCGCGCCGTGGCTCGCCGACGCTGCGCCGCAGAAGGTCGTGCACGACGCCAAGAAGCTGATGGCGGCGCTGCGCACGGCTGGACTGACGCTCGGCGGCCTCGTCGACGACGTGATGCTGGCCAGCTACTGCTGCGACGCCGGCGTCGCCGACCACGGCCTCGACGCGCTCGCGCTGCATCAGTTCGCCTTCAAGAAGACGTCGGCCAAGGAACTGCTCGGCACGGGCAAGAAGCAGCGCACGTTCGCCGAGGTCGACCCGATGCTGGTCGCCAACTTCGTCTGCGAGGAAGCGGATCTGACCCTGCGACTGTGCGAGCCGCTGCGCGCGAAGGTCGCCGCCTGCGGCGTCGAGGCGATCTACCGCGAACTGGAGCTGCCGCTGCTGCCGGTGCTGCTCGACATGGAGTGGGAAGGCATCGCGCTCGACGAAGCGCACCTCGCCGGCGTCGGCCGCGAGATGGCGGCCCGCATCGCGGCGCTGGAGCAGCGCGTGCACGAACGCGCCGGCCGGCCGTTCAACCTCGGTTCGCCGCAGCAGCTCGGCGTCGTGCTCTTCGACGAACTGGAGGTGCACCGCCTCGCCGACCTGCAGAAGCCCAAGCGCACGGCGACCGGCCAGTACAAGACCGACCACGAGGTGCTGGAGAATCTCGCCAAGCACCACGAGGTGCCGCAGATGGTGCTGGAGTGGCGCCAGCTGACCAAGCTCAAGGGCACGTACGTCGACAGCCTGCCGACGCTGGTCGACGCGGCGAGCCGCCGCGTGCACACGACCTTCAATCAGGGGGTCGCAGCGACGGGCCGGCTCAGCAGCGAGGATCCCAACCTGCAGAACATCCCGATCCGCACCGAGGAAGGGCGCAAGGTGCGCAGCGCCTTCGTGTCGCGCGGCAAGGGCTGGCAGCTGCTGTCGGCGGACTACAGCCAGATCGAACTGCGCATCCTCGCGCACTGCTCCGGCGACAAGGCGATGCTGGAGTCGTTCCAGCGCGGCGAGGACATCCATGCCCGCACGGCGGCGATCGTGCACGGCCTGCTGCCGACGATGGTGACGCCCGAACTGCGCAACCAGGCCAAGGTGATCAACTACGGCCTGATGTACGGCATGGGCGCCTCGCGCCTCGCCGCCGAGACCGGCATGAAGCCGCCGGAGGCGAAGAAGTTCATCGACACGTACTTCCGCGCCCTGCCGGGCGTGAAGCAATACCTCGACGGCTCGCTGCAGCAGGCGCGCGAGAAGAAGGAGGTCTGGACGATGTTCGGCCGCCGCCGGCCGCTGCCGGACATCGACTCGACCAACGCCATGCAGCGCATCGCCGCCGAGAACATGGCCGTGAACACCCCGATCCAGGGCGCCGCGGCCGACATCATCAAGCGCGCGATGCTCGCGGTGCACGCAGGCCTGCGGCAGCGCGGCCTGCAGGCGAAGCTGCTGCTGCAGGTGCACGACGAGCTGGTGCTCGACGTGCCGGACGCGGAGCAGGTGGAGGTCGAACGGCTGGTGCGCGACGCGATGGTCGGCGCGGCGAAGCTGCACGTGCCGCTGGAGGTGGCGGTCGGGCACGGGCGGACGTGGTTGTCGGCGCACTGAGGCGGGCCCAGACCGCTCCACCTTGTTTGGCAAGTCGGCGCGGCTGCCCGGGGCACGGCGGCTTGGGATCGGGTGTGGTTGGTGGTTGGGGGTTGGGGGAAGGTCGACGCGGCGACGGGCCGTCCAAGGGGAGCGGTATGGACACGGACCAGAGACGCTGCGGGCGCATTGGCGACGCCAACCGCGACGGATGAGGCGTTGAAGGCCTGGGACCAGATAGGGACGTAATCGCGGGCAGGACGCAGCCGAGTCGGAGCGGCAGGCGGCCGCGTGGCTGGGGAGCGGGTCGGCCGACGGCGGTTGCGGTGCGGTTGGCGGGATGCGGGTGGCCTGCGGGTGGGATGCGGGTGGCGTCCGCACGGAATGCTGGCAGGACGCGTTGGGTTCGCGGCAAACGCATTGGCGCGCGAACGTTTCCCGAACATCGGCTTGCGTCGCGGCCTTGCAGGCTGTATATATGCGATTTCAAACCTTGATGGAATGGGCGCGATGGCGAGGAGCAGCAGGAAGACACGGGCGAATGGGACACGAGCGCGCAAGCCGACGGCCGGACGCCGCCCCGTGCAGGGCACGCTGCCCTTCCGCCAGCGTGGCGGCGCGCGGCCGGGCGCGGGCCGCAAGCCCAAGGGACAGACGGCGATGGTCGCCCGGTCGACGCGACCAGCGCACGCGGCCTACCACCCGGCGCTGGTGACCGTGAAGCTGCGGCAGCACCTGCCGCGGTTGCGCAACCGCAAGGAACGCGCGGCGCTGCTCACCCACTTCGCGCGCGGCAAGGACCGGTTCGGCTTCCGGCTGCTGCACTTCGCCATCCTCAACGACCACCTGCACTTCGTCGTCGAGGCCAAGGACCG
>JADCJE010000078.1 GCA_020247305.1 Phycisphaerales bacterium | reverse complement strand
GGCACGCAGAAGGAACCGAAGGACGAGCACGGCAAAGTCGCCGGCTACTTCAACCTCGACAACGGCACCGGCCGCATCCGCGGCGTCTACCTGCAGGGCAACGATGCCTGCGGGCCGATCTTCCGCCGCTGGCTGCAGCCGTTCGCCGACCTCGACGCCAGCACGATCACGCGCGACGACACCGGCGGCACCGACCACCTCGCGTTCCACGGCGTCGGCGTGCCGGGCTTCCAGTTCATCCAGGACCCGGTCAGCTACAGCACGCGCACGCACCACTCCAACATGGACGTGTGGGACCACGCGGTCGCCGACGACCTCAAGCAGGCGGCGGTCGTCATGGCGACGTTCGTCTGGCACACGGCGCAGCGCGAGCAGAAGCTGCCGCGCCCGGCGGCGGCGGAGGCGCGCTGACGTGGGCGCTGTGGCGGGCGGTCGTCGCGTCGGGGCCGGCGAGGTCGCCGGCGCACCGCGGAGGCGCGGTCGGTCCGGCCAGGCGGTGCAGGCGGAACTGCCATCGCGGTCGGTGTCGGCGTCGTCCTGCGCCCTCGCGCTGGCAGCTGCGCTGCTGCTCGCGCTCGGCGCCTGCCGCTTCGGCGATCCGGCGCCGACGCCGCTGCGCGGCCCTGAACCGGCGGTCGTCGCGATCTGGCCGCGCGTCGCAAAGGAGTTCGCGCCGGCGCGCGCGACGCTGCTCGCCGGCCTCGATGGCGCGGTCCGCGCGCGCGGCTACCGCGTGGTCACGTCGCCCGTGGCAGCCGAGATGTTGGCGGCTGCCGGAGCCGCGGCGGACGCCGATCCGGCCGCGGCCGGTCTCGCGCTCGGCGCCGACGCCGTGCTGGTGTGCGCCGTGCGTTCGTTCGCGGCGGCGGGCGATCGGCCGCTGCAGCAGGCCGAGTGGGACCTGACGTGGCGGTTGGTGTCGACGCGCGGCATGGGCGAGCTGTGGTCGTGGAACGACCGCGGCACGTGGCTGCGGCCGCGCGACGATGATCGCCCGCCGGGCGCGCCGCTCGACGCGCTGCCCGAGGTCGCCAACGTCGGCGGCGGCCCGGTGACCTACCGCGGCGCCGACGAGCTCTGCGCCGCGCTGCACCGCAGCGCCATGCTGCGATTGCCCAAGACCCTGCGATGAACGTCCCCGTCGTGCCCTATCCCGGCCTCGCCGTGCACACGGTCGCGGCCACCTTGCCAGCGCCGCTCGGCCAGCTGCCGACGCCGCCGTGGCTCGCGGACCTGCTGCGCGTCGGCGCGCCCGCGCCGATCGCAACCAGCGAAGCGGTGCGCACCGCCATCCGCGACGTGCTGCGCGTGCACGGCTACCGCCCGACCGGCCGCGGCAAGCCCAGCAGCGAGTACCTCGTCGCTGCCGTCGGCGATGGCCGGCTTGGCCCGATCAACGCCGCCGTCGACGCCGGCAACGTCGTGTCGCTGCACGCCGGCGTGCCGATCAGCGTCGTCGACCGCGACCTGCTGCGCGGCAGTCCGCGCATCGACGTGCCGGGCCCGGGCAGTTCGTACGTGTTCAACCGCGGCGGCCAGACCATCGACGTCGGCGGACTCGTGTGCCTGTTCGACGACGAGGGGCCGTGCGCCAACGCGGTCAAGGACGCGCAGCGCACCAAGACCACGCCGGACACGCGGCGCGTGCTCGCGGTCGTGTGGGGCAGCGAGCAGCCGGATGCGGGGCATGCCGCGGCGACGGCGCAGTGGCTGCGGGAGGTGTTCGTGCGGTTGGGCGCGGTGGTGGAGGGGTAGGTCGCGGGGCGTGGCGCGGTGTCGCGCCGCGCACGCCGCGGCGGCCCCCTGCGTGCGCCGTTCACCCTGACTTCGGCATCTCCGCCATCCCGATCCGCCCGCGCTGCCGCCAACCGACGCCCGCGAGCCATGTGCGTGGCCTGGCAACCGCCGGCGGCCAGTTCTCGATGCCGCGCACGGTCACTCCCGCCACCAAGCCGTCGAACCACGGCGCCGACGTGAACAGGTCCGGCCCGTCGAAGTACGGCACCGCGCGGCCCTGCGCGGCGTGCTTGCGGCCGTTGCCGAGCACGTAGACCAGCGCGTTGCGCACCTCGCGCGGGCTCTTGAGCGGTCGCTCGTGGAACCGGTCAGGGAACACCTGCCCCTTGCGGCCCCAAAGCCGGTTGAGCCCGCGCGCGAGCCGCACGAGCAGGCCCTTCATGCCGCGCGTGAAGGCGAGCCGGTCCTTGGTCTCGACGACGAAGTGCAGGTGGTCGTTGAGGATCGCGAAGTGCAGCAGACGGAAGCCGAAGCGCTCCTTGCCGCGCGCGAAGCGGGCGAGCAGGGCCGCACGTTCCTTCTGCTGGCGCAGCCGTGGCAGGTGCGCGCGCAGCTTCACCGTGACGAGCGCTGGGTGGTACGACGCATGCGACGGCCGCGTCGTGTGCGGCATCATCGCCACCGGCCCCTTGGGCTTGCGCCCCGCGCCCGCGCGCGCCCCGCCCCACGAGCGCAGCGGCAGCAGGCCCTGCACGAGCTTGCCCGCCGCCTTTCCCGCCACCTCTCCAGCCACCGGGGCCCGCCTGCCCTTCGCTCGTCCCGTCCGCGCCATCGCTTCGCCAGCCTCGCCCCAATCCACGGGCGCAGCGGCCCGTAGCGCCCATCATCACGGCGACCACCACGACGCACACCGCGCGCGCTGCCTTCGATCGCCACTTGAATTCGCGAACACAGTTCACGCGAGGCCCTGACGCGAGCACGAAGTCCACGGTTCATCCGGTCTGCGCGCGCATTCGTCGCGGCATGCGCACGCGGCGTGCGGCGCCGTGGTGGCGTGGTGGCGTGGTGCCGCGGTGCCGTGGCTGGCCGCCCGTCGCGTTGGCGTCGGATCTCCTTCTTCCCAGGCTGTTCGAAGCGGCTGGGTTGCGGTTGGCAGCTGCAATGTGCCGGTAGCGTTTCTGGGGGAGTCAGCCGGTCAGCCGGTCAGCCGGTCAGACTCGCTGGGAGCGGCTTCGACTCGAAGGGCGCTCCAAGTTGGAGCGGTAGGGACACACGGCCCAGAGACGAAGCCAGCAACTCGGCGCACCCAACCGCGGCGGCAGTGGCTGCGAAGGCCTGGCACGGCGAGGGAGCGGCTTCGCGGCGAAGGGCGCTCCAACTTGGAGCGGTATGGACCCGGTTGGAGCGGTTTGGACCCGCGCTACTTCCCGCCCGCCATCCAGCGCGCCATCTGCTCCGCGCCGCCGGTCTTGAAGCCGGGCGCGAGCCGTTCCTTCAGGAACATCGCGTACAGCCCCTGCACGATCTCGTGCAGCGCGAGCCAGTTGGCCGAGCGGTCGGCGTTGCGGTCGACGTCGCTCTCGCACTCCTCGGCGTCCTCGGGCAGCTTCACTCCCGTCAGCGTCAGGCTCGGCGCGTCCATCGTGGCGTTCCACTGGCGCGAGCCCTCGGCGACCAGCAGCCGCGCCTTGCGCAGGCGGTTGCCCTGGCGCAGCGCCGTGCGCGCCTCGGCGGTGCGCGTCGGCAGCCCGCGGCGCAGCGTCTGCTCGGTCTCGTCGTCGCTCGGCGCCGCGAACGACAGGAAGTCGTCCAGCGCCACGCCGACCACGCGACCGCCCGGCAGCGTGAACTCGCCGCCGTCGGTCTCCCAGCGCCACCAGATCCAGGTGAGGAACTCTTCGCCGAGGAAGCCGTGCGTCTCGACGGCCTGATCCTGCTGCTGTTGCTGCTTCATGAGTCGCCCTCGCCCTCGCCGTCGTCCGCCGCCTTCACCGCCGGCGCCGGCCGCTTCGCGGCGCGCGCCAGCTCGCCCGCCTTCTCGGCCCGCGGCCAGCGGATCGGCTCCAGCCGATCGAGCTGCGCCCGCAGTTCGGGCGCGATCTGGGCGCGCAGGCCGCTCTGCAGCGGGTTGGCGCGCTCCAGCGGTTCGCCGAACGTGTCGAAGAACAGCTTGCTGAAGGTCTCGCGCGCCGTCTTGCTCGTCGCGAACAGCTGCACGGTCTTCTTGTCGTGGTACAGCAGCGCGTCGACCAGCGTGATGGTCGGCAGCACGCGCGGCAGCAGCTGCTCCATCAGGTCGTCCTTGAGTTCGCGCCGCTCGCGCGCCGAGAGCTTCTTGCCGCGCGACTTCTCCGCCGCGTCGCGGTGGATCTGCAGCCACTTCATCGGCATCTTCTTCTTGTCGATGCGCAAGCGCAGCCACGTGCCCGCGCCGCCGTCGAGGTCCTCGGCGTCGAACGAGTCGCCGGTGGGGTCGCCGGCGGTCACCCAGCCGGCCGACACCTCCTCGCTGGCGGCGTTCTCGATGGTGCGGAAGCGGCGGTTCTTGAGCGCGTCGGCGAACGCCGGATCGCGGGGGTCGGTGAGCTTGCCGTCCCAGTGGTAGACGACGAAGCTGCCGCTCTTCTTGAGCGCGGCCATGGGGCAGGGGTCCCGGGTGCGGAGTGTGGGGGAACGGACGAGACGTTCGCTGGGGCGACGGCAGCCGCGGCGGGCCGCGCGCGCCCGGCGCGTCACTGCTTCTTCTTGACCGGCGGCGCGGGGGGCGCCTGCTTGACCGGCTCTTCCTTCACTTCCTTCACCGTGCCGTCTGCGTCGATCGGCTTGTCGACCGCAGCGCCGCGGCCCAGCGTCGCCTTGAGCTCGGCATACGTGCGCTCGATCTCGCGCAGCTTGGCGCGCGAGTCGTCGTCGTCCTTGCCCTGCAGTTCGGCCATCACCACCGACAGCTCGGCGAGCTGCTTCTCGATCATCCCGGCGTCGACCGCTATCTGCGGCGCCGGCGCGACCGCCTGCGGCTGGAACATCGCCGGCAGCGTCTTGCGCAGCGCCTCGTCGCGGACCAGCACGTCGACCTGGCCGCTGTTGACCGCCGTCTGGGCCTTGCCGAGCAGGTCGGCGTCCTGGGTGTAGGGCGCCTGGATCACGGTGCAGACGGCGCGGTCGAGTTCCGGCCGCTCGCCCTTCTTGATCTCGGCGAGCACGAGCACGGCGAGGCCTTCGCCGGTGCGCACGGGGCGCGAGCGCTTGCCCGGCTCGGCGCCGAACGCCGCGCGCTCGAACAGCGGTCCGAACCACGAGTTGCGGGTCACCTCGATCCGGCCCTCGGCGTCGGCGCCGCGCACCGAGCCGACCGCCTTCACCAGCGCCGCCGCGGACTTGCCGGCGTCGAGGTCGCCGACGACCTGGCCGACGCGATCCTCGGTCTCGGCCTGCGCCTCGTCGAACGACGACGCGACCGCCTCGATGCGGATCAGGTCGAACAGCGCGCGCTGCTGCTGCATCGCCGCGTCGCCGCCGCCCGGCGCGCTGCCGAGGTAGGCGACCAGTTCGTCGATCTGGCGCTGCGCCACCGGCCGGCCGTTGACCAGCATCGCCGTGCCCTCGGGCTGGTTGGCGAACTCCTCGGCCGTGCCGACGCGCGCCACCCGCGGCAGCTGCACCGCCGGCATCACCGGGGCCGGCGGCACGTTGCGGCCGGCGTCGATCGCGCGGTACGCCGGCTTGGTGCGAGCCAGCCGGTCCTTGAGCATCTGCTGCTTCTGCGCCGCGCGCTCGCGCGCGTAGCCGATCTCCTTCTGCAGCCGGTCCCGCTCGCGCTGCAGTTCTTCGAGCTGCTGCTGCGGCGAGTTCTGGGGCTTGTCCGGGTCCTGGGCCTGGGCGGCGAGCGGGGTCCCGAGCAGCAGGAAGGCGGCGGCGACGAAGCGGAGTGGCATGTTGGGCGCGAGGTATCGGTCGGTGACGGCGGACCATCAAACCGGCCCGCGGCGGACCCCGCAAGGGCGGCGGGGGCGGCGCGCCAACCGCCGGTGGCATGGGCCCTGCGCGCGTCCCGAACTGGCGCGCGGCGGCGCGCTTGCCGCCGCGTTTGCCCGCAGGCCATGATCGCCGGGCCATGCTCGCCCGCTTCGACCTCGCCGTTGGCCTCGTCATCGCGTCCGCCGGCGGCCTCGCCGCCCAGTCGCCCGGGCCCGCGCCGGACCGCCCGCGGCTCGGCCTCGTGCTGAGCGGCGGCGGCGCGCGCGGCATCGCCCACGTCGGCGTGCTGCAGGTGCTGGAGGAACTGCGCGTCCCCGTCGACGTCGTCGCCGGCACCAGCATGGGCGCGATCGTCGGCGGCCTCTACGCCTACGGCCTGTCGCCCGACGAACTGCGCGCGGCGACGGTGCGCGACGGCGCGGCGCGCGACTGGGCGTTCCTGCTGCGCGACGGCGGCGAACGCGCCGACCGGCCGCTGCGGCGCAAGCAGGAGGACCGCGCCTTCCTGACCAAACTGCGGCTCGGCCTGCGCAGCGGCGAGCTGACGACCGCCAAGGGCCTGCTCGCCGGCCAGAACCTGGAGGTCGAACTGGCGTGGCTCGTGCGCGAGGCGCACGCGCTGCCGTCGTTCGATCAGCTGCCGATCCCGTTCCGTTGCACGGCGGTCGACCTCGCCGACGGCGAACTGGTCGTGCTCGACCGCGGCAACCTCGCCGCGGCCATGCGCGCCAGCATGTCGCTGCCGGTCGTGTTCGCGCCGGCGCGCATCGGCGACCGCGAGTACCTCGACGGCGGCCTCGCCGACAACGTGCCGATCGACCTCGCGCGCGCGATGGGGGCGCAGGCGCTCATCGTCGTCGACATCGGCACGCCGGTCGGCAAGGGCGTCGCCGTCGACGGCATGTTCGCCGTCTCCCGCCGCATGGTCGACATCTTCGGCCAGCAGAACGTCGACGCGAGCCTGGCGACGCTCGGCGCCGGCGACGTGCTGGTACGTCCCGACCTCGGCGACCTCACTTCCGCCGACTTCGAGCGCGGCGCCGAGGCGATCCGCATCGGCGCCGACGCGGCGCGCGCGCTCGCCGAGCGCCTGCGCGCGTTCGCCGTCGACGACGCGACCTACGCCGCCTGGCGGGCGCGGCAGCGGCGCGCGCCGGCGCCGTTGCCGCAACTCGCGGAGGTGGTGACCACCGACCTGTCGGGCGCGACCCCGGCGCGGGTCGCCGCGCGCGTGACGCACGCGCCCGGCGCGACGCTCGACGAAGCGCGCCTGCGCGCCGAACTGCAGCGCCTGTTCGACGACGACGCCTACGAGCGTGTCGGCTTCACGCTGCGCCAGGACGCCGCCGCGCCCGGCGCGGCCGCGCTCGCCGTCACCGCCGAGCCCAAGGCGCAAGGCAGCGACTACGTGCGCTTCGCGCTGCTGCTGGAGACCAACTTCGCCGATCGTTCGGACTTCGGCCTCGGTGCGCAGCACACGCTGCGCGACCTCAACGGCCTCGCCGCCGAACTACGCAGCGCCGTGCTGGTCGGCGTCGTCAACCTCGCGTCGACCGAGTGGTACCAGCCGCTCGACGCCGACGGCCGCTGGTTCGTCGCGCCGCGGGCCTTCGTCAGCCAGTCGAATCCCGACCTCGTGCTCGCCGGCGTGACGTTCGCCGAGAGCGTGCAGGAACTCGGCGCTGCGATCGACGTCGGCCGCGCGCTCGGCACGTGGGGCGAACTGCGCGCCGGCTACGACCGCGCCTGGGCCGACATCGACTACCGGCTCGGCGGCGTGCCGCTCGCCGACGACACGTTCACCGACGGCGCCTTCTGCGTGCGGCTCGAGGTCGACACCGTCGACAGTCCGGCGCTGCCCAGCCGCGGCACCTACCTGCTGCTCGACGGACGCCACGCCGGCGGGGCGAGCGCCGGCGACTTCGACTACGACCGCACCGACGTGCTGCTGCAGCACTCGCTGCCGCTCGGCCGGTTCGTCGTGGCGCCGCTGGTGCGCTGGACGGCGACGTGGTCCGGGGAACTGCCGCCGGTGCGGCAGCCGAGCCTCGGCGGCTTCCTCAACCTCAGCGGCCTGCGGCGCAACACGGAACCTGCCCAGAATCGCGCCGTCGCGGCGCTGGCGGCGCGCTACCGGCTCAACACCACGACGATGCTGCTCGACCTGCCGCTGTGGCTCGGCGGTTCCTACGAAGCCGGCGCCACCGCCGACCGGCGCACCGACGTGCTCGACCGGTTGCGCCAGGGCGGCAGCGTGTTCCTCGCCGCCGACACGCCGGTCGGCGCGGTGCTGGTCGGCGCCGGCATGGCCTCGGGCGAAGGCGTCGGGCTGTTCCTGCTGGTCGGCCGCGGACCCTAGGAGGGAGTCTGCGCCGCGGCGATTCCCCGGCGCGCGGTGGAATCTTCGCGCCGCGGCGGCGCATCATGCGCACCCGGCGGCCGACCGCGCACGACACCGTCGTCGCGCCGGCAGGACCGGCGCCCGAGCGGCCACGTGCGGCCCTCGCGCTCGTCCCGTCGCCGCCCGCTCTCCTTGGCATGAACCGCTCGACTGTCGTCCTGCTCCTCGCCACCGCCGGCATCGGTGGCTTCGTCGTGTGGAAGAACATGCAGCCGGAGCCGCCGACCCGCGTGGTCACGGCGGTCACCGAGCGCCTGCCCAAGCTGCGCGCCATCGTCTCGGCGACCGGCGAGATCCGCGCCAAGGAGTTCGTCGACATCCAGGCCGAGGTCGCCGGCGTCATCACCGAACTGCGCGTGCGCGAGGGCGATGCGGTCAAGCAGGGCGACGTCCTGCTGCGGCTCGACGACCTGCAGCTCAAGGCCGAGGAGGACAGCATGCGGGCGCAGGCCGGCGCCGCCGAGGCCGACGCCCGCAACGGCGACGTCGGCGTCGCCACCGCCGAGGCCAATCTCGCGGCCGAGCGCACGTCGCTCGTCAACGCGCGGCTGGAGACCGAGCAGTCGACGACCTCGCGCGACCGCGCCAAGGCGTCGTACGACCGCAAGAAGCTGCTGCACGAGCAGGGCCTGATCGGCAGCGAGGAGTTCGAGGTCGCCGCCGCCGAGGCGCGGCTGGCCGAGCAGCGGCTGACGCTGGCGCACGCGCGCGTCGACCAGCTGGGCGCCAACGTCGCCGCGGCGCAGACCCGCGTCGAGGCCGCCAAGGCGATGCGCGACGCCGCCTGCCGCCGGCAGGACGCCGCCAAGGCCGGCCTCGCCCGCGCCGCCGACATGCTCGGCAAGACCGTGCTCCGGGCGCCGCTCGGCGGCCTGATCACCAAGCTCAACGTCGAGAAGGGCGAGCGCGCGGTGCCGGGCATCCAGAGCAACCCGATCGCGACGCTGATGACGATCGCCGACATGTCGGGCATCGAGGCCGAGATCCGCGTCGCCGAGGCCGACATCGTCGACGTCAAGCTCGGCGCGACGGCCGAGGTCGAGGTCGACGCCATCCGCGACGTGAAGTTCGCCGGCGTCGTCACCGAGATCGGCCAGAGCCCGATCCAGGCGAACAACGGTTCGGGCGGCGGCGGCGGCGGCGGCCAGAGCCAGGAGGGCAAGGAGTTCAAGGTCGTCGTGCGACTGACGGCGCCGGTGCCGGAGCTGCGGCCGGGCTTCACCGCGACCGCCGAGATCACCACGGCGACGCGCGAGAACGTCCTCGTCGTGCCGTTCCAGGCGCAGACCGCGCGCGAGGTCGAGTTCGACGCGCAGGGCGGCTACGTGCCGCCGCCGCAGCCGGTCGAGGGGGCGCCCGCGCCGACGCTGACCGCGGCCGAGCGGCAGCGCCGCCGCGAGCAGAAGGGGGTGTTCGTGCGCCGCGACGGCCGCGCGCGCTTCGTGCCGTGCACGTTCGGCGTCATCGGCGAGTCGATGGACGTCGAGGTGCTGAGCGGCCTGAAGGAGGGCGACGAGGTCGTCAGCGGGCCGTTCCAGGCGCTGCGCACGCTCAAGGAATGGGACCGCGTCGAGCTCGACGACGCGCGCATGAAGAAGGGCTCGTGAGCGGTTCGCCAATGGCCGCGTCCGCCGACGAAGTGATCCGCACCGAGGGCCTGACGCGCTCGTTCGCGATGGGCCACGCCACCGTGCACGCGCTGCGCGGCGTCGACCTCGTGATCGGCCGCGGCGAGTACGTCGCGATCATGGGGCCGTCGGGCTCGGGCAAGTCGACGCTGATGAACCTGATCGGCTGCCTCGACACGCCGACCAGCGGCACGTACCGGCTCAACGGCCAGATGGTCTCGCAGATGGGGCAGGACGACCTCGCCCGCATCCGCAACAAGGAGATCGGCTTCGTCTTCCAGACGTTCAACCTGCTGGCGCGCGCGACCGCGGTGCGCAACGTCGAGCTGCCGCTGGTCTACGGCGGCGTGCCGCCGGCCGAGCGCCGCGCGCGCGCCGAGCAGGCGCTGTACGAGGTCGACCTCGGCGACCGCATGGATCACCGGCCCAACCAGCTGTCCGGCGGCCAGCGCCAGCGCGTCAGCATCGCGCGCGCGCTGGTGACGCGGCCGGCGCTGCTGCTCGCCGACGAGCCGACCGGCAATCTCGACAGCAAGACCTCGCACGAGATCATGGCGCTGTTCGACGAGCTGCACCGCAAGGGCAACACCATCGTCGTCGTCACGCACGAGCGCGACATCGCCGACCACGCGCACCGCGTCGTCACCATCAAGGACGGCGTCATCGCCGGCGACGAGCGGCGGCCACGGCGCGCGCCGGCGGCGGCCGGGGGCGCGGGCGCGTGAACGTCGGCGAGGCGACGCGGCTGGCGGTGGAGTCGATCTGGGCGAACCGCCTGCGGTCGTTCCTGACGCTGCTTGGCGTGATCATCGGCATCGCCGCCATCGTCGCGACCGCGGCGGTGATCCAGGGCCTCAACGCCTACGTCAGCGAGAAGCTGTCGAACCTCGGGCAGGGCGTGTTCACGGTGCAGCGCCTGGGGCTCATCACCAACCGCCAGGAGTTCCTCGACGCGGTGCGCAAGAACCGGCGGCTGCTGCCGGCCGACGCGCGCGCCATCGCCGAACGCTGTCCGGCGGCGGCCGAGGTCGGCTGGGAGGTGCACGCGACCGTCGACCTCAAGCGCGGGCTCGACGAGATCCGCGGCACCGACGTCGGCGGCATCACGCCGAACATCCTGGTGATCGAGCCGTACGACGTCGCCGACGGCCGCACGATCACGCCGTCCGAGGACGACGGCGCCGCCGCGGTGTGCTTCCTCGGCCACGACGTCGCCGAGCGGCTGTTCCCCGGCGTCGACCCGGTCGGCAAGGAAATGCGCGTGCGCGGGCTCGGGTTGACGGTGATCGGCGTCGCCGCCAAGAAGGGCAGCTTCCTCGGCTTCTCGCAGGACAACTACGTCAAGGTGCCGTACCGCCTGCACCGCAAGCTGTTCGGCGGCAACCGCTCGATCAACATCAGCGTGCGCGCCGCCGACCCGGCGGACATGGAGACGGCGATCGACGAGGTGCGCGCGGTGCTGCGGGCGCGGCACCACCTCGACCCCGGCGACGTCGACGACTTCAACGTCGTCACCGCCGAGGGCATCAACTCGCTGTGGCGCAACCTGACGGCGACGATCTTCAGCGTCGCCCTGTTCGTCGTCGGCATCTCGCTGGTCGTCGGCGGCATCGTCATCATGAACATCATGCTGGTCAGCGTCGTCGAGCGGACGCGCGAGATCGGCGTGCGCAAGGCGGTCGGCGCGCGGCAGCGCGACATCGTCATGCAGTTCCTGATCGAGTCGACGCTGCTGTCGTGCCTTGGCGGCGCGGTCGGCATCGCCATCGCCTACGGCGCGTCCGCGGCGCTCGCGGCCAACACGCCGCTGCCGGCGCGCTTCCCGCCGTGGGCGCCGGCGGTCGCCTTCGTCGTCTGCAGCGCCATCGGCGTGTTCTTCGGCATCCACCCGGCGCGCCGCGCCGCCCGCCTCGACCCGATCGAGGCCCTGCGCACGGAGTGACCATGAAGGCCCGCATCGTCGCCGCGCTGGAGAACGTGCGCCTCGCCTTCGAGACGCTGCAGCAGAACCGCTTCCGCTCGTTCCTGACGGTGCTCGGCATCTTCATCGGCGTGCTGCTGGTGGTCGCCGTCGCCTCGGTGCTCAACGGCTTCCGCCAGACGGTCGTCGACCAGGTCGAGCAGTTCGGCACCAACAACGTCTACATCTACCGGCTGCCGTTCGTGCAGCTCGGGCCGATGTCGCGCGACATGCGCAACCGCAAGCCGCTGCGGCTCGCCGACGCCGAGGCGATCGCGAGGCACTGCCCGTCGGTCGAGCTGTGCTCGCCCGGCATCTCGGTGCCGACGTTCCTCAAGCGCGCGATCCACGGCCGCGACGAGGTCGACTCGCCGCGGCTGCGCGGCGTCTTCCCCGACAACGTCGAGGTCGCCAACCGCGTGCTCGAGGAGGGCCGGTTCTTCACCGACCAGGAGAACGAGCACCGCGTGCCGGTCGTGGTGCTCGGCTGGGCCGCGGCGAAGGCGCTGTTCCCCAACGGCGGCGGCGTCGGCAAGCAGATCCTCGTCGACGGCCGCAAGTACACGGTCATCGGCACGCTGCAGAAGCGCAAGGAAGGGCCGTTCGGCGGGCAGAACGAGGAGGACACGCTGTTCCTCGCGCCCTACTGGACGATGCGGCGCTTCTATCCGGGCGAGGACGACCACTTCCTCGCCGCGCGCAGCGTCTCCGGCCAGCTGCCGCAGGCGGTCGACGAGATCACGCAGATCCTGCGCAAGCAGCGGCGCGTGCGCTGGAACGAGGACAACAACTTCGAGATCGGCACCGCCGACACGCTGATCGCCTCGTTCGACGACATCGTCTTCGCCGTGCTCGGCGTGATGTTCCTGCTGTCGACCGTCGGCTTCCTCGTCGGCGGCGTCGGCGTGATGAACATCATGCTGGTGTCGGTCAAGGAGCGGACGCGCGAGATCGGCCTGCGCAAGGCCGTCGGCGCGCGCCGGCGCGACATCCTGCTGCAGTTCCTGGTCGAGGCGATGGTGCTGTGCGCGATCGGCGGGCTCGCCGGCCTCGTCGTCGCCGAGGGCCTGCTCGGCCTCGTCGGCCTCGTGCTGCCGCAGCTGGCGTCGGAGACGCCGATGTGGGCGCGCGTGTTCGCGTTCGCGGGTTCGGCGAGCGTCGGCCTGTTCTTCGGCCTGTGGCCCGCGTGGAAGGCGGCGAGCCTCGATCCGGTCGAAGCGCTGCGGTGGGAGTAGCGGGTCGGGACCGCGCCGACGCGGTTGGCCGGTCGGCGGCGCAGGGCAGTCGGTGGCGGGGTGGGCGGATGGGGGCAGCCAACCGCGGCGGATGCGGCGGGGAGGGCCAGAGGCGGGGTGGGCGGATTGGGGCAGCCAACTGCGGCGGATGCGGCGGGGAAGGCCAGAGGCGGGGTGGGCGGATCGGGGCAGCCAACCGCG
>JADCJE010000077.1 GCA_020247305.1 Phycisphaerales bacterium | reverse complement strand
TCGTGGCAGCGCTGCAGGTGGTAGTTGGGGATGCGCGGGTTGAGGTGGTGGATGTGGTGGAACCCGATGTTGCCGGAGAACCACTGCAGCACGCGCGGCAGGCGCAGGTACGAGCTGCCCTGCAAGGCCGCCGCGATGTAGTCCCACTGCGCGCCGCGTTCCCAGTACGCGTCTTCGTACTGGTGCTGCAGGTAGAACAGGCCGATGCCGGCAGCGCCCGCGACCAGCAGCACGATCGCCTGCAGGATCAGGTAGGGCACAAGGCCGAAGGCGCAGGCGAGGCCGACCGCGGTGGCGGCGACGGCCACGTTCATCCAGCGCACCGACGCGCGCTCGCGCGGGCTGGCGTCGCGGCGGGCGACGCGCTGCATCACCAGGAACAGCGCGAACGGCGCCACGCCGAACAGCACGATCGGGCTGCGCGAGACGCGGTAACACAGGCGGCGCCACGGCGTCGCGTCGTGGTACTCCTGAACGGTCATCGTCCAGATGTCGCCGACGCCGCGCCGGTCGAGGTCGCCGGTGGCGCCGTGGTGGGTGGCGTGGTCGTCGCGCCAGTGGCGGTACGGCGTGAGCGTCAGCCAGCCAGTCACGACACCCCAGAAGTCGTTGGCGCGGCGCGAGGCGAAGAACGAGCCGTGGCCGCAGTCGTGGAACAGGATGAACACGCGCACCATCAACCCGCCGGTCAGCACGGCGAGCGGCACGCAGAGCCACCACGAGACGGCGAGGGCGAACCACATCGCGACCCACGCGCCGACGTAGCTGCCGATCGTCGTGACGAGCTGCCACGTGGCGCGCCGGGCGTCGGGCTGGCGGAACGCCTGGAGGCGCTGCTGCCACTCGGCGAGCGTCGGCAGCGGGCGCGCGGCGCTCGTCGCGCCATCGTCACATCGTTCCTGGTCACAGGCGGTTGGAGCGTCGTGCATCGGGCTGGGTAGGTCGGCGTGGTGCGCGCGACGGCGTAAGGAATAGGCTGCGCGAGGGGGCGATGCCATGCGGCGGTCCATCGCTTTCGCTGGGCCGGTGCAAGTTCCCTACCGCCGCGGGGAGTCGGTCGGCGCCGGTCCGCGCGCATTGCCGTGACCCAGCCCTCGCGGTCGCCGTGCACAGGGCTCGGCATCCGGAATCTCGGCCGGTAGCGTACGCATCTGCCGCGCCGCAACAACGAGTACGGCCGCGGAGCTCGTTCCGAAATGACCGCCTCTTCCCCCGTCCTCGTTCATCCCGTCGTGTCCGTCCTGCTTGTCGGCGTCGTCGCCGCGGGCGTCGCCTTCGCCCTCCGGCCGGCGGATCCGGCGCCCGATCGCAGCGGCGTCGCCGAACTGCAGCGCGCCGTGGCCGACCTGCAGCAGGCCCAGCAGCAGATGGCGGCGCGGCTCGACGCGCTGGCCGCGGCTCCTGCGGCGGCGGCGCGCAGCGAGCCGGAGCGCACGGATGCGGCGGCGCCAACCGACCAACAGGTCGCCGCCGCGGTCGAGGCCTACCTGCGGCAGCGCGGCGACGGGCCCGTCGCCGAGGCGGCGGCCGGCGGCAAGGCGGCGGCCTACGACGTCGACGCCGAGTTCGCCGCGCTCAAGGGCGTCGACTTCTTCAGCAATCCGGCCGCGTGGAAGCGCGCATACGCCGCCGGCAAGCTCGACGAGATCATCGCCCGCTTCGAAGCGCAGGCGAAGGCCAACCCCGGCAGCCCCGACGCGCACATGCAGCTGGCCAAGGCCTGCCTCGCGTACATCAACATCGACCCGAGCAAGTACGAGTTTCATGTGAAGGCCGACCGCGCGTTCGACAAGGTGCTCGAACTCGACGACCGCCACTGGGAGGCGCGCTTCTCCAAGGCGTTGAGCTACAGCTTCTCGCCGGAGCTCCTCGGCAAGCGCAAGTCGGCGATCGCGCATCTCGAGACGCTGGTGGCGCAGCAGGACGCGATGCCGGCGTCGCCCGAGCAGGCGCAGACCTATCTTTACCTCGGCAACCTGCTGGAGCGCACCGACCCGGCGAAGGCCAGGGAGATGTGGGCCAAGGGCGCCCGCCGCCACCCCGAGAGCCAGGAACTGGCGCAGAAGCTCGCCGCCCGCTGAGCCTGCGCGCCGGCGGACTTGACTGGCGTCCACCCGCCGCGATCGTGCCCGCATGCAGCGCCGCAACCTCTCGTCCGGGTCCACCTTCGAGCGCGAGATCGGGTACTCGCGGGCCGTCGTCCTCGGCGACCACATCTGGGTGTCGGGCACGACCGGCTTTGACTACGCGACCATGACGATCGCCGACGACGTCGCCGCGCAGACCCAGCAGTGCCTGCGGAACATCGAGGCCGCGTTGGCGCAGGCCGGCGCGACGCTGCGCGACGTGGTGCGGGTGCGCTACATCCTGCCCGACGCCGCCGACTTCCCGGCGACGTGGCCGGCGCTGCGCGCGGCCTTTGGCGAGGTGCGGCCGGCGGCCACGATGCTGCAGGCCGGGCTGGCGGACCCGCGCATGCGCATCGAGATCGAGGCCGATGCGGTGCGCGGCGCCGGCGGGTAGCGTCCCGGCGATGGACCGCCTGCCGCTGCGGCGTCTGCCCGCCGTCGTGCTCGCGTGCGTCGCCGCGGCCTGCGCGGCGCCGCGGCCGAGCGCCCTGCCGCCCGACGAGGATTGGCTGGTCGTCGCCAAGAGCGCGCGCCTGCCCGGCTGGTGGCCGTGGTATGCGCGGTACGCCGACCACTCGTGGATCGACGTCAAGTGCGGCAGCGAGGACGGCTGGCGGCGCTGCGAAGTGCTCGGCGAGTCCTTTGGCGCGGTCTGCGAGGCGATCCCGGCGCGCGAGGCCCGGCGCGACCGGCGCTGGGACGGTCAGGCGGTGCGCGTGCAGCACGTGGTCCGCGGCGCCGCCGCGCAGGCGGTGGCCGCGCGCCTGCCCGCGGCCGTGGAGGCGCTCGCCGCGCGCTATGGCGACGGCGGCTACGCGGCATGGCCGGGCCCGAACAGCAACACGTTCGTGCGGGACCTGGGCCGCGAGATCCCCGAACTCGCCGTCGGGTTCGACCACAACGCCGTCGGCAAGGACTACGCATGGTTCGCCGCCGGCCTCGCACCGTCGCGCACCGGCGTCAGCCTCGACACGTGGCCTCTCGGCGCGACCGCAGCACTCGCCGAGGGCGTCGAACTGCACGTGCTGCAGCTGACGTTCGCGCTGCGCCTTTGGCCGCCGCGGCTGGCGCTGCCGTTCCTGCCGGCGCTGCCGTGGGACGCCCCGCCGGAGCCGACCGCGGCGCAGCGCGAAGTGCCCGCGGCGGCGCACGTCGTGACCGCGATCGACGCCGTGCGGGTGCTCGGCGACGACGGGCCGGCCGACCTGCGGGTCGTCGTCGAGGAGGAGTGCGGCCCCGACCTGCGCGCCGACGAGCTGCTGCTCGTGCGCTCCGACGACGGCGACGCGTGGGTGGCGCTGCGCGCGGTCCGCGAAGCGCCCGGCCCCGATGCGCCGCACGGCGCTGTCGGCCTCGCCGTCACGTGCCGCGACGAAGGCCGCCGCGAACAGGCGCTGCGCCTGCCGTTCGATGCCGCCGGGCGCGCCGTCGCCGGCCCGTTCACCGCCGGCGGCATCGTCGCCGACGTCACGTTCGCGGCGGCCGCTGATGGCGGCCTGCGCGCGACGGTGCGCGCGCACCGCGAGTGAGCGGCGCCCCGCGCCCAGCCGGCCGCGCGCCGGCTCACCAACTCACCAGCGCAGCCGGTAGCCGACGCCCTTCGGGCCGGAGTAGAGGAAGCCGACCGACGTGTCGACGCCGAGCCGCTTCATCTCGCCGGCGAGCGCCTGCAGCACGTCGGCGATCATGCCCAGTTGCTCGGCTTCACCGTCGGCGCTCATGGCGAGCAAGCCGCCCATCGCCTGGCTGACGCCCAGCATGGTGTCCGCCGGGCGGGTGACGCCGACGCCGCACCAGCCGGCCGGCGCCGCGTCGAGGTGCGCCTTGACCGCCGCCGGCAGTTCGGTCGCCGTGCCGGACGCCTTGGCGTCGAGGACGCCGCGCAGCGAGGCGCGGGCGCCGTCGCTCTTGCCGAGCGCGAGCAGCAGCATGTCGTCGGTGATCGCGTACTCCATCTCCAGCACGCCGGCGAGCGTCATGCGGTGCACCTTGGCGCCCTGGTACTCCTCGGTCTTGCGGGCCGCATGCAGGCCGCGCGCGCGCAGCATCGTCTCGACCGACTTGCCGAAGGCTGCGCCGTCGCGCAGCGAGAGCGCCATGCACTGGCCGTTGATCGCCGCCAGCGGGTCGCCGGCCTCCGCGTCGTCGCCGAGTTCGCTGGCGTCGCTGAGCATCATCAGCTCGCCGCCGAGGTGGTCGAGCAGGTCCTCCTTGAGGCGGACCTTCAGCTCCTCGGCCATCGCCGTCATCATGTCGGGCCACGACATCGGCATCTCGGTCTCGAGCATCGTCACGAGCTGCTCGGCGCTCGTGTACAGCACGCCCAGGTCGAGCGGCATGATCGTCCAGTTCGAGGCCGACGCCGGCAGCGCGCGCAGCAGCTTCGGCTGCGCCGACGACTGCGGCAGCATCGCCATCAGGCCGCGCTTGTCGGCGCGCAGGCCGAGCTGCACGTCGCTGACGAGGTGCTTGCCGTCGGCGCCGAGCGTCATGCGGAAGTCCTGCAGCGAGCGCAGGCCGATCGCGTCGAGCAGTTCGCCCACGTCGAACGGCGCGCCGCCCATCTCCTCGATCTCGGCGACGCCCTGGTCCATGGCGGTGACGAAGCCGCGCAGGTCGGCGTGCACGAACATCGGCGTCTTGCCGGCGTCCGCGGCCTCGAAGCGGTCCTTGCCCTCGATCCCCTTGGCCGCCTGCGC
>JADCJE010000076.1 GCA_020247305.1 Phycisphaerales bacterium | reverse complement strand
CGCGCTCGGCGGCCTGCGCGCGCTGCTGGCGGGCCGTCTGCTGCATCATGTCGAACATCATCGACAGCATGCTCTCGCCGCGCTCGGACATGCTCTGCTCGAACTCCTGCGGCGTCATGTCGGCGTGGACGAAGTTGGCGGCCTGGTAGTCGACCTCGTCGAGCTGGAACGACAGCTCCAGCGACGTCTTCAGGCCGCGCTGCAGCAGCGAGACCGGGCTGAAGCCGCGCTCGCGCTGGCCCTTGGCAGGCCGCGCGTCCGGCGCGGCGACCAGCTCGTACAGCAGCGCGTCGCAGGTCGTGAAGCGGTCGTTGAGCGCCGCGTAGCAGGCGGCGTCGGCGATGTGCACGGCGGCGAAGAACGCCACCTCGACGTCGCCCTTGCGGTAGCGCGTGATCGCCGTCTCCAGCCGGCCGCCGTCGCCCTCCTCGACGAAGCGCACGAAGTCGCTCGGCGTCTTGTCGGGCGCGTCGCCGACCGCAGCGCCCGTGGCCTGCGCCGGCGCGGCGGCGAGCAGCGTGGTCAGGGCGGCAAGGACGGCGGCGGCGCGCGGCATCATGCCGGCGAGGATCGGCTGCCGCGGCCGCCGGCGCAAGCCGGCGCCCCGCCGGCGGCGCTCACTTGCGGGCGACCGGCCACGCCAGCCGCTGGTCGCGGGCGAGCAACCGCGCCTTGAGTTCGGCGTACGGCACGTCGTGCAGCGCGATGCCGCGCTCCAACGCCAGCGCGCCGGCGACGACCGCCGACTCGGCCAGCACCATGAAGACCGGCTCCATGCGAATCGATCCGTAGGCGATGTGGCTGCTGCTGACGCAGACGGGCGCCAGCAGATTGTCGCACTGGCCGCGCTTGGGCAGCAGCGCGCGGTACGAGATGCCGTACGGCTGCGGCACACGCACCTGCACGTCGCCCTCGTTGCGCACCGTGCCGTCGGCGGCGACGTAGCGCTGCACGTTGTGGCTGTCCATCGCGTACGCGCCCATGCCGACCGGGTCGTCGGCGACCTTGCGCCCCATGCAGTCGTGCTCGGTCACCACGGCTTCGCCGACGAGGCGGCGGCCCTCGCGCACGTACAGCAGCGGCGGCCAGTGGCCGGTCGCGGCGAACTCGTCCTTGGCGAGGCCGTAGCGGTTGAACTCGGCGCGCACCTTGGCCGGCACGCGCGGGTCGTTGGCGAGCGTCCACATCAGGCCTTCCTGCCAGCGGCGGTGCTCGGCCGTGATGCGCGCGCGCTCGGCGTAGCTCGCCGTCGGGAAGTCGTAGTTCGCGCCGATGTAGTCGGTCGAGAACGCGCCGTTGTTGTTCGTGTCGGTCTTGCGGTTGGGCATGCCGACCGGGTGCCAGGGCGCCAGCGTGCTGCCGGCCTCGAAGTGCCGCAGCAGCAGCTCGTACTCACGCGCTTCGTAGCCGTCGGGCTTGCGCCACGGCAGCCGGTTCTGCGGATCGTCGGTCGTGCACATCCGGAAGCAGTACGCCTGCATGCGGGCATCCGCCGAGCCTTCCTCGCCCGGCGGGCCGGCGTGCACGCCCGGCAGCAGGCCACTCGCCTTGTCGCCCTTCACGACGTACGGATCGACCGCGGCGGTGAACTGGTGCTTGTCCGCGTTGGCGGTCTGCACGCCGTTCAGCGTCTCGCCGTACTGCGCATTGGCCTCGCGGCCGACGGCGAACTCGCAGCCGGCGGCCGCGAGCAGGTCGCCTTCGTAGGTGCAATCGAGGAACAGCCGCGCGGCGATGCGGCTGCCGTCCTCCAGCGCGATCCAGGCGAGCGCGCCGCCGTCCTTGCCGACGCCGGCCGGTCGGCGGTCAAGGCGACCAGGCTCCGCCGCGACCCCGGCGTCGGCCATCATCGCCGCGAACGTCGCCTGCGCGACGCTGGGCTCGAACGTCCACGCCGCGTCGATGCCCGGCTCGTGGCCGCGGCTCTTGAAGTCGGCGCGCTTCTCGCGCGTCCACGACGCCGGCTTGTCGTAGTGCGCGCGCATGCGGCGGTAGAAGTCGCGCGACAGGCCGCCGATGGCGTCCTTGTTGCCGACGTCGGTTGCGCCGAGTCCGGAGGTCGACAAGCCGCCGACCCAACCGTCGCTGTCGATCAGCGCGACCGTCAGGCCGTGCTGCTTGGCGGCGATGGCGGCGACGACGCCGGCCGACGTGGCGCCGTAGACGCAGACGTCGACGCGGCGGGGCTCGGCTTGCGGCGCCGCGCCCGCACAGGCGGCGAGCAGGAGGGCGAGGAGGGGCGACAGCAGGGCGCGCAGGCTCATGGGCGTTTCCACATGTACACGTAGATCGATTCGTCCTTCGGGCCGACCCAGCACGGCAGGTGCAGGGCGAGTTCGCACTGTTCGCGGATCGCGGCCAGCAGGCTGCCGTCGCGATCCTGTTCCGCGAGTTCCGGCAGGGTGAAGACCATGGCGAACTCGGCGCCGGCGGCAGTTGCGGCCCGCCGGTGCCAGGCAAGGTGGCCGACGGGCCCCGGTTCGGTAACGAGGTTCTTCTCCTGGTCGCGACCCTCGCGGACCATCCAGTCGGTGATGGCGAGCACCTCGTTGCGCAGGTCCCGCTCGGCGATCTTCTTGCGCCACAAGCCGTGGCGGAGGTAGTAGGCGAGCGTCGGCAGATGGATGGTCACGGCCCGCAGCGGCCGGCCCGCAGCGCGCTGCCGCACGAAGTCCGCGGCTTCGCGCCAACGCGCCCGCTGACCGTGCTGGATCGTCGCGTAGTCGCGCAGCGCGATCGCCTGCTCGCCGAACAGGCAGAGCGGCAGCGCCGCTGCGGCCAGCCAGGGAGCGACCCCGCGCACGGTCCAACCGCTGCGCACGGGGGCGCCCAGGCGCACGCAGGCGAAGGCGACGAGCCAGAGCAGCACGGGCAAGGCGACGATGGCGTAGCGCGCCGTCGTCAGAACGCTCGCGCTGCCGATCACGGCGAGCACCGCGAACGGCGCGGCGACGAATGCGCCGAGCAGCAGCGCGCGCTCGCGGCCAGCCACCCGGTGCAGGAGGGCGATGCCCACGGCGCCGAGCACCAGCGCCATCGGCCGGAAGTAGTACGCCACCGTCTGCGCGAAGTGCGTCAGCGATGGCGCGTTCTTCGCCCTGCCAAAGCCGGTGTACGGACTGAAGGTGTCGATCGCCCACGGCAGCACGGCGGCGAGGGCGAGGCCGGCGACCGCCAAGACGACGACGCGACGGCCGGTCAGCGCTTGCCGCCGCATGACGACCGAAGCCGCCCAGCCCACCGCCAGCAGCGCGCCGGTGCCATGGCAGGCCGTGGCGAAGGCGATGCCGAGCCACGTCAGCACGAAGTCGCGCATGCGATCGTGGCGGGCGAACGCGAAGGCGCGCCCGACGACGAACACCGCGGCCAGGACGACCAGGGCGTAGCCGCGCGCGTTCTGGCTCCAGTAGACGTGCCATGGGTGCACGGCGAGCAGGCTGGCGGCGAGCACCGCCGGCGTGGCGCCGACGAGGCGGCGGCCGGCAATGGCCAGCGCCGGCACGGTGAGCACGCCGACGACCGCGAACGGCAGGCGCAGCGACAGTTCGTCCTCGCCGAGCAGGCCACCGTCGATCAGCGCCCGCAGCAGCAGGAACGCCACCGGGTAGAGCATGCGATCGGTCGATGCGAAGCCGCCCTCGCCCTCGAACGGCATGGTCGCGTCGCGCCACGTGTGCGCCTCGTCGATCCACAGCGACCAGTCACCGAGGCCGTGCGCCCGCACCCCCGCCGCCAGCGCGGTCACCGCGGCGAGCGCCAGCCAATGGCCGCGGCGCAACCGCGTCGCCGGGCCGTCGGCGACGACGACGCGGGTCTTCTCGCGGGACGACGTCGAAGGTTCGGACACGGCCCGTCGTGATAACGCACCGGGGCGGCGAAGGCACGCACGCCGTGGCCGCGGCGCGATCGCCGGTATCGTGCCGGCCATGCGCGTTCCGGTCCCCCTCGCCATGGCCCACCGCCTGCTCAACCACGGCCCCACCGCGCTCGTCACGACGGCACACGGCGGTCGCCGCAACGTCATGGCGGCCGCCTGGGTGATGCCGATCGACTTCGACCCGCCACGCTTCGCGGCGGTGGTCGCCGCCGACACGTTCACGCGCGAACTGCTGGTCGCCGCCGGCGGCTGCGCGCTGCACGCGCCGCTGTCGACGCAAGCCGACCTCACCTACGCGGTCGGATCCTGCAGCGGCCGCGACGGCGACAAGTTCGATCGCCTGGGCCTCGCCTGCGACCCCGGCACGGCGGGCGCAGCGCCGCTGCTGCACGGCTGCGCGGCGTGGCTGGAGTGCCGGCGGCTGCCCGAGCCGGCGAACGAGGAGCGCTACGACCTGTTCGTCCTCGAATGCGTCGCCGCCTGGGCCGACGACGCGCTGTGGCGCGACGGCGGCTGGCACTTCCCCGCCGTCGGGCCGCACACGATCCACCACGAGCGCGGCGGCCGGTTCTTCCGCACCGGGGAGCCGCTGACGGCGGCGCGGCCACCGCGTCAGACGATGGCGCCGAACGACTCGTCGGCGAAGCTGAAGTAGCGGACGTCGCCGACGACGACGTGATCGAGCAGTTCGATGCCGAGCAACCGGCCGGCCGCGCCCAGGCGCTCGGTCACGGCGCGGTCCTGCGCGCTCGGCGTCGGATCGCCGCTCGGGTGGTTGTGCGCCACGACGAGCGCCGCCGCGCCGTCGCGGATCGCTGGCGCGTACACGTCGCGCGGATGCGCCCCCACCGCGTCGACGCCGCCGGTGCCGACGACGCGCACCGACAGCACGCGATGGCGGCGATCGAGCGGCACGGCGAAGAAGCTCTCCTGGCCGCTGCCGCGCACGGAGTCGCGCACCAGGCGCGCGACGTCGCCGCCGCCGCGCACCGGCATGCCCGGTCGCAGGGCGGCCTCGGCCAGCCGGCGGGCGAGACCGAACGCCGCCCGCAGCGCCGCGGCGCGCACCGGCCCCACGCCCGGCACGCCGGCGAGCTCGCGCACCTCGGCCGTGGCGAGGCCGGGCAGTCCGCCAAAGCGCCGCAGCAGGCGCTGCGCCATCGCTTCGGCGGATTCGCCGCAGCGGCCCGTTCGCAGCAGCAGCGCGAGGCACTCGGCGTCGCCGAGCCGGGCCTCCCCCAGTTGGTGCAGTCGCTCACGCGGACCGTGGCGGATGGCGCGCAACGGCGGCGGATCCGGCGGCTTCGGCGTTGGCTCCATGCGGACATGGTGGCCGGCGATCGCGGTGCGGGCGCAGCCGGGCGCGGAATCAGTGGCAGCGGAGCGCGAGCGCGGCGCGCTCGGCGGCGGCAAGCCAACGGTCGCGGTCGGGGCCAGGGGCCATCATGCCGGCAGCGACCACGGCGTCGTCCGGGCGGCCGACGCGCAGCGCGACGGCGACCGCCGCGGCGAGCAGCGGTTCGCGGCGCGCGGCGTCGGCCAGCGGATCCCACGACACGAGCCCGGCGACGAAGTCGTGCAGCTCGGGATCGACGCGGCGCAGTTCGAAGCGCGTGTGGCCGTGCGTCGTCTCGCCACCGGGCCGCTTGCCGAGGCTGACGAAGGCCTCGACGCCCTGGCCGAAGTACTCCGCCTCGTTCGTGGCGGCGTAGTAGTCGAGGCAACGGCCGCCGTCGACGGCGGCGCGGTAGAGCGCGCGCAAGCGCGCCCGCTGCGTCGGCGTGAAGGCGTAGTAGTGGACTTGGTGCGCGACCTCGTGCGCGAAGGTGTCGAAGCCGAACCCAGCCGCCTCGTCGAGCGCCTCGATGCCGGTGGCCGCGTGCACGCCGCCGACGCCGCGCACGTCGTCCCAGAAGCGGCCGTCGAACGTGCGCTTGCCGCGCAGGTTGGCGCGCGCCTCGGCATCGGTCGTGCGCGCCAGCTCGACCAGCAGGTCGTGGCGACCGCCGATGGCGACGAGCTTCGGCAGATGCCGTGCGAACAGCGCCGCCGTGCGGTCGACGACGCGCTGCCGCGGCGAAGCCAGTTCCGCGTGCCCAGGGACGAACTCGCCGACGACGTGCGCGTCGATCGGCGGCAGGAACGACGCCGTCGCCAGCGCCAGGAACGCCGAGTCGTTGGCGGCCATCGCAGCGGCGGCCTTCTGCGCGAACAGCGCCTCGCCGAGCAATCGGTGCGCAACCGGGTGGGCTGGATCGACGGCAAGCGCCGCGCCGAGCGCGGCGATCCCCTGCCCCCGGTCGCCGCGGGCGAGCGCCCCCGCCGCGGCGACGAGTTGCGGCAGCAACCGCGCCTCCGACGGGCCGAGCAGGCCCGACCCGAGGCGCAGATGGGCTTCGGCGTGCAGCGGATCGATCGCGAGCACGGTCTGGTACGCGGCAGCGGCGTCGTCGGTGCGCTGCACGCGGAACAGCGCCGATGCGCGCGCGGCGCGCAATTCCGCGTCCGGCGCCGGCACGGTGGCAAGGTAGCCGTCCGCCGTCGCGACGGCCTCGTCGAAGCGGCGATCACGGATGCGCGCGCGCACGGCCAGAGCCATCGCCGCCTGGCTGCGCGGGTCGCTGTGCAGCGCCGCTTCCGCCCACGCCAGCGCGAACGCACTCTGGCCGAGCATCAGGTGCGCCGCGCCGAGGCCGAGCCCGACGGCTGCGGCGTCGCCGCCGAACAGCGCGGAGCGCCGGAAGGCCTGCCACGCGCCGGTCGGATCCTCGGCGTCGAGCAGGCTCTGGCCGGTGCGCAGGGCCTCGCCGGCGATGCCGACGACCGGCGTCGGTTCGCCGCGCGGCGGCGACGCCGGCTGTTGGCCAGTCGCCGCAGCGGCGCCGGCCAGGCCGAGGCAGGCAGCGAGCAGGCAGCGGCGCAGGAAGACGAAGGCTCTGGGCACGGCGGCGGCGGGACGGCCGCCGCGGAGGCGGTGGCGCGCAGCCGTTCTTCGGCAGTCGGCCGTCGTGCGCTGTCGGCGCCTGCGCGCACGCGCCATGGCCCCGATGCCATGGCGCGGCAGCGCACACGCAAGGTCGATCACGACGCCGGCGCACAGGACGCTGCGGCAGCCGAGCCGGCGCCGCACGCTTCGCGCGAACGGCGCGGTGCGCTGCGGGCGCTCAGCGCTTGTTGGCGACGCCGAGCACTTCCAGGCGCTCGACGTCGATCACCGACATCGCCGTGGTGACCGGGCGGCGGCGCGGGCCGAGCACGGCCACTTCGCAGTCGACGAACAGGCCGAGGTCATAGCGACTGTTCGAGCAGGTGAGCTCGTACTGGCGTTGGCCGCCCTTGTCCAAGTAGTACACGCCGGGGCCCGCGATGCGGCGCTCGTAGCGCAGCCAACCAATCGACTGGAAGCGTTCGAGCGGATCCTTCTTGTCCGGCGGCGGCACGTCGGCGGGCACCGGCTTCGGCTTGGTGACCGCCGCCGTGGCGTCCACGATCCAGCTCTGCTGATCGATGCGCTGCTTCAACGTCGCGGCCACCGGCTTGCCGGCCGACTCGGCGGCGAACGTGGCCTGCAGCTTGTCGAGCGCCTCGTTGAGGGCGGTGTACGACTGTTCGCCGATGGGCTTCTTCTGCTCGACAAGGAAGTCGTCCTGCAGCTTCGCCACGGCGGCGACGTCGGCTTCGTCCTGCTTCTGGCGCGCGATCTGCGCGGCGATGGCGTCGAGACGCGCCTTGACCTCGCCTTCCTGCTTCTGCTGCAGCTCGGCGTAGAGCTTGGCCGGCGCCGGATCGGCGGCGTCTGCGGCCTGCACCTCCGCCTCGGCGACCCAAGCGTCGACGCCAGGGACGCGCACGCGGTACCAATCGTCCTGCTCACCGACGACGTGCAGCGCCGTGCCGTTGTCCAACTGGCTCACCGGCGCCTCGCTCGACTTCGCGCGGTAGCGGAAGGCGACCTTGACGCCCTTGGTCTTGACCGCGCCTTCCGGCGTCGACTCGGTGAACTTCTTGCTCACGAAGCCGACGGGGCCGAGCGGCAGCTGCACGCAGCGGAAGCCGTTCTCGCTGCGGCCGAGCACGACGACGGCATCCTTGGTCAACGCCTCGTCGAACACCGGCGGTTGCGCGACGGCGCCGGTCCAGCAGCGCAGTTGCGCGCGCTCGACGACGATCCGCCCGTAGGTGGTGCCGGTCGCGGCTGGCGACGGCTGCTGCGCGGCCGGATCCGTGGCGCCGGCGGGCGGCGTGACGAAGGGAGCGGGAGTCTGCGCACCGACGACGGCGCACAAAGCCAGCGCAGCAGCGGCGCAAGCGCGCAGGAACGGAACAGCAGCGACCGCGACCCCGCGGGCCGCGGCTTCGACCTTTCGGATGACCATGATTTCCTCTTCGGGACTGACCGGAACCAGGCGAGGCGCCGCGCAGGTGACCGCCCGCGCGCCGCGAAGCCACGATGTTACCGAAGTCGCGGCCAAAGACGAAGCCCCCGCCGCGCCGTTCCGACCACCGCCTGACGCCCCGGTCACCCCGGTCCGCGGCGCCCGGCCCACCGCACGCGGGCTTTCGACCGGCGACGCCCCGGCCGATAGCATCCGGGCATGCGCCGTCTGCTCCTCGCCCTGCTGCTGCCCGTGTTGCTGCCGGCATGCACGTGGTGGTCGAGCCGGGAGCGGGTGCTGGTGGCGAGCGAACCGCCCGGCGCGGCCATCTGGGTCGACGGCCAGAGCACCGGCAAGACCACGCCGGCGGCGATCGACATCGGCGGCCACTTCGGTGGCGACCACGTGATCGAACTGCGCAAGAAGGGCTACCGCACGGTGCGCCGCCGCGCCTACCAGTACACGGAGGGCTACACGTCGCGCTGGATCGACGGCGCGTACGACGAGACCCTGCCGCCACTGCCGATCTTCTGGACGACCGGCGACCTGCTGCTGCCGTTCGGCGTGCGCAGCGCCATCCTGCCGGCCGAGCAACTGATCGTGCTCGAACGCGACGATGCGCCGCTGCTCGGCTTCGACCTGCTCGCGGCGCGCGCGCAGGCGCCGGCGCAGCCCGCTGCCAAGCAGCCGTGAAGCCGACGGCCTTCCTGGACCGCGACGGCACGCTCAACCGTGAAGTCGACTTCGTGCGCACGCCGGAGCAGTTGGCGGTGTTGCCCGGCGCGCGCGCGGCCGTGCAGCGCCTGCACGACGCCGGCTGGCGCATCGTCGTCGTGACGAACCAGAGCGGCATCGCCCGCGGCTACCTGACCGAGGCCGGGCTGGCGGCGATCCATCGCAAGCTGCACGACGAACTCGGCGGGCTGCCGGACGCGTACCTGCACTGCCCCCACCTGCCCGACGGCGGGCACGGCTACGGCGGCCCCTGCGGCTGTCGCAAGCCGGCCGGCGGCCTGCTGCGGCAGGCCGCGGAACTGCTCGGACTCGACCTCGCGCGCGGCGCCGTCGTCGGCGACAGCGCGCGCGACGTGCAGATGGCGGCCGGGACGCCGCTGCGCAAGGTGCTCGTGCACAGCGGCAAGCCGGCGGCCGCGCAGCGGGAAGTGCTCGCGGCCGCTGGTTGCGCGCCCGAGCATGAAGCCGCCGACCTGGCGGCCGCGGTCGACTGGTTGTTGGCGGCGCGCTGAGCGGCAGTAGCATGGCGCGCCTCTGGCCGTGCGGCGGCCACGGCGGACGCGACCACAGCCGCGCGTCCCGTGACGCCGGCTGTCAGCGACTGCCCGGCGGTCGCCGCGCAGCCTTCAGCGACACGTAGCAGGTGATGCAACTGATGGCCGCGAGGCCGCTGCCGAACGCCAGCCCGGAGGAGCTGCGGAAGAACCAGTGCGCGCCGAAGCCGATCGCCGCGCCGAGCGAGACGCCGGCGCAGCTGAGATAGAAACCCATCAGGCCGGGCGACCAGCGGGTGTGTTCCTTGGCGGCGGGAGGCGGGGTCGTCGGCATGTGTGGCGTGGTCTGGCTCACGGGCTCACGGAATGTAGCGCGACAACCACGAACCGAGCCACTCGCAGACGAACGACGGCAGCGACGACCACAGCCGGCGCGGCAGCGCGAGCTTCGGGTTGCTCGGGTGGAACTCCGGCAGCTTCGCGCCCGGACCGAGCAACAGGTAGTCGTAGTGCAGCGGCTCGGCGACGAAGCCCATGTTCTTCTTGAACTTCGCCGGCCCCGAGTCGGCGCGGCTGCGTCCGAAGTCGAAGCGGCGGTAGCCCTGCTCGACGGCCCATTCCATGATCGCGCAGTAGATCCAGTTGTTGACGCCGGTCTCCTCGACGTCGTCGCGCGAACCGGAGTAGTACGCGTAGACCGTGTCCTTGAAGCAGAACGACATCACCGCGGCGATCGTCCGGCCCGAGGGCTCGACGGCGCGGTGGATCACGACCGCCTTGCCGAACTCGTCGACGAGCCCTTGGAACCAGCTCAGCGGCAGCGCGGGCGAGCCGAGCCGCCGCTTGTTGGCGGCGAACAGCTCGAACAGTTCGCGCGCGGTGCCGTCCGGCGTCACTCGGATGCCGAACGACTCGCGGCGCTTGCCCGGGACGGCGGGCGCCTTCGGATCGCGGGCGCAGCGCACCTCGGCGCGCGCCTTCTTCGGGATGCGCGCCATCACGTCCTCGACACGCTCAGGCAGATCGCAGCGGAACGTCACGTAGAGCGGCGACTGCGGCCGCTCGCCGGGTCGCGCCTCCAGGTGGCGCAGCTCGACGTAGCCGACGCCGAGCTCGCGGCCCATCGCCTCGGCATGCGCCAGCAGCGCCGCCTGCGCGCGCTCGTCCTCGGCGAGGACGCCGCCGTAGACCGCGTACGGCAGGCTGATGAGGTTCTTGCCGAGGAACGGGCTCTTGGCGAGGAACAACGGCAGCACGCCGAGCCAACGACGCCCCTCCTCGACGACGAGGTGGTGCGGCTCGTGGCGGAAGCGCTCGCGGACCACGCGCGACCAGCCGGTGCGGTGGAAGAACGTGCCCTGCGGGTGGCGGCTGACGTAGCTGTCCCAGCGCGAGTCCTCGCCGGGCAGCAGTTCGCGCACGCGCAGCGGCGGCGCCGGCACGGGCGGTGCGAACTGCGGCGGCGGCGGCGGCGCGGCGGCGGACACTGCGTCCGTCGCCGACGGCGCGGCGGGCAGCGACGGCTCCGGCGGCGGCGCGACAAACCCGACGGGCTGGTGGTCGGGCGACTCCGAGCCGCCCTGCACGGTCTCCTCGATCTTGTACTCGCGGAGGTTCGGCGCCTGCGTGAAGATGATGATCTCGCCGATCAGGCCGAAGCCGATCACGTTCACGCCGAACGCAGCGAGGATCGCGCCGATCACGAAGGCCGGCTTGTCGCTGAGCGACTCGCCCATCACGATGCGCTCGTAGAGGTACCACGCCGTGATCGGCGCGCCGATGGCGATGGCGGCGAAGCCGAGGTAGCCGAAGAACCGCAACGGCCGCTGCGTGAACCGCGTCAGGAACGCGATCGTCAGGATGTCGAGGATGCGGCGCAGGTAGACGCCGAGCCCGTAAAAGCCGGCGCGGCCCTTCTCCTCGCGGTGGCGGACGCGCACCTCGACGACTCGGAAGCCCTGCCGACGCGCCAGCACCGGCAGGAAGCGGTACAGGTCGCCGTAGACGGCGACCTCCTCCAGCACCTGCCGGCGGAAGCCGCGCGTCCCGGAGTTGAGGTCGTGGAACGGCGTGTTCATCACCACGCGCAGCACGGCATTGAACAGCTTCGACTGCAGCTGGTTGAGCCAGGGATCGATGCGCGAGTGGCGCCACGTCGCCACGCAGTCCGCGCCCGCCTCCAGCGCCTTCACCACGGAGACGACGTCGTCGGGCTCGATCTGCAGGTACGCCGGCACGTTGACGACGAGGTCGCCGTTGGCCTTGGCGACGCCGGCCGACAGCGCGATCGACTCGCCGAGGCCGCCGCCTTCGAGCTGCACGACGCGCACCGGCCAGCGCGCCGCGACGTCGCGGAGGTCGCCGTCGAACCGCTGCCCCGGGCCGTCGATGACGACCACGAACTCGCAGGCGTAGCCGCCCGCGGTCAGCGACCGGCCGACCGCGTCGATGACCTCGCGCGGCCGGCCCTCGGGGCCGGCGAGCGCGACGATGACGGAGACCAGCGGAGCGTTCACCGGGCCGCCTCCCGTGCCGTCGTCGTGATGCGCTGGCGGAAGAAGCGCGACACCTTGACCTGCAGCTCGGCGAGGAAGCCGAGCAGGAAGACGTTGAATGCCGCCAGCGTCGCGACGGCGCCGGCCGCGACGGCCGCCATGTCGTGGTCGGTCAGCCACTCCAGCGCACCGGTGCCGCGCAGCTTGACGAAGCCGAGCAGGAACATCAGCTGGGCCAGCAGGAACAGCGGCAGCGACAGGATCGTGAACCAGCGGATCGGGTGCGCCGCGAACTGGATCAGCATCTTGATGCCGACGAGGTCCGCCAAGACGCGGAAGACGCGGCCGAGTCCATACTTTGAGCGGCCCGCCCGACGCGGGTGGTGGCGCACCGGCAATTCGGCGACGCGCGCGCCGAGGCCGACGCCGAGCGCGGCCAGGAACCGGTGCATGTCCGAGTAGAGGTGCAGGCTGCGCACGACCCAGCTGCGGTACGCCTTCAGCGAGCAGCCGGTGTCGTGGATGCGCGCGCCGGTGACACGCGAGATCAGGAAGTTGGCGACGCGGCTCGGCAGCAGGCGCGAGACGGCCCGGTCCTGGCGGTGCCGGCGCCAGCCGCACACGACGTCGAAGCCCTCGTCGAGCTTGTCGACGAGGCGGCCGATGTCGGCGGGATCGTTCTGCAGGTCGCCGTCCATCGACACGATCGTGCGGCCGCGCGCGGCGCCGAAGCCGGCGGCCATCGCCGCAGTCTGGCCGTAATTGCGACGGAAAAGGACGATCTGCAGGTGCGGATCGACGGCGGCGAGTTCCCGCAGCACGTCGCGCGTGCCGTCGTCGCTGCCGTCGTCCACCAGCACGATCTCGTACGAACGGCCGTACAACTGCAGCGCGTGCGTCAGCGCGTCGTGCAACGGCGCCATGTTGTCGCGCTCGTTGAAGATCGGCACGACCACGCTCAGCGCCGGTGCGGCCGCGGCGGCGTCGGGCCCCGCGGACGGTGCTGGTGCGATGGCGTTCACGTCGTGCCCGCCCATCGTGCAGGACGGACCGGCGCGGCGCGAGTCCCGGCGCGCGACGTTGCGACGAGGCAACCGGACATCACCGGCCCCCGCCCAGCGCGGCGACGACCGCCGCCGCGACCGTGGCGAGCACCGCGACCGCTGCGGCGACGCGCCAACGGCGGCGGCGCGCGCGCCCGCCCGGGCCGGGCAGGATCGGCGCGAAGTCGCCGGGCAACACGGCTTCGGCGGCGGCGAAGTCGCCGACTTCGATGCGCCGCAGCGCCGACCACGCCTGCCCCGGCAACTGCGCCGCGAACTCGTCGCGTAGGAGGTCCGCGACCGTCGGCCCCTTGAACTCGCGCACGAGGCGGACGGGCGGCAGGTCCCCGGTGGCAAGGCCGCTGCCCGGCAGGGCGCGCAAGGCGCCGCCGGTCGGCGGCAGTCCCTCCCCATCGGTGGTGTCGCGGCCTGCGGTCATGGCGCGCGTATCGGTACCGGCCGCGGCACTGCCTGAGTCCAGCGGCGCTGGCGCGGAATCGCCGTTGGCACCCATGCTTGCCGGTATGGTTTCGCCGTAGCATGCGGCGAACGGTGGCCGCCGCGCGCACCGGCCCCCGTACCCGCCAACGCATGGAGTCCAGCGAACGCATCGCCGCCATCGGCGCGCTCGACGAGCGCCTGCTCGCCGAACTGCGGGCGCTGCCGACCCGACCCGACGCGCGCGCGTTCCGGTCGCTGGCCGACGACGGCGGCGCGCTGCTGCGCTTCGAACCGGCACTGGCGATCGCCGCGTTGCCAGACGACGCCGCCGAGGACATCGGCGCGCTGCGCTTGCTGCGCCAGCTCTGGCCGGCGCTCGGCCTCGTCCTGGTCGGCCCCGCGGCCGCGGAGTCCGCGACGGTTGGACTCGCGCGCCGGCTCGGCGCGCAGCCGCTGGTCTGGCCGGCCGCGCCGGGCGCGCTCGCCGCCGCGCTCGAACAGGCGCGGCACGGCGGCGACCGCCCGCGCGCCGACGCGTTCGTCGACCTCGCGCGCGGCGTCGCCGACGAGATCAACAACCCGCTGCTCTTCGTCGCCGGACATCTGCAGTTGCTGCAAGCCTGCCTGCGCGCGGACGACGCGGACGCGCTCGCCCAGGTCGAGGCCGCGCTGGCGGGCACGGCGCGCATCGCCGCGTCGGTCGACCGCCTGCAGGGCCTCGCGCGCGCGGCGGCCGGCCCGCGGCAGGTCGCCGACATCGACCTCGCCGACCTGCTGCGCGCGGCGCTCGCCGAACGGCCGCGCACGCCAGACAACGCCCGCGCCGCGGCGCCGGCCGCGCCGCACGTCGTGCGCGGCGACCGCGACCATCTGGCCGCGGCGGTCGGCAGCCTGCTGCAGTTCGGCGACGAACTCACGGCCGCCGAAGCCGCGGCAACGCTCACCTTGGCAGCGCTGCCGACCACGTGCCGCCTCCGCCTCGTCGCCCACGGCGGCCTGCTGGCGCACTGGCAGTTGCCGCGCAGCTTCGAGCCGTACGCGCCGACCCGCGCCCTGCGCGGCCAGAACCCTGGCCTCGGGCTCAGCCTCGTGCAAGCCGTCGTGCTCGGCCATGGCGGCGAGGCGCAGGCGCGCCGGCTCGGCGACGGCGGCCTGCAGTTCGACTTCGTGCTGCCGCACGCGCCGCCCGGCGCGCGGTGAGGCCGCGCCGGCGGAAGCGGCTCTCAGATCGGCTGCGGCGCCATCGCGGCGACGTTCGGGTCCATCGGCCCGAGCACCTTCTTGACGATCGCGTTCTCGACCATCGACCACGCCATCGACGTCACCATGTAGACGAGCAGCGCGGCGGCGTACGAGTACAGCATCACGCCGAACAGGATCGGCATGTAGCGCATCATCTGCTGCATCTGGCGCTGCTGCGGGTCGGTCGGCAGCGGCATGCGCGTCTGCAGCCACAGGAACATGCCGATCCACACCAGCGGCAGCAGGTTGAAGACGTGCGGCCAGAACGACAGTTGCAGCAGCATGTCGGGCTGGCTGAGGTCCTCGATCCAGCCGACGAACGGCTGCTGGCGCACGTCGTAGGCGGTGCGCAGCGCGGTGAAGAGGCCGATGTAGATCGGCATTGTCAGGAAGATCGGCAGGCAGCCGCCGAGCGGCGGCATCAGCTTGTGCTCGCGCTGGAAGGCGAGCATCGCCTGCTGGTAGGCGCGCTGGTCGTCGCCGTGCTTCTGCTTCAGCGCGTCCATCTTGGGCTTCAGCACGGCCATGCGCTTGCTGTACTCGCGCATCGACTTCTGCATGCGGAAGTTCAGCGGCAGCATCAGCCCGCGCACCAGGATCGTCAGCATGACGATGGCGAAGCCCCAGTTGCCGACCAGGTCGTGGAACCAGCCGAGCAGCGCCAGCAGCAGCTTGGCCATCGGCCGGCCGCCGGGCATCTCGAAGCCGCAGCACGGCGACTTGAGGTCGACGTCCAGGATCGGCGCGAAGCGCTCGGGCTCGGGCAGCGCGGCGAAGACGCGATAGCTCTTGGGCCCGAGATACAGCCCGAACGTCGCGCGCGACTCCGCGCCGACGGCGGGGATCGGCAGCCGCAGCGCGTAGTTGACGCGCGTCGTGGTGTTCGCCTTGGTCGCCGAGACGGCGTCGTCGAAGACCGGCAGCGTGTCGACGGTCATGCCGGCAAGCGCGGCGCGGGCGACGTCGTCCTTCGGCCAGACGAAGGCGCCGAAGAAGCGGTTGGTGCTGCCGGCGAACGCGAGCGCCTTGCCGTCGAGCGGGAAGGCGTGCTGCACGCCCGGCTGCGGCGCGGTCGACAGCACGTCGCCCTCGTTCGGCGCGGCGATGGCGACGGCCAGATTGCCGAACAGCGAGGACTCGTGCGGCAGCACGGGCACCGGGCCGCCGAGCACCAGTTCGAGCGCGCCCGTCGCCGTCGAGCCGGCGTTGCGCAGCGCGATCTCCAGGATGAAGCCGCGCTGCCGGGGGTCGTGGCGCAGCGTCTTCTCCAGCGTCAGCTTGTCGCCGCCGTCGAGCGTGAACGCGACCGCGCCGTCGGCGCGGGAGACCGTCCAGGCCGCGGTCGCCGGATCGGCGGCGAACGCCGCCGGGGCCGCGCCGGCATGGCCCAGGCGCAGCATGTGGTCGTCGCCGTTCCAGAGCAGCAGCAGCCAATCGCCCGGCGCGCGCTCGGCCTTGCGGGCAGCCGCGAGGCTGACGGCGTGGTCGGTCGCCTGCAGGTAGGTCATGCCCGCGCCGAACGGGCTGAACTCGGCATGGAAGCCGCCGACGCTGCCTGGCGTGCCGAAGGTCTGCGCGAAGCGGGCGGTGGCGCCGTCCTGCGCGGCGGCGAGCGCGGCGAGGAACGCCAACGGAACGAAACGGAACGGCGTCTGCATGTGCGTCGTGTAGGGGTCAGCGGCCCGGCGCCGGGCCGCGCGCGCTCACCGGCCCTCGGCCAGGCGGTCGGCGAGGTAGTCGGGCAGTTCGGGGATGGCGCGGATCTTGGCCATCGTCGCCGCGACGTCGTACTCCAGGCGATGGAAGCGGACGGTGCCGCCCGTGCCGTCGCCGTCGTAGGTGACGAACGACGACCGACGGTCGCCGTCGCGCGGTTGGCCGACGGAGCCGATGTTGACCATCGCCTGCTCGTCGACGCGCCATTCCATGCCGATCTCGGCGGGCTTGAGGAAGCTGCCGGAGCGCAGATAGACGCCGGGCACGTGGCTGTGGCCGACGAAGCAGAGGTTGGCGTCGCCCATCTTGGCGAAGCACTCGTCCATCTTCTCCTTGTCGGCGACGTCGCGCGGGACGAGGTACTCGCGCACGGGATCGCGCGGCGAGCCGTGCACGAACAGCATGCGGCCTTCGCGCTTCTCCTTGGCCATGCCGTCGAGGTACGTCCAGAAGCGGATGTTCTCGTCGCGCGGGCGGTCGCGGCGGCTGAGCTGGTCGCGGGTCCACTCGATGGCGGCCCGGGCGCGCGGGTTGAAGTCCGACGCGTAGAACATCGCGCCGTGTTCGTGGTTGCCGAGGATCGAGAACTCGGCCCGCTGCATGATCGTCGCCAGCGCCTCGCGCGGCTGCGGCCCGTACCCGATGACGTCGCCGAGGCAGACGATCCGCTTGCAGCCGAGGCGCTCGACCTCCTGCAGGCAGACCGACAGCGCCTCCATGTTGCTGTGGATGTCCGAGAGGAAGGCGATCATGGCGTGGCGGGCGACGGAGGGTACGAGGCGGCGAGGCGACGAGGAAGGGCGGAGCGGCTAACTTCCCCCACCGCCTTGGCCGCCGCACCGCCGCCCGAACCCCTGCTCGTCGTCACCGGACCGACTGCGTCCGGCAAGACGGCGTTCGCGCTCGAACTGGCCGCGCGCACGGGGCGGGAGATCCTGTCGATGGACTCGATGGCGGTCTACCGGCGCATGGACATCGGCACGGCGAAGCCGTCGGCCGCCGACCGCGCGCGCGCGCCCCACCATCTGATCGACCTCGTCGAACCGCACGAGGACTTCGACACCGCGCGCTGGTGCGCCGCCGCCGCCGATGCGCTCGCCGACCTCGGCCGCCGCGGCAAGGGCGCGCTGTTCGTCGGCGGCACGCCGCTGTACCTGATGGCGTTCTTCAAGGGCATGCTGGAGTCGCCGCCGGGCGACCCCAAGCTGCGCGCCGACCTCGCCGCGCGCGAAGCCGCGCAGCCCGGCGTGCTGCACGCCGAGTTGCTGCAGCGCGACCCGGCGGCGGCGGCGCGCATCCACCCGAAGGACCTGCGCCGGCTGGTGCGCGCGCACGAAGTGCTGCAGCAGACCGGGCAGACGATCAGCAGCCAGCAGCGGCACTTCGACCGCGCCGATTGGGCGCGGCCCTGTCGCATCGCCGTGGTCGAGCGCGACCGCGACGAACTGCACGCGCGCGTCAAGGCACGCACCGCGCAGATGCTCGCCGACGGGCTGCTGGCCGAGACCGAAGCGATCGAACGCGTTGGCGGCTTCTCGCGCACGGCCGGCGCGGCGATCGGCTACGCCGAGTGCCGCGACTTCCTGCGCGGTCGCTACAAGGACCCGCTGGAGCTGCGCAACCGCATCCGCCGCAACACGCACCAGCTGATCCGCCGCCAGACGACGTGGCTGCGCCGCCTGCCCGACGTCGCCCGCGTGCCGGCGGCGAACGGCGTCGACGCGGTCGCCGCAGCGCTGGGACTCGGCTGATCGTCGTCGCCGCGGTTGCGTGCGCACGGCGCGCCGCGAAGATGGCGCAGTGACTGCGACCGATCCAACTGCCCTCGTCGCCGCCGCCAAGGCGGTCGGCGCCGAACTCGACGAGCCGCGCGCCGCGCGCCTGCTCGCCTACCTCGACGCGATGCTGCAGGTCAACGAGCACATCAACCTGACGGCGGTGCGCGACCGCGAGCAGGCGGTGGTGCTGCACGCGCTCGACGGCCTGGCGTTCGCGCAGTCGGGGCTGCGGCCCCGCCACGTGCTCGACATCGGCACCGGCAACGGGTTTCCCGGCGTCGCCGTCGCCACGCTGCACCCGGGCGCCTCGGTCGTGCTGATGGACCGCACCGGCAAGAAGGTGCGCGCCGTCGGCACCTGCCTCGTCACGGCGAAGTTCGACGGCGTCGAGACGCTGAACCTGGACGCGCAGCAGGCGCCGTCGCTGCGGCGCGAACTGCGCCACGCCTTCGACGTCGTGACCGCGCGCGCGGTCGGCAAGCCGGAACTGCTGGCGGAACTCGCCGACCCGCTGCTGCGCCCGGGCGGCCACCTCGTGCTGTGGCTGGACGCCGGCGCCGACGCCCCCGAGCGCCTCGGCCTGTTCCGCCGCGTGGCGCTGCACCGCTACAAGCTCCCCGCTCCGGCCGAGCGCGAGCGCGTGCTCGGCTGCTGGCAGAAGAAGGGCTGAGTCAAAGACCGCACATGGCACAGTCGCTCACGTTGCCCGAGGCAGCGGCCATCGCCGCGCAGCGGCGCCCGCGACACCGCGCGCGGCGCAGGAACTGAGCGCATGCGTCCTGCCGTGCGCCGCGCGTTGGTGGCCGCGACCGCAGCGGGGCTGTGGACCGTCGTCGGTTGCACCGCGACGGTGACACCGCCGCGCAACGTGGCGCAACCGGCGACCGTGCACTTGCTGCGCGAGGCGATGCACACCGGGTTGGTGCTGCCGCCCGCGACGGATGGCGCGGGCTTCGTCGAGTTCGGCTACGGCGAGTGGGAGTGGTTCGCGCGCGGCAACGACGCGTGGTACCGCGTGTTCCCGACGGTGCTGTGGCCGACGATGGGCACGCTCGGCGCGCGACCGTTCGCGGCGGCCGATGCGGCGGGCCTGCAGCGGGCGGCATGGTGGGCGGAACTGACGCCCCTCGTCGTCGAAGCGTCGAAGGTCGATGCGCTGCGCGCACGCCTCGAAGCCGCGATGCGCGCACGCGACGACGAAGTGATGCGGCGGCCGGACCTCGGCTGGACCTTCGTGCCCGCCGCGACCTCCTACTGGTTCCCCAACACGTGCGCCGACGTCGTCGCCGCCTGGTGCGAGGAACTCGGCTGCACCGTCAGTTGGGTGCCGGTCTGCACGGCACTCGCTGGCCCGGACTGACGGGCTACGCCGGCGCGACCGCCGTTGGGCGACGGCGACCCATCGCATGGGCGAGGTCGCCCGCATCGCGGCGGGCTTCGCCGGCGTTTCCTCGCGGCGGCATCATGCAACCACGGAGCCGCCGCAGCGGGCTGGCTGCTCGCCTCGCCCGAGGTCGCCCCCCGCGTTGCGGCGGCGACCCAGCAACCTCATCGCGCCCGCTTCGCGGGCGTCGACCTCACCGCGTGACGATCTCGTCGACGCCTGGGACCGTGCTCGCCTGCATCAGGCCAAAGCGGCCCACGTGACCGAGCTTGGTCGTGTCGTTCGAGTAGTTCACGTACGGGTCGTTCTGGTTGTAGTTCCAGACGTGGCGGTCGATGAAGTCCTGGACAGCCATCAGGTCGCGGCCGAACGCGTTGTTGCGGCCGTCGTTGCGCCGGCGCAGTTCACCGAAGAACTGGTTGCGCTTGTGCGTCCGCTCGAGCGACGACACCGACTTGATCTCACGGTCGCCGCTCTCGCGGTACGAGGACTTGCCGTCGAGGCCGAACCACGAGCAGGCACCGAGTGGCAGCAGGGCGATGACGAGGGCGAACGTGCGCATTGGTCGTGCGGAAGAGGGGTCTGGGGTTCACCGCCACCGGGAGAGGACGGCGGGAGGCGGAAACCTAGCCAGCCCGATGGCCGCCCGCAACCGGGAAGTGCGCGGGTGGTTCGCCCCTGCATTCCGCGCGGCCCCGTCGACGGCTACCGTCGCGGAATGGCTTGCGAAACCGCCGCACCCGCCTCGCCCCACCTGGGGATCGGCGTCTTCGGCGGCTCGTTCAATCCGCCGCACTTGAGCCACCGCCGGCTCTGCGCCGCCGCGCTCGATCGCCTGCCGATCGCGCGCCTGCTGGTGCTGCCGAGCGGCGACCACCCGCTCAAGCGCAGCCAGGACATGGCGCCGGCCGCCGACCGGCTGGCGATGTGCCGGCTCGCCTTCGGCGACTTGCGCGGAGTCGCCGTCGACGACCGCGAACTGCGCCGACCGGGGCCGTCGTTCACCGTCGACACCCTGGCGGAACTGCGCGCCGAGCATCCCGGCGCACCGCTCTACTTGCTGGTCGGCAGCGACAACCTGCGCATCCTCAGCCTGTGGCGCGAACCGGCGCGCATCCTCGAACTGGCGACGCTGGTCACCTACCCGCGTTCGGGCCACCCGATCGACGCCGCCACGCTCGCCGCGCTGCCGGTGCCGACCGAAGCGCGGACCCGCATCGCCGCCCACGTGCTCGACCTGCCCGCCGACGCCGTCGCCGCCAGCGACCTGCGCGTCCGCTGGCGCCGCGGCGAACGCGACCTGCCCGAACTCGCGCCCGCCGTGCGCGACTACATCGCAGCGCACGGACTCTACGCATGACGCCGTGGCCGGCGTGGACTGCCGCGGCGCTGGCCTCGGCGCTGCTCGCCGCCGGCGTGTTGGTGAACCGCCGCGTCGTCGGCTGGCTGCCCGACGACGTGCCGGGGCTCGGTCGCAAGCAGCACGGCCGGCCGATCGCCCTCGCCGGGGTGCTGCTGACCCCGCCGCTCGCGCTGTGGATGCTATGGGACCCGTTCTGGCCCGGCGACCGCCTCGGCGTTGGCGCCGTGGCGCTGGCAGCGCTGGTCGGGTGGCTCGACGACCGCCGCAAGGAACACGGCAGTGGCCTCGACTGGCGCCACAAGGCGCTCGGGCTGCTGGCAGTGGCGGCCCTCGCCGCGACGTCGGTCTGCAACCCGACGCACGCGCCCGGCCAATGGTTCGCGTTCGCCGGCTTCGCATTCGTGTTCGTGAACGCGCTGAACTTCCTCGACAACCAGAACGGTGTCGCCGCGGCGTTGGCGGCCGTGACGCTGATCGCGGCCGGCGGCGGCCGCCTCGACGGCTTCCTGCGCAACGATTGGTCGGCGGCCGCCGCCGCGACGGCGCTGGCGTTCCTGCCGTGGAATTGGCCGCGCGCACGGCTCTTCCTCGGCGACGCCGGCGCGTACGCGCTCGGCGCCGCGGCGGCGATCGCGGTGTGCTGGTGGCTGCGCGCCGGCCCATCGGGGCTTTGGCTCGCCGCCGTGCCGCTCGCCGACTTCACGCAGGTCGTCCTGGTGCGCCTGTGGCTCGGGCTGCCGCCGTGGGTCGGCGATCGCCGCCACCTCACCCACCTCGCGCTGCGCTGCGGGGCGCCGCCTTGGGCCCTGGCGCCGCTGTTCGCTGCCGCGGCGTGGGCGCTCGCCCGCCTCGCCTGAGCGCGGCGTCAGCGCACGTCGCGCAGGGCGCGCACCTTGGCGCGGCGGTCGTCGTCGACGCCTGGCTCGGCCAGCAGCCAATCGACCTGCGTGTCGCGGCGCGCCACCCACGTGGCGCGATCAGGCGACCCGGCGGCGCAACCGAGCGCGCAGGCGTGGTAGGTGACCGCGGCGGCGAACCGGACGACGGCGACACCGGGCGCGCGGGCGAGCGCTTCGCCGCAGGTCGCCGTCGCAGCGGCGAGGTCGCCGAGCTGCAGCTGCGCAAAGGCCAGCATGGCGCGACCTTCGGCCGGCGGGGACGGGAAGTCGGCGAGCACGAGCGCCACCGGCGCCGTCCCGGCAGCGGGATCGAACGCGGTGGCGAGCGCGACGAAGCGCGCCGCCGGGCTGTCGGCGTGCGCGCTCGCCAGCGTCGCGGCGAAGGCCGTGGCGCGGTCGTGCTCGGCGTTGCGCTCGGCGGCCTGCCACGCGCGCAGCAACTCGTCGGGCGCGTTGGTGGTGGCGTGGGCGCGCTCGGCGAGATCCGCCGCCGGCCGCAGCAGGTCCGCCGGCGACTTGCCGGCCGCGACGCCGTTCTCGTGCAACTGCAGCAGGATGCGGGAGCCGAGCGATTGCTCGTCGGCGCTCGCGCCCGGCTGCATCGCGAGTTCGAGGGCGAGTTCGCGCGCGCGTTCGGCGCGATTGCGCGCCATCTCGATGCGCGCCTCGGCGAAGCGCAGCGCGCGATCGGTCGCGTGCTCTGGCAGCTTGCGCAACTGCGCGATCGCGCGCGACAAGGCCTCGGTGTCGAGCGGTTCGGCCGCGAGCGTCGCGTCGACGTCGGCGAGGACGGCGGCGCGACGCGCCTGCGCTTCCCGCCAACCGAGCCAGCGCTGCACGCCAAGACCGGCGAGGGCCAGCGCGAGCACGCCGACAGTGACGAACAGCGCCGTGCGGCCGCGCGGCCGCGGCGTTGACCCAGCGGGCTTCACGACAACCTCACGGCGATCATGGTGATGTCGTCCTCGCCGCCGCCGCCGCCGAGGTGCGCCTGCAGGGCCGCTTCGACTTCGCGCAGCACGCCTTCCGCCGACTGGCGCCCCGTCTTGGCGAGCAGCTGCGCCAAGCGGTCGGCGCCGAACACCGCGCCGCCGGCCCGCTTGGCCTCGTCGACGCCGTCCGTGTGCAGGAACAGGATGTCGCCGGACTGCAGCGCCACGGGCGCGCTCGCTTCGTAGGCCTGCCCGGCGAGCACGCCGAGCACCATGCCGGTCTTCTCCAGCACGCGCACCTCGCCGCCGCGGACGAGCACGAGGCCCGGGTGGCCGGCGTTGACGTAGTGCAGCGTGCGCCTCTGCGGGTCGATGATCGCCAGCAGCATGGACATGAACTTGCCGGCTTCGACGCTCTGCGACAGCCGGTCGTTGAGCCGCGTCACGATGACCGCCGGGTCGTCGATGAGCTCGAGGTAGCTGCGCAGGGCGGCCTGGACCGAGTGGTTCAGCAGCGCCGAACCGACGCCGTGGCCGGAGACGTCGCCGATCATCACGGCGAAGCGCCCGTCGCGCAGCTTCAGCAGGTCGTAGCTGTCGCCCGAGGCCTTCTCGGCGGCCTCGTAGCGCAGCGCCACCTGGAGGCCTGGCAGGTCGGCGGGCACCGGCGGCAGCAGGTGCTGCTGGATCCGTCGCACGATCTCGACGTCCTTCTCCAGCCGGACCTTCTCGAGCGAGTCGGCGTGCAGGCGCGCGTTCTCGACGGAGATCGCCAGCTGCGCGGAGATCGCGCCGAACAGCGCCAGGTCGCGGGCGCTGAACTCGCGACGCACGGCGCGCGAGTCGACGTAGATGACGCCGACGATGCGGTTGCGCGCGCGCATCGGTGCGCACATCACCGCGCGCAGCTTGAGGTCGTAGACCGACTGGCCGAGTTCCAGCGCCTCCTGGTCCGACTGCACGACCGAGCGCACGGCCATGCCCTGCTCGAGGCAGCGGCGGACGAGGCTTCGGCTCCACTGCAGCTCGCCGGCCAGGGCGTTGCCCTCGCGGTCCTGCGCGACGCGCACCGCGAGGTCGTCCGGGGCGTCGCCGAGCAGCAGGATGGCGCGCTCGGCGCGCGTCACCTGCAGCGAGCGGTCGACGATGTCGCGCAGCACGGAGTCGAGGTCGATGTTGGCGGTGACCGCCGCGATCGTGTCGAGCAGGATCTCCAGCGACCGCGAGTCCTCGGTCGCGTCGCCGGTCAGGATCGTCGATGGCTCCTCGACCGGCCGGGACGCCCCCCGGGCCGGCGCCACCGGGGCAGGCGCGGCCGCGGCGCGCTTCCAAGGCCAAGTCCACTTCATGCCCGGCCGACTCTAGCTGCCGCGGCGCGCAGGTGCACGCCCGCCGGCGCGGCGAACTGCACGCGCGCGTTGCGCTCGGCGGGCCGGCTCGCCAGAATCCGCTCCCGGTTCAACCCCCTCCTCGACCGCGCGCCGCGCTCCTCCCATGAAGATCGACAAGTCCCTGCACGACGACTACGCCACGCTGACCCTGAAGGGTGACTTCGACACCTTCTACTGCCCGGCGCTGATGCAGGAGGTAGACGCGCTGATCGACCGCGGGGTCAGCATGCTGATCCTCGACATGCACGTCGTGAAGTTCATCAACTCGACGGCGCTCGGCGCGGTCATCAAGGCGCACAAGCGCTGCCGCGCCGAGGGTGGCGACCTCGTGGTCGCGCAGCCGTCCGCGTTCGTCAAGAACGTGATGAAGAACGTCGGCATCGACAAGCTGATCGGCATGCACGAGACGCTCGCCGAGGCCACCAAGGCGATCGTCAAGCAGCTCAACCAGCGCGAACTCGCGGGCACCGGCACCGCCGACCACGAGAAGGTGCTGATCACGTTCCCGGACGAGGTCCGCAACCGGATGATCCCGCGCCAGCAACTGGTCCACACCGGCACCAAGTCGCTGGTCGGCCAGATGGCGAACGTCGACGGCGACCGCGTGCAGTTCACCTGGAGCTTCGAGAAGGCCGGCATGTCGGCCGAGCAGGGCAAGGAGCTGTTCTTCAGCGGCAGCGACGCGCACCTGAAGTTCCAGGTCAAGCTGATCAAGAAGAGCTACTTCGAGGTCGACGCGGTCATCGCCAATGCCGAGGCGACCGCGGACGGCATGCGCGTGACCGCGCACTTCAAGAAGATCGCCGACGGCGATCGCGACGCGCTGGCGCAGTTCGCCGCCGACATGGCGTTCCTCAAGCGCCAACTGCCCGGCAAGTAAGGCCTCGCGCCGCAAGGCCCCATGACCGGCCGAGGCCCCGCGGCGGATGTTCGCGCGGGCCAGCGGCGGCGAACACGTCGCGTGGCCCCACGCTTCGGTCCGCGGAGCGCGAATTCGGGCGTGCCGCCGTCGCCACCCGTCGCGGCGTGGGCTGACTCGGCATCGGCCATGGTGTGGCCATGGTGTGCGCGCCGCGGCGAAGCACGCAGTCGGCGCGCAGTCACGTTGGCGCGCAGTCACGTTGGCGCGCAGTCACGTTG
>JADCJE010000075.1 GCA_020247305.1 Phycisphaerales bacterium | reverse complement strand
GCGCGTAGTAGTCGCGCTGCGCAATCGGGTCGGACTTGTGGTCGTGGCAGCGCGCGCAGCCGACGGTCAGCCCGAGGAAGGCAGCACCCAAGGTGTCGACGCGGTCGGCGATCGCTTCGTGGCGCCATTCCGCCTCGATCGAGCCGCCTTCGTTGGTCATCCGATGCAGCCGCCAGAACGCCGTCGCCGTGCGCGTCTGCTGGTCGGCGTCGGGCAGCAGGTCGCCGGCCACCAGTTCGTCGATGAAGCGCGGCCACGGGCGGTCGTCGTGCAGCGCCTGCAGCAGCCAGTCGCGCCACGGCCATGTGCGGCACTCGAAGTCCGCTTGGTAGCCGAAGGTGTCGGCGAAGCGCGCGAGGTCGAGCCACGCCGTCGCGAGATGTTCGGCGGTGGCGTGTCGGGCCAGCAGTTCGTCGACGCGCCGTTCGTAGGCGTCGGGCCGTGCATCGGCGACGTAGGCGGCGACTTCGGCGGCGGTTGGCGGCAGGCCGGTCAGCGCGAGGTGGACGCGGCGCAGCTGCACAAGCGGCGCGGCCGGCGGCGACGGCCGGCGGCCAACGGCGGCGAGCGCCTGCTGCACGTGGCCGTCGAGCGGATCGCGCGCCGCCCACCCGGGATCGCCGAGTGTCGCCGGGGGCGCTGCGCGCGGCGGCGTGAAGGCCCAGTGCTGGGCGGACGCGGCTGCGGTGAGCGCGGCAACCGCAGCGGCGGCGACGGCGAGGCGACCGCCGCAAGGTGATTGCTCGGTCGATCGCTCGGCATCGGCAGGGAAGGCGGCGCGCCAGCGCATGCGCACAGCGTGCCAGATGGACGCAGCAGCGAGGGCGACTGCGGCCGCGCAACCTTGCAAGAAGAAGGCAACTGGCGACGGCAGCAGCGCGGCGTTGCCCGCGGGGCCGCAGCAACTGCGTGCGACGCTGATCGCTGACGCCGAAGCGGCCAACGCGCGGCGCGCGCAGCGGCGACGGCCGGCTGCGTCTCCGGGCTGCTCGCTGCGCACGGATGCCCGAGCTAGCCGGGCACGTTCAGGAAGATGGCGGAGAGGGGGGGATTCGAACCCCCGTGGACCTCGCGGCCCAACCGGTTTTCGAAACCGGCCCATTCAGCCACTCTGGCACCTCTCCGCGAGGGGCAGGCGCGGGGTCGCGCACCGCCGAATGTGGCGGGGCATCGTGCAGATCCGCGCCGGCTTTGCAACGGCCAAGTCGCCGACCGCCGCGCTCGCCGCCGCCGTCCGTCAGCCGCGCTTGCCGCGGAAGAACGCGCGCAGCAACTCGGCGCTGGCCGCCGCCCCGACGCCCTCGGCCACATGGCAACGGTGGTTCAGCCGCGGGTCCTCCAGCACGTTGGCCAGCGACCGCACGGCGCCGAACTTGGGGTCGCGCGCGCCGAACACCACCCGGGCGATCCGCGCGTGCAGGATCGCGCCGGCGCACAGGAAGCACGGCTCCAAGGTGCAGTACAGCGCCGCGCCGGGCAGGCGCTTCTCCCCCACCGTGGTGAGCGCTTGCTGCACGGCTTCCATCTCGGCGTGCGCGAGCGGCGAGCGCTGCGCCTCGACGCGGTTGCGGCCTTCGCCGACGACGACGCCGTCGAGCACGACGAGCGCGCCGACGGGCACTTCGTCGACGGCGGCGGCCTGCTGCGCCAGTTCGAGGCAGCGCTGCATCCAGCGTTCGTCGTCGCGTATGGTGCCGTCGTGAGCCATCGCCGTCTGCATCCACTCTTCCGCCGGAGCGCGCCGTGAGCAAGCGCGACTTCCTGTCCACGGCCGACCTGACCCGCGCCGAAGTGGACGACCTGCTCGACCTCGCCTCGCGCGTGAAGGGCAAGAAACCCGGCCAGGTGCTGCACGGCAAGACGCTCGGGCTGCTGTTCTTCCAGCCGAGCCTGCGCACGCGCGTGTCCTTCGAGGTGGCGATGGTCCAGCTCGGCGGCCACTGCATCAACCTGTCGAACGACGACCTGTACGAGCTGGAACCGCAGGAACAGGCGGTGATGGACGGGCCGGCCGAGGAACACGTCAAGGACGCCGCGCGCACGCTGTCGCGCTACGTCGACGCGCTCGGCATCCGCGCCGCAGCGCGCAGCGGCGACTGGGCGCGCGACCGCCAGGAACTGCTGCTGCGCAGCTACGCGCGCTACGCGTCGGTGCCGGTTATCAACCTGGAGACGTCGTTCGGCCACCCGTGCCAGGCGCTCGCCGACCTGATGACGATGCGCGAGCAGCTGGTGTCGCTGCGCGGCCGCAAGCTGACGCTGATGTGGTGCAACCACCCCGAGCCGAAGTCGCTCGGCCCCACGCACTCGCTGCTGCAGGTCGCAGCGCTCGCCGGCATGGACATAACGCTGGCACATCCGCTCGGATTCGAGGTCGACGACGAGGTGCTGCAGAAGGGCAAGGCGACGGCGCAGGACGCCGGCGGCGCGCTGCGCGTCGTCAACGACCGCGAAGCCGCCGCGCGCGGGGCGGAGATCGTCTACGCGCGCTCGTGGGGCGCGCCGAAGTACTGGAGCGACGCCGAGCGCGAGGCCGTGGTCAAGCGCTCGCTGCAGGACTGGCGCGTCGACGAGGCGCTGATGGCGACGACGAAGAACGCACTGCTGATGCACCCGCTGCCCGTGCGCCGCAACGTCGCCGCCACCGACGCGGTGCTCGACGGCGTGCAATCGGTGATCTACGAGCAGGCAGCGAACCGCGCGCACGTGCAGAAGGCGCTGCTGATGCAGCTGCTGAAGTGAGCCGCGGCGCCGGCGCGCGCTAGTTGCCGGCGCGCGCGGCCGCGGCGACGGCGGCGAGGCCGGCGGCTAGGCGGACGCGCGGTCGCACGCCCAGCGCAGCGGCAGTCGGCGCGCCATCGGCCACCCAGCCGCAGGCGGCGATCTCGCGCACCTTGTCGCGGCTGAAGAAGCCTGCCTGCTGGCGCAGCGCCGCGAACAGGTCGCTGGCGTGGGCCGCGATCGCCGCCAGCAGCATAGGAACCGGCAGCAAGCGGGCGCGCCGGCCGCACGCGGCGGCGATGGCGCGCAGCAGCGCGTGCGTGTCGGTGCGTTCCGGACCATCGAGCGGCAGGATCGCGCCGGTTGGCCGCACGGCGAGCGCTGCGAGCAGGGCGTCGACGACGTCGTCGACGTGCACGATCGAGAGTGGCGCGGCGCGGCGCGGCACGACGACGAGCGGGGCGTTCGCCTGCGCGAACAGCAACCGGGTGGCGGCGTCGCCCGGGCCGTAGACCACCGGCGGCCGCACGATCGTCCACCGCAGCGGCGAGCGCACGACGGCGAGTTCGCCCTGGCGTTTGCTGTCGCCGTACCACGACACCGGGCGCGCGACGTCGGGCGGCGCGGCCGAGCCGCCGCCGTCGACGCTCGGGCCGGCGGCGGCGAGCGACGACACGCAGAGAAAGTGCGCCGCCGGCGCGTGCGCCGCCACGGCGGCGACCAGCGCGGTGGTGCCGGCCACATTGACCCCATCGAAGTGCGCACGGCGGAACCCCTTCAGCGTGCCGGCGAGATGCACGACCGCACCGACGTCGCGGAGCGCCGAAGGCAAGGCGGCGAGGCCGTCGCCGACGCCAAGGTCCCCGCGCACCAGCGAAGCCGGCGGCAGCCCCAGGCCGGCGGCGCGCGCCGGGTCGCGGACGAGGCAGCGGATGCGCTCGGGCGGCGTGCCCGCCGCCACCATGCGGCGCACCAGGGCGCCGCCGACGAAGCCCGACGCGCCGGTGACCAGCACGGCACCGGGGGGGAGTTCGTAGGAATCCACGTAGGCCAAGAAAAGAAAGAGGTTGAGGCGTCCACCGCGGAATCTACCATCGCCGCCCTAGCAGTGGACATCTTCGCAAAGTGCGACGGCTTCACCAAAGCCAAGGACCTGCAGGCGATGGGTCTGTACCCGTACTTCCTGCCCTTGCAAGGCAGTGAAGGGACGGAGGTCGAGATCGGCGGCAAACGGCTGATCATGATCGGCAGCAACAACTACCTCGGCCTGACGCACCATCCGGCCGTGCGCGAGGCGGCGATCGCCGCCGTGCGCAAGTACGGGACCTCGTGTTCGGGTTCGCGCTTCCTCAACGGCACGCTCGAACTGCACGAGGAACTCGAACGGCGGCTGGCGAAGTTCATGGGCCAGGAAGCTGCGGTCTGCATGTCGACCGGCTTCCAGACCAACCTCGGCGCGATCAGCTCGATCGCGGCCAAGGACGACATCATCCTCTGCGATCGCGAGAACCACGCTTCGATCATCGACGGCTGCCGGCTGAGCTTCGCCGACACGCGCAAGTTCCGGCACAACGACATGGCCGACCTGGAGTTCCAACTCCAACGCGGCGCCGCGCAAAACCGCGGCATGCTGATCGTCGTCGACGGCCTGTACTCGATGATGGGCGACCTCGCTCCGCTGCGCGAGATCCGCGCGCTCGCCGACAAGTACGGCGCGCGCTTGATGGTCGACGAGGCGCACTCCATCGGCGTGCTCGGCGCCCACGGCCGCGGCGCCGCCGAACACTGCGCGATCCATCCGGACCTCGTGATGGGCACGTTCAGCAAGAGCTTCGCCAGCCTCGGCGGCTTCATCGCCGGCCCGGAGCGAGTGATCCACTTCATGCGCCACACGGCGCGCGCGCTGATCTTCTCGGCGTCGATCTCGCCGGCCTCGACGGCAGCCGCGCTCGCCGCGCTCGACCTGATCGAAACGCGCCCGGACATGCGCCAGCGCGTGCTGCACATCGCCGATCGCGTGCGCACGGGGCTGCGCGACATGGGCTTCCGCACCCACGGCACGCCGGCGAGCCCGATCGTCCCGGTGATCGTCGGCAACCAGGAACGCATGCTGCGGCTGTGGCGCACGCTCGTCGAGTGCGGCCTGTTCACCAATGCGGTGACGCAGCCGGCCGTGCCGGTTGGCCAGGACCTGATCCGCACGTCGTACATCGCCGGCCACACTGACGCGCACGTGGCGCAGATCCTGGAACGCTTCGAGCACGCCGGCCGTCTGACGGGCTTCCTTGGCTCGGCCGAAGCGACCGCGGCCGCCGACGCCGCCGCCGCGCAGCTCGCCACGTTGTGAGCTGTGTCGCCCACGGGGCGACACAGCTCAGGGATTGCCGCACACGCGCCTCTGGCCGCGGTCGCTCGGGCGCGTAACGTAGGCCGGCCATGTCCGAGGCGCCGCCGTTCGTCCACCTGCACGTGCGCTCGCACTACAGCCTGCTCGCGGCGCCGAGCGAGGTCAGCGGCCTCGTCGAGGCGGCGGCAGCGGACGGCCAGACGGCCCTTGCGCTGACCGACAACGGCAACCTGTTCGGCGCGGTCGAGTTCTTCAAGGCCTGCAAGGACAAGAAGGTCAAGCCGATCGTCGGGCAGACGACCTACGTCGCCGGCAAGACGCGCTCGGAGTCGGCCGGCGCCGACAACCCAACCTTCGACCTGACGCTGCTGGCGAAGGACAACGAGGGCCTCGACAACCTGAAGAAACTCTCCGGCCGCGCGTGGCTCGAAGGCTTCAGCTACCGGCCGCGCGTCGACCTTGAGATCCTGCAGGCGCACAGCCGGGGCATCATCGCGCTGTCGGGCACGGTGTCGTCGCAGATCAGCACGCAGGTGCTGCAGGGCGACCCCGTCGGAGCCAAGCGCACCGCCAACCAGCTGCGCGAGCTGTTCGGCGCCGACAACTTCTTCTTCGAGGTCGCCGAAACCGGCTACGAGCAGCAGCAGAAGGTCACCCGCGCGCTGCGCGCGTTCGGCCAGGAGCTGGGCATCCCGTGCGTCGCCACCAACGACGTGCACTACCTCAAGGCCGAGGACTGGCTGGCGCAGGACATCATGCTGTGCATCCGCAGCGGCAAGACCGTCGCGGACCCGCAGCGCTTCCGCATGGGCAGCAAGGAGCTGTTCCTGAAGTCGCGCGCGCAGATGGCGGCGGCGTTCGCGGACTGGCCCGAGGCGCTGGCGAACACCGTCGCCATCGCCGAGCGCTGCAACGTCGGCATCGAGTTCGGCGTCTACCACCTGCCGGTGTTCCAGACCGAAGACGGAACGGCGCCGGACGCGTTCTTCGAGCGCATCTGCACCGAGGGCGCCATCCGCCGCTACGGCGCGATCGACGCCACCGTGCGCCAGCGCCTCGACTACGAGATCGGGGTCATCAAGAAGCTGGGCTTCGTCAGCTACTTCCTGATCGTCCAGGACTTCATCCAGAAGGCGAAGACGATGGGCATCCCGGTCGGCCCGGGCCGCGGCTCGGCGGCCGGCTCGATCGTCGCCTACGTGCTCGGCATCACCGACGTCTGCCCGCTGAAGTACGCCCTGCTGTTCGAGCGCTTCCTGAACCCCGGCCGCGTGTCGATGCCCGACATCGACATCGACTTCTGCGGCAACCGCCGCGACGAGGTCATCCAGTACGTCCGCCAGAAGTACGGCAACGACTGCGTCTGCCAGATCATCACGTTCGGCACCATGGCCAGCCGCGGCGTGCTGCGCGACGTCGGCCGCGTGCTCGACTTCCCGATCGCCGACGTCGACAAGCTGTGCAAGAAGGTGCCGCAGGGCCCGGGCGCGTCGCTGCAGGCGGCGCTGGAGAGCGACGCCGAGCTCAAGCAGATCCGCGACAGCAGCCCGCAGCACAAGCGGCTGTTCGACCTGTCGCTGAAGCTCGAAGGTCTGGCCCGCCACAGCTCCATCCACGCCGCCGGCGTCGTCATCGCCGACCGGCCGCTGCGCGACTACGTGCCGCTGGCCAAGAACGGCGAGGACGTGATCACGCAGTGGCAGATGACCGAGCTGGAGGAGGTCGGCCTGCTGAAGATGGACTTCCTCGGCCTGAAGACGCTGACCATCCTGCAGGAGGCCGTGCGCCTCGTGAAGGAGGTGCACGGCGTCGACGTCGACCTCGGCAAGCTGCCGCTCGACGACAGGCCCACCTACGAGCTGATCGCGCGCGGCGAGACGCAGGGCATCTTCCAGCTCGAATCGAGCGGCATGCGCGAGTTGCTGACGCGCCTGAAGCCCGACACGTTCGAGGACGTCATCGCCGTGCTGGCGCTCTACCGCCCGGGTCCGCTGGGTTCGGGCATGGTCGACATGTTCGTCGACCGCAAGCACGGCAAGGCCAAGACCGAGTACCCGCACGAGGCGACCAAGCCCGTCCTGGAGGCGACCTACGGGGTCATCGTCTACCAGGAGCAGGTGATGCAGATCAGCGCGGTCATCGGCGGCTTCTCGATGACGGAAGCCGACAACCTGCGCAAGGCCATGGGCAAGAAGAAGCCCGAGGTCATGGCCAAGTTCAAGGACCAGTTCATCGCCGGCGCGGTGAAGCAGGGCTACGGCGAGAAGTTCGCGAAGGAACTGTTCGAGACGATGGAGTACTTCGCCGGGTACGGCTTCAACAAGTCGCACTCGACGGCGTACGCGCTGGTCACCTACCAGACGGCGTGGCTCAAGGCCCACTACCCCATCGAGTTCACCGCCGCGAACCTGACGGTCGAGTCCGGCAACAGCGACAAGATCAAGGAGTTCGTCGACGAGACGAGACGCGCCGGAGTCGCGATCCTGCCGCCGAGCGTCAGCCACTCGCAGCGCTACTTCGGCGTCGAGGGCAAGTCGATCCGCTACGGCCTCGGCGCCGTGAAGGGCGTCGGCGCGCGCGCCGCGGACAGCATCGCCGCCGAGCGCAGGCGCGGCGGCGCATTCGCGGGACTCGACGAACTGTGCGAGCGGCTCGACGCCAACGTGCTGAACAAGACCGCGCTCGAGGCGCTGGTGCAGGCGGGCGCCTTCGACGGCATGGGCCGCACGCGCGCCGGCGACTTCGCCGCGATCGAGGGCGCCCTGCGCGCCTCGGTGCTGGCGCGCGAGGACCGCAAGCGCGGCCAGAAGATGCTGTTCGCCGCGCCCGCGCCGACGGCCGTGGCGGCGGCGACCGGGACCGGCGTCGCCGAATGGCCCGAGAAGGAGCGGCTCGCACGCGAGAAGGAGTCGCTCGGCTTCTACCTGTCCGGCCACCCGTTCGAGAAGCGCGGCGCCTTCCTCGCCCGCATCGCCGGGCAGACGACCGCGTCGCTGGCCAAGCTGGAGCCGGGCGGCACGACGCGCATCGCCGGGATGATCAGCTCGGTGCGAGTGCTGCAGATCAAGCAGGGCAAGAACGCCGGCCAGAAGATGGCGCGCTTCCAGCTCGAGGACCGCCACGGCCAGGTCGCCGTCACCTGCTTCGCGCGCAACTACGCCAACCTGAAGGACCGCATCGTCGACGACGCGATCGTGTTCCTGACCGGGCGGCTCGACGCCAACAGCGAGGAGAAGGCGCTGCTGCTCGACCAGCTGGATCCGGCCAACGAGGTCATCCGGCGCGAGGTCGCCGGCCTCGTGGTGCACCTGCGCGGCGTCATGGCCGCCGAAGCGAACCTCGAGCGCGTCGCCGCCGTCTGCGCCCGCCACAAGGGCCACCAGCATCTGCTGCTCGACGTCGAAGACGGCGCCGACTGCTACCGCGTGCGCGCCGACGACGGCGTCCGCGTTACCGACGAACTGCTCGACGAACTGTCGCTGCTCGTCGGCCCCGAGCACCTCTCGTTCACGCGCACCTGACGGCTGGTCGTCGCGCGGATTCTTCACACGATCCTGGCCACAAGCGCGCAAGGCGGCCGCCAGCATCCGTGGATGGCCCACCACAAGACCGCCACCGTCCTCGCCGCCGCGCTCGCCGCACTGCTCGTCGGCACGCCCGCCGCGCAATCGCCCACGTCCCCGCCCGCGGCGTCGCCACCACCAGCCACCGCCGCGCTGGCGCTGCAGAGCGACCTCATCGCGCTCGCCAAGAATGCCTGGCCGGCGATCGTGACTGTGCGCACGTTCGTGCGCCAGGACGCCGCCGCGAGCGGGGCCGACGCCGCTGCGGCTCCGGCCGCAGCGCCGGCCCCGGAGGCGGCCGCGCCGGTCGGGTGGGTCGCGGCTCCGACGTTCGAGCGCGAGTACCAGGGATTCCGCCCCCACCGCTCGGGCTCGGGCTTCTTCGTCGCCAAGGACGAGGTGCTGACCGGCCTCGCGCCACTGCTCGTGACGCCCGAGCGGCAGGCCGACCTCGTCGAGGTCGAGACCGCCGACGGCCAGCGCGTGCTGTGCGACGTGGTCGGCGTCGAGCCGACGCTGCAGTTGGCCGTGCTCCGGCTGGCCGTCTACCCGAGCCACACGCCGCCTGAGAACGGCGTGCTCGCGTTCGGCGACAGCGACGCGCTGGAGATCGGCAGCCTGCTGGTCGGCGTCGGTGATCCGTTCGGGCCGGAGCGCTACATGGCGACCGGCATGCTGGTCGCCAAGCCCTCCCGCGACTGCTACCAGGAGCTGATGAACGCGACCTACATGCAGGCGACGATGTTCGTGCATCCGGGCGCGTTCGGCGGCCCGGTCCTCGGCCTCGACGGCACGGTCATGGGCCTGCTGCATCCGCTGCAGGTCGAAGGCGGGACCGCGGTCGGCAGCGCGTGGGCGCTGCCGAGCAAGCTGCTGGTGGGCCTCCATGACGCGATCCGGACCGCCGGCACCACGCAGTCGCCGTGGCTCGGATTCTCGGTGATGAGCCGCATCGAGGTCGCGAAGGTGCGCGGCCTGCCGGCGTTCCAGGCGATGGTGAAGCCGCCGCACGGCATCCTGCTGGAGAACGTCTTCCAGCCGAGTCCGGCAAGCGCCGCCGGCCTGCAGGTCGACGACTTCCTCACGCACTTCGCCGGCGTCGAGATCCACGCCCCGGTCGACTTCCAGCGCCAGATGTACCTCGCCGGCGTCGGTCGCGCCGTCGAACTGCGCTTCTTCCGCGCCGGACAGACGTTCGAGCGCACGGTGACGATCGAGAAGCGGCCGGCGGCAGCGCAGCCGCGCTGAGGCGTGCGGGCCGCGCGCGGCGGTCAGAGCGAGCGCACGAAGGCGACGAGCGCGGCACGATCGGCCGCAAGTGCGAGGCGGAAGGCCTCGCGCGCGGCCAGCGCCTCGCCGCCGTGCCAGAGGATCGCCTCGGCCGGCCCCCGGGCGCGGCCGTCGTGCAGCAAGCGCTCGTGGCCGTTGACGGCCGGGACGAGGCCGATGCCCCAAAGCGGCGCGGTGCGCCACTCGGCCGGCTGCGCGTCGCCGTCGCGTTTGCCGTCAGCGAGTTCCGGGCCGAGGTCGTGCAACAGCAGGTCCGTGTACGGCTGGAAGCGGCGGCCGGCAGCGGCCGGGTGCCAAGCCGGATCGCCGCTCGTCCACTCTGGCACATGGCAGGCGGCGCAACCAAAGCGCATGAACAGCGCGCGCCCTGCCGCGACCGCCGGCTCGTCGCCACCACGCGGCGACGGCGGCGCCAAGGCGCTGGCGTAGAAGACGATGCGGTCGAGCTTGGCGTCGGTGATCTCCGGCTCGCCGTCCGTCGCGGCGGTCGCAGCGGCCGCGGCGCGGGCGGCGGCCTGCGCGGTGGTCAGGGGCTCGCTCGGATGCAGGCTCGACGTGATGCCCATGTCGTGCACGAAGGCGCCGGCGACCTGTTCGCGCACGGTCGGTTGCGTCGCCTTCCAGCCAAAGCGGCCGATGCGGCCATCGGGCAGCACATGCACGCGGCCGGAAACGCCGTCGCCATCGCGGTCGTCGGGATCGGCGAGCGCGCGCAGCGCCGCGTCGGGGATCGCCGCGAGCAGGCCGAGGCCGATCATGTGCGGCGCCGTGCGCCCGCCGAGCACGACGTCCCCCACCGGCCCGTATGCCGGCGCTGCGAGGGTGTAGGTCGGGCGCAGCAGTTCGAAGGGTTCGCCGTCGCCGTAGGTCCCGCGCACGCAGGCCCAGGCGATGTCGACGCGCGCCTCGGGTGCAACGCCGGGGATCGCCGCGTCCTGCACCTGCCCGCCGTACTGCGGGTGTGGCGCATCCGGGCCGCCTGCCACCGGCACGCCGATGCGCACCAGCAATCCGTGGCGTTCGGCCTCGTCGGCGCGCGGCGGCTGGCTGCGGCCGTCGAGCAGATGGCACGCGCTGCACGAGCGCGCGTTGAACAACGGGCCAAGGCCGTCGAGGCCCTTGGCGCTGGCGGGCGCGGTGACCCAGTTGGCGCGGAACAGCGCGTTGCCGACGCTGAAGGCGCGGCGGTCCTCGGCGCGCAGCGTCGGCAGCGGATGGCTGAAGGCGTTCGAGGTGGCGTCGGTGACGGTGACGTCGATCGCAGCCGGCGCGGCGGCAGCGCCCCGTGCCAGGCCATGGTCCGCGGCACCGATCGCCGCGGCGCGCGGAGCCTGCTGGGCCACGGCGACGCGCGACGTGCCCGCGATGGCCAGGGCGACGACGACGGCAGCGGCGCGCGCCAGGGAGCGGGTCGCCGCGGGCTGCACGGTCGGTCGGCGTCGCACGACGGAAACTGGAGGAGGCGGAATCACGGTGCGTGCCATCGCGGGATCAGTTGCCGCGCCGCAGCGGCAGGTCGTAGCCAAGCACGCCGCCGGCGATCGCGATCGCCTCGGCCTGTTCTTCGAGCGCCGTGATCGCCCGGCGGATGGCGGTGCGGCCCGGACCGTCGTCCGGCCCGAGGAACGCCTGGTCGAACGGCGCCGGGATCGCGCGCAGCGCGGCCATCGTGGCGTCGAGGCGCGCGGCCAGCAGCTCGGCCACCGCCGGGTCCTTGCCGCGCACGAGGCCGAGCAGGTCGTGCGAGGTCGGCTCGCCGAGCCCGCCGCGGAAGATCGCGTCGATGCCACGCTGGTTGGCGACGAGGTCGTCGCACGTCGTGTCACTGAAGCACGAGTGCTCCTGCTCCTGGTCGCGCGTCTCGTAGGCGACGGCGAGCCGTTCGCCGGCGAGTTCGAAGCTGGTCAGCGTGATGGCGCCGGTGAGCATGCGGCGGACGGCGTCGGCGGGATCGCGTTCGTAGCGGCGACGGAAGTTGTCGGCGTCCGGGACCCACTGGCGCGCGAGGTCGCGCAGGTTCGCGACGATCTGCGCGGTGACGACGCTGAGGTACTGCCGCCGGCGGGCCGCGTTCGGGCTGCCGTCGGGACCATCGGCGAAGTCGGTCCACGGCCGGCGGCCAGGTCCCGCGGGGTCGAGGTCCTGGCCCCAGAGCAGGAACTCGATCGCGTGCCAGCCGACGCTGACGTTGGTCTCGCCACCCCGCGCGTTCAGCTCCGCCAGCACGCTGGCGGCGAGCACCGGCACCTTGGCGCGGTCGGCGACGATGCCGGCGGCAGGTTGGCCGGTGACGTAGTCGATGTAGACCTCGTCGACGGGCCACGCGTTCAACAGCGGTTCGACGCCGTCGATCGGGCCGCCGTGGAAGCGGAGCGCCTCGATCTGGCCATACACGCTGCGGGCCGACGTCCAGGCCGCGCGCGCCGCCTGCAGGGACGCGGCGTCCGGGGCCTTGGCGAGGACGGTGACGGCGTCAAGCAGCGCACCGGCGCGCGCCGAGAGTTCGCGGTGGATGCGATCGCAGTGGTCGGCGTGACGCAGCGCCACGGCGCGCGGTGCGGGCGCTTCGTCTTGGGCGAAGCTGCCGCGAACGAAGACGAACGCAGCCAAAAAGCAGATGACGACCTTGAGGAACATACGACTGCAAACGGATGCGGCCTGAGCCCGCCGTGCGGGCCCAGGCCTTGGTCGATGGTCTCACTCGGATCCGGCGCCAACGCGGCGCCGGCTCGCCGCATCGGTCAGTAGCCGACGACGACCGTCAGACCCTGCGACAGCTGCCCGGAGGCGTTCCACGCCTGCAGGTAGCAGCGGAAGCCGACGAGGTCGAAGGACAACGGGAGTGCCAGCGAGAAGCGGGCCGAACCCGTGCCGGTCACCGTCATCGGATACCCCGAGCCGAGCAGCAGGTCCTGCTGGAGCGCGCAGCCCGGCAGACCGAAGCTGCCGAGGTCGAGCGGCAGCGGGTTGCCCTGCCACGCGGTGTTCGACGCGCCCGCGGCGACGAACGTCGTCGCGCCGGCCGCGATGCCGGTCACGTCGGCCAGGAAGGTGCCGCCGACGCGCGGCCGCGCGCCGAGCGCGCCCGCGAGGTTGAGGCCGCTGCAGCCGACGCCGTACGACTCCGCGCGGCCGCGCAGCGCGACGCGCATCAGCAGCAGCTGGCCACCCTCGACCGACGACGCCGAGGCGACGGCCGGGTTGGTCGAGTGGTCCTGGATGTCGAACAGCAGCACGCGCTCGTCGGCGGCGTGCGGGAACATCGACGTGACGTCGATGATGCCGGAGATCTCCTTGTCGTTGCTGTGCGGCAGAGTGGCGCCTGGCGTGCCGCCGTTGACCGCGAGGTCGCCCCAGCGGGCGCTGTCGAACTTGGTCAGGCCGACCATTGTGTCCGTGGCCGGGTCGTAGGCCCAGGTCTTGCCCAGGTACGTCGAGTTGCCCGGATCCTCGGTGAGGTACACCATGCCGTCGCCGCCGACGCACATGTTGTCGAGCATGTTGACCTTCTGGCCGTTCTTGCTGCCATCGATCAGCAGGTCGATGACACCGCCGAGCAGGGGCTTGGTGATGTCGTCGAAGCGCATGCGCCACAGGCGCGAGCGACCGGCCTGGTTGGCCGGGCCCGACGCGCCGACCGTCCGGTTCGTGCCGGTGTTGGTCGCGGTGTCGAGGCGGTCGGTGGTGACAAAGTAGAAGTCCGTCGGGTTGAGCGGATCCCACGCACCGTCCTCAGGGCGAGAGAAGCGCGTGCCGGCGGCGTTGAGGTTGAGGGTGAAGCGCGTGCCCGACGTGATGTTGGTCTGGCGGGTGGTCGTGTCGACGATCTCGTTGGCGTTGCCGACGACGCCGACGATGTAGTTCTGGCCGTTCGTCAGGCCGGCGCGCTCGACGACATTGCCCGTCGCTTGCTTCTGGCCGACGTACACGTTGACCGTCTGACCCATGAGGCCGGTGCCGCCGTCGTTCGTGCTGGCGACGACGGTCAGGTCCTGCGCGAACGGGCTGGCGACCAGGTTCTCCCACGAACCGACGGCCGTGAGGCCCGAGCCGTTGGTGGTGAGGTTAAAGCGCGGCAGGATGTAGCCGCGGCCCTTCTCGGCGCCGGTGGCGACCGTGGCGACGGCGTAGCCGCTCGCGGGGCCCTCTTCGCCCGCCATGAAGATGCGCTCCTGCGTGCCGAGGCCCGTGGTCGGGTTGAAGAACGCCGAGACGTCGGGCAGGTCGCTCGAGCAGAAGCGGCCGAGCGCGAGCGCGTTGTTGTTGGCGACGTTGCGGTCGACGCCGTTGAGCACGAACGTGTGGATCAGGTCCTGCGCCGAGATCACCTGCAGCGTGTTCTTGTCGAGGATCAGCTCCGTGATGAACGTGCCGCGCGCGCCGTGCTGCCGGATGACGCCGTTCGGCGTGTTGATCTCGTGGCTGGCCAGCACCGTCACGGTGCCGTTGCCGTTGTCGTAGGCGCCGAGGCCGTCGAGGATGCCGGCGATCTCGAACGGCGTGGCGAGCGCGCCGGTGGTCGGCACGAGGTCGAGCGTCGAGACGATCGACGTGATGTTGCGCACGACGCCGGACGCGGCGTTGTACGGCACCTGGTACGAAGTGCGGGTCGAGCTGGGACCCTGGACGAGGACCTGGGCGGCGACGTTGCCGGCGACCGCCAGGGCCGCGACGGCGACGAGCGCGCGCGGCGAACGGTGGTTGAGTTGAGGCATTGGGGGTTGGTGGTTCTTCGTTCGTTTCCTGTCGCACGGGGGCGAAGCGGTCGCTCCGTGGACCCATGGTGTTCTTGCGCGGCGCATGAAGCGGCGCGTCCGGCGCGGTGAAGATTGCGACGAACACGCGATGGCAAGGCGATGGCCGCGGCGCAGGCGCCACCACACGCTGCGGTGATGCCATTGCCGACAAGCACTTACGTGCGCCTTGCGCGCCATCTGGCGATCGGTTCGCGCGACGCGATGCGGACTCCTCTCACGGCAGATTTGCCGTTGCTTCATCGGCGGTTGCGCGCCGCGGGAGCATGGAGCAGGCGCGTCTTCGCAGCCCTTGCCCGCAATCGCACCGATGCGGGCCACCCTGCGCCCCCACACTGTCGCATCGTCGTTGCGGGCGACGCGGGTCCAGACCTTCGCGTTCGTCGAACACGCGTGGGCCGGAAACGCGACGAGGGCGCCCCGGCCGAGCCGGAGCGCCCTCGTCGCGAGCGCGGCAACGCCGCGGGCCGTCGATCAGGCCTTGGCGGCCGGCTCGGCGTCCTTCGTCATCGCGGCTTCCTTGGCCTTGATCTTCTGTTCGAGGACGTTGTTCTCGACCAGTTCGAACACGACCTTCGAGCCGCCGTCACCGATGCGGTAGTCCGGCAGGCGCAGAATGCGCGTGTAGCCGCCGGCGCGGTTGGCGAAACGCGGACCGATCACGTCGAACAGCTTCTTCACCGCGGCCTTGTCCTGCAGGAACGCGATGGCGCGCCGCATGCGATGGAGCTTGGTCTTGGCGTCGGTGCTGCGAGCCAGCGTGATCATCTTCTCCACGAAGGGGCGCAGCGCCTTGGCCTTCGGCAGCGTGGTGACGACGCGCTCGTGCTTGATGAGCGAAACGGTGAAGTTCTTGCGCAGGGCGGCACGGTGAGCCGTGTTCCGCCCCAAACGCTTGCCTGCGACATTGTGCATCATGGCCGCGAATCTCTCTCTTTCGGATCAGCCCTGCTTGAACTCTTCGATGTTCATTCCGAGCGTCAGGCCCAGGGCGGCCAGCTTGCTCTTCACTTCCTTGAGCGACGTCTTGCCGAAGTTGCGGACCTTCAGCAGTTCCGGCTCGGCCAGCGCGACGAGATCGCGCAGCGTCGCGACGTTCTCGCTGTCGAGGCAGTTCTTCGAACGGACCGACAGCTCGAGCATGTCGATGCTCTTGTTGAGCAGGTCGACCATCTCGCGACGGCGAGCGCCTTCGTCGCCCTCCGGCGCCAGCGCGCCGCCCTCGACCGCGAGGTCTTCCTTCATCTCGAAGTACTGGACGAAGGGGTTGAGGTGCTTGCGGTAGATCTTGCTCGCCTCGACGAGGCCCATCTCCGGCGTCACGGTGCCGTCGGTCCAGATCTCCAGGACCAAGCGGTCGTAGTCGGTCGACTTGCCGACGCGCGTGTTCTCGATGGCGTAGCGGACGCGGTGCACCGGGCTGAAGATCGAATCGCACGGGATCGTGCCGATCTCCTGCTCCTCGGTGACGTTCTCCTCGGCCGTCACGTAACCACGGCCCTTCTTCACCTGCATCTCGCAGTAGAAGCGGACGTCCTCGGTCAGCGTGCAGATCTTGAGGTCCGGGTTGGCGATCTCGATGTTGTGATCGCCTTCGATCTTCGACGCCAGCACCTCACCCTTCTGGTTGACGTCGATGCGGAGCGTCGTCGGCGCGTCGGTGTGCATCTTGACGCGCAGCTTCTTGATGTTGAGGACGATCTGCGCGACGTCCTCGAGGACGCCCTGGATCGTCGAGAACTCGTGCACGACGCCGTCGATGCGGATCCAGGTCACCGCCGTGCCCTCGAGCGAGGACAGCAGCACGCGACGCAGGCCATTGCCGATCGTCGTGCCGAAGCCCTTCTCGAAGGGCTCGACGACGAAGCGACCGTACTGCGACGTGGCGGTCTCCCGCTCCAGACGGACCTGGGAAGGCAGCTCGAAGTTACGCCAACGGATGCGCATGCGTGGGGTCTCCCGGATTCGCTTGTGGGGTGCGGACTACTTCGAGCACAGCTCGACGATGAGCTGCTCTTGGATCTCGACGCTGACGTCTTCCCGCTTGGGCAGCTGGATGACGCGGCCCTTGAGCTCGGCCGGCGTGGCTTCGAGCCAGCCGGGCAGCGCGCGGCCCTTGTTCATCTCGACGGCGTCGCCCGCCTTCTTCTTGATCTTGTCGGTGCCCTTGACCGTGATCTCGTCTCCCGGACGGACAAGGTAGCCGGCGATGTCGACGCGCTTGCCGTTCACGTAGACGTGGCCGTGGGCCACCATCTGGCGAGCGTCGAAGCGCGAGAACGCCAATCCGAGGCTCAGCACCACGTTGTCGAGGCGCCGCTCCATCAGGATCAGCAGGTTCGCGCCCGTGTTGCCCTTCTGCCGCTGCGCGATCGAGAAGTAGTGCTGGAACTGGCGTTCCATCACGCCGTAGATGCGCTTGCACTTCTGCTTCTCGCGCAGCTGCGTGCCGTAGTCGGTGCCCTTCTTCGGGCGCACGTGCTGTCCCGGCGGGTAGTTGCGGCGGTTGACGCCACACTTCTCGGAGAAGCAGCGCTGTCCCTTGAGGAACAGCTTCACGCCTTCGCGACGGCAAAGCTTGCAGACGTTCGTGTCGGTGCGGGCCATTGCAGGTCCAGGATTCTCGTGTCGGCCAGTGGCTGGCTAGTAACTGTGGCTGGTTGGAAAGGTGCAGGCGCGGACGATCAGACGCGGCGACGCTTGCGCGGGCGGCAGCCGTTGTGCGGCAGCGGGGTCACGTCCTCGATCGACTTGACCTCGATGCCCGAGTTCGACAGCGCGCGGATCGCGGACTCGCGGCCGGAGCCGGGGCCCCGGACGAGCACTTCGACCTCATGCACACCCATCTTCTTGATCTTGTCGGCGACCTTCTCGGCGGCGCGCTGGGCCGCGAACGGCGTGCTCTTGCGCGAGCCCTTGTAGCCGATCGTGCCGGCGGAGTCCCAGGCGAGCACCTGACCAGCGCTGTCGACGACCGTGATGATCGTGTTGTTGAAGGACGCCTTCACGTGGGCAATCGCCTTGCCGACGTTCTTGCGCAGCTTGGCCTTCTTCTTGTCGGGAGCGGCCGTGTTGGCCGGATTCTGCGTGGTCATCGGATCACTTCCTGAGGATCTTCTTGTTGGCGACGGTCTTGCGCGGGCCCTTGCGCGAACGCGAGTTGCTGCGCGTGCGCTGGCCGCGGACGGGCAGGCCGCGGCGGTGCCGCAGGCCGCGGTAGCAGAAGATCTCCTTCAGGCGGTTGATGTTCTGCATCGTCAGGCGACGCAGAGCACCCTCGACCGGGAAGTTCTTCTCCAGGTAGCTGGCGATGTTGGCGACCTCGTCGTCCTTGAGGTCCTTGGCGCGGACCGACGGGTTGATCGCGAGTTCCTTCAGCACCTTGCGGGCGACGAACGGGCCGACGCCATAGATGTACTGCAGCGCGATCTCGATGCGCTTTTCGTTGGGGATGTCGACGCCGAGGAGACGTGGCATGGGTGCTTACCTGGACGGTTACTTGCCTTGACGCTGCTTGTGGCGGGGATTGCTGCAGATGACGCGCACGACGCCAGCGCGCTTGATGACCTTGCAGTGCTCACAGATGCGTCGGACGCTGGCTCTGACCTTCACGACCGTTCTCGCTGGTTGGGGGGATTCGGGTTGGGCTTCTCGTGCTGGCTCTGCTGCGTCGACTTCAGCAACCGCAGGATGCGGGCTTTGTTGGGATCGAAGGGCGAGATCTCGGCGGCGACCTGATCTCCCGGCAACAGGCGCGCGAACGCCATCCGGAAGTCCATGGCCGTGTGGGCCGTCACCTCGCGTCCGTCGGTCAACTGCAGGCGGAACATGCCGTTGTTCAGGTGGGCCATGACCGTGGCGCGTACGCCCCGATCACCGCCCGCTTGCGGCGTGATTCCGTCGGCTGTCGTCATTGCATCAGCTTCAGCAACTCCTGGTACACGACTTCGGGCGCACGATTGGCGTCGAGCTCCCGCAAAACACTGCGATCGCGGTAGTACGCCAGCAAGGGCGCCGTTTGCGACCGATACACTTCCAGACGCTTGCCGATCGCCTCGGGGCGATCATCGCTGCGTTGGACCAAGTCTCCGCCGCACGCGTCGCACTTGTCCGCGCGCTTCGTCGGCTTGTTCTCCACGTGCCAGATGGCGCCGCACTGGGAACAGGTCCGACGACCCGCAAGGCGACCGATCAGGGCTGCCTCAGGGACGGCGAAGTAGATGACATGCGTCAGCGCGGACTCCCCCGTCAGGCTGCGATCGAGGGCTTCCGCCTGCGTGATCGTACGGGGAAAGCCGTCGAGGATCCAGGCGGCCTTGGCGTCGGGCTGCGCGATGCGGGCGCGCACCATGCCGATGATGACCTCGTCCGGCACGAGCTTGCCGGCGTCCATGTAGCCCTTGGCCTGCTTGCCGAGTTCGCTGCCAGCGGCGACTTCCTGGCGCAGCATGTCGCCCGTGGAGATGTGCGCCAGCGCGGCCGCGTCCGCGACCTGCTTGGCTTGCGTGCCCTTGCCGGCGCCAGGGGCGCCGAGGAACACGCAGCGGGCTTGAAGGGCGATCGCCATCGGCATCAGCTCGACCTGCGGCCCCAACCGCTGCCGGAGGCGGCCGATGCCTCGCCTTCCTTCATGGTCGTCTCGTAGTTGCGCATGACCAGCATGGCATTGAGCTTCTCGACCATGTCGAGAGCGACGCCGACGACGATGAGGATCGACGTGCCGGACATGAAGTACAGCAGCGCCATGTCCATCGCGCCGCCGCCGGACGCACCGACGAACGACGGGATGATCGCGACGACCGCGAGGAAGCTCGCGCCCGCCAGCGTGATGCGGAACATCGTCGACTCCAGGAACTCGGCGGTCTGACGACCGGGCCGGATGCCGGGGACGAACGAACCCTGCTCCTGCAGGTTCTTCGCGATCTCGTTCGGCTGGAACATCATCGACGTCCAGAAGAAGGCGAAGAAGAAGATCAGCGCGGTGTACGTCAAGACGTACCAGAAGCCGCTGGTCTGGCTACTGAAAGCCTGCTCAAGCCAGGTGATACCGGTCGCAGTGCCGAGGAACTGTGGGATGATCAGCAGCGCCGAGGCGAAGATGATCGGCATCACGTTCGCCTGGTTCAGCTTGAACGGCAGGAACGCGCGCTCACCGCCGTACACGTTGCGACCGCGCTGGTGCTTGGCGTTCTGGATCGGGATGCGGCGCTGCGCCTTCGTCATGTAGACGACGGCGACGACCGCGATCGCCCAAGCGCCCAGGAACGTCAGCAGCGTCTGCCACGCGCCACGGTCGAAGCCCTCGAGGTAAGAGGCCATCGACGGGTACAGGTTGCTGATGATGCCCGCCATGATGATCAGCGAGATGCCGTTGCCGACCCCGTGTTCCGAGATCTGCTCGCCGAGCCACATGATGAACAGCGTGCCCGCCGTCAGGCCCACCATCACGATGATGCAGTAGATGCCGAACCAGTCGCTGACGCCGGTATGCAGCAGGCGGCTGTTCTCGACGCGCAGGGCGCCGAAGATCACGAACCAGCTCTGCAGCAGGCAGATGCCGACCGTAGTCAGGCGCGTATACTGGTTGATCCGCCGCTGCCCGCTCTGGCCTTCCTTGGCGATCTTCTCGAGCGCCGGCACGGCCTTGGTCAGCAGGCTGAAGATGATGCTAGCCGAGATGTACGGCATCACGCCGAGCGAGAAGAGCGTCGCGCTCTGCAGCGAACCGCCAGTCAGCACGTTCATCATGCCGAACAGCTTGTTGATGCCACCGACGTCCTGCAGGCTCTTGAGCGCCTCGCCGAAGTTGACGCCCGGCAGCGGGATGAACGAGCCGACGCGGTAGACCAACAGCAGTCCCAGGGTGATCAGGATCTTGTTCCTGATCTCCTTGATCTTGAACAGATTGGCTAGCGTCAGGTTCATCGTGTGCTACCGGCGTTGGCGCGGTCGGTGCTGCGATCGGATCCGATTACTTGCCCCGACGCCGGGGAGCCCCGGGCTGGCGCTTGCTGCCGTCCTTGGCGACGAACTTGTCGCGGCGCGGCTTCTTCTCGATCAGCACGACAGTGCCGCCAGCCTTCTCGATCTTCGCGCGCGCCGAAGCGGTGATGGCGTCGACCTTGACGGTCAGCGCCTTCTTCACCTCGCCATCGCCGAGGATCTTGAACAGGTCCGACTGCTTTTCCTTCGAGGTCAGGCCCTTCGCCAGCACGGCCTGCAGGTCGACCTGAGCGCCTGCGTCGAACGCGTCGAGGTCACCGACATTGACGACGGTGAAGACCTTCTCGAAGTTCTTGTTGTTGAAGCCGACCTTCGGCAGGCGGCGGTAGAGCGGCATCTGGCCGCCTTCCCAGCCGATGCGGCGGGACCAGCCCGAGCGCGCCTTGGCGCCCTTGTGGCCGCGGCCCGACGTCTTGCCGAGGCCGGAGCCGACGCCACGACCGATCCGCTTGCGTTCGGGGAACTTGAGGCCCAGGGCCTTCGCTTCGGCGAGGTTCATTCGAGGTTCACTCCGCGCAGCGCGACGGTCTGCTCACGGTTGCGCAGCTTGCTAAGCGCCATCATGGTGGCCTTGACGACGTTCATCGCGTTCGTCGAGCCGTAGTTCTTGGTGAGGATGTCGGCGATGCCGGCGCGCTCGAGGACCTTGCGCACCGCCTTGCCGGCGATGATGCCCGTGCCGGGCGCCGCGGGCAGCAGGCGCACCTTCGTCGCGCCGTACTCGCCCTCGGTCATGTGCGGGATCGTCGAACCGTTGCGGCACACGCGCATGATCTGCTTGCGCGCGTCCTTGACCGACTTCTCGATCGCATTGGGGACCTCGTTGGCCTTGCCGTAGCCGATGCCGACGAGGCCATTGCGGTTGCCGACGACCGACAACGCGCTGAACGAGAAGCGACGTCCGCCCTTGACGACCGACGCCGATCGGTTGATGGCGACGACGTCGTCCTCGACGTCAGCCGACAACGCTTCGTCGATCGGGATCAGTGGAATCTTGCCCTTGGCCATGTCTCTGTCTCACCGGCTGCGCCGGTCCTGCCGTGCGTGGATCGTAGGGTCGAGGATCAGAAGTCCAGGCCCGCCTCGCGCGCCGCGTCGGCGAGGGCCTTGATTCGTCCGTGGTACTTGTAAGCGCCGCGGTCGAAGCAGACCTTGGCGAGGCCGGCGCGCTTGGCGCGCTCGGCGACGATGGCGCCGACCTTCTTGGCGACGTCGGTCTTGTTCATGCCCTTGGTCGACGCGCGGAGATCCTTCTCCAGCGACGAGGCGGACACGAGGGTCTGACCCTTGACGTCGTCGATGATCTGCGCCGAGATGTTGGCGAGGCTGCGGAAAACCGACAGCCGCGGGCGGCCACCGACGTTGCGCAACTTCTCGCGCACCGATTCGCGCTTGCCGATCCGGCGTTGGTGCTTTTGGAACGTGCTGGTCATGCTGCTTTGCTCCTGCTCTCAGGGCGCCGATCAGGCGCCGCCACCGGACGCGAAGGCCTTGCCTGCCTTGCGCTTGATGACCTCATCCGCGTACTTGATGCCCTTGCCCTTGTAGGGTTCCGGCTTGCGCAGCTTGCGGATCGAGGCCGCGACCGTGCCAACCTGTTGGTTGTCGATGCCCTTGATCAGCAACGCAGTGGGCGTCGGGGCCTCGATCGTGACCGTCGTCGGGATCGGGAAGCGGATCGGGCGGTTGAAGCCGAGCTTCAACACCAGGACCTTGCCCTCGACCGCGGCTTCGTACCCGACGCCGTTGATCTCGAGCTTCTTCTCGTAGCCCTTGGTCACGCCTTCGATGATGTTCGCAAGGCAGGCGCGCGCCGTGCCCTGCAGGGCGCGCGACTGACGCTCCTCGTCCACGGCCTCGACCGTCAGGGTCGCGCCTTCGACAGCGACCTTGACCTCGCGCCGCAGCGGGAACTTCAGCTCGCCCTTCGGGCCCTTGACAGCGACGGAGTCGGCGCCGATCTGGACGGTCACGCCCTTCGGGACGGTGATTGGCTTCTTGCCGATTCTGGACATGGTTGCCTCTCAGTCCACCGTGCAGAGGACTTCGCCACCGACGCGGCGCTGGCGGCACTCGCGGTCGGACAGCACGCCCTGGTTGGTCGAGATGACGGCGATGCCGAGGCCGCCGCGTACTTGCGGCAGGTCGTTCACCGTGCGGTAGCGTCGGCAGCCAGGCTTGCTGAATCGCGCCAGCGACGAGATCACGCGCTCGCCCTCGGGGCCGAAGCGGAACTCGACGCGGATGGCGGAACGCGGCCCGTCGGCGGCGACCTCGTAGTTCTGGATGAAGCCTTCCCGCTTCATGGTGTCCAGGATGGCCACCTTGAGGCGGCTGCCGGGCACCACGCAGTTGGAGGCGCCGCTCATCAGCGCATTGCGCATGCGGGTGAGCATGTCAGCGATCGGATCGGTCATCATGGGCTCGACCTCCTACCACGAAGCCTTGCGCACACCGGGGATCTCGCCCTGGAGTGCAAGTTGACGGAAACAACACCGGCAGATACCGAACTTCCGGTAGTACGCGCGCGCGCGGCCGCAGAGCTGGCAGCGGTTGTATCGCCGAGTCGAGAACTTCGGCTTCTGCTGCTGCTTCATCCTCAGGCACTTCTTCGCCATGTTCGTTTGCTCGTTCGTTGGCTGCCGGTTTCTCCGGCATCACGGGATGTTGCGTTGGGTTGGTACCGGTGCGGGGTTCACTTGCGGAAGGGCAGACCCAGGTGCGTCAGCAGCGCCAGGCCTTCCTTGTCGGTCGGCGCACTGGTGACGAACGTGATGTCCATGCCCTGGACGAACTCGACCTTGTCGAGCTGGATCTCCGGGAACACGCTCTGCTCCGAGAGACCCATCGTGTAGTTGCCGCGGCCATCGAGCTTGTTCGGCAGGCCGCGGAAGTCGCGGATGCGCGGGATGGCAAGCGAGATGAGGCGATCGAGGAACTCCCACATCCGGGTGCCGCGCAGAGTCACGGCGACGCCGATCGGGTAACCCTCGCGGAGCTTGAACCCCGACACGGCGCCGCGTGCCTTACGGATCATCGGCTTCTGGCCGACGATCGCGGTGAGGTCCTTGTTGGCGGACTCGATGCGGTTCTTGTTCTCGACCGCGCGCCCAACGCCCATGTTGACGACGATCTTCTGGAGGCGCGGGACCATCATCGGGTTCGGGTAGCCGAACTCCTTGCGCAGCGTCTCGACCACCTTGTCGCGGTAGATCTGCTGGCGGCGCGGCAGCGTCTTCGGCTCGGCCTTGTTCATCGTGCTCGTCATCGGGAACTCTCTGCGACTCGCGGGGACGGGATTCGGTCCTGGGGGATCACTTGGCGGTGCGACGGGTCACTTCGCGCCCTGGGCGTCGAAGTTGGTGCCGCACTTCACGCCGACGCGGCACTTCTTGCCGCCGACGACCTGAACCTTGGTGCGGGTGCCCTTGCCCAGCTTCGCGCTGAACAGCAGCACCTTGCTCGCCGAGATCGGCATCTCGAGCTGGACGCGGCCGCCCTTGGGGTTCTGCTGCGACCGACGCTGGTGCTTCCAGCGCAGGTTGACGCCCTGGACGATGACGCGACCGTCGGACTGGACCTTGAGGACCTCGCGGGCCTCGTTGGACTTGTACTGGCCGGAGGTCACGACGACCTGATCGCCCTTCTTGACGTGGACGCTGACGACCGGCTTGGGCTTGTTGGCGAGCATCAGACGACCTCCTCCGCGAGCGAGACGATCTTCATGAAGTTGCGGTCGCGCAACTCGCGAGCGACGGCGCCGAAGATGCGCGTGCCGCGCGGGTTGCCTTCCTTGTCGATCACGACCAGCGCGTTGCGGTCGAACCGGATGTACGAACCATCGGAGCGGCGCACCGGCTTGGCCGTGCGAACGACGACCGCCTTGACGATCTCGTGCTCCTTGACCTCGCCCGTCGGCAGGGCCTTCTTGACGACGGCGATCACGACGTCGCCGACCGACGCGTAACGACGGCCGCTGCCACCGAGCACCTTCACGCACATGGCGCGCTTGGCTCCGGTGTTGTCAGCGACGTCGAGCATCGACATTTCCTGGATCATCGGGGTTCTCCTGCAGCTTCGGCGCTAGCGGTGGCTCGGACGGGACGGGGCGGCTACTGCGACGCCTTCTGGACGATGCGGAGCAGGCGCCAGTTCTTGAGCTTGCTCAGCGGACGGGTCTCGACGACCTCGACGATGTCGCCGACCTTCGCCTCGCCCTTTTCGTCGTGGGCGTAGAGCTTGGTGCGGCGCGGGATGAACTTCTCGTAGAGCGGGTGCTTGACCTTGCGGTCCACCTGCACGACGACGGTCTTCTGCATCTTGTTCGACGTAACGATGCCGCGCATGACCTTGCGGTCGTTGCGCTCCGTCGAACCGGCGGCGGCGGCGCCGTCACCCGGAATGCCAGTGCTGGTGCTCATTGCTTCTTGTCTCCCGTGCGGGCGCGGTCGCCCAGGACCATCATGATCCGGGCGACCGTGCGGCGGATCTCACGGCTGCGGCTGCTCTTCGCGCCCGTCGCGGCGGCGCCGCGGAAGCGCAGCTCGAACTGCTCCTTGCGGAGGTCGTTGAGCTTGGCCTTCAGCTCCTTGCTGTCCTCGCCGCGGATCTCGGTGATTGCCTTCTTCATGGGAATGCCTCGTGCTCAGCTGTGACGCCGGCGGACCAGACGGACGCGCATGGGCAGCTTGTGCGCCACGCGGTTGAACGCCTTCTTGGCGACGTCTTCGGTGACGCCGTCGAGTTCGTAGAGCACCGTGCCCGGCTTGATGACCGCGGCCCAGAACTCCACGTCGCCCTTGCCCGTGCCCATTCGCGTTTCCGCGGCCTTCTTGGACACCGACTTGTGCGGGAACACGCGGATCCAGAGCTTGGCCTCGGGCGCGCTGCGCGACGCCGCGACGCGGCCCGCCTCGATGACGCGCGCCGAGAGCCACGCCGGCTCCAGCGCCTGCAGACCGAATTCGCCGAACGAGACTTCGTTGCCACGCGTGGCCTCGCCGCGGATGCGACCGCGCATCTGCTTGCGCCACTTCGTTCTCTTGGGCATCAACATGGGAGTGCTCCTGCGGAATCAGGCGTTCGGACGTTCCTGGGCGGGACGGACCGGCAGCAGGCCGTTGGTGGTCTCACCGGGGCCATACTCGCCCTTGAAGATCCAGACCTTGCAGCCGAGGGTGCCGTACTTCGTCAGACAGGTCGCGAAGCCGTACTCGAGCTGCGCGCGCAACGTGCCGCACGGCACGCGACCCTTGCGATAGTTGCCGATGCGCGACATCTCGGCGCCGCCCAGGCGGCCGGCGACGCGAATCTTGATGCCCTTCGCGCCGGCGGCCATCGACGCGTCGGCGACCTTCTTCAGGGCGCGACGGTAATTGATGCGCTTGGCGAGCTGTTCGGCGACCGCCTCGGCGACGAGGTTGGCCTCGAGCTCCGGACGGTGGATCTCGACGATCTTCATGCGCACCGGCTTGCCGGTGAGCTTCTCGAGCTCCATGCGGAACTCGTCGACCTTGGTGCCCTTCTTGCCGATGAGCACGCCGGGACGAGCCGTGTGGATGAACACGGTCACGAGTTCACCGGTGCGCTCGATCTCCACCTTCGGGATCGCAGCGAACTGCCATTCCTTGCGGATGAAGCGGCGGATCTTCTGGTCCTCGATCAGGTGCTTGCTGAAGTCCTTCTTGTTCGCGTACCAGCGCGAACGCCAAGGCTCGGTGATCGCGATGCGGAAGCCCGTCGGATGGATCTTTTGGCCCATGGCTTACTCCTCGCCCCCCGCGCTGCCGCCGCCGGCTTGCATGCCCGCCTGCGGATCGGCGACGTGGATGTGGATGTGGCAGGTGCGGCGCTTGATCGGCATCGCGCGACCCTGCGGACCCGGACGCACGCGCATGCCGCCCGGCAGCAGCGGGCCGTCCTGGGCGAACGTGCGGGCGACGACCAGGCGGTTGGCGCGCACCGTCGGGTTCTGCAGCGCATTGGCGACTGCCGACGCGAGCACGCGGTAGATCGCCTTCGCAGCGCGGTGGCGATCATGGCGCAACTCGTCGAGCGCCGCATTGACGGAACGACCGCGGATCAGCGCCAGGATGCGGCGCGCCTTGTAGGCACCCATGCGGGCGCCGCGGTGCACGGCACGGACTTCGAAGCTCACTTGGCTTCCTCCATCTTCTTGGTGGAGTGGCCGCGGAACGTGCGCGTCGGCGCGAACTCGCCAAGGCGGTGACCGACCATGTCCTCGGTCACATAGACCTTCAGGAAGGCGCGGCCGTTGTGCACGTTGAACGTGTGGCCGACGAACTCAGGCAGGATCACGCTCGCGCGCGACCACGTTTGCAGAGGGTCCTTGACCCCCTTCTTGTTCATCGCCTCCACCTTCTTCATGAGCTTCGGGTGGACGAACGGGCCTTTGCTGATGCTGCGGCTCATCGCGGATCTCCTGGCGTCTTTCTCGCTGGCTGCTGGGTAGCTGGCTGCTGGGTAGCTGGCTGGTGGGTAGCGCGGCTGCTTGGGGTCACGTGGAAATCACGAGCCGCTACCGACTGCGACGTGCTTGCCCGGCGGACGGCGCCGGAGGATGAACGGATTGCTGCGCGCCTTGCCGCGCCGCGTCTTGCCACCCTTGCTGAGCTTGCCGCTCGGCGACACGGGATGACGACCACCACCAGTGCGGCCTTCACCACCACCCATCGGGTGGGAGACCGGGTTTTGTGCCGTACCGCGGTTGTGCGGACGACGGCCTTGGTGACGGACACGGCCGGCCTTGCCCCAGCGAACGTTCTGCCAGTCGGCATTGCCGATCTCGCCGATCGTCGCGCGGCACTCCGCGTGGATCTTGCGCATCTCGCCCGACGGCATGACGACGACGGCGTACTCGCCATCGCGAGCCATCAGCTGGCAGCTGTTGCCGGCCGAACGCGCAATCTGGCCGCCGCGACCGGGCTGCAGCTCCACGTTGTGGATCTGCAGGCCGAGCGGGATCGACTCGAGGCGCATGCTGTTGCCAAGCTCGGGGTCACAGCGGTCGGCGGACACGATCTTCATGCCGACCGTGAGGCCCTTGGGCGCCAGAATGTAGCTCTTAAGGCCGTCCGCGTAGTGGACCAGCGCGATGTCGGCCGAGCGGTTCGGGTCGTACTCGATCGCCGCCACGACGGCCGGAATGCCGTCGCGCTGACGCAGGAAGTCGACCTTGCGGTAGATGCGCCGCGCACCACCACCGCGGAAGCGGCTGGTGATGTGGCCGAGCGCGTCGCGGCCGGCGCGGTCGTGCAGACGCTCCGTCAGGCCCTTCTCGCGGCGCTTGCCCTTCGTCAGGTGGCTGAAGTCCAGGACCGACGCGTTGCGTCGGCCGGCGGACGTGGGCTGGTAGACTTTGACTGGCATGGCGTGCCTAGGTGGGAGTGCGGGTTGGGGCGTGAACTCAGCTGACGTCGATCGAATCGCCCTTCTTGAGCGTCACGACCGCCTTCTTCCACGGCTTGGACGAGCCAGGGCGGCCGAAGGTCCGCTTCTGCTTGCCCTGCATGCTGACCATGTTGACCCTGAGCACCTTCACGGCGAACAAGGTCTCAATCGCTTTCTTCACCTCGATCTTGTTCGCGTCGGGCGCGACCTCGAAGGTGAACTGGTTGCGCATCGCCTGCATCGACGTCGACTTCTCGGTGACGACCGGACGACGGACGAGGTCGTAGTACTGGGAGGGATTGGCCATCTCACGACTCCTTCTTGGCGAAGCGCTGCTCGATCGCCGCAAACGCGGCGGGCGTCAGCACGAGGTAGCGGCGCAGCAGGACTTGGTGCACGTTGAGGTCGCCGACCGTGCTGACGTCGACCAGAGGCACGTTGCGCAGCGAGCGGACCAGATTGCGGTCGACCTCGGTCGTGACGACCGTGACGCTGCTTCCGATGCCCAACTTCTTCAGAATGGCGACAGCCGACTTCGTGTTCGGCTTGCCGGTCGGCCAACCGTCGGCGATCGCGACTTCCTGATCGCGGAACTTGGTGAAGATCGCGTTGCGCAGAGCGCTGCGGCGCGCCTTGACCGGCATCGCGTAGCGGTGCTCGCGGGGCTCCGGCGGGTGGATGCGACCACCACCGCGCCACAGCGGCGACTTCGGCGTGCCCATGCGGGCGCGGCCGGTGTGCTTCTGCGGCCACAGCTTCTTGTTCGGGCCCTTGACCATCGCGCGCGTGCGCGCCTGGACCGTGCCCTGGCGGGCATTGTCCTCGTACATGACGATGGCGTCCTTGAGCGTGCGCCCCAGGACCTTGGAGCCGAAGGTCGCCGCATCGACGCTCTTCGTCGTGACGACGCCACCCTGGATGACTTTGACCTCGACCATGTTCGACAGCGGGTTGTGCGGGGTGTGGCTGCTGGCCGGCAAGCCGGCTCAGGAGCCGGCGGGATCAGGCCTTGATGCGGATGTCGACGCCAGCGGGCATGTTGAGCTTGCTGAGCGCGTCGACCGTCTTGGTGGTCGGCTCCGAGATGTAGAGCAGGCGCTTGTGCGTCCGGATCTCGAACTGCTCGCGGCTCTTCTTGTCGATGTGCGGCGAGCGCAGAACCGTGTAGCGCTCGATGCGCGTCGGCAGCGGCACCGGACCGGCGACGCGGGCGCCCGTGCGCTTGCTCGTCTCGACGATGTCGAGGGCGGCTTGGTCGAGGGCCTCGTGGTCGTAGGCCTCCATACGGATCTGGATTCGCTCTTGCATGACGTTTTGGTCGAGCCGTCGCCCGACTGGGTCTCGCGGTGCACCGGGCGGCTGGTCTTGCCTTTTTGAGGCCAAATCCAGCCTAACCTGCTGCGCGGCTAGGGGTTACATCAAGCGATGTGCACCCTGGAGCGCAAAGTGGTGTGGCAGGGTAGCGATCCCGCCCGCCGCGGTCAAGCAGGCAAATCGACAATTCCACCGCTTCGGCGGCCTTGGCAGGCTGCCCCGGTCATCGCCGAGCGTACCCAACCGGCCGCAGATCGACCTGCCCGAGGCCGCGGGTCATGGAACGCAACTTGGTGACGTAGCCCAACATGCGTGCGAGTGGCGCCCGCCCCTCCACGCGCCCGCCCAGCCGTCCGGCAGCGACCACGGCCACCTGGGCGCCGCGGCTGCCCAGATCCGCCACGACCGGGGTCATGGCGTCCTCGGGGCAACGGACCTCGAAGCTGACGTACGGCTCCAGTGCCACGACCTGCGCCCGGTCGAGCGCTTGCGCCAGCGCCTTGGCCGCAGCCTGCTGCACCAGCGGCTCGAGCACGCCCGAGGCATCGCCGACGGCGTCGCGCAACACAACGCGGCACCCATGCAGAGGGCCGTAGATCGAACCGGTCGCGACGAGCGCCCGCAGCTCGTCCATGGCCGGCGCCACGGCCGCCCCATCGCCACCGGTCGCCGCAACCGCGGCCGGCGCCTCGTCACCAGCCGGCGCGACGTCGACGACGCACCGCGCTGCCCGCTCGCGACCGCCGATCATGGCCCGCACTTCCTGGCTGCCCGTCGCGGCGACTGCGACCGTCTCGCGGCGATCCACCTGCGGCCGTGAGGCGTGGAACAGCGCGCCGGTGCGTGCGCGCACTGCGTCCGCGACGACGTCGAGGTGCAACTCCCCCATGCCGCGAACGCGCAGACGATCGCCGTCGCGATCGACGCGCAGCGTGGGGTCGTCGGCTGCGAGTTCGCGCAGCGCCTGGGTCAACCGCGCGAGGTCGCGGCCGTCCTCGGGTTCGAACGACACGGTCAGCACTGGAGCGGGGAACCGCGGCGGCGGCAGCGCTTCGACGGCGGCCGGCGCGCACAGTGTGTCGCCCGTCCGCAGGCCGAACTCACCGGGCAGCACGACGATCTCCCCGGGGCCGGCGGCGGCGACGCCCTCGTGGCGGTCCGCGCGCATCGTCCACAGTTCCGGCGCGGCCATCGGCTCGCCGGGTTGGCGGGCGCGCACCCACGCCATGCCCGGGCGCAGCTCCCCGCGCACGACGCGGACGAAGTTCCACACCTCGTCGGCGTGCTGCACCTTGAACACGAGCCCACAGAACGCCGCCTGCGGATCGCCGGCGGCGGCCAACCCCCACAGCCCGGTGCGCGGCGTCTCGGCGGGCGAAGGCAGCCAGTGCACGACGCCATCCAGCAGCCAGTCGACGCCGCGATTCCACAGCGCCGCGCCGGCGAGCACTGGCACCAGCGTCCCGGTCAGGACGCGCGGCCGCAGCGCCGCCCGCAAGCGCTCGGGCGCGATCCGGCGTCCGGCCAGCGCATCGGCAAGGATCGCCTCGTCGGCATCGGCGGCGGCGTCGACGATCCGCTCGTGGGCCGCGCGCAACTCCGCCTGCAGGCGCTGCACGTCGGCGGCGTCGGGCCGACCGTCGAACCACTGCACCGCTCCGGACAGCGCGTCGCCGAGGCCGGCGAAGCGCCGGTCGCCATCGCGAAAGGGCACCACGACCGGCAAGGGCGCGCACTCGAGGCGCTGGCGCAGTTCCGCGACGCAGGCGTCGAAGTCGGCGCCGTCGCGGTCGAGTTTGTTGACGAAGACGATGCGCGGCAGCGACCGGGCCGCCGCCTGCCGCCATACCGCCACCGTCTGCGACTCGACCCCGCGCACGCCGTCGACCAGCACGACCACGCCATCGAGCACGTGCAGGCAGCGCTCGACCTCGGCGACGAAGTCGACGTGACCCGGCGTGTCGACGACCTGCAGCGTGCAGCCGCCCCACTGCACGCGCGTTGCGGCAGCGGTGATCGAGATGCCGCGGCTGCGCTCGGCCGGCAGCCAGTCCATGGTGGCAGTGCCGTCGTCGACGCTGCCCACGTGCGGTTGCGCGCCCGCGTCGTGCAGGATGCGCTCGGTCAACGTGGTCTTGCCGGCGTCGATGTGCGCGACGATGCCGAACGTGCGCAGACGCTCCATGGCGTCGCGCAGCGTAGCCCTCTGCGCCGCGGGCCGCCACGCGCGCGGCGCTACATCATCCCCGGCATCCCGGGCCGACCGGCGCCGCCCAGGGTGATGCCGCGCATCTGCATCTTGAGGTCGTCCGGGTTGTCGGACGACGCGAGCGCGTCGTCCAGGCTGATGTTGCCGGCCTGGTAGAGGCGGATCAGCGACTGGTTGAACGTGATCGTGCCGTAGTACGAGCCCTCCGCGAGCGCCTTCGGCAACTGGCGCGTCTGGCCCTGCTCCAGCAGGTCGCGCACCGTCGGGTTGTTCACCAGCAGTTCGACGGCCGGGACCATGGCCGTGCCGTCCTTGTTCTTGATCAGGCGCAGCGAGCAGACGCCGGCGAGGTTGAGCGCGAGCTGCAGCCGCAGCATGTCGTGCTGGAACGGCGGGAAGAACGAGATGATGCGCTCGACGGTCTGCACCGCGTTGACGGTGTGCAGCGTCGAGAAGACGAGGTGCCCGGTCTCGGCCGCCGAGAGCGCCGCCGTCACCGTCTCGGCGTCGCGCATCTCGCCGATGAGGATGATGTCGGGCGACTGGCGCATGGCCTGCCGCAGCGCCGCGGCGAAGCTGGTCACGTCGACGCCGATCTCGCGCTGGTTCAGGATCGACCGCTTGTCCTCGAAGCGGAACTCGATCGGGTCCTCGATCGTGACGATGTGCTTGTTCATCGTCCGGTTGATGTATTCGATCATCGCGGCGAGCGTCGTCGACTTGCCTGAGCCGGCGACGCCGGTGGCGAGCACGAGGCCGCGCTTGAGCGACGCCAGGCGCTTGAGCTGATCCGCCGGCAGGTTGAGGTCCTTGAACGACGGCACGTCGTTCTTGATCGAGCGGAAGACGAGGCCGAACTCGCCGCACTGGTGGAAGGCGTTGCAGCGGAACCGGCCGACGCCGGGCAGCGCGACGGCCGAGTCGGTCGCGCCCGAACGCTCGAACTCGACGCGCAACCGTTCGTTCAACACCTCGGACACGTAGGAGCGCACGACCTCGTTCGGCAGCAGCTGATCGCCGAGGAAGCGGATCGCGCCGGCGACGCGGATCGCTGGGCAGCCGCCAGCCTTGATCAACAGGTCGGACGCGCCCTCGCGGACCATCACGCGCAGCAGGTCGCGGAGGCGCGGCGGCGCGCTGGCGGGGGCAGCGGCGGGCTGCCCGGCAGGGGCCGCAGCGGCGAACGCTGCCGGGTCGAATGGCCGGCCTGGGGGCGGGGTCGGGGTGGTCAAGGTGGCTCCTGTTCATGACCTATCGGCACGCAGGGGCGTCCCGCCGCAGTCGGGCCGCTCCCCCAGGCAGCGGACACCGCGTGCGGTCGACCGGGCGGGCGCCGATCGGCCTGCGGAACCGTTCGCCCACGGCGCCGCGCCCCTTCCCCCACCCCGGCGCCGGGCACGATCGGCCGCGGATCCGGTGCGTGGATTCGCGGGTGGGGCAAGGCATTTGACCGCAGGCGAATCGGCGGTCGCCGAGGATCGTTGGCGAACTACCGGTAGCGAAGGCGCGTGCCGGGCGGCGCATCCTTCCGTGACGCAGCCTCCGGGGACGCAGCCTCCTAGTCTGCGCCCGGTCGTCGCGGCAGCGTCGCCAACACGCTCCAGATGGCGGCGACGAGTTCGTTCAGGCCGCGGCCCGTCGCGCTGGAGATCGCCAGCACGGGCTGGCCGATCGCGTTGGCTAGTTCCTGCGCCCGCGCCCGACCGGTCTCGTCCTCGACCTTGGTCGCGACCACCAAGGTAGGTCGCTGCGCCAGCTCCGGCGCGTACCCGGCGAGTTCCTGGCGCAGCACGCGCCAAGCCTGTTCCGGCGGCTGCATCGGCAGGTCGCCGCAGTCGACGAGGTGAAGCAGGAGCCGGGTGCGCTCGATGTGCTTGAGGAAACGATCGCCGAGGCCGCGGCCTTGCGACGCGCCCTCGATCAGCCCCGGAATGTCGGCAATGACGAAGGTGCCCTCGCCCGGGCCGGTGGCGATGCCGAGCATCGGCTCCAGCGTCGTAAACGGGTAGCCGGCGATCTTTGGCCGCGCGCGCGTCACCGTCGCCAGCAGGGTCGACTTGCCGGCGTTGGGCAGGCCGACCAAGCCGACGTCGGCGATCAGCTTGAGCGACAGGCGGACGCTTCGCTCCTCGCCGTCCTTGCCGAGTTCGGCCTTGCGCGGCGTGCGGTGCGTCGCCGTGGCGAAGTGCGTGTTGCCGCGGCCGCCGAAGCCGCCGCGCGCGAGCACCCATGGCTTGTCCGCGGTGTCCAGGTCCATCAGCAGGTTGCCGCGCGCCGCGTCGAAGACCTGCGTGCCGACGGGCACCTCGATGACGAGGTCCTCCGCGTCCTTGCCGCCACAGTTTTGCGGCAAACCCTGGCCGCCATTGCGGGCCTCGAAGGTGCCGCGACCGGTCAGGTGGAACAGCGTGTTGCAGTGCGTCGTCGGCAGGAGGATGACGTCGCCGCCATCGCCGCCGTCACCGCCGTTCGGGCCGCCCTTCAGGGTCTTGGCATCGCGCAGGAAGCAAACGCAGCCGTGGCCGCCGTTGCCCGCGCGCACCTGGATTTCGAGTTCGTCGACAAACATGGACGGCAGACCGACGAACGCCCGGATTGTCCTCCCGGCGCGCAGCGCGCGCCGCGGGAGGCCGCCGATCAGCCGTTCGCCTGGATCGGGTCGACGTGGACCTTGCCGTTGTCCTGGAAGCGGACGACGCCCTCGGCGACCGCGAACAGCGAGTCGTCACCGGCGCGACGGACGTTCAGGCCCGGCCGGAAGCGCGTGCCCAGTTGGCGGACGATGATCGAACCGGCCTTGACGCGCTGGCCGCCGTAGGCCTTGACGCCACGGTACTGCGGGTTGCTGTCCCGGCCGTTTTGCGTCGAACCCTGACCCATCTTGTGTGCCATGGGATGTTCTCCTGCTCGGTGTCTGGTTGGGGGTCTGCGTGCCCGCTCGTAGCGATCGGACGGCGATCAGCCGTTGATCGCCTCGATCTGCACGATGGTGTACTGCGCGCGGAAGCCGCGGCGACGACGGCTGTTCTTGCGGCGCTTCCACTTGCCGGTGATGACCTTCGGGCCCTTCACCTGGCGCAAGACCTTGCCGGTCACGGACGCGCCGGCGACGTGCGGCGTGCCAATGCGGCCAGCTCCCTCGCCGCCCACAAGGCACACCTTGTCGAAGGTGATGGCGTCGCCCTCGGCGGCGCCCTTGCGGAGGTGGATCTGGATGCGGTCCCCAGCTTGGACCCGGTACTGCTGGTTGCGATCGTCGACGACGGCGTACATGCTGCGCTCTCGGCGAAAAGGAAGGGGCGGAGAGGGTAGCCGCAGACGCGGGGCTGTCAAGCCTGCCTTGGAAAGGCCTGCGCCAAACCCGCCAGCCCCGGGCCGCCCCCTCGCCGACCGACCCGCCCGCGGCGCGGGCGGATCCGGGCCTCAGGCCTTCACGCCCCTCAAGCCTTCACGCCAAGGCCGGCGGGGATCGCGATCCGGGCCTCCTGGCCGTCGCCGGTCAGGAAGCGGTAGTGCACGACGTCGATCGGATAGCTCGCCTCCGGCCGGAACACGAGCGACTTGCCGACCGCGTCCTCCAACTCGAGCACCGCGCGGCGCTTGTAGTTGACGAGGTAGTCGGCGACCGCCGGCGCGACGAAGATCTGCAGCACCGAGAACCCCTTCAGGTTCACCAGCGCGCGCGACTCGCGCAGCACGGACAGCGCCTTGCTCTGCACGGTACGCGACCAGCCGGCGCCCTTGCAGTGCGGGCACTGCATGAACACCGTGCGCTTGAGGCCAGGACCGACGCGCTGGCGCGTGATCTCCAGCATGCCGAACGGCGAGATGCGCCCGACCTTGATGCGGGAGCGGTCGCCGCGCAGAGCCTCGATGAGCTTGCGCTCGACACCACGGCGCTGCTTCTCCTGCGCCATGTCGATGAAGTCGATGATGATCAGGCCGCCGAGGTCCCGCAGGCGCAGTTGCCGGACGATCTCCGGAATGGCGTCGAGATTCGTGCGGTAGGCGGTCTCGTCGGTGTCGCCGCCGGCCTTGTAGCGGCCGGAGTTGACGTCGATGGCGACGAGGGCCTCCGCCTGGTCGATGACGATCGAGGCCCCGTTGGGCAGCTCGACCTTGGGCTGGTAGAGGGACTCGACGTCCTTCTCGATGCCGAAGTGGTGGTACAGCGGCGTCGTCATCGCGTGCTGCTTGATGCGCTCCGCCATGTGCGGCATCAGCTTCTCGGCGAAGTCGCGGATGCGCAGGAACACGTCCTCGCAGTCGACGACGACGTCGGCGATGTCCGGCGTGAACTGGTCGCGCATCGCCTTCAGCACGAGGTCGGACTCCTGGTACAGCAGCGCCGGCGCGCGCGTCACCTTGAGCCGCTGGGCGACCATCTCCCAGATCTTCTTGAGGTAGTCGCGGTCGCGCTGCAGGTCCTGCAGGCTCTTGTTGACGCCGGCGGTGCGCACGATGAAGCCGATGCCGCCGTGGCCGGTCTCGTCGAGCTCGCGGACGATGCGCTTGAGGCGCTTGCGCTCGTGGCCGTCCTCGATCTTCCGCGACACGCCGCACTTGGGCAGGCTCGGCATCAGCACGAGGCAGCGGCCCGGCAGCGAGATGTAGGTCGTCAGGGTCGGCCCCTTGCTGCCGATGCCCTCCTTGGTGATCTGGACGACGACCTCCTGGCCCTTCTTGAGCAGCTGGTCGATCGTCGGGCGCGGTCCGCGCGGCCGGCGGTCGCCGCCGCGGTCCCGACCGCCGCGGCGACCGCGCCGGCGATCGCGGCGATCGCCGCCGCCGCCCTGGTCCGACGGCGCGCCTGCCGACGTGCCCGCCCCACCACCCGCCGCCGGCAGCTCGCCGCCGTGGTCGCCGTGGTCGCCGCCGAGGTCGTCTTCGCCGCCATCCGCGGCGGCCATGTTCAACGGCCGCTCGCCGCCGTGGCCTGGGGCCTCGCCGTCGGCGTCGCGGTCGCCGGCGTCGTCCGCGAACGGCTCGTCGTCGGGCTCGGGCCGGGCTTCGTCGTCCGCACGGGCGTCCTCGTCGGCGTCGGCGTCCTCGTCGGCGACCGCCTCGGGGTCGACGGGCTCCCCGGCGTCCTCGTCGTGTTCCGCGATCGCGACGTTCGACTCCTCGTGCGGCAGTTCGTCGCCGCCGGCGGGAGCCGGGCCGTCGTCGTCCTCGTCGTCGTCGGACAGCGCCTGCTGCATCGACTCCGGGCCGTCGTCGGCATCGACGCGCGCCCGGCCCTCGATGACGTCCTCCAGCTGGAAGTCGTCGCGGCCGTACGCCGGCAACACGTCGCTGACGTGCAGGAAGCCGTTCACCCGCCCACCGAACGCGACGAATGCCGCGCCGATGCTGGGCTCGATGTTGACGACCTTGCCTTTGTAGATGTTACCGAGATAGGCCTCGCGGTTGGCCAACTCGACGTGCAGCTCCTGCAGCACGCCGTCCTCCACCACGGCGATCCGGCTCTCTTCCGGATCGATGGCGTTGATGAGCATCCTCTTCAAGGGAAACCTTCTCTTGGCGATTGCCGCCGGCGATGCCGACGGCCCCCATGATCGGCGCGGCGCACGCCGGCGGCAGCGCGCCCGGGACGGGATCGGCCCCGTGCCGCGGCGACGCGACGATCGTTCGGGTAGACGGGAAAACGCGGCCACGCCCGACAGCCGATGCCGGTTCCTGCCGCGCAGGCGTGCGCGTCGAGGCGCGGGAAAGCGCCGTCTCGGAACTCATGTCGACCATCGCGGGCGTGGTTGGTCCAGGTTGGCGGTCGACGTCCGCCCGCAGGCGGCGCCGCCGCGCTCCCCATGACGTCCGGGAAGCGGCGCGATGGTAGTGCGGAGCAGGGCGCTGCTCAACGCAAGACTGAACGGGGCGGCGGGCGCGAGGCTGGGCCCGCCGCCGCCGCGGGTCAGTCGCCCTTGCCGAAGATCGCCTCGCGCTGCTGCGCGATGTTCGAGTGGTCGCGCAGGCGCTCCTCGAGGGCGCGCTGCATCGACTTCTCGACGTCTTCGGGGCTGCGGATCAGCTCCGGCGTGATGAAGACCAGCAGGGTCGTCATCGTGTCCTGGCGCGACTTGCCCTTGAACAGGTAGCCGAGCACCGGGATGTCGCCGAGGAGCGGCAGCTTGGTGATCGTCTCCGACTGCGTCTTCGACTTCAGGCCGCCGAGCACGGCGGTCTGGCCGCTGCGCAGCAGGACCGTGGTCGACAGCGTGCTGGAGGCGACGCGCGGCAGCGCGATGACGCCCTCCGAGCCGCCGCTGCCGATCGTGAACACGTCGAAGCCGGCCGGCGCCAGCGGCGAGTTGCCGGTGCCGCTTAGCGACGTGCGCTGCGGGATCACTTGCATGACGATCTTGTCGGTGCCGGGGACGACGTGCGGCGTGGTCAGCAGCTGGAAGCCGATGCTGACCGGCGACTCGTCGCCCTCCTCCAGCGCCAGCAGCAGGCCGCCCGCCTGGCCCTGCTCGACGCGGGCCTGCGCGTAGCGGATCGCCTCGCCGACGAAGATCGTGGCCGGCTGGTGATCCAGGGTCACGATCTGCGGCGCCTGGACCAGCTCCGAGCGGGTGTCGCGCTTCAGCAGGCGCAGGGTCGCCGTCACCTGCTGGAAGTTGAGTGCGCCGAACACGACGTTCGGCACCGTCGTCTCGCCGGCGTTGAGGGCCTCGTCGGCGAACGGGCCGCGACCCTGGCCGCTGTTGTCGCCGGTCGGATTGGCGACGAGGCGGTCGTCCCAGCCGCCCTGGCCGAGGTTGAACGGCAGGTTGGTCGGCATCTGGCCGAGGCCGAGCGAGGCGGTCCAGCCGCTGCCGCCCGGATTGATGCCGACGTCGAGCACGTCCTCGTTCGTCGTGGTGACGAAGCGGATGTCGAGCTGGATCTGCGCCGGCTCCGTGTCGATCAGGTCGAGCGTCCGACGGATGTTGTCGATGACCGGGCGCGTGTCCTTGACGACGACGAAGTTCTGTTCGCTGACGTAGTCGAGGGTGCCGACCTGGGGCGTCAGCATCTGCTTGAGCGTGTCGATCAGCGAGAACATCGTCTGCCCGGGCTGCATCGGCTGACGGTTGCGCAGGTCGTCGATGTACGTCGACTGGATGAAGGGCACGTACGTCGAGTTCGGGCGCGCGAAGCGCAGCTGGAAGGTCTCGGTGACGAGGTCCTGCTGGACGTTGGACGGCGGGACGACGCGCAGGATGCCGCGCTTCTCCTCGACGACGACGTAGCCTAGCGTCTTGACGACCGACTCGAGGGCGTCGCGCCACGGGATGTTCTTGAGGCGCACCGTGACGGTCCCCTTGACCTCGGGCGCCACCGCGATGTTCGCGCCGGAGATCTTGGCGATCGTGTCGATGACCTTCTGGATGTCCGTGTTCTCGAACGAGAACGTCGTCTTGGGCGGATTCTCGACCTTCAGCACGCCGCCGTCGGCCTCGCTGACGATGCACCGGGCCTGTTCGGCGACGAGCGTCAGCGCGCTGCGCCACGGCACGTCCTGCAGGTCGATCGTCACCGTCGCCTCGATCGAGGGATCGATGATGATGTTGGCGTTCGCCTTCTTGCGGATGCTCGCGACGACCTCGCGGAGGTCGCGGTCCTTGAGCCGCAAGGTCAGCCGGCTGGAGCGGTCGCTCTCGGCCTCGGACCGGATCTCCTCCGGCTTCGGCTGCTGGGCGGCAGGCTGCTGCTGCTGCTGCTGCGGTTGTGGTTGCTGCGCAGGATCCTGCGCATGACAGACTGCGAGCGACAGCAGAGCTGCCAGCCCGCGAACGATTCCGTGCATCACTGCCTGCATCTTCGAATCTCCTCCCCGGCGGGGAGCCCTTTGCCTCGCATGTGGCTGCAGCGCGTCCGATTTGCGCTGCAGCGTCGCTCTCCCATCGGCACGACGCCAGCGCGGGCTTGAGCCGGCGTGCGCCGGCGCCCGCGTTCGTCGCGCTACATCGTGCGCACGAGCGTCAGCCCGCGGAACACGAACCAGATCTGCTCCTCCTGGACCTGCTTCACCAGCAGCTCGTCGGAGACGTACTCGCCTTCCTCGTAGGTCTCGCCGTTGAGCAGCACGCCGGAGCGGCCGTCCGGGTTGACGACGATGCCTTGGACCTTGAGGTCGAGCGCCTTGAAGTCGATCGCGGTGATCGCCTTGACGTGCCAGGCCTTGGCGGCGAGCGCCAGCGGATATCGCGCGTCCGTCTCCGGAACGGCGATCCGCTGCAGGACGAGCTCGTAGCGCGAACGCGCCTGGTCGAGCTGGCCGTTGTTGCAGTCGGTCGTGAGGTCGGCCACCAGCTGCCGCATCTCCGGCTCGGGCAGGTACGGGTCCTTCGGCTGGTTCGACTCCTTGCCCACGAGCACGGCGTTGCGCAGCTCGTTGTAGGGCGCCACGACTTCGCGCAACCAGCGCAGGCGCAGCGGCGGGAAGGAGACGAGCGCGGACTCGGTCTCGATCTGCGCGCCGAACTTGTCGATGCCATCCTTGAGGTTCTTCTCGAGCGAGTATTGCTCGAAGAGCGTCGTGTTGGCGCGGCCGATCTTGTCCTGGATCTCGCGCAGGCGGGCGAGCGCGTCGATGTTGCGCTCGAGAGCCTCGCGCTGCTCCTCCTGCGACGGGCCGGCGGCGTTGACGTCGCCGCGGTCGCGCGGGTCGACCAGCACGTCGCGGCGGCCTTGCTCGCCGCGGTGCTCGTAGCGGTCGAGGCGAATGGCCTGCATGCGCTTGTAGATCTCCTCGCGCAGCTGCTCGCGCAGCTGCTGATGCTCGGGGATCTCGACGTCCTTGGCGTCGACCTTGCCGTTGTAGGCGTACGTCTGCAGCGTCATCTTGACGGTGTGGACGACGTCGCCGTCACGGGTCTGGACCTTGCCCTTGGATCCAGACGTGATGCTGAACTCCGTGATGCCCACGAACCGCTCGAAGTTCTCGACGAGGTTCATGAACTTCATGACCTGCCACAGCGTGGCGGTCATCTCGTACGTGTACTCGATCGGCGTGAAGCGCTCGTTCTTGCCGCCCTGGCGCTGCGTGTTGACCAGCGAGCTGCTCTTGACGCCCGACTGGCGGTTGAACTGGTTGAGCATGCGGACGAAGTCCGTCAGCTCCTTCTGGTCGGGCAGGATCTTGACGTACTCGCCGAGATTCTCCCGCAGGATGATCACGTCGCGCTCGAGGTTCGGGACCTGGCGGATGCGCGCATCCGACTTGGCGATCGCGGCCTCCTTGTCCACGACCTGCGCGTCGATCTCGGCGATCAGTTCCTCGGTGTAGTAGATGCCGCCACCGGCGAGCAGGCACAGCCCGAGGGCCGAGCCGCCGATCGCGAGGGTGAGCTTCTTCTGCGTCCAGCTGGCCATGATCGTGGACCTCACTTCTTCGCCGGGTTGCCCGGCTGCGCGTTGGCGTTGGTCGGGGGAAACTGGAGGGAGAGCGCGAAGCGCAGCGAGGACGGCGGCACGCGGCCTTCCTCCTCCTCGAGCTTCCAGTTGGGGTCGGAGAGCATCGCCTGCTTGCCGAACGAGGATCTGGCCATGTCGTCGTGGAAGTTCGCCAGGCGGTCCTGCTCGTCGCCCTGCACGGCGCAGGACAGCGACACGGTCGCTCCCTTGGCCGGGTCGTTGCGGACCTGCAGGTCGTCGAACCAGGCCATGTGGCGCTCGGTGTCGCCGTTGTTGTTGACGACGTCGATCAGCTCGTCGAGGAACTTCGACCAGACCCGGCGCGAGTTGCCGATGTCCTTGATCGTCTGCACGCGGACCGTGTAGTCGTTCTTGTTCGACTCCAGCTGGTCGGCGTAGCCCACGCGCCGCTGCAGTTCGCCCAACTGCGCGTCCGCGGCGGCCAGGCGGTCCTCGGCCGACTGCAGGTCGCCGAACCACTTCATGCCGAGCCAGCCGGCGGCGACGGTGACGACGGCCGCCGACGCCAGGGCGACGACGAGCAGCTTGGCTTGCAGCCGCTTGCCGCGGCGCATCTCGACGGGCAGCAGATTGATGCGAATCATGGCTTGTTCCTCAGGAAGCGGCGGCCAGCCCGAGCGCGATGGCGAGCTGCGGCGCCTGTAGGTTGAGTTGGTCGACGTCGACGCCTTCGGTCTTAAGGCCTTCGACGGGGTTCCAGGTCTTGGTGCGCTTCTCGAAGATGCGCTCGAAGGACTCCTCCAGGAACGGCAGCAGCGCGGTGCCGCCGGTCAGCCGGACCTCCTGCACCGTGCCGTCGAACTGGTTCTCGAAGAAGTCGAAGGACAGGTTGATCTCGTTGCCCATGTCCTCGAGGACCTGGGAGCAGGCGTCGGCGACCATGTCGACCTGGGTGGCCGGATTGCGCTTGAGCGCCTCCGCCTGGGCGGTCTCGAGGCCGGTGCGGCGCGCGATCGCGTTCGTCAGGTCCTGGCCGCCCATCGGCACCTCGCGGGCGAAGCAGGTGATGTTGTCGCGCAGGATGTTGATCGTCGCCTTGGTGGCGCCGATGTCGACGAGCGCGACCGTGCGGCCGGGGTCCTGGATGCCCGGGTGGACGGTGTCGCCGAGCTCCCAGGCGTTGCCGAGCGCGAAGCCGTCGACGCCGATGGCCGCCGGCTGCAGCCCGACGTCGCCGAGAAGGTTGGCATACTCGGCGATGAGCGTCTTCTTCGCCGCGACGAGGAGCACCTCCATGCGCGGCTTGCCGGTGGAATCCGTGCCGACGCTCAACTTGTGGACGTCGAGCTCGACGTCGGTGACCTCGAACGGGATGTACTTGTCGGCCTCGAACCGCACGGCCTGGACGATCTTGTCGTCACTGATGGGCGTCATCCCGATGTAGCGGAAGACCACGTTCTTGCCGCTGACCGACGTCGCGACGCGCTTGGTGCGGAACTTCGCCGTGCGCATCAGGTCGGCGATCGCGTCGCGCCGCGCGGCCTCGTTGGGCACGTCGATCTGGGCATGGCCCGTGATGATCACGTCGTGCTTGTCCCGCGTCAGCTCGACGGCCTTGATGCAACTGTTGCCGATGTCGAGACCGACGATGCTCTTGCGATTGTTCAGCATGACCAGGATGTGGCTCCCGCGGACGGACCCCGCCGCTGTCGCCGTATCGGCAGGCCGGCGCGCCCGGATTGAGCCGCCCTGGTGATCGACGGTTCCGCACCCCGGCCGTCAGGCCCCTGCGCGCGCCGGCCAGCTGGGCAGGGGAGCCGCGGGCTGGCGGTTGCCTGCGGCCGGCCGTTCGCGAACACTGCGCGCCCCGCCATGGCCATCCGTCCGCACGTCACCCCCTTCCTCCTCGCAGCCGCGCTCGCGGCCACCCCCGCCGCCCAGGCGCCGGCGCCGGCCCGCGTGCAGCCCTATCCGATCGACCTGCCGCCCGGCTTCCAGCAGGCGATCGCCGCCGGCACCCGCACGACCACCGGTCGTCCGGGCCCCGCGCACTGGACGAACCGCGCCTCGTACGTGCTCGAAGCCGAACTCGACCCGGCGAACGCGCGGCTCGTCGGCAAGGCGACGATGACCTACCACAACCGCTCGCCGCAGCCGCTCGACCGCCTCGTCGTCCACTGCTACCAGGACCTGATGAAGGCGGGCGCGCAACGCACGCGCACGGTCACGGCGACCACCGGCCTAGAGATCGGCGAGGTGCGCCTGGAGGGCAAGAAGGTGCGGGCGGCCCCGATGGACACGCGCCTCGTCGTGCGCCTGCCGCAGCCGCTGGCTGCCGGCGCGTCGACGACGCTGGCGATCGACTATGCGTTCGACGTGCCGACGGCCGGCACGGCGCCGCGCATGGGCCACGAAGCCGACCGGGTCTTCTACCTCGGCTACTGGTACCCGCAGTTCGCGGTGCACGACGACGTCGAGGGCTGGGTCGCCGACCCGCACCGCGGCAACGGCGAGTTCTACATGGACTACGCCGACTACGAACTGCGCATCACCGCGCCGGTCGGGTACATCGTGCTGGCGACCGGCGAACTGCAGAACCCCGAGGCGACGCTGCCGGCCGCGGCGCGCGAACGGCTGGCACAGGCTGCCGCCGGCCGCGACGTCGTGCACGTGATCGGCAAGGAGGACCACGACAAGGGCCAGGTCACGGCCGCCTCGGCCGACGGCAAGCTGACGTGGCGATTCCTCGCCAAGGACGTGCGCGACGCCGCGGTGAGCGTGGCGCGCACGTACCTCTGGGACGCGACGCACGCCGTGGTCAAGGACAAGGGCGGGCCGGGCGTCGACGGCACGTGCATGATCCACGCCGTCTACGAACCGAACTCGGGCGACTGGACCCGCGCGGCCGAGTACGCGCGCCACACGATCGAGTTCATGTCGGCGCGGGTGCACCCGTACCCGTGGCCGCACATGACCGCGTGCGAGGGCATCATCGGCGGGGGCATGGAGTACCCGATGATGACCATCTGCGGCGGCCGCCAGCCCGCGGGCGTCATCGCGCACGAGCTGTGCCACATGTGGTTCCCGATGCTGGTCGGCAGCAACGAGAAGCGCTTCGCGTGGCAGGACGAGGGCTTCACGACGTTCTGGACGACGCTCTGCCGCGACGACTTCACCAAGCGCTCCGGCGGACCGCGCCGCGACGTGCTGCAGTACGGCAACCAGGTCGCCGCCGGCGACGACGTCGTCTGCATGCGGCACGCGGACACGTACGGGCAGGACGACTTCGGCTTCGCCAGCTACGGCAAGCCCGCGGCGGTGCTGCACCAGCTGCGCGCGCTGCTGGGCGACGAGACGTTCTTCGCCGCCTTCCGTCGCTACACCGCCGACTGGGCGTACAAGCACCCGTACCCGCACGACTTCTTCCACACGTTCGCCGACGTCAGCAAGCAGGACCTCTCGGCCTACTTCCGCACCTGGTTCTTCGAGGCCTGGGCCCTCGACCACGCGATCGAGGCGGTCGAGGCCGGCGGCGGCAGGACGGTGGTCCGCCTGCTCGACCAGGGCCGCGCCGTGCATCCGTGCGTCGTCGAGGCGAAGTTCGCCGACGGCTCCACGCGGCGCCAGGTCGTGCCCGCCGCCACCTGGTGGCAGGGTACGCGCGCGACCGTCGAGTTCGCCGGCGAGGCGGTCGAGGTGCAGATCGACCCCGACGTGGCGAGCCTCGACAGCGCGCGCGCCAACGGCGTCTGGAAGGCGAAGAAGGCCGACTGACGGCCTGCGGCGGCGGCCAGCCGCCGGGCGCTCACGTGGTCGGCGGGTGCGGGCAGGCGCACGGCGTCGCGGCGCAGCGCGGGCAGCCGGCGCCGTACTTCTTGCGCCCGATGGCCTCCAGGTCGAGGCCGTGCAGCGACGCGAGGGTCGCAAGCCACGCGTACACGTCGCCGAACTCCTCCTCGAGGTTGCGCTGCTCCTTGCGGCGGATCGCGCGCACCAGTTCGCCGACCTCCTCGACGAACCAGAGCAGCGTGCCGGGCGCCCCGCGGGCGGCGTCGCGATCGAAGTACACGTCCTCGATAAGGCGCTGGAACGACCCGGGCGGGCCAGAGCGACGGGGGGCGCTCATTCCTGGCCCGCCTTCTTCACCGTCAGCAGCAGCACGTCCTCGCGCAGGCCGCCGTCGCCGGCGTCCTGCTCGATGCCGCCGAGCACGACGTTCATGAACATCTGTGTGTGCCGCGGCGAATGCGTGCGCAGCAGGTCGAGCAGACCGGCGGAGCGCAGCAGCGCGTCGTTGCCGAGCACGAGGCGCGTGCCGGCGCTCATGGCGATCTCCTGGGGACGCAGCGACTTCTCGAACACCGGGCCATCGTCGAGGCCGAGCGCGATGCCCTCGGCATTGAGCTCCAGGACCTCGCCGCGCTGGCAGATCAGCAGCGGCGTGCGCATGCCTGCCTGGTACAGCTTGCAGCCCTCGGGCCCGATCTGCAGCAGCGAAGCCTTGGCGCACACGCCCTGCGGCAGCGTGTTCTTGCAGACCTTGTTGGCGTGCGCGAGCGCCTTGCGCGGCAGCGCGCCCTGCAGCAGTGCGCGGTGGATCTCGTCGCGGGCAAGCTTGCAGGCCACCACGGCCAGCGCTCCCTGGCCCTCGGCGCTGACGACGTAGGCGACGTTGGTCGGCGTGTCACCGGCGACCGAGACGAGGTCGAAGTAGTCCAGCCCGCCGCGCGAGCCGGGCGCCAGCTGGCCGTCGACCTCGTAGCCGGCGACGGCAGGCAGGCGCTGCGGCATGGTGCGGTCGCGCAACTGCTTGACCAGCGGATCCATGGCGACGGCGAGCGCGCCGCTGGCCTGCTCCTGCTGCGCCATCATCGCCTGCAGGTCGCCGGCGAGATACTGCACGGCGCGGCCGAGCGCGGTGACCTCGTCGTCGCCGCCGACCCTGACCTTCACCTCGCTGCTGCCGCGGCCGATCTTGCTGACCGCGAGGCCGATGTCGGTGATGCGGGCGACGATGCGGCCGCCGAAGACGTAGCCGGCGGCTCCGGCGATCAGGCCGGCGATGCCGGCGAAGACGAGGCCGATGGTCATGCCGCGCGACTGCGCGTCCGGGTTCGCGATCGCGCCCGACAGGTTGCCGAGCAGGATCAACGCCAGCAGCAGGCCGCCGGCGAGACCGGCCGCGCCGGTGACGAGTCCGAGAACACGGGCGAGACTGCCCGTCGACCTGCTGCCTTTGCGCGCCATGGAGGGGAGCCGGCGGCGGGGCGCCGGCGCGGCGCATCATGGCGAGGCCGGCGGGCGCCGTCACGCCGCAGACCGCCCTGCGTGGGCGCCGGCTGCCACGTCAGCCGCGCACGAGCGGCAGCGCGAGCCAGAGCACGAGCCCGGCCTGGACGCCGGCGGCGACGTCGTCGGCCATGATGCCCCACGCACCGGGCAGGTCCTCGAGCTGGCGCGCCGGCGGCAGCTTCAGCACGTCGAAGACCCGGAAGGCGACGAAGGCTGCGGCGTGGTCGAGGCCGTCGGGCAGGCGGCCGAGCAGCGACGCGGCGATGGCGACCGTAACGACGTAGCCGACGACCTCGTCGAGCACGAACAGGCCCGGGTCCTCGCCGCCGATCACGCGCGCGACGAAGCGCGACTGCAGCGAGCCCCAGAGCCAGAGCACGGCGGCAGCGACGCCCCAGGACCAGAGCGCCGCGGCGAGCGTCGGCGACGCTGCCTGCAATCCGACGGCGAGCGCGACGCCGCCGAGCGTGCCGACGGTGCCGGGCGCGAACGGCGAGCAGCCCAGCCCGCCGCTGCTTACCAGCAGCCAGCGCAGGCGGTCGCCTAGGCTCACTTCGCGCCCCCAAACAGCACATCGCGCGCCTTCCACACGTAGTTGGCGCCCGACACGACGGTCAACGCGAGGCTGACCCAGAAGCCGCCGACGGCGGCCCAGACCCACACGTCGGTGCCCGCGCACATCGTCAGCAGGGCGCCGATCGTCCAGCACTGAGCCACCATCTTCCACTTGCCGAGCCGGTCGGCGGGGAACGGCTTGCCGCTGGCCTCGACGACGCCGCGCACAGCCGTCACCAAGAACTCGCGCGCAATGACGACGACGACGTACCACGTGGTCAACACCGCCGTCGCGGCCGGGAACTTGAGCAGGATGACGAAGGACCCCGACGTCAGCACCTTGTCGACGAACGGGTCGGCGACGCGGCCGAAGGCGGTGACCATGCCCCAGCGGCGCGCCAACCAGCCGTCGACGAAGTCGCTGAAGGCGGCGACCAGGAACACGACGAACGCGGTCCACACCAGCGACGGCGGCGGACTGGCCGGCGCCGACACGGCTTCGAGGCAGCCGAACACCACCGCCGTCAGCGCGAGCCGCGACAGCGTGATGAGGTTCGGCAGGTTCATGCCTGCTTCTTCGCCTTGCCCTTCACGGCCGGCTCGACCGCGGCGAGCTCGCCCTCGACTTCGTAGTCGTGGGCCTTGGTGATGGTGACGTCGACCATCTGGCCCGGCTCGGCGCAGCCCTTCGGCAGCAGCACGCGACCGTCGACCTCCGGCGCGTCGGCCCAGGTGCGGCCGACGACGCGCTTGGCGTCGGCGTCGTAGCCATCGACCAGGACCGGCAGCGTGCGGCCCACCAGCGAACGATGGAACGCGCGCATGACGCCGCGCTGAAGCTCCATGAGCTCGCCGACGCGCGCCTCCGCCACCTTCGCCGACACCTGGTCCGGCAGGTCGTGCGCCGGCGTGCCTTCTTCCTGCGAGTACGGGAACACGCCAAGCCGCTCGAAACGGTAGCTGGTGACGAGGTCGCGGGCCGCCGCGAAGTCGGCCTCGGTCTCGCCAGGGAAGCCGGCGATCAGCGTGCTGCGGACGGCGATGCCGGGCACTTCGTCGCGCAGGCGGTCGAGGATGCCGCGCACCTGCTCGCCCGAGACGCCGCGCTTCATCGCCTTCAGCATCGGACCGCTGACGTGCTGGATCGGGATGTCGAGGTACTTCACCGCCTTGGGGTGCTCGCGCAGGAACGTCGTCAGCTCCGGCAGCACGGTGTGCGGGTAGGCGTACATCAGCCGGATCCAGCGGATGCCCTCGACCTCGCCGAGCTGCTCCAGAAGCACGTGGATCTGGCGCTTGCGCGTGGTGTCGAGGCCGTAGGCGGTGCTGTCCTCGGCGACGACGACGAGTTCCTGCACGCCGGCGGCGGCGAGGTTGCGCGCCTCCTCGACCAGCACGTCGATCGGCTTGCTGCGGTTCCTGCCGCGCATCTTGGGGATGGCGCAGAAGGTGCAGGTGTGGTCGCAGCCCTCGCTGATGCGCAGGTAGGCGAAGCTCTTCGGCGTCAGCAGGAAACGCTTGGTGTCGCTGCGCGGCCCTTTGGGCTTGCCGCCGTCGACCGGCGCGACCCAGCGGCGCTCGCTGCCGTTCACGATCTTGCGCACGACGGCCGGCACGCCGGAGTAGTCCGACAGGCCGAACACGGCGTCGAGTTCCGGCACCTGCTGGCGCAGTTCCTCGCCGTAGCGCTGCGCCAGGCAGCCGACGGCGATCACGCCCTTGAGGTCGCCTTCGTCCTTGAGCTTGGCGACCGAGAGGATCGTGTCGATCGACTCCTGCTTGGCGGTGTCGATGAATCCGCAGGTGTTGACGACGACGACGTCGGCGTCGCCCGGTTCCTTGACGACCTGCAGGCCCTCCTCGACGACGTGGCCCAGCAGCACCTCGGAGTCGACGAGGTTGCGGGCGCAGCCAAGGCTGATCAGGGAAACACGGATCGCTTCGTTCACGGCGGGGTGTAGGGCAGGGCCGCGGGAAGGCGGCGCGCGATCGCCAGATGGTAGCGGCTGGGGACGCCGCCTGCGCATTCACCGCCGGTTGCGGGGGCGATCGGCGCCGCATGCCTGCGGCGCGATGGACCGGCAGCGGCTCGCGGCGAGACGGCGCATCGGCGCCGCCCCGCCGCAGCGACTCACTGCGGCTTCTGCTGGACGACCCAGACCTTGACCTTCGCCTCGACGTCCGCGTGCAGGTGCACGAGCACGTCGTAGACGCCGATCTCCTTCAGCGGGTTCTCCAGGCGGACCTGCTTGTCCTCGACCGGCAGGCCCTTCTCGCGCAGGGCCGCGGCGACGTTCGAGCCGGTGACCGACCCGAACAGGTGGCCCTCGGCGTTGGCGCGGCCTTCGATCGTGACCGAGGCCTCGGCGATCTTGGCCGCGAGGTCCTTCAGGCCGGCGACGCGCTGCACTTCCTCGGCCATGGCCGCGGCGCGGGCGCGCTCGATCTCCGCCACGTTGGTCTTGGTGACCATCACGGCGAGGCCGCGCGGCAACAGGTAGTTGCGCGCGTAACCGGGCTTGACCTTGACCACGTCGCCGATGCGGCCGACGTGCTCGACGTTTTGCTTCAGCAGGAGTTCCATGTCACATCCTCCCCACGAACGGCAGCAGGCCGATCAGGCGCGCGTGCTTGATCGCTTCCGCGAGCTTGCGCTGGTTCTGGCCGGAGAAGCCCGTGCGCTTGCGCGACTGGATGCGGCCGTTGGCCGACACGAACTTCGACAGGTAGGCGACGTTCTTGTACTCGAGCGGCTCCTCGGGGAGCACCTCGCGGCGGCGGGCGCCGAAGCGACCGAACTTGCTGCGGCGGGCGCCATCACGGCCGCCATCGCGACCGCCATCACGGCCACCGTTGCTTTGGATCATGTTGCTCATGGCTCAGGCCTCCGTGGGGGTTTCGGCGACGGGTTCGCCCTGCGGTGCTGCGACCGGCTCCGGCGCGGCCGGGGCGTCGTCCGCCGGGATGGCGTTGACGTCGAAGGCGGCCTCGGGCTCGTAGGCGGTCTGGGGGACCTCGGCGCACTCGACGAGCAGGTCGCGCAGGACCGACTCGTTGAACTGCAGGTCGCGGCGGATGGCCGTCACCGACTGCGTGTCGGCGGCGAAGTAGACCAGCAGGTACGTGCCGCGCTGTTGGCCGCGGATCGCGTAGGCGAGGCGACGCTCGTCCCAGCGGCGGCTGCTGAGGATCTTGGCGCCGTGCTTGGTGAAGATGCCGGTGACCGCGTCCTTCAGCGGCTGCCAGCCCTTGCGCACTTCCCGGTTGTCGAGAAGGCACATGCATTCATAGGTGCGAGTGCGTTGCAACGTCATGCTCCCGGGCGGTTGCCCGTTTCCGTGTTGTAGGTTCCCATCAAGGTTTGCAGGTCCGCGCCGTCGAGCCATTCCTGCACGCAGTCGGCAGCTCGGACCAGGACACGACCGAGAACCTCACGTTCCTCCGGGAGGAATGGCGCCAGGACGTAGTCCGGCCAGGTGCTTGGTCGCACTTGGCTCGAACGCGGTCCGTTGGTCCCACCACCGCCGGGCGACGTCGCGTCGCCGGCCGAGGCCGGACCGATACCGAGACGGAGACGGGGATATGCGTCCGTGCCCAGAGCGTTCTGGATGGACTGGAGGCCGTTGTGGCCGCCTGCACTCCCCGACGGCCGGATGCGCATCCGGCCCAGCGGTAGGTTCAGGTCATCGACGATCACAAAGAGCGCGTCCGGTTGCCGTCCCGCGGCCCGCAGCAGCGGACCGGCGACGTCGCCGGACAAGTTCACGTACGTCTGCGGCTTCGTCAGCAGGAACTCGCGTCCCTTCCGGCGACCTTCGCACACGTGCGCCTTCACCTTGCCGCCGAACTTCTTCGAACCATCGTCCGAATGCCGTTCGAGGCGGGTGAAGGCCAGTCCCAACCGCTGGGCCAGCAGGTCCAGCACCATGAACCCGGCGTTGTGCCGGGTGTGTTCGTACTCGGGTCCGGGGTTGCCGATGCCGAGGACGATGCGGTGCCAGCCCATGGCTGCGATCGGGGGGCGAGGAGGCTACGGGCGCGACGCGGCCAGGGCAAGCCCCCGACCCGCGCCACCCCCGCCGATCACTTCTTCGCCGCGGGCTTCTCCGCCGCCTTCTCGCCGGCCTTCTCGGCCGCCGGGGCAGCCGCCGGAGCGGCGTCGGCCGCCGGGGCGGCGACCTCCGCGACGACGAGCTTGGCGACGTGGCAGATCGGCATCGTCGCCGCCGAGACCAGCGTCACACCCGCCGGCAGCGCCAGTTGGCCCGCCGTGAGGTAGTCGTCGATCTCCAGCTTGCTGATGTCGTGCTCCAGCGCGTCCGGGATCGCCGTCGGCAGGCAGCGCACGGCGACCTTGATGTGGTCCTTGACCAGCGTGCCGCCCTTGCCGAGACCCGCCGGGTAGCCGACCAGCGCGACCTCGACCTCGGCGTCGATCGGCTTGTTCAGGTCGATGCGCTTGAAGTCGGCGTGCAGCGGCCGATCGGTCGTGGCGTGCCACGCGACCTCCTGCAGGAACGCCGACTCGGCGACGCCGCCGATGTCGATGTGGAAGACGCGGTGGTGCGCCTTCACGTGCTGCTCGAGCTCCCACTCGGAGATCGCGATCGACACGGACTCCTTGCCCTCGCCGTAGACGACGGCGGGCATCCAGCCCTGCGCGCGCAGGGCCTCGTTGCGGTTGCGGCCCAGGGCGGTACGGCGCTCGGCCTTCATGCGGACGACTTGCATTGGACTACCTCGGTTGGATCGATGCGGTTCGGTCGGAAACTGGGGTTCAGCGCTCGCTCTCGAAGAGCTTGCTGACGCTCTCGCTGCGGTGGATGCGATCGATCGCGCGCGCGAGCAACTGCGCCATCGAGCACACCTCGAGGCGTTGGATCTTCTTGTCGTGCAGCGGCACGGTGTCGGCGAACAGGATCTTCTCGACGTCGGCGCCGTTCAGGCGCTCGACGGCGTTGCCGCACAGCACGGCGTGCGTGGCGACGATGAAGACCTTGCGCGCGCCCTTCTCCTTGACGATCCGGGCGGCGTCGACGATCGAGCCGCCGGTCGAGACCATGTCGTCGACCAGCACGACGTCGCGGTTGCGGACGTCGCCGATGACGTGCTCGATGACGGTCTGTTCGCCGCTGAGGCGGCGCTTGTCGATGATCGCGAGGTCGCAGCCGAGGTCCTTGGCGTAGGCGCGCGCGAGCTTGGTGCCGCCGATGTCCGGCGACACGATCATGACGTCCTTGGTGTCGAGCTGGCGGACGCGCTCGATCATCACCGGGCGCGCGTACAGGTGGTCGACGGGGATGTCGAAGAAGCCCTGGATCTGCGCCGCGTGCAGGTCCACCGCGACGACGCGGTGGTAGCCGGCGGTCACCAGCAGGTTGGCGACGAGCTTGGCGTTGATCGGCACGCGCCCCTCGTCCTTGCGGTCCTTGCGGGCGTAGCCGAAGTACGGGATGACCGCCGTCACGCGGTCGGCGGACGCGCGGCGCAGGCAGTCGGCGAACGACAGCAGCTCGAACAGGTTCTCGTGGACGTTCGGCACGGTCGGCTGCACGACGAACACGTCGGCGCCGCGCACGTCGCATTCGACCTTGAGGTTGATCTCGCCGTCCGGGAAGCGCGCCAGCGACGCCGCGCCGAGCGGCACCCCCATGTACGAGCAGATGTCCTGCGCCAGGCGCGGGTGCGCCGTGCCGGTGAAGACTCGCAAGCGTTCGCCGCGCATGGTCATGCCTTCTCCTTGGCCGGTGGCACTTCGCGCACCTTGAGCCGGCGCGCCGGCACGCCGACCCAGACCTCGCGCGGCGCGATCACGGTGCCGCGCGTGACGACCGCGCCCGCGCCGGTGAGCGCTTCTTCGCCGACCTCGGTCGGGGCGACCAGCACGCTGCCGCTGCCGATGAAGGCGCCGGCGCCGATCTTCGTCGCGTGCTTGTGCACGCCGTCGTAGTTGGCGGTGATGGTGCCGGCGCCGATGTTCGCGCGCGCGCCGATCGTCGCGTCGCCGAGGTAGGTCAGGTGCTTGGCCTTGGCGCCCGCGCCGACGTGGGTCTTCTTGGCCTCGACGAAGTTGCCGATCTCGGCGCCGTCCTCCAGCACCGTGCCGGCGCGCAGGTGCGCGAACGGCCCGACCTCGCAGTTGCGCCCGATGACGCAGCCCGCGCCGATCACGGTCGCCGGCAGGATGCGCGTGTCGGCGCCGATCTGCACGCCGTGGTCGATCCACGTGGTGATCGGGTCGACGACGATGACGCCGTTGTCGAGGTGCTCGAGCAGGATGCGCTCCTGCATGCGCGCGCGCGCGACCGAGAGGTCGGCGAGCGTGTTGACGCCGGTGATCTCGTCCGCGTCCTCGGCCTCCAGCGTCGGCACCTCGCGCTTCTTCGCCAGCGCCTCGACCGCGTCGGTGAGGTACAGCTCGCCCTGCTTGTTGTTCGGCTTCAGGTTGGCGAGCGCGGGCCGCAGCGCGTCGCTGTCGAAGCAGTAGAACCCGGCGTTGATCTCGTCGATCGCGAGCTCTTCCTCGGAGCAGTCCTTGTGCTCGCGGATGCCGACGAAGCGACCGTCGTCGTCGCGCAGGATGCGCCCGAGGCCTTCGGGATCGTCGGCGACCGCCGTCAGCACGCTGGCCGGCGCGCTGCCGCGGAGCTCGCGCAGGTCGCGCAGCGTCGCCGTCGTGATCAACGGGCAGTCGCCGTAGGTGATGAGCACGTCGCCGTGGAAGTCGGCGAGCGCCTGCATCGCCGCCTGAACAGCGTGGCCGGTGCCGCGCGGCGCGCCCTGGTCGACGAAGTCGAGCCGGGCGAACATGCCGCCGCACGCCTCCTGCACCGCCTTCTGCACCTTGTCCTTCTGGTGGCTGAGCACCACCACCGTGCGCTGCGGCTGCAGCGGCGCCACCGCCGCCAACGCCGACGCCACCAACGTGCGGCCGCACAACGGCAGCAAGACCTTGGGCAAGCTCACCTTGGTGCGCTTGCCCAGGCCAGCGGCGAGGCAGATGACGGCCAGCGGGCGGGACACGGAACGGACTCGGGGCGGGAAGGGGGAGGAAAGGGGGCGAGGATTGTGCGGACCACCCTGCCCACGGTCAAGGGCCGCAGCGACCCGCAGCCATCCGCCGCAGCCACCCGCCGCGCACCGACCGATCGTGCCACCACCGCGCCGGGCCACGCCGGCATCGCCGCGGTGGCAACCGGCCGCGAGCGCCGGCCCGTGCCCCGGCCCCTGCACGGGGCCTGACGCGACTGCGGCGCCCGTTGGACGCCGCCAGTCGGTCGCGCGCTCACGACTGCGCGCTCAGGCGCTCAGAACTGTCTGACCTCGCAGTTCGTCCGGAACCAGCCCGTCACCGGGTCGATGCCGACGGCCTGGAAGCTCATCTGGAAGCCGGTGAGCAGGCCCGCCGGCACCGTGTAGAGCCACGTCTTGCTCGGGTTGCCGATCGACCCGTTGCCCGACAGCGACAGGCCGCCGAAGGCGCCGGTGCCGTCCTCCAGCACGACGGTCAGGGCGTAGCTAGGGTCGGTGCAGATCGGGCCGATCGCGGTCGACAGGATCGGCGAGCCGGGGAAAGACGCCATCACGATGTACGGCACGCTGGCCGGCACCGCCGTCGTCGTGTTGGTCGCCGCGAGGATCAGCAGCGTGCCCGACGGCGTGACCGTCAGCTTGCGCGCGAACAGGCCGAGCGTCGCGTTCGTCTGCGAACCAGGCGTGCTGGCGGTGATGGTGATCGCACCGCCGGTCGCGGTGGCGGTCGCCGTCGTCTGGACGAAACCGCTGCCGTCGGCGATCACCGGGTTGGTCGTCGACAGCGTGGCGCCGCCGCTGACCGCGAAGTTGACCGTGCCGCCGGGCAGGGCGTTGCCGCTCGTGTCGCGCACCTGCACGCGCAGCGGCGTGCCGAACGCCTCGCCGACGACGCCGACCTGGCCGCCGCCGCTGACCGCGACGACGCTGTTGGTCGGGCCGAGCGGCCGGATGCGCTTGAGCGTGCCGCCCGTCGACGGGTACGTGCCCGGGTGCTGCAGGAACCAGATGGCGCCGTCGGGCCCCTGACGGAAGCTGACGGCGCCGACGAAGTTGGCGCCCCAGTTGGTCGCGTTCGGCTGCCCCGGCACCGCCGGCAACGCCGCCCAGGCCGCGCCGTTGTTCTGCAGGCAGCGCACCTGGCCGGCGAAGTAGTCGAGGTAGAAGGCGACGCCCTCGTAGGCCGGGCCGAAGTTGGACGCGCCGCCACCCTGGTTGCGGTAGCGCGGCCCACCCATCACCGACAGCCAGCCCGAGCCGGACTGGGCGACCGCCGCGATCGGCGCCGTGAGCGCCGGCTGCGTGCCGGTGCAGCTGCTGTACGCGCTGTTGCCCTCGCGCCACGGCCAGCCGAAGTTCACCAGCGGCAGCGTGCTGCCCGTGCCGCGGACGTACTCGGAGTACTCCTCGACCGCGTTCTGGCCGACGTCGCCGATGTAGAGGTTGCCGGTGACCTGGTCGATCTCCATCCGGACCGGGTTGCGCAGGCCGTTGGCGATCACGAGCTGGCTGACGCTGCCGGCGTTGGCCGACAGCGGGTTGTCGCCCGGATCGAGCGCGTCGAACGAAGGCGCCGTCGTGCTGCCGCCGGCGGGCAGGCCGCTGACGTTCATGCGCATCACGCAGCCGAGCGACGACGCGGTGCTCTGCGCCGTGCACGGGTTCGCGTCGTCGCCGATGCACTGGTAGAGCATGCCGTCGGGGCCAAAGCGCGGTGAACCGCCGTTGTGGTTGAAGGCGTTGTCGGGGATCGCGGCGAGGATCACGCGGCGGCTCGTCGACGCGAACGACAGCAGCGTGCTCGACGCGTTGCCGAGGTCACCGGTGCACGTGAAGCGGTCGAGGTGCAGGAATGCATCCGCGGTGCTCGCGTACCAGACGTAGATGTAGCCGTTGGTCGCGAACGCCGGATCGGCGACGATGCCGAGCAGGCCACGCTCGCTGCCGGTCTCGACGGTCGGCACCGTGCCGACCGTCACCGGCGCGCCGCCGGCGTGCACCATCACCGCGCCGGCGCGGTTGGCGATCAGCACGCGGCCGTCGGGCAGGAAGCAGAAGTCGTGGCCGGCGGCGAGGCCGCTGCCGACCAGGGTGTCGACGGTGAAGCCGGTCGGCACGGTCTGGGCGACGGCGACGGTGGCCAACGACAGGGCGAGCGCGAACGCGCGAAGGGATGTCATGTGGAGGTCCTGACGGAGGGCGCCGCGGGCGATTCGGCGCGGTGGTGGTCGGGCAGTCTAGCCCGCGCCATGGGCGATGGTAGCGGCGCTGCCGGGCCCACCGCGCCAAGCCGCGAGAGGTCCATCAAGCCCTTGCGGTGCAGCGGTCGATGGCACCGGGCCAAGCTATGGGACACGTCGTCCTGGGCGCGCCTCCGGTCGCCCGCTACCACCTGCACGAGCGCCTGCTGCGCGCCCTGCGCCAGCGCGGCCATCGCGTGTCGCTGCTGCCGCTTGCGCCGGCCGAGGTGACCTTCTGGCGCCATCAGGGCGAGTACCTCGCCCGCCTGCCGGCGAACGGCGCCCGCGAGGCCGTCGCCAACTGGCCGTTCGACGACCTCGCGCCGGCGCGCCGCCACGGGCGGCGCCGCCGGTTCGCCGACCGCGCCGCCGCGCTGGCGGCATGGCTCGGCGCCGAGCGACCCGACCTGATGGTGCTGCACCAGCGACGCGACGACGACGCGGCGCTGCTGCACTTCGCCGCGCGCGCCCACGGCTGCCGCACGCTGTGGTTCGGCGATGGCCTGCTGCCGCACACGCTGCAGTGCGACGAACGCGGGCTCGATGGCGACGCCGCCGCGGCGGCGCGCCGCGCCGACGACTTCCGCGTCGTGCGACCGGATCGCGAACTGCTCGCCGCGTGCCTCACGCACGCGCTGGCGCAGGCGGCGCCCTTCGCGCTGCCGCGGGCGGCGATCCACGTGCCACCGCTCGCCGAGCGCGTGCACGACGCCATGGCCACGGCGCAGACCGACGGCCTCACCGCCGGCTGGGCAAGCCTGCGCGCCTTCGCGGCCGCTTTGCCTTCGACGCCGACCAAGGCTGCGCCATGGCGGCTGCCGGCGTCGCCGTTCCTGACCGTGCTCCTGCAGGCGACAGACGACCCGCGCGTGGTGCGCGACGCCGTGCAACCAGCCACCGCGACCGAACTCGTCGCCGCCGCCGCCGCGGCGAGCCGGGCCCTCGGCTGCGACGGTCGGCTCGCCGTCGTCGCGGCAGAGGCGCCAGCAGGCCGACTCGTCGCCGGCCACGCGCTGCTGCCGGCTCGCGCCGCCGGCCTCGCCGCCGCCACCGGCCTCGCCGTGGCGACGATCAACCACCCGATGGCGAGCGTGGCGCTGCTCGCCGGCACGCCGGTCGTCCACCTCGGTCGAGCGCTCTACGGCATGCGCGGCGTGGCCAACGCGGCGGCCGACGTCGGCGATCTCGGCGCCGGGCTCGCGCGCGCGCTGGCGCACGACCACCCGGCGCTGCGGACGCGCGCCTTGACCTGGCTGTTCACCCACGGCCACGTCTGGTGCTCCGCGACCGCGCCCGACCACAACGGCATCGTCGGCATGGTGATGGCGATCGAAGCCCGCCTGCCCGGGGCCGGGGCCCGGCAACCGCTGCGCCACCGACGCGGTCCGCCCTGGCCGTTGGCGCCCGCTCGCCCTGGCCCGCACGGCGATCGCACCAACTGACCTCGGCTGCTGCCAGCGGCACCGGGATCGACTGCACGACAAGGCACGGAAATGCCGATGGCATGGGCGTGGAGCACGGCGTCCGACGCACCCTGATCGCCCTCGCCGGCGGCGCTGTCGCGCAGCGACTGTGCCAGCTCGCGGCCTTCGTGCTGATCGGCCGCGCGCTCGGCGTCGGTGGCCTGGGCGTCTACGCGCAGGGCATGGCGCTCGGCGCGGCGCTGGCGGCCCTCGCGGCGGCCGGCCGCGGGCAGGCGACGGCACGCGCCGTCGCGGCCCGGCCCGCCGCTGCGGGCGCGATCGTGCGCACAGCCGTGCGCCGCCGCCTCGTCGTCGGCATCGCGCTGGCGACCGGCTGCGGGCTGATCGCCAGTGCGACGGCCAGCGAGCCCTGGTTCTGGTGGCTGTGCGCGCTACAGACGCTGCCGTCGGCGTGGGACCAGAAGCTCGCGCTCGACGCCAGCGGCCGGACCCGCGTCGACGTCCGCGTCGAAGCTGCTGCCGCCCTGCTCCAACTCGGCGCCACCGCCTCGCTCGTGCTCGCCGACCACGCCGCGCCCGTCGCCTTCGCCGCGGCGGCGCTGGCGGCGCGCTGCCTGCACGCGGCCGGCGCCGCGCAGGCGATCCGCGACCTGCCGGGCCAGCGCGCCGATGGCGTCGCCAGCGTCCGCAGCCACGGCGCGCTGGCGTGCGGCCAGATCGCCCACGAAGTGCTCGCGCTCGGTGACGTGTGGCTCGTGGCACTGGCGCTCGGCGACGCCGCCGCCGGCCTCTACGGGCTCGCCAGCCGCTTCGCGGTCGCGGCCCTGATGCCGTCGGTCCAGGTCGCGCGCTTGCTGCTGCCCCACCTGCTGCACGCTGCAGTCCAGGGCGAACGGCTGCGCACGCTCGGCGCCGCGCTGCGCGCGACCGCGCTGGCGACGGTGCCCGTGGCGGCGGGCGGTGCAGTCGCCGCCGACGCCCTGTGCGGGCTGGCGGGTCCGGCCTTCGGCGGCGCCGCGCCGGCGCTGCGCCTGCTGTTGCTCGCCGGCGTCGTCCAGCACCTTGGCTGGCAGTGCAGCCACGCGCTGCTCGCCGCCGGCCGCGACCGCGTCTACGCGCTCGGCATGATCGGGCCCGCCGCCGCGCACGCCGCCGCGCTCGCCGCCGCACCAGCGTGGTTCGGCGGCAACGCCGGCGACGCCGCCGCGGCCGCGGCCGCCATCGCCATCGCGGCGCACGGCGCCTACGCCGCGTGCGGCTTCGCGGCAACCAGGGCGGGCAACGCCGTACGCGGGCTCGACGTCGCGCAACCGCTCGCCGTCGCGACGCTGACGGCCGGCGCAGCCGCCGTGCCCGCCGCGCTCGCGGACGGCGGGTTGGCGGGGCTCGCCATGCAGCTCGCCGCCGGCGGTTGCGCCTGCGCGCTCGGGCTGTGGCTGGTCGAGTTCCGCGGCCGCATCGGCCGCGTCGGTGACGGGCTCGCCGCCGCCAGCGGCTTCCGCTCGTGACTCGGGCGCTCAACCTGCGGCGCGGAAGTGCCGATGCGACCGGCATGTCGTCGGCCCTCGCCGCCCCCGCCGGGCTCGCCCATGCGACCGCCGCGCCGCTGGCCAGCGTCGTGCTGATCACGCGCAACCGCGCCGGCATGCTGGCGCGCTGCCTGCGCACGCTGTTCGCGCAGACGTGGCGGCCGCTGGAGATCCTCGTCGTCGACGACGGTTCGACCGACGCGACGCCGGACGAACTGGCCCGCCTCGGCGCGACCGCCGGCGGCGTGCCGTTCCGCGTTCTGCGCCACCCGCACAACCGCGGCATCGGCGCCGCGCGCAACACCGGCATCGCGGCCGCGCAGGGCGAGTGGATCGCGTTCACCGACGACGACTGCGAGGCCGCGCCGGACTGGCTCACCGCGCTCGTTCGCACCGGGCTGGCGCACCCGGACGCCGCCATCGTCGGCGGCGCCATCGACGAACCACCGCAGCCGACGTGGGCGCAGCGCGCCAGCGAAGGCCTCAACCACCTCGGCGCGACCGCCGGCGAAGCGCGTGCCGTCGTCGGCTGCAACATGGCCTTCCGCGCCGGCTTCCTGCGCGCGCACCCGTTCGACGAGGGCGCGCGCAGCTACGCCGACGAACTGGACCGCTGCCTCGTCGCGCGCGCGCACGGCCTGCGCATCCGCTTCACGCCCGAGGCGCGCGTCGTCCACCACCACCGTCACACCATCGGCTCGTTCCTGCGCCAGCAGTGGCGACGCGGCGCCGGCTCGGTCTGGGTGCGCGCCCGCCATCGCGCCGGCGTGTGGCCGCGCAAGAACCACGTCGTCGCCGCGCTGGCGTCGTCGCCGCTCGCGTTCGCGATCGCGCCACCGTCGTTCGCCGGCGGCCTCGTCGCTCTGTGCGGCGCGGCGTTCATCGCGCAGGCGATCGCACTCGACCGGCGGCGCGGCAAGTCGTGGCGGGCGACGGCGGGCACGCTGCCGCTGGTGCTCGCCGGCTACCTCGCCGAGTTCGGCGGCGCACTGCACGCGCTCGTGCGCGGCCGTCGCCAATAGGTGCGACGCCCGCTGCGACACGCCCGGCGCAGGCTCGCAGAGTCGGAGAGAGCAGCTCGCGAAGGCTTTGCGCGGCTGCGAAGGCAGCCGCCGACCATGACTCCGAGAGGCCGTTTGCTGGATGGCTTCTCGGCCTCTCAGCCGTGCGCGATGGGCATCGGCGCCTTCAGCATCGACTTCAGCATCGGCTTCGCGCGCGGCTTGCGCTGGCCCATCAATTCGCGTGCGAGCATGTCCTCAAGTTCGCGGTCGCGCTGCGCGGCGGCGGCCTTGATGCCGGACTCCAGGTCCTTCGCCGCGGCGGCGTTGGGGCAGGTCATGCGCTGCGCCTGCGCGGCGGCGTCGAAGAAGCGGGCGCCGGGTTGCACGGCGGCGAGCCGCACGCCGTCGTGCGTCGTCACCATCGAGCCCTCGGGCATCTCGACCCAGTGGCCGCGGGCCAGCAGGCTGTCGCGCTCCGACCAGCGGTCGCGCGGCTGTGGCTCGATGCCGCGGGCGTCGTCGAGCAGGTACGTCGGCGACACGTCGTAGTGCTGGCAGAGGGCCAGCAGCATCGGCAGCGTGGGCAGCGAACGCCCTTGCTCCAGGTGCGACATCGTCGCCGGACGGACGCCGAGGATCTTGGCGGTCACGCCCTGGGCTTCGCGCTTGACGCGCGTGCGGAGGAAGAACAGCTTGAGGTGCAGGCGGCGCATGGGTGTAGGGAAGGTTCGTTCGAGTCGACCGCCGCGCCCGTGCCATCCACGGTGGTGACGATCTGCGAAACGGTAGCACCAAATTGCAATCCGGCCGGAAACCGGTCGGTTGCGGAGTCCCGAGACGAAGCGGACGGCGCCGCGTTGCCCATGGCATGGGACGTTCGCGCGCGCCATCCTCTGCAAGGATCGTCCGCTCCGCGTTTGCGGAGGCACGACCATGCGACCTAGCACCCACTTCCCGCCGGTAACGCTCGCACCGGACGCCACCGCGGCCGATCGGGCCGCGGCAGCGGCCTTCGGCGTGCCCGAGGCGGCCACGCGCGACCCGGCGGCCTGGCAATTGGTGCGCTCGGGCCGGTCGCTCGCGCTGTGCGGCCCGGCGGGCCCGGACGCCGTCGTGGTCGCACTCGACCTCGCGCAAGGGCCGCTGTCACGGCGACTTCGGCAGGCCCGCCGCGACGACCTGCTGCCGCGCGCCGTCGGCCTGCAGAAACGCCCGAGCCCCCCGTTCGTGTTCGACGCCACGCTCGGCCTCGGCCGCGACGCGATGACGCTGGCGCACCTCGGCTGCCGCGTCGTCGCGTACGAACGCGCGCCCGCGTTCGCCTGCCTCGTCCAGGCGACGATCGCCGGCACGTGGCTGGCGCGCAGCCTCGAAGTCCGCGGCGGCGACGCCGTGGCCGCCCTGCGCGAGCTCCCGCCTGACGAGCGCCCCGACGTCGTGCTGCTCGACCCGATGTTCGAGACGCACGGCGCGGCGCAGGTGAAGAAGGAGGCGCAAGCCTGCCGCGCGCTGGCCGGTCCTCCCGACGACCCCGCCGGGTTGTTCGCCGCGGCCCGCGCCGCCGCGCGCGAGCGCGTGGTCGTCAAGCGCGACGCCAAGGCCCCGCCGCTCGCGCCCGGACCGTCGTTCGCCGTCGACGGCGAACGCGTGCGCTTCGACGTCTACCTCGCGCCGCCGCGGTAGCCGACGCTGGTGAAGTCGCCGACGGTGGTCCGGTGCGCGACCGGCGCGGCGACCATCGCGGCGACGCCGTCGACCTCGTGCGCGCGCAGGCCGCTGAGCACGAGCGCGTGGCTGCGCCGCCAGCGCGCCAGCATCGCCGGCATCGCCGCGCGCAGTTCGTCGCCGGTCATGTTGGCGACCATGCCGTGCACGGCGGGCAACGCCTCGGCGCCGCCCAGGCGCACGTCGGCGTCCGGCAGCAGTTCGCGCGTCGCCGCGACCGACGCGGCCTCGATGTCGCACGCGGCGATCGCGCGGCAGCCGCGCACGTGCGCGTAGAGGGCGAGGATGCCCGAGCCCGTGCCGACGTCGGCGAACGTCGGCGGCGCGTCCCACAGCGCGTGCAGGCAGCGCAGCGCCGCCTGCGTGCTGCCGTGCTCGCCGCTGCCGAAGGCGCCGCCGCGCGGCACCACCAGCTCGACGCCGCGGAAGTCCGCCGGCCGCTCGACCCACGGCGGCCGCACCAAGAGGTCGGCGGCGACGAGGATCGGCCGGTCGGCCTCGAGGCCGGTGATCGCCGCCGCATGCGGATCGGCGGCCAGTTCGCGCGCCGCGACGCCGTCGAACGGCAGCGCGGGCATGGCCGCGGCGAGCCAGACGGTCAGCGCGTCGTCGCCTTCGAGCGCGCCCTGCACGTCGGCGTGCACGTGCAGCCAGTCGAGCGCCGCCGGCGCGTCGGGACCGCGCAATTCGTAGACGCGCGGCGACGGCGGCGTCACGCCTGGACCCCGAGCAGCTGCAGCGCGCGGGCCAGGATCGCCTCGGGCTCGACCATGCGGCCGATCGCGTCGTAGCCCTCGGCGAGGTGGCCTTCGACCGGCCCGAGGAAGTGCGCGCCACGGGCCTGGATGCGCGCGACGTTGTCGCGCGTCGCCGCCGCCAGCCACATGGCGTCGTTCATCGCCGGGCACAGCAGCAGCGGGCAGCGGCAGGTCAACGCCAGCAGCGACACCGCGTCGTCGGCCGCGCCGGCGGCGAGCCGCGCCAGCACGCCGGCGGTCGCCGGCGCGACGACGTACAGGTCGGCGGCGCGGGCGGCGGCGATGTGCGGCGGCGAACCGTCGGGATCGATCTGCGTCGGCGAGACGATGGCCTTGTGGCCGGTCAGCCCCTCGAACGTCAGCGCGCCGACGTACTGCTGCGCGCCGGCGCTCATCACCGCGCGCACGGCGACGCCCTTCTGCACGAGGCGGCTGGCGAGGAAGCAGGCCTTGTAGGCGGCGATGCCGCCGCCGACGCCGAGCAGCACGGTCTTGCTCATGGCCAGATGCGCGCCTCGACCTCCCGGATGGTCGTCGCCAGGTCGACGTTCTCCAGGATCACGTCGTACAGCGGCCGGCCGCCGACCGCCTCGCGCGCGGCCAGCAGTTCGTCCTCGGCGATGCGCACGCGCTGTTCGATCTCGGCGGCTTCGTTGCTGCCGCGGTGGACGAGGCGGCGGCGCAGCTCGTCGATGCTCGGCGGCGCGATGAACACGTAGAGCCCCTCGACGCCGCGCTCGCGCAACTGGCGCGTGCCCTTGACCTCGATCTCCAGCAGGAACGTCCGGCCGCGCGCGAGCGCTGCGTCCATCGGCCAGCGCGGCGTGCCGTAGAGGTTGCCGTTGTAGCTCGCCCACTCCAGGAACTGGTTCTCGCCGATTCGCTTCTGGAAGTCGTCGCGCTCCAGGAAGTGGTAGTCGACGCCGTCGCGCTCGCCCTCGCGGCGCCTGCGCGTCGTGGCGCTGACCGAGAACTCGACCTCGGGCCGCTGCTTGAGCGAGCGGCAGACGGAGGTCTTGCCGGCCCCGGAAGGGCCCGAGATCACCACCAGCCTGCCGCGTGCCGTGCTCATTGCAGGTTCGCCGCCTGTTCCTTCATGCGTTCGATGTGGGCCTTCATCGCCACGACCGCGTGCGCGATCGCCGCGTCGGGCGTCTTCGCGCCCAGCGTGTTGGTCTCGCGGTGCAGTTCCTGCAGCAGGAACTCCAGCCGCTTGCCGACCTCGCCGCCGCGCTGCAGCACCGCCCGCAGCTCGGCCGTGTGCGCGGCGAGGCGCTGCAGCTCCTCGGCGACGTCGACGCGGTCGGCGTACAAGGCCACCTCGCGCACGAGGTCGGCAGCCGGCGACGCGTCGGGGACGTGCTGGGCGGTGAACTCCTGCACGCGCTGCAGCAGGCGCTCGCGGTACGCGGCGACGAGGCTCGGCGCGCGCGCCGCCGCGGCCGCGGCGAGCGCTTCGTGGGCGGCGAGTTCGGCCAGGATGGCGGCTGCGGTGCCGCGGCCTTCGTCGGCGCGCCGCGCCAGCAGTTCGCCCACCGCGCGCTCGAACAGCGCCCCGAGAGCCGGCGGCAGCGGCCGCGACGTCATCGCGTCGCCCTGGCGCGCCGCGAGCGCGACGCCGAGCACGTCGGCCAGCCGCGGCGGGTCCAGCTGCAACTGCGCGGCGAGATCGCGCAGGCCGCGGGCTACGGTGGCCATCGCCGCCGCGTCGGGCAGCGCCGTGCCCGCGGTCTGGCGTTCGAGCACCGCCGTCAGCGTGCCGCGCTGGACGCGGCCGCGCAGCAGTTCGTCGATCGCCGCCTCGTAGGCGCTGCACGCGGTCGGCAGGCGCAGCTTGATCGCGAGGCCGCGCCCGTTGATCGAACGCACCTCGATGCGGACGTCGCCGACCTCGCTCGGACCGGCGGCGAAGCCGACGCCGGTCATGCTCTGCAGCGGCTGGCCCATGCGCGGACGGGGCGCGCGCGCGGCGCGCCCGGCGGCCTCAGCCCACGTTCCAGGTCGAGCTGATCAGGATCGCCGAGGCGCAGAAGACCGAGGCGAGCGTGAAGGTGAAGCGGTTGATGCCGCCCGACTTCACGCCGAAGGTCTCCGCGCCCATGCCGCCGAAGGCCTCGGCCAGGCCGCCGCCCTTGGGCTCCTGCAGCAGCACGACGATCGACAGCAGGAGCGCCGAGGCGAAGAACAGGAACCAACCGATGTAGTGCAGGACGATCATGGCGAAACCGGGGCGTGCGGGGTGCGGGGGCGCGCGTCAGCGCTTGTCGTATTCGAGGATGGGCAGGAACGTCTCGGCCTGCAGGCTGGCGCCGCCGACCAGCAAGCCGTCGACGCTCTCGATGGCCATCAGTTCGCGGGCGTTGTCGGGCTTGACGCTGCCGCCGTAGAGGATGCGCACGAGGTTGGCGGCCTCGTCGCCGAGGCGTTGCACCAGCCACTTGCGGATCGAGCGGTGGGCCTGGTCGACCTGCTCGCTGGTCGCGGTCTCGCCCGTGCCGATCGCCCAGACGGGCTCGTACGCGACCGTGATGCGATGCGCGTCGACGGCGGCGACCTTCTCGAAGCCGGCCTCCAACTGGCGCTTGAGCACACGCTCGGTCTTGTGGCCCTTGCGCTCGTCGAGGGTCTCGCCGACGCAGTAGATCGGCAGCAGGTCGGCGTCGAGCGCGGCGCGCAGCTTGCGGCCCATCCACTCGTCGGGCTCTTGGAAGACGTGGCGCCGCTCGCTGTGGCCGATCAGCACGCGGTCGGCGCCGACCTCGCGCAGCATGCGCGGCGCCAGTTCGCCGGTGAACGCGCCGTTCGACTCGTGCCAGATGTTCTGGCCGCCGCAGCCGAGCGGCGAACCCTGCGCCACGGCGGTGACGTCGGCGAGGTAGATCGCCGGCACGAAGATGGCGACCTCGCGGTCGTTGCCGTCGCCGAGCCGGCCCTTGATCGTCTTGACGAGGTCGAGCGACTTCAGCCGGTCGAGGTTCATCTTCCAGTTGCCGGCGATGTACGGCTTGCGCGCGCGGTTCGTCACGGTGCGATGACCTCGTTCGGGCGGGTGGCGGGCGGCGGGGTGTCGGCACTGCCCGCAGCACGGGTCCAGCGCTTGCCGACCAAGGCAATGAGGCGGCGCAGATCGGCCGCCAATTGTGCGAATTCCGTCGGCAGCAGCGCCTGCTTGCCGTCGCTCAGCGCCAGTTCGGGCGCGGCGTGGACCTCGATCAGCAGGCCGTCGGCCCCGGCCGCCGCGGCGGCGCGGGCCATCGCCGGGACCAACCGCGCGTCGCCGGTGCCGTGGCTCGGGTCGACGATCACGGGCAGGCTGGTGCGCTGCTTCAGCACGGGCACGGCGGCGAGGTCGAGCAGGTAGCGCGTCGACGGGTCGAAGCCGCGAACGCCGCGCTCGCAGAGCACGACGTTCTGGTTGCCTTCCTGCAGGATGTAGTCGGCGGCGTGCAGCAACTCGTCGAGGGTCGCAGCGGCGCCGCGCTTGAGCAGCACCGGCCGGCCCTGCCGCCCGACCTCGCGCAACAGCGGGAAGTTCTGCATGTTGCGGCTGCCGACCTGCAGGATCGCGGCGTGGCGCGCAACCAGTTCGACGTCGCGCGGATCGAGCACCTCGGTGACGACCGGCAGGCCGGTGCGGCGACTGGCCTCGTCGAGCAGGCGCAGTCCTTCTTCGCCCAGGCCCTGGAAGGACTTGGGCGAGGTGCGCGGCTTGAACGCGCCGCCGCGGAGCACGGCCGCACCGGCGGCGGCCACCGCGTCCGCGACCGTGAGGAGCAGTTCGCGGGTCTCGACCGCGCAGGGGCCGGCCATGACGACGAACTGGTCGCCGCCGATGGTCAGGCCGGGTGCTAGGGTGACAGGCGTGCGCAAGCGTGCCGGAGGGCCTTGGAAAGCCGGAAGACAGTAGGACCGAAGGGGTAAGGGGTCAAATGCCCCGCGGACGCCTGGGCGCACCCCGCCCGCGGCCACGCCCGGGTCGGGCCGACGCCAGCGGCGCGCCGACTCGCCCGCTCAATTGCGGATCTGCAGCGAGTTCGTGGCTTCGCACTTGATCTGGACGCGGCCGGCGACGCGGTCGATGGTGATCTCGGCGTCCGGCACGACGACCCTGTCGGCGACCATGACGATGTCCCATGGGTGGCTCAGGTAGGGCTCCGGGTCGCGCAGCGCCAGTTCGAGCAGGTGCGAGACGACGTGTTGGCGGCCCGCGTCGTCGAGGCGGAGTTCGAAGATGCCGAGCACCTGGCCGCGCTGGCTGCGTACGACGAGCAGGCCGGTGCTGCCATCGACGACGGACAGCTGGAAGCCGAGCCCGTCCTCGTCGAAGCGCGTCGAGCCCGCCGACAACCGGGGCGGCTGGATGCCATGGGTCATGGCGCGACGCCAGGCATTGCGCGCCAGCTGGACCACCTGGACCTTCGTCTGGCCATCGCCCCAGTCGTCGGCCGCCTCGTGGAACAGCGCGTGGACCGCGTCGTCGCAGGTGCGCAGCGCCCGCACGAAGGCCTTCCAGCCGTCCGCCTGCCGCACGGCCTGGAAGTCCTTGGCCAAGGTCGGGCTGTCCGGCGCCTGCCATCCATTCCACGACAGCTGCGGGAACCGGGCCCGGAGTTGGTCGAGTTTGGCGTACTCCCGCGCCTGGGCAGCTTCCGCCCCGGCGGCGACCTCCGCCTCGCCCGGCGTGGGGGCCTCGCCGTCGACCTGCAGCACGGGGCGATCTGCCCGCATTGGCGCGTCGGTAGCGGGCGCGTCCGGTGCGTTCTTGCAGGCGGCGGACGCCAGGATGAGAAGGACGAGAAGGCCGGGTCGGATCGTAGGCATCGGGGTTCCCTGGACGCCGGCAGCGCGCAGCGCGCACCGGCCAGATTCTCCGCAGCACAGCGTCGCTCGGTGACGGGTCGGCGTCAAACTCGCGCGCCGGCGGCAGGCGCCGTGCCGCCGCCGGCACCCGCTCGCCGCGCGATTTGCGTGGCCATTCCGGCCGGCTCGTCGCCTGACCGCCGCCGACTGCCATGCACATCGCCCAACTTGCCTGCCTCCCCCTCCTCGGCGCCGGCCTCTGCGCCCAGTGGACCCTAGCGAACCCGATCCCCTCGCCCGGCAACCGCGCTGGCCATGCCATGGCGGCCGACGACCTCGGCAACGTGCTGCTGTTCGGCGGCACGGCGACGGTCGCGCCGCTCGATCAGACGTGGCGCTTCGACGGCGTGGCGTGGACCCAACTGGCGCCGGCGACCGCGCCTTCGCCGCGCGGCCTCGCGAGCCTCGTCTACGACCCGGTGCGCGCTCGTTTCGTGCTGTATGGCGGCTGGGCGTCCGCCTTCTCGATCGGCACCGCCAGCAACCAGACCTGGGAGTTCGACGGCGCGAACTGGACGCAGGTCGTCCCGCCGACGAGCCCGCCCGGACTGTGGAAGCACGGCGCCTGCTTCGACCTCGCCCGCAACCGCGTCGTCGTCTACGGCGGCGCGCGCAACGGTTTCCCGAGCGCCGAGAACGCCACGTGGGAGTTCAACGGCGCAAACTGGACGCAGGTCGCGACCACCGGCAATCCGGGTCCGCTCGAACGTCCAGCGATGTGCTTCGCCGCGAACTTCGGCCGCACGGTGCTGTTCGGCGGCGCCAACCCGCAGACCGGCGGCTCCGACGTGACGTGGCTGTACGACGGCGCGGCGTGGCAGGCGCTGCCGATCGTCGGCCCGAAGCCGACGCCGCGCACCGGCGCGAAGCTCGCCTACGACAGCGTCCGCGGCGTCTGCGTGCTGACCGGCGGCCAGGACCCGGTCACCGGCGCGCTGTGCACGGACACGTGGGAACTGCAGGGCGCCGCGTGGACGCAGTCCCCCGGCAGCTTCGCGCCCGGCCGCGACTTCGGCCTCGCCTTCGATCCGGTGCGCCGCGTCGTCGTGCGCTACGGCGGGATCGCCGGTGCGGGGATCAACGGCGAGACGTGGTGGTACGGCGCGCGCAGCGAGCTGTACGGCGCCGGATGCTTCGGCAGCAACGGCGTGCCGGCGCTGACGCCCGACGACGCACCGCGCCTGGGCTTCGGCTGGCCGCTCACGCTGGCCAACGCCAACCTCGCGGCCCCCGTCGCGGCGCTGGCGCTCGGACTCACCAACGCGCCCGGCCTGCCGCTCGACGTCATTGGCATGCCCGGCTGCACCGCGTGGGCCAGCGCCGACGTGTTGCTCGCCGGACCAGCGACCGGCGGCATCGCCACCTGGACCGTGCAACTGCCGGCCAACCCGGCGCTCGTCGGCGTGCGCCTGTACGCGCAAGGCCTGTCGCTCGACCTCGGCTGGAACGCCGCCGGCCTCGTCAGCTCCAACGCGGTCGACGGCCTCGCCGGGCGCTGACCTGGGCGGGCGGAGCCGGCGCCGTCGCCCGCCGTCGCCCGCCACCGTGCGCGCGATTCAGGCCTGCGGCGCCTGCAGGATCGTCTCGCTGCGCACCGCCTTGAGCGGCGCCTGCGCCACGGGCAGGTCCATCGGCACGAAGGGCTGACCGCACGCGAGCGCCTGCAGCGACGGCCCGCAGATGCGCGCCTGGCACGGCCCCATGCCGGCGCGGCAGCCGACCTTGATGGCGCGGTGCGAGGTCCCGTGCAGCGCCGCCGCTGCCTTGGCGCGCGCCAGCGTCACGTCCTCGCAGCGGCAGACGATCGTGTCCGGCTGCGCCAGCTCGTGCAGGCCGGGCAGCGGCGCGAACGCGCGCAGCAGCGCGTCGGCGGCCTTGCGCTCGCGCGCGGCCTTGCGCGCGACGGCGGCGGCGATCGGCGCGCCGCGCTCCAGCCGCACGATCGCGGCGGCGGCGAGTTCGCCTTCGGCCATCGCCACCTCGGCGCCGCCGATGCCGCACGCTTCGCCGACTGCGTAGACGCCGGCCACCGAGGTGCGCTGCTCGGCGTCGACGACGAGGCAGTGGCCGCCGCGCGCCGGCAGCAAGCGCGACGCACAGCCGAGCAACAGGCCGGCCTCGATCGACGGCACGAGGCCGAAACCGGCGCCGACGACGTCGACCTCGATCGTGCGCGCGGTGTCGCGCCGCGGCCGGCCGTCGGCGTCGACCTTGCCGATCGTGGCGCGCTGCACGCGGCCGTCGCCCTCGACGCCGAACACCGTCCAGCCCCACTGCAGGCGCACGCCGGCGGCGAGCAGCTTGCGGCCGTACCACAGCGCCTCGCGCAGGCGCGCGCCGTTGCCGAGCACGCCGGGCAGCGCGCGCAGCGCCCGCCAGCGCGAACTCGCTTCCAGCGCGGCGACGACCTGCACGCCGGCGGACACCAGCGCGGTGACCGTCGGCAGCAGCAGAGGTCCCGAGCCGACGACGAGCGCGCGCTTGCCGGGCACGACGCCGAAGCCGCGCACCATCACCTGCAGCGCGCCGGCCGTGATCACGCCCGGCAGCGTCCAGCCGGGGAACGGGATGCAGCGGTCGTAGGCGCCGGGCGCCAGTACGACGTGCTTGCAGCGCAGCAGCCACGACGTGCCGTCCTGCTCGAACCACAGCCGGCCGGGCCGCGCGTCCCAGACGATCGCGCCGCTGCGCAGTTCGACCTTGCTCGCGCTGAAGCCGTCGAGCAGCGCGTGCCCGTGCGCATGGCTCGGCGGTTCGGCGATCGCTTCGTGCGGCGCGCCCGGCGGCAGCTGGCGGAAGATCTGGCCGCCGGCGCGGTGGCCTTCGTCGAGCACGACGACGCGCAGGCCGGCCGCCGCCAGCGCCCTGGCCGCGGCCATGCCGCCGGGACCGGCGCCGAGCACGCCGACGTCGGCGTCGACGATGCGTTCGCCGCTCACGACTTGCCTCCGCGGCGCACGTCCATGCCGTCGCGCACCACCTGCATGCAGCCGCGCACGGTGTCGCCGTCGACGACCACGAGGCACTCGTAGCAGATGCCCATGTTGCACAGCACGCCGCGCGGCGCGCCGTCGCGGCTGCTGGCGCGCAGCGCCGGCTGGCCGGCGGCCCACAGCGCCATCGCGACCGTGTCGCCGGCGCGCGCTTCGATGCGCTGGCCATCGAATGAGAACGCGACGACCGGACGGGCGTCGGCGCCGGGCAGACGGGAAGCGCTCATCGCAGGAACCTCGCCGGCAGGTAGGGCGTCGCGTCGATCGTCGTCGGCCGGCCGGCGATCTGCTCGGCGAGCAGGCGGCCGGTGATCGGCGACAGCGTGATGCCGAGGCCTTCGTGGCCGGCGGCGATCCACAGCCCGCGCAGCGGCGGCCACGGACCGATCAGCGGGTGCTTGTCGAGCGAGTACGGCCGCAGGCCGACCCACGTGCGCACGATCGGCGCGTGCGCGAGGCCGGGCGCGTAGCGCTGCGCGCGCAGCAGCGAGCGGTGCAGCAGCGCCTTGTTCAGCGTGCGGTCCATGCCGCGAAACTGCCGCGTGCTGCCGATCAGGCAGCCGCCGTTGCTCTGCGGCTGCATGTTCATCGCGTGCCCGCCCGGATCGTCGGTGCGCGTCGGATCGACCTTGGCCGCGCCGTGCGCGAAGCGGATGTAGCTGATCTCCAGCAGCTGCGTGCGGATCGGCGTGACGTGGTGGCCGGTGATCGCGAGGTTGCCGGCGCGCGGCACGATCGGCAGCCGCGGCTGGCCGGCCATCTCGGCGAGCTCGGGCGCCCACACGCCGCAGCAGTTGACGACGTGGTCGGCGTGGATCGCGCCGCGCGCGGTCTGCACGCCGACGATGCGATCACCCGCCAGCAGCATGCCGGTGACCGGCGTGTGCGGTCGCACGTCGACGTTGGGGTTGTGCTTCTTCGCCTGCCGCAGCATCGCGCCGCACGCGAGCATCGGCAGCACCACGCCATCGCCCCGGTAGAACAGCGCCCCGGGCAGGTCGTGCGCGAGGCCGGGTTCGAGTTCGCGGAGTTGCCGCTGGTCGAGGATCTCGGCGCGGTCGCCGTGGTCGGCGAACTGCTTCTGCAGCACCGCGAACAGCTCGACGTCGGCCGGGTCGTCGGCGAGGTAGAGCGCGCCGGTCGGGTTGTAGTCGAAGCCGCCCTCACGCTCCTCCAGCTCGGCCCACATCTTCACGCTGGTGGCGCTGAAGGCGTGTTCCTGCGCGTCGTCGGGCGTCACCATCAGGTGGCCCATGCAGGACGCCGAGGTCGCGCCGGCCACCGGGCCGCGGTCGAGCAGCACGATGCGCGCGCCCGCGGGCAGCAGCTCGGCGCAGTGCTGTACGACGGCGCAGCCGACGATGCCGCCGCCGACGACGATCAGGTCCGCAGTCTCTGCCATTCGGGGGCGACGATGATGCCGCCGGCTTGCCTCGGCGCAATGCCGGGGGCCGGCAGCGGTCGCCGCGACGGCCCCCCGCCCCTACCCGCCCGCCGGCTCGTCGTGCGTCTCGTCGACGACCGGGGCTTCGCCGGCGAGGTCGACGAAGCGCGCCGGGGTCGCGCTGCGCACGTTGCCGTCGACGTCGACCCAGAGTTCCTCGACGGCGAGGCACTCGCCCGCGCGCCACTGCATGCGCACGAAGTACGACTCCTCGCCGCCCTCCGGCGACGTGCGCACGCGCGGCACGTAGGCGGCGTTGACGAACAGCGTGCCGCCGCGGCGGACGAAGCGCGTGCGTTCGCCGCCGCGCGGATGCACCAGCTTGTGGTGCATGTGGCCGGCGACGACGGCGCGCACGCGCAGGCCCATGCCCTCGATGCGCTGGATGGCGAGCGCCAGGTCGCGATCGCCCCAGTCGCCGCCGGGTTTGCCGAAGTCCTTGCCGCAGATGTCAGTGGTCGCGTCGCCGAGCCCGAGCGGCATGTTGTGCGCCAGGATCACGAGGTCGCGGTGCTGCGCGTGCCGCGCGGCGTCGACGATCGCCGCGGCCGACTGCTTGCCGGTGCGGATGCCGTAGATCTCGTCGTACAGCTCCGGGCTGCGCAAGCTGGGGCCGCCCCACGAGAACGGCCGCGCGCCGACGACCGAGACCCCGGCGGCTGGGACCTCGCGCACGCGGTACGCGAGGTGGTCGTCGCCGAGGGCGTCGAGGATCGCCGTCAGCTTCTCGGTCGCGGTGCGGCGGCCGAAGCTCTGCCACGCGTCGTGGTTGCCGAGCAGCACGGCCTTCTTGACCTGCACCGCGAGGATGCGCTGCACGATCTCGAGGTCCTCGTCGCCGAGGTCGCCGACGAACAGCGCGAGGTCGGGCCGCTGGCGCTCGAGGTGCGCAGCGTCGGCGGCGCGCCACCAGCGGTGGACGTCGCCGACGATGGTGAGTGTGGCGCTGGCTCGGCTGGAATCGGGCAAGGGCCCGCAAGGTAGCGACCGCAACGCCGCACTGCCGCAGTTTCGCGGCATTCACCACGGCGCGGTCGGCGCGCCTCCGCGCCAGCGCCGCGACGGCGGGCGCATCAGGCGTCGAGCAGGCCGTGGCGGACGAGCTTCTCGCGGTACGTCGTGCGCGGCACGCCGAACAGATCCGCGCCGCGCGTCAGGTTGCCGCTGGCTTCGGCGAGCGTGCGCTGCAGCGCCTCCTTCTCCTGCGCTTCCAGCCGCTCGCGCCACGTCGCCGCGGCCGCGCCGCCCGGCGCGACTGCCGCGGGCGCCATGGGCGCAATCGGCACTGCCGCCGCCGTTGCCGCCGGATTCGCGACCAGCTCGCCGCGCCGGTCGAGGTCGAGGTGCGATGGCGCGATCGCCGCGCCCCCGGCGCGCAGCACCGCGCCCTTCACGACGTGGCGCAGTTCGCGGATGTTGCCGCGCCAGCCGTGCTGCAGCAGCCGCTGCTCGGCGTCCTTGCTGAACGCGGGCGACGACGGCATCGCCAGCTCGTCGGCCGCCTCGCGCGCGAACGTGCGCGCGAGGTCGAGCACGTCCTCGCGGCGCTCGCGCAGCGGCGGCAGCGCGATCTCCAGCTCGCGCAGCCGGTAGTACAGGTCCTCGCGGAAGCGGCCCTCGCGCACCATGCGTTCGAGGTCCTGGTGCGTCGCCGCGACGATGCGCACGTCGACCTGGACCTGCCGCCGGCCGCCGACCGGCGTCACCACGCGGTCCTGCAGCACGCGCAGGATCTTGGCCTGCAGTTCGTGCGCCATGTCGCCGATCTCGTCGAGGAACAGCGTGCCGCCGTGCGCCTCCTCGAAGTGGCCGCGCCGCGCCTGCAGCGCGCCGGTGAACGCGCCCTTCTCGTGGCCGAACAGCACGCTCTCCATCAGCTCGGCGGGGATCGCCGCGCAGTTGACCGGCACGAACGGGCCCTTGCGGCGCCGCGAGAGCGCGTGCAGCGCGCGCGCCACGACCTCCTTGCCGGTGCCGGTCTCGCCGCGCACCAGCACCGTGTAGTCGGCCGGCGCGTAGAGCTTGATGCGCTGGACGAACTCGGCGCACGCCGGGCTCTTCGACTGCAGCGCGGCGGGCTCGCCGCCGGCGGGCGCTGGCTCCAGCAGGCTGTCGACGAGCACGCGGTTGCCGAGCGCGGTCGCCAGCATGCGGGCGACGAACACGAGGCGCTGCAGGTCTTCCGCCGACAGCACCGCACCAGGGCTCGTGCAGTCGGCGTACATCACGCCGAGCGTCTTGCCGAGCGCGTGCACCGGCACCGCGACCGCCGACGAAATGCCTTCGCTGCGGATGCTGTGGATCGCGCGCGCGATCGGATCGGCGGCGGCGACCGGCACGTGCACAACCTGCGCGGCGGCGCGCACCTGGGCGACGAGCGAGCGCGAGACGCGGAACGGCTGGCGGTCGTCCGGCCGCGCGAGGAACCAGCCGTGCTCGCCGCCGTCGTCGTCGACGGCGACGTGCACGCGGTCGGCGCCGGTCGCCGCGAGCGCGGCGGCGAGCGCGGCCTGCACCATCTGGTCGGCGGTCTTCACGCCTTCGAGCTGGTCGGCCATCGCCATGAAGGTGCGGTACCACGCGCCGACCGGACTGCCCGGCGCGGCGGCGAGCGCGCCCGGGTCGAGGCGCTCGACGGCGTCGCCGGCGGGCTCGACGCGGTGGCGCAAGCTCACCAGGGCCGGGCCGACGTTCAGCGTGTCGCCGTCGAGGTAGGTCTCCAGCCGGCCGCCGACTGTGCCCGTCGCGCAGCGGATCGGGAACGGCAGACCCGGTTCGGCGCGCACGCGCAGCCGGCCGCGTTCGTCGCAGACGACTTCGAGCACGCGGCCGACGACGCCGGGCAGGTCGATCTCGACCTCGCATTGGGACCGCAGGCCGCCGATCCAGAAGCTGGCAGCGGCGACCTCGGCCTCGCGCTGGCCGCGGCGGTCGGTGATGTCGAGTTGGACCGGCATCGTCGGTTTTCCGTCGCCGCGGGCCGCGCATCGCGCGGCAGCCGTCGGCCAACCGACGAATCGTAGCCGATCGCCCGCATCGGGTAACCTGCGGACAGCCCGCGCGCCTCGCGACCGGGCGTCCCCCACGGATGGCCCCGACCGACGACGCCGCACCGCAACTGCTCCACGCCGCGCCGGCGCGGCTGGTCTGGCGCCGCCGCGGCGCCCCCGGCGAAGGCGACGTCGTCGCCAAGGTGTTCGTGCGCGGCAGCCGCGTCGACGCCGAGCGCGAATTGGCGGCGCTGCAGTTGGCCCGCGGTCCGGGCGTCATCGAAGCGCTCGACGTCGTCGACGATGCCGCGGCGCGGCGGCCGTGCCTGCGCACCCGCCACCTCGACGGAGTCGACCTCGACCAGTTCGTCGCCGCCGAGGGCGCGCTGCCGGCGGCGACCGCGTGCGCGCTGCTGGCGCCGGTCGCCGCGACGCTGGCACGGCTGCATGGCCTGCGCGATCCGGCGGCGCCAGGCGGCCTCTGCCACGGCGACGTCAAGCCCAAGAACCTGCTGCGCACGGCGACGACGACCGTGCTGCTCGACTTCGAGCACGCGCGGCCGATCGGGGCCGGCGCGCTTGGCGACGGCCCGCGCGGCACCGCCGGCTTCGCTGCCCCCGAGGCGGCCGCTGGTGCAGCCCCGGCGGCGGCGCTCGACGTCTACGGCCTGGGCGCGACCCTCGACTGGCTGCTCGGCGGCGGCGTGCCCGGCGCCGTGCCGCGGGCGCCGGCCGTCGCCGACCTGGTCGCTGCCTGCACGGCGACGGATGCCACGGCGCGCCCCGCCGCCGCCGAGGTGGCCAGTCGCCTGCGCGAACTCGCCGCCGCCTTGCCCGCCGATCCGGCCGAGGCGACGCTCGCCGACTGGACGAGCGGCCGGTGTGAACGCGCGCCCGCCGACGCCGGGGCCGCTGCCGCCGAGGCGCGGGTCGCCTCGTGGCGCCGGCGCCAGCGGCTCGTGCAGCGGCGGCCGCACCTGCTGCAACCGTCGCCGACGCTGCCGTCGACGCCGACCGCGCTGGCGGCCGCCTTCGCCGCCAACGCCGCCGCGCTCCGCCGCGTGCCGCGGCACGCGGGCCTGCTCGCCCACCGCGCCGGACTCGCCAACGCGATCGCGCGCCGACTTGCCACCGCGGCCGCCGACCTCGCCGCGCTGCAGCGGCAGGACGAGCACGACGCCGCGCTGGCGTGGCTCGACGGCCTGGAGCGCGCGGTGCAGCTGGCGCTCGCTGCGCCCGGCGGCCTGCGCCGCGTCGCCGCCGCCGACGACGGCGCGGCGGCCGCCGCGGGCGCTCCGCTCGACCTGCTGCGCGCGCTGCGCGTGCGCGCAGCCGACACGAAGGCGGCGATCGACGACGCCCTCGCGCACATCGTCGACGCCGAGCGCCGCCTCGACCTCGCCGGGGCGGAGGCGGCGATCGACGCGATGGCCGCGGAGCGCGGCGGCGCTTCGCCGCTGGTGGCGCGCCAGCGCGACCGCCTGCACCGCTTCGGCTTCTACCTCGACCGCGTCGCGCGCGCCCTGCCGACGCTGGCGCGCATCGAAGCGCTGCAGGGCGGCGAGGCGCTCGGCGCCGTCGCTGCGTTCGTGACGGCGGTGCGCCACGGCGGCGGCGGCCGCGACGACGACGGCGGCGCCGCCGTCGGCCTGCGCAGCGCGCTCGCGACCATCGGCAGCCTCGCCGACGAGTTCCCGCACCTCGCCGGCGCCGGCCCGGCGCATGCAGCGCTGCGCGCGGCGCTCGCCCGACTCACGGACGACGCCTGGGACCTCGTCGCCGCGGCGCGGCAGCGGCTGCAGGCCGTGCCGGTGCCGGTCCGCCCCCTGCAGCTGACGCTCGGCCGCCTCGACACGCTGCGCCTGCTCGAAGCGCTGGTCGACCGGCCCGACCGCCCGCGCAGCCAGCTGCTCGACCAGATCGAGGCGCTGCGCGTCGCCCTCGACCAGGCGCGCTCGGCGCGCGACCGGCTGGCGCAGAGCGCCGAGAGCGCGATTGCGCGCGGCCACTGGACGACCGGCCTCTTCGACATGGAGCGCGCCGTCGCGCGCATCGAACCCGGCGACGACGCCGAGCGCGGCGACGCCGCGCGCCTGCAGGAGCGGCTCGCGGCGGCCCGCCGCCGCAAGCAGGAGATCGACGCGGCGATGCGCCGCAACGTCGACCTCGCGGCCCGCTGCGCCGCGCTGGCGGACGACCCGACCGCCGACGCGAGATCCCGCCAGCAGGCGCTGGCCGACCGCCGCGACTGCCTGCTCTTCCTGACCATGCACGTGCCGCAGGACCGCAGCGAGCTGTACCGGCGCGATCTGCGCGAGGTCGACGTGCAGCTGGCGCTGGCGCGCGCCGACGACGCCGAAGCCCAGTTCGCCGGCGCCGCCAACCGCGAGGACCGCGCCCGGCGCGCGCGCGCCGCCGCCGAAGAACTCGCCGACGCGATCGCAGCGCTGGCGGCCGACGGCGAACCGCCCGGCCGGCTGCTGCGCGCGCAGGAGCACTGGCGCGCGGTGGCCGCACAGTGCCAGCGCGCCATCGACGACGAACGCACGCGCCTGCAGCAGCAGCGCCGCCGGCGATGGCTGGCGGCGGCGCTGGTCCTGGTCGCGGCGGCGGCGGCGGCGGGGCTGACGATGTGGCTGCGGGGGTAGCGGCGAGCAGGCGACTGCGGCGGGGCGGCTTGGCAATGACGGGACGGATCGGATCGACCCGATGCTCCGCCGAACGTCCATCGCGTTGCGCCGCGAGCGCCGGCAAGGGCGTCGATGGCGCGCGGCACGATCCTGCTGCCTCAGGCGTCCATCCCTGCGAGGCCACTGCCGTTGGCATGGATCGGCGAGCGACGATGCGGCGCTCGCCGGCCGCAAGGGCTCGTCAGGCCCACGACTCGACTGCGGCTACGCAGTCGGGCAACCGCGCGAGAAGGAAGCGCGACCACGCCCGCACATGGTCAGGCGTCGCGTAGCGAAGCCAGACATCGTCCCGGTCCGAATACGGCTCGGCGTCCAGCACGAACTGCTTGCGGTACCGTTGCGTCGCGCGGTCCGAGACGTGCAGAGCCGCATGCGAGTCCGGCGGAGCGACCAACCCGGCGATGACGATGTTCTGCAAGCGACGAAGTTCCTCGCGCGCATCGTGCGGGAGCAAGTCCGCCAACCTTGCACTGCGCGACTGCATGGCTCCAGGAAACGGCTCGACCGACCGCTGGAACGTCACCGCAAACTTGGATCCGGCATAGGCATCCCAGGAATCTCGGGAGACCTGACACCACACCACGGTGTAGGCATCCCCGCGGGAGCGACACCAACTGAGGAAGCCCTCGGCACGCTGGAAACCAGCGCCCTTGAACCAGGGGCCCAGGTCGGACTTGAGCAGGGCGTAGACTTCGGCGGACTTCATGCACGGTGACCGGTGGGCGCAGCGTCTTTGACGCTCAGCCGCCGGCCGCTGCGGCGCTCGCCGGCTCCTGCGGCTTGTTGGGCCGTCATCATGGCCGATCTCTGCCGGAACCGCAGGGAAGAACTCGCAGGCGTCGACGTCGCAGGAGCCATGAACCGCCTCCTCCCAGTGCTCCTAGCCTGCGCCGCCTGCCACACACCCACCACCACACCAGCAGCCAAAGCCCCTGGCGCTGGGGGGGACCTGCAGATGCAGGTCGTGAGACTCGAGCACACTCAGACCAAAGACGTCGCCAAGGCGCTTGAGGAGACCCTGGTCAGCCGGTCCCCGAGCCTTGACGGCTTGAAGATCGCCGTGCAGCCCGGCCAGAACGCCTTGGTTCTCAGCGGCACGACCGAGCAGATCCGGGAGGCGCTGGAACTCGTGGCACGGCTCGACTCCCGGCCCACGCGCTGATTGCGGCGGCCACGGTGATTCCCGGCAGCATCCGCGATCCGCAAGCTGAGCGGCCCAACGTCTTTGGCCATCAGCCGCCGGCGCCGCTTGGGGCGCCGGTCGGCTGCATGGGCTTGTTGGCCAGCGTCTCTTGCGGCTCGCGCCACTGTGGGTTGAGCCGCTTGGAAACGACTCGGTTGTCCACGGAATAGACGACGCAGATGGTGCCGGGACCCCAGGGAGCATCGAGGGGGCCGATCTCGGGTGGAGGCAGATACCACGCCTCATCGTTGCCAACGCGTGGAGGCACGACCGTGCAGTAGCGAAGGACTGGCTGACCCAGCATGGCATCAACCTCCGCCGATGACATCCCTGGTTGGACACTGTCGAACAGCGCGCGCACACGCACGGGGCCAGTGGCCTGACATGCGCACATCACGACCATTGAGATCGAGATGACGGAAGAGCGAAGCGTGCTGCGGTGGTGCGGTCTCATGCACGTCATGCGTCTGGCCAACTCGTCTTCGACCGAAGCACCGAACTCCAGCGCCTCGCGTTCCCGGTCAGCCTAACGCCGCAGCGACGCGTCGCAACTCCCGCTGCGCGCCGCCCATCCGCCAACGCGCCGCACT
>JADCJE010000074.1 GCA_020247305.1 Phycisphaerales bacterium | reverse complement strand
GGTCTGTCCGCAGTGCGCGGGCCCACGGCGTGTGCTGGCGGCGATCCACGATCCGGCGGCGATCGCGCGGGTGCTCGGGGCGCTCGGCCTGACCGCGGCGGGGGCCGATCCGGCGGGGTGCCGGGCGCCGCCGGCTGCGGCAGGGTTCGACGACGCCGACGAGGGCAATTCTGCGGAGTGACGCTGTGGGCCGAAGTTGCGACCGCTGGGCGGTCGCTGCGGGGAGCGGTGTGCTCGTGCGGCGGGAACGCGGCGGAATGAGACCGGGGATCGGTGCGTGCGGGCGGTTGCGGTCGGTCTGACGGGGTCGCGCGCAGGGGCAGGATTGCGGTGGTGGGTCCCGGGTGGTCCGGGACCGGTACTTGGATTTCCTACGCGCGCCGCGCTGCTTTGGCGCAACGACATGAAGGGCTTCGGCTTCGGCGTCACGTCGCTGGCCACGGTGACGCAGTCGGCGACCGCCAACCTGCTGGCGGCGGCGAAGGAAGAGTCGCGGCGGCGGGCGCCGAAGGGCACGTAGCGGCGGCGCGTCGGCCCGGCGCGGCAGCTGGCTGCCGCGGCCATGCGGTCGGACGGATCCGCGGCGTCGCCGCGGATCGGCGCGAACACGGCCGCGCGGGACGTTGGTACCATGCCGCGCCTCGTCCTTCCGCATCGTCGGCGCGCGCGCGCCGACTTCTCCACCATGCGCATTCTCGCCACCGCTCTCGCCATGCCGCTCGCCGCCCAGAACTGCTTCTGGGGCGACTTCGGCAGTTCGCTCGGCTACGGCACGACCGACACGGTCTACGCGATCCGCCCGATCGGCTTCGCGTTCCCGTTCGCGGGCGCGAGCTACACCGACATCCACGTCAACGACCACGGCTTCGTGCAGCTGTCGAACGGCGGCGTGCCGGCGCCGCTCACGACCAACAGCCCCGCGCTCTACACGCCGACGGTCGCCAACTTCGTCGCGGGCGGGCCGAAGATCGCGCCGCTGTACAGCGACATGACGCTCGCCGGCGGCGGCGAGTGCTGGATCCGCTCGACGCCGACCCAGTGCACGGTGACGTGGCACAACGTCCAGTCGTACGGCATCCCATCGCCGCGCTTCAGCTTCCAGCTCGTGCTGCGACCCAACGGCGACGTGCAGTTCCTCTACGGTCCTGGCTGCACCAACAACTCGACGTTCGGCGGCGTGTCCGCCAACGCGGTCGTCGGGATCACCAACGGCGTGGGCCCGGCGCCGGCGAGCCGCGACCTCTCCGCCGGCGGGGGAAGCTTCTCGTCGACGACGCACGAAGAATTCGTCGGCGCCAACACGTTCGACCTCGCCAACAACACGCTGGGCTTCACGGGAGGTGTCTTCGGGTCGGTCCTGTTCAGCACGGCGGGCGCTCCCGCCAACTGCGCGACGACGACGCGCTACGGCGCCGGCTGCGACGGCCTCGGGCTCGGCGCCGTCGGCTTGCCCGCGATCGGCAACGCCAGCTTCCAGTTGCGGGCCGAAGCAGTGCCCGCGGTGTCGCCGCTGGCCTTCTTCGCCTTCGGCACCGTGGCGCAGAATCCCGGCCTGCCGCTAGGCCCGCTGCTCGGCATGACCGGTTGCTCCGGCCACACCAATGCCGACCTCGGCATCTTCGGCGGCTCTCCGGCAGCGGCCGGGCCCACCGGCATCACGCCAGTCAGCAGCTACGGGCTGGCGATCCCGGTGTCGGCGCCGCTGATCGGCACGACCTTCGCGACGCAGGCGTTGGCGCTGTCGCTGGCCAATCCGTTCGGCCTGGCGTCGAGCAACGGCCTCGAGCTGCGGCTCGGCATCGATGGATCGCGGATCCAGCCGAATCCGCAGTGGAACATGGTCGCGATCGCGCCGGGGACGTTCCAGATGGGGCAGGTCGGCGTCGCGGAACCGGTGCACCAGGTCACGCTGAGCGCCCCGTTCTGGATGGGCAAGTACGAGGTGACGCAGGCCCAGTACCAGTCGGTGATGGGTAGCAACCCGAGCTTCTTCCAGGGCGCCAGCGCGCCGAATGCGCCGCAGCGGCCGGTCGAGCTGGTGAGCTGGAACGACGCCGTCGCCTATTGCCAGCGGTTGACGGCCAGCGAGCAGGTCGCGGGCCGCGTGCCGGCGGGTTACCAGTATCGATTGCCGACGGAAGCGGAGTGGGAGTACTGCTGCCGCGCCGGCACGACCACCGCGTGGCACACCGGCGCCAGCCTGAGCACGAGCCAAGCAAACTTCCAAGGCGCGCTGGCCAACGCCACGCACCCCGACGGCCAGACGGCGGTGGTCGGCAGCTATGCGCCGAATGCGTTCGGCCTGCACGACATGCACGGCAACGTCTGGGAGTGGTGCCTCGATTCCTCCGCGCCCTATGCGCCGGGGCCGGTCACCAATCCGTTCGTGACCGGCGGCACGTTCCGCATCATCCGCAGCGGCTGTTGGGACAGCGCCATCACGGCGAGCCTCTGTCGCTCGGCGAGCCGCAGCGGCCCCTTGCCCACCATCGCGAACGACATCATCGGCTTCCGCGTCGTGCTCGCGCCGGTTCTCGTGCCCTGAGCGCGTCCGCCGGCCGCAGCCCGAGGGGGCCCGCCGGCGCCCGACGCTGCTGCCGGCGATGGTGGGGTGGGCGCCGCGGCGGCGGGGC
>JADCJE010000073.1 GCA_020247305.1 Phycisphaerales bacterium | reverse complement strand
TGCGCTTCCTCGCCGACCACCACATGATCTGGCGCAGCAAGCGACAGGACCGCCTCGGCGACGACGACGACGGTCCGGTGGCGTGACCGGGCCCGCTGCGGCGCGCGGCTCCGTCGGTATGCTCGCCGGCATGACCGCGACGAAGCGCACGCCGCTGCGCACCGAACTGCGCTGGCTCGGCGCCTTCGCGTTGGCCGCCCTGGCGCTCACCGCTGCCGGCCTGTGGCTGCTGTGGCCTTGGCTGCGGCAGATGCTGCTGAAGACCTGACCGTCAGCGCACGCGCCCGTCGGCGTCGCCGCACGCCCGGGCCAAGCCCCAGTGCGCGGCACGCCGCCGCCGCCGCCGTCAGGCATCCGCCGCCCGCGCGCGCAGCCCCTCGTAGAGCCGCGCGTGGTCCAGCAGGATCGCCAGCATGCCGCGCCGCACCGCCTCGGAGTTGAGCGCCTGCGTGCTCATCGCCGTGTGCGCGTCCATCGCGCTGATGATCGCGCCCATCAGCTCGCGGCTGAGGTCCGGCGACGCGGCGAACTGCTGCTTCTCGTTGTTCGCGGCCTGCTGCTGCAGCGTCGTCGACTCCAGCAGCTTCGTGCGGATCACGTCCTGCACGTAGACCAGCTTGTCGTCCTCGGTCACCTCGCCTTCGAACAGTTCGTTGACCTTGGCGATGATCGCCGCCAGCGCGGCCTTCTGCTTGTCGCGCACGGCCCCGCTGCCGGCCTCGCCGATCGGCTCGAGCTTGGGGGCGTCGCCTTCGCGCAGCACCATCGGCTGGGCCCCGCGACTCTTCAGTGCATGGTGCGTCAACTGCACCTTCGACAGGTCGACTCCACTGCGTTCGCGCCCGAACTCCAGCAGCGGCAGCAGCCGCCGGTAGAAGATCGCGCGCTTCTCGACGGCCGTGCTGCCGAAGTCGAAGATCTGCGACAGGAAGGTGTAGAGCCGCAGGTAGCTGCCCATGTCGCTGCGCACCAGCAGCAGCGCGTCCATCTCGTCCTGCGCCGCCTGCTGCGCCGCCGCGTCGTTGCGCGCCGTCGCCGCCGTGTGCGCCGCGCGCGCGGCCTGATGGCGCTTGAGCATGCGGTCCGCCACGGGCTCAATCGCCGCCTCCAGCTCCGATTGCCGCGCCCCGGCCCGCAGTTCGACCTCGACGACCCGCTCGACTTCGTAGGTGTCGTAACAGCCGCTCGCGTCGAGCTTGCTGCGCAGGTCGTAGACGAGGTTGGGGTCCGTCGTCGTCGTCAACGCGGCCGTCTCGTAGTAGGTCTTGAACGCCGCCAGCACGTCCGCCGGCTCGTTCTGGAAGTCGAGCACGAAGGTCGTGTCCTTGCCCGGATGCGCGCGGTTGAGCCGCGACAGGGTCTGCACCGCCTGGATGCCGGCGAGCCGCTTGTCGACGTACATGCCGCACAAGAGCGGCTGGTCGAAGCCGGTCTGGAACTTGTTGGCGACGAGCAGGATCCGGTACTCGTCCGCCTTGAACGCGTCGCGGATGTCGCGGCCCTTGAGCCCCGGATTGAGCGTCTTGCTGTGCTCGGTGAACGCCTCGGGCCCGGACTCGGCGTCCTTGACCTCGCCCGAGAACGCGACCAGCGTGCCGATCGCGTAGCCCTTCTCGGCGATGTACTTCTCGATCGCGAGCTGCCAGCGCACGGCCTCCAGCCGGCTGCCGACGACGACCATCGCCTTGGCCTTGCCGGCGAGCAACGGCGCCACCTGGGTCCGGAAGTGCTCGACGACCACCTCGACCTTCTGCGCGATGTTGTACGGGTGCAGCCGCACCCACCCCATGATGCGCTTGAGCGCGGCGCTGCGATCGACCTCGACGTCGTCGACCTCGCGGCCTTCGTGCGCCAGGCGGAACGCCAGCTTGTAGCTGGTGTAGTTCTGCAGCACATCGAGGATGAAGCCCTCCTCGATCGCCTGCCGCATCGAGTAGACGTGGAACGGCGCGGGCACGTTGTCGGGCGCGGGCTTGCGGGTCGGATCGGGCCGGGTGCCGAAGATCTCCAGGGTCTTGTTCTTCGGCGTGGCGGTGAACGCGACGAAGGTGATGCCCTGGTCGTCGGCGCGCGCCGCCATCTGTGCGGCCAGCACGTCCTCGCTGCTGACCTCGCCGCCGTCACCGAGTTCGGCCAGTTCCTCCGCGGTCAGCACGGCCTTGAGCTTCGACGCAGCGTCGCCGGTCTGCGAGCTGTGCGCCTCGTCGGCGATCACGCAGAAGCGCTTGCCCGCGGTCGCCGCCAGCTTGCGCACTTCGGCCAGCGCGAACGGGAAGGTCTGGATCGTGCAGACCACGATCTTCTTGGCCCCGGACAGGGCCTCGGCGAGTTCGGCGCTCTTGCTGCCGCCTTCGCCCTTCACCAACGCGACGACGCCGACCTGCCGCTGAAAGTCGAACAGCGCGTCCTGCAGCTGCTTGTCGATGACGTTGCGGTCGCTGACGACGAGCACAGTGTCGAACAGCTTCTTGTCGCCTTGGTGCAGCTCGGCGAGGAAGTGCGCGGTCCAGGCGATCGAGTTGGTCTTGCCCGACCCCGCCGAGTGCTGGATCAGGTACTTGGTCCCCGGCCCGTCCTTCAGCACGGCCGCCTGCAGCTTGCGCGTGGCGTCGAGCTGGTGGAACCGCGGAAAGAGCACGGCCGCGATCTGCTGCTTGTCGTCGCGCCGCGCGATCAGGTACCGGCCCAGGATCTCCAGCCAGCTGTCGCGCTGCCACACGCGCTCCCACAGGTAGGCGGTGCGATGGCCGTGCGGGTTCAGCGGGTTGCCGGCCGCGCCGTGGTCGCCCTGGTTGAACGGCAAGAACGCCGTCGCCGGGCCCGCAAGCCGCGTGGTCATGCGAACCTCGCGGTTGCTGACCGCGAAGTGCACGAGCGCGCCGCTGGCGAACCTCAGCAGCGGCTCGCTCTGGCCCTTGGTCGCCGTCGGCCGGTCGAAGCGGTACTGGTCGACGGCGTCCTGCACGCTCTGGGTGAAGTCGGTCTTGAGCTCGACCGTCGCCACCGGGATGCCGTTGCAGAACAGCACGAGGTCGATGGCGTTCTCGTTGTGCTGCGAGTAGCGCACCTGCCGCACGACGCGCAGCCGGTTCTTGGCGTAGCGCGCGAGGATCTCCTGGTTGGTCACCAGGGCCGGCCGGAACTGCGCCAGCTTGAGTTCCTCACGCAGGCCGAGCAGCTCGATGCCGTGGCGCAGCACGTCGAGCGTGCCGCGCTGGTCGAGCTGCGCGCGCAGGCGATCGAGCAGGGTGTCGCCAGCCTTGCCGCCGTGGTTCTTCTGCAGGGCCTGCCACGCCGTCGGCTGGGTCTCGGCGACGAACGCGAGCACGTCGGCAGGGAACAGCGCGCGGGTCCGGTCGTAGTGCGCGGCGTCGCCTTCGGCGTACAGCCAGCCGTTCGCGGCGAGGTGCGCGCAGATGTCGTTCTCGAAGGCGATCTCCTTGTGCACGTTCATGATTCCCAGCTCCGCGGCGACAGCCGACGGCCCCTCACGCGCGGCGCCGCCATGTCCGTGGATCTTGGTGCGCATGCAGGCAGGCGACCACGACAATCTCCTCGCCGACGATCCGGTCGAGCACGCGGTACGGGAACCGGCGCACCAACGCCTGGCGGGCGTCCCGCAGCAGCACGCGATGCCGCATCGG
>JADCJE010000072.1 GCA_020247305.1 Phycisphaerales bacterium | reverse complement strand
TTAGCTCAGCTGGCTACGCTCCTCCGGCGCACACTCGCACGGAATCCGTGCAAGATCGGCCGGAAAGCGTTCTCAAAATAGCTCACACGCTTCTCTTTCGAGGCCACCCAGAATGTCAAAGATCGCCCCGCTCCAGCGCTTCCGCGCCGTGCGAGGGGCGGGAGAAGGTAGCGAGCGATCGGAGCCCGTCAAGCCACGACTTGAAGATTTCTTCGCTGGCACCGCCAACACCTTCGCCTGCGCCCGCGTCGAACCCCGCCGGAACCCCCTGCGGCGCAGGCCCTGGCCGGTTTCGCCGCCGCCCGTGCTGCCCCGCCGGGCCGACACCGCAGTCGCATCCCCTCCCCCACCGGCCACGGCCGGCGCTCGCCCGACCTCGCCTGGCCGCCACCCAGCTGCTCCCGCCGCCGGTCCGCGGCTTTTTGCTTCCGCCGGCCCCCGCGAGTACACGCTCCCGGGTGCTGTTCCTGCTCGCCCTCTTCGTGCTGGCCCAACTCGCGGTCGGCTTCTGGGCATCGCGCCGGATCGGCAGCGAGGACGACTTCCTCGTGGCCGGCCGACGGCTCGGCCCCTTCCTGGCGACCACCAGCATCTTCGCGACGTGGTTCGGGGCCGAGAGCTGCATCGGGGCGGCGGGCAACGCCTACAGCAACGGCCTGCGCGCCGACACGACCGAGCCGTTCGCGTACGGCCTCTGCCTCGTGCTGATGGGCGTCTTCTTCGCCGCCCGCTTGCACAGCGAACGCATCACGACGCTGGCCGACTTCTTCCGCCGGCGCTTTGGCGCCGGCCCCGAGCGACTCGCCGCGGTCCTGCTGCTGCCGTCGTCCTTGCTGTGGGCGGCCGCCCAGGTGCGCGCATTCGGCCACATCGTCGCCACCAACTCCGAGGGCGCCCTCGCCGAAGCGACCGGCACGTGGATCGCCGCGGCCGTGGCGGTCGTCTACACGGTGTCCGGCGGCCTGCTGGCCGATGTCTACACCGACGTCGTGCAGGGGGCCTTGCTGCTGCTCGGCATCGCCACGCTGGCCATCGCCGTGTGGTGCAACATGCCGGCGGTCGCGGACACCGGGACCGCGGTTGCCGCTGCCGCCGCCGTGGAGGCCGAGGCGATCGGCGGTCTCGCCATCGCCGAATCCTGGGCGATCCCGATCTGCGGTTCGATTGTCGCGCAGGAAGCGCTCTCCCGCTGCCTCGCCGCGCGGTCGCCGTCGATCGCCCGACGCGCCGCCATCGCCGGCGGCGCGCTCTACCTCGTCGTCGGCGTCGTGCCGTTGGCGATGGGCGTCGTCGGCCCGCGCCTGGCCCCCGACCTCGCCGATCCCGAAGCCCTGCTGCCGCACCTCGGCGCGCAGTTGCTGCCGCCGGCCCTCAACCTGCTGTTCGCCGGCGCGCTGATCTCGGCGATCCTGTCGACGGTCGACAGTTGCTTCCTGGTCGCCGCCTCGATCGTCGTGCGCAACCTGCTGCCGCACCGCGAAGGCAGCGCCGGCAACCTCGCGCGCGCGCGCTGCGCCGCCGCCCTCGCCGGCGCGGTTGCGCTCGGGCTCGCGCTGTCGGGCTGGAACGTCAAGCAGCTCGTCGAGCAGGCCTCGGGCTTCGGCAGCGCCGGCGTGTTCGTGCTCGCCGTCTTCGGCGTCTACAGCCGGCTCGGCGGTCCTCGCGCCGCCGTCGGCGCGCTGCTCGGCGGCCTCGGCAGTTGGATCCTCGGCGGCTACGCCTTCGCCGACCACGTGCCCTACCCCTACCTGACCTCGCTCGGCGTCGCCTTGTGTGGCTTCGCAGTCGGCGCGGTCGCCGACCGGCTGGCAAGGACCAGCCGCCGCACCGGAACCGTTCCATGACCCACCTGCGCCTTGCTTGGCGTCGCGCGACCGTCGCCGCCGCCGCCGCCGCCGCTGTCCTCGGCCTTGGCCGCACGGCCGCCGCCCAGGTCGATCGCTACGAACTCGGCTTGCGCCTGCGCGCCTTCGAACGCCGTCTCGAGGCGACGCCCGACCCGGTGCGCCGGCGCGCTGCCTACGGCGAACTCGACCGCGCGGTGCAGGCGTTCTTCCGGCTCGACACCAAGACGGTAGCGAAGGCGATCGCCGCCGCCGACGAAGCGCTCGCCGGCGACGCCACGCCCGACCAACGCTTCGCCGCCAGCTTGCGCGTCGAGGCGCCGGCGCGGCTCGTCGATCCGCGCCGCGGACCGGTCGCGCTGTGCCTCGCCGCCGCATTCCCAACCGACGTCGAAGTGCCCGCAGACCTCGTCTGGTGCGCGCGCCTGGACGGCGAGGACACGGATCGCCTGCGCCAACCGGTCAGCGAACTGCCGGTCACCGCCGCCGTCGAACTCGCCGACGCCGCTCCCGGCGACCGCACACTCGCGTGGGAACTGCGCCGCGGCGACCGCGTGCTGCTCGCGCGCACCCAGGGGCTTTCGCTGGCTGCCGACGCGCCAGCTCGCCTCGCCGCCGTCGATGCCGCCGCCGGCGAACGCGACCGCCAACCAGCATCGCTCGAAGCGGGCACGCTGGACCTGCTCGCCGGCCTGTGCGCCGGCATGACCAAGGCCAACGCCGAGGAGACCGTGCTGCCGGGTGCGCGCCTGCTCGCCGAAGCCGAGGCGCTGGCCGCGGCCATCGCTGCCGGCAAGCCGCACTACACGGCGACGTCGCTGGGCCAGTTCTGGCTGCGCGTGCCGACGGGACGCTCGGCGACGGTCGTCCGCCTGCAGACGCCGGAGAAGCCGCCGGCGGACGGCGCGCGCGCGCCGCTGGTGCTGGCTCTGCATGGCGCCGGCGGCTCGGAGAACCTGTTCTTCGACGGCTACGGCGACGGCGCCATCGCCGCGCGCTGCCGCGAGCGCGGCTGGTTCCTCGTCGCGCCGCGCCTGGGCATGATGGGCGGCGGCGGCGACCTCGCGCCGCTGGTCGACGCCCTCGCGACCTGTTTCCCGATCGATCCGCAGCGCGTCGTGGTCGTCGGCCATTCGATGGGCGCTGCGGCGGCGATGGCGGCGACCGGTCGCGCCCCGGAGCGCTTCCGCGCGGTCGCCGCGCTAGGCGGCGGCGGCAGCGTGCCGCGCAAGGGCAGCAAGGCGCCGCCGTTCTTCGTCGGCGTCGGCGCGCGCGACTTCGCGCTCGCCGGCGCGCAGCGATTGCACACCGGCCTGCAGGCCGGCGGCTTCGCGGCGACGCTGCGCGAGTACCCCGACGTCGAGCACCTCGCGATCGTGCAGATCGCGCTGCCGGACGTGTTCGCGTTCTTCGACGGCGCGCTCGCCGGCAAGTGACAGACGCCTAGGAGTCTGCGCCACGGAACGCGCGCCGATCCGGCGCGTGGATGCGCGTCCGGGGCGAAGCGGACGACCGCAGGCGAATCGCTGGATTCGGCGAGCATCGGCCGCGAGTCACCGGGCGCGAAGACGCGTGCCAGGCGGCGTGGCCTTTCGTGGCGCAGACGCCTAGCTGCGGCACGCCGTCAGCACGGCGACGCGGCGCGCGCCCGCCGCGCGCAGCGCCGCAGCGCAGGCGCGCGCCGTGGCGCCCGAAGTCAGCACGTCGTCGACCAGCACGACGTCGCGGCCGCGGATCCGCGCGCTGCGGCTCGGGGCGAAGGCTCCGTCGACGTTGGCGGCGCGCGAAGCGACGCGGGGATCGCCTTGCGGCGACGTCGCGCGCACGCGCCGCAGCGTGCCGCAGGCGGCCTCGAGCGCGAGCGCCGCGGCGAGGCGCCGGGCCAGCCAAGCAGTCTGGTCGAACCCGCGCTCGCGCAGGCGGCGCCAATGCAACGGTGCGGGCACCAGCACGGCGCGCGACCAGTCGTCGCCGGCCGCCGCGCGCCACGCCGTCGCCATCGCGCGCACCATCGCGCCACCGGCGCCGGCGTCGCCGGCGAGCTTGAAGCGGCGGACCATTTCGCCGCCCGTGCCGCAGTAGCGCCACGGTGCTGCATGCAGCGCGAGGTGCGCCAGTTCGCGGTGGTCGGCGCCGCACGCCGCCCCGGCGACCAGCACCGGCTCGCCACAGCGCCGGCAGCCGGGCACGGCGCGCCGGACGAGGCCCTGGTCGCACACCCGGCACAGGCGGGGCGACGGCGCACCGCAGCCCGGGCAGACGGGCGGCAACACGGCGTCGACCGCGAACGCCGCCAGTTGCCGCAGCGGTCGCCGCAGCGCCCGCAGCACGAAGGACGGCATGCCTGCAAGGCACGCCGCGGCGCGGAATCGGCCGCGATTTCGTGCGCGCGGCCCGTCGGGTTCACCGCCCCGGTAGGGCGATGCGGCGGGCGCGGTCGGCGGGCGTGTTGGGCCGCGGCGCATCCTTGACGCCGAGGGCCTGACGCACGCGGTGCACGTAGGCCTCGACGGTCATGTCGGGATCGAGCGGCACATCGAGCGCCTCGCCGATCTCCTTGGTCAGCGCCATGTCGTCCTGGAACGACCACGGCTGCGACTGGAAGTACTCCTTCAGCAGCTTGCGGAAGGCCCGGCGCGAGTTGTAGGCGCCGACGGCGTAGACCGCCGCCGCGCCGACGATGATGCCGGCGAGCAGCAGCAGCGTCGCGAGGTCCATGTTCCACTGGGCGACGACCTGCAGCAGGAATCCGGTCGTCAGGAACAGGAACCCGAGCATCACCTGCATGTTGTTCAGCGCGGTGTCGCGCACGCGCAGCAGGCTGCGGCTGCCAACCCCCAAGGCATCCTCGATCGCCTTCCGCGGCTCGCGGAAGCGGATCGAATTGGCCAGGAAGAAGACCCCCACGACGTTGCAGGTCAGGCCGACGACGGCGAGCTCAGTGTGTTGCATGGGGGTTGTCGGGTGCCGCTATCCTGCAGTCGTCCAACGCCGGGCGCAATCGCGGTGGCTGGCACCAGGTCGCGGCACCATAGCGTCCGCCGCGCCGCCTTGCCACTTTGTGGAGAGCAGTCCACGACACGGCACCGATGGCGGCTCGTGCGCAGGTACGGCGCGGCAGCAACTTTCCACAATGCCTGGGGAAAGCTGTTCAAGGCGGGTCGATCCAGACGACCTGCTCCGGCGTCATCGGTGCCGCACCGTCGCGGTAGACGATGGTCCGTCGCCGCCCATCGGCAGGCAAGGTCCAGGCGTACAGGGTAGGAACGACCGTCGAGGCGGCAGCCACGGTGAAGGCCAACACCTCGACCCCCTCCTCGTCGGTGGCTACCGGGTCGGCGCACAGGGCGCGGCCGGCTGGCACGACCAGGGCGAAGCCTCGGCCCGCCGCGAAGACGAGCCACGCGGCGGGCGCCACGTGCGCCGGCAAGCGCAGGCGGTCGCACGCCGACCGCCATGCGGCCGCGCTGGCGACCACGACGGCGGCGGGCGCTCCAGCGCCAGCCGCCGGCGCCGACCACGCCGGACCCGGCCCCGGCGACCATGTGGACGTTGGGTGCGGCGCCGCGCATGCGCCGGCGAGCAGCGCGGCGACCGCGCC
>JADCJE010000071.1 GCA_020247305.1 Phycisphaerales bacterium | reverse complement strand
TGCTCGACGACGCGGTGACCAACGTCGATCCCGAACGCCTGCGGCAGGTCGGGTTCCTGCTCGCCCGCGCCGCCACCCGCGGCGTGCAGGTCGTGTTCGCCACCTGCGACGTCGAGCGCGCGGAAGGCCTGCGCGCGCATAGCGTCGTCAAGCTGGCGCGCCCGAACTGGGACGGCGCCGGCCCGGCGTAGCGCGGGCAGCGGCCACGGCGAGTGGCTGACGGCGGCGACCGCCGACCGCGCCGCCAACCGCGCCGGCGGTCGCGCAAATCCGCCCTAGCCATGCGGCCCAGGGATCTGTCCGCATGCAGTGCGCCGACCGCCGTGCCGATGCGAGCGCGACATGATCGACCTCGCCGCCACGGCCGACCTGCTGCGCGCGCGCATCCCCGACCTCGCCCGCCACCTCGCGACGGCGCTGCCGCTCGGCAATCCGCCAGCCGAGGTCGCCGGCGACCTGCGTTTCCTGCTGGAGATCGTGGCCACCGGACTGGAGCTCGGCAGCTGCGGGCTCGTCGACCGCACGCTCGCGTGGCAGAAGGTGCGCACCCGCGCGCTCGGCGGCGACGTCGCGGCGCTGACGCGCCTGCCGGGCCTCGTCGCCGCGCAGCTCGCGCCCGCGCTCGACGCCGCGCAGCGCGGCGCCCTCGAGCAACTGCTCGACCACGCCGCGACCTTCGTGCGCTTCGCGCCCGCGGAGGCCCCGACCGGGCGCGATCCGCTGCTCCAGCCCGGCACGGCCGGCCACGCCTTCCTCGCCGCGGCGATGGTCGGTGATCGGCTCGGCGCGCAGGCCGCGGCCCGCCGCGGCGGCGACCTGGCGCAGTCGCTGCGCACCGTCGTCGAACCGGCCCAGCGCGAGATCGGCCGGCTGTGGCAGAACGGCCGCCTGTCGCCGGCCGACGAACACGTGGTCACGCAGGTCGTGCACCACGTCGTCGAGTCGCTCGCGGCGGAGACCCCGCCGCCGCCGGCCGACGCCCCGCTCGTGGCGTTGGTGCGCGCGCCGGGCGACGAGCATGCGCTCGGCCAACTGTGCGCCGCGGCGCACGTCCGCGGCGCCGGCTACGCGACCCGCATCCTCGCCGCGCCCGCGCGCAGCGACGACCTCGTCGCCCGCCTCGCGCCGCTGGCGCCAGCGGCCGTGGCGATCACCTGCACCACGGCGCTGCAGGCGCGCAGCGTGCGGCCGATGATCGACGCGATCCGCACCGCGCCGGCGCTCGCGCGCGGCTTCGTGCTGCTCGGCGGCCACCTCGTGCTGGACGTGCCGCAGTTGCCGACCCAACTCGGCGCCGACGGCGGCGCGTGCGACGGCCCGCAGTTGGCGACGCTGCTGCGCGGCCTTCTGCCGCTGCGGCAACTCGCCCGCGCCTGAGCTACTCGAGCAATTCGAGCCGCGGCACCGCGTCGGGGCCGCACCAGACGATCGCGGCCTGGCCGTGGCGGACGCCGAGCGCGCGCGCCGCGGCGCGGTCGAGGCCGAGCGCGAGCACGCTCGGCTCCGGCGGCCAGCCGTTGCTCGGGTGCCGGCCGGCGCCGGGGACGAACGCCACGCCCGCGGCCCGCAACTCGGCGAGCAATGCCGCCGTGCGCGGCGCGTTGGCGGCGACGCCGAGGTCGAGGCAGTGGGGATTGCAGGCGGTCACGAACGCGCTGCACGCGACGCCCCTGGCCGCGTGCAGGGCGGCGAGCGCGGCGTTCGGCTCGTCGATGCACAGCACGAACGGCGGCTCCGCGTCGACCGTGTAGTGGGTCGCGCGGAAGGCCGCCACGGTCGCGACGGGGATGCGGGTCGTGGCCATCGCGGGATGCTAGCTTCTCCGGCATGCACGCCCCCATCGCCCTCGTCCTGGTCGCCATCGCCGCCGCGACCGCACTAGCGCCGCAGGATCCGCGGCCGGCGGCGCCCGCGACGCCCCCGGCTCCCCCGATGCCCGCCGCCACCGAAGGCAACGCCTGGAAGGACGAACTCGCAGCGATCCGCCGCAGCATGCTGGCCGGCGGCCGGCCCGAAGCCGCCGCCGCCGCGCCGCGCGTGCGGGCGCTGGGCGCCGGGTCGCTGTCGACCGCGGACCGCGAAGCCTGGGTGCGCGTCGCGCGCGACGTCGCGCTGCGCCTCTGCGACCGCAAGTGGCTGGAGGAGCTGCGCGACGTCGAGCTGTCGTTCGGCACCGAGCTCAGCTACGCCGTCATGCTCGCCAACGCGCAGCTCTCGCACGCCAACCTGAAGGGCGCCCAGGCGACGCTCGACGGCCTCGGCGACGTGCACGGCGCCAACGAGCGCGAGAAGCGGCGGGTGTTCGCGCTGCGCGCGCGCGTGGCGGAGCTGGACGGCGACGTGGCTGCCGAGCGCGCGGCGGTCGAGGACCTCGTCGACCACCTGTTCCTGTGGCCGCGGCAGAAGTGCCAGGAGTGCCACGCGACGACGAAGGAACCCGACGTCGTCACCACGCTGCCGATCGCGTCGCTGTGGTTCGGCGAGCGCTTCGTCGAGTTGATGAAGAAACAAGGCGACGCCGCGGCGGTGCTGCAGGCGGCCGAAGCCGAGCTGGCGAGGGACGGCAAGGACGACGACGCGCGCATCCGCGCCGCCTATGCGCTGCGGGCGCTCGGCCGCGAACAGGAGGCGATGGCGCGCTTCGCCGAGCTGCCGTGGGCGCTGGCGCCGGGCCGCGCCGAACGCAAGCCGCGGCAGTTCGCGACCTATCCGTGAGCCGCGCCCCGATCAGCGGCCGCGCCGGCGGGCGATCTGCAGCTCGCGCCACGGCGTCGTGCCGTCGACGGCGCGCGTGAACACGAGGTCGCGCGCCTCGCCGAGCACGACCTCGGCGGTGGTGTAGACGCGGCAGCCGGGCAGCAGGTGGCCGCCGATGGTGCGGCCGTCGGCGTCGCTGACGGCGAGGTGCAGGTGCGAGCCGTGCTTCGAGACCGTGCCGCTGAGCGCGACGATCTCGAAGCGGCCCGTCGCCGACGCGCCGTCCGGCCGGTCGGCGAAGCGCAGCGTCCAGTCGGTCAGGCTGCCCGCGCAGGCGGCGACCCAGCCGGCCTCGATGCC
>JADCJE010000070.1 GCA_020247305.1 Phycisphaerales bacterium | reverse complement strand
GCTGAAGCCCAGCGTCGGCACGCCGTTGCCGCCGGCGCAGCCGACGCCGTGCGAGGACGTGCGCGCCATCAGCATGCTGACCTCGATCTTCGTGCCGCTGTTGGTGATGCTGCCGGCCGCGGGCGCCGGGCCGGTGCCGGTGAAGGAGATCAGCCGGGGCCGCACGTCGCGGCGGAAGCTGCCTGGCGACGTGGCGGTGGTCGTCGTGATGTCGACGATCACGTCGTCGACGCCGTTGAAGACGAAGAACGTCTGCAGGCCGATCTCGTTCCAGATGTTGGCCGTCACGTTCCAGCCGTAGTTGACGCCGTCCAGCACGGTGACGGCCGACGGCGACAGGTTGGCGGCGAAGGTCGTCGACCACGGCTGCTGGGCCGGGATGTGGTCGATGACGACCTGGAGCGCGCCGAAGTTGGCGCGGCCGGTCCCGCACGGCGCGAAGCCCAGCCCGGTGATCAGGTTGGCCACGCCGCCGAGTTCGGCCGCGGTGAAGCGCAGCTGCATGCGGCAGTTGCTGAAGCCGCCCGGGGTCGCCGTGCCGAACGGGATGGCGTTGCACGTGCCGACCGACGGCGTGTCGCTGGGGAAGTGGAGGTTCTGCGCGGCGAGCGGCGCGGCGGCGAGGAGAACGACGAGGGCAAATGCGTGGCGCATGGTGAAGGCGATACGGGTTGCGGACACGAAATGATCTGGAGGCGCCGGCTGGCGCAGGCTCCACCGTGCCGAGGATAGCGCGCAGCGCCCGATGGGCACACGGGCGCGGCGCCACGAGGCCGTCACTTGTCGCCGGCGTGCCGTTCGGATTCGCGATCGGCCGCGCCTGCGCCAGCGAGCTGCGCAGGTCGGATGTCGGGCCGGTGCTTGCCGAAGCCGAACGGTCGCGGCGCGTAGTCGCCGACGAGCGCGACGTCGAGGTCCGCGGCGATCGCCTGCTCGCGCCCTGCCGCCCACAGGATCGCGTTGCACAGCAGCCGCCGCGTGCCGACGGCCGTCAACGCCTCGGCCGCGCCGAGCGTCGTCGTGAACACGCGCGCGTCGCGGCCATTGGGCGCGCGCCACATGCGCGTCCACGCCAGCGGCATCAGGCGTCCCTGTTCGGCGACCGCCGGCGCGTCCTTCGCCATCGTCTGCAGCACGAGGCCGCGCAGCAGCACCGCGCAGCCTTCGGGCAGCGGCTCGCGCACCGTGTAGACGTCGGCGGGATCCCAGACGTCGGCCGGATCGACGCCGCGCAGGACGGGATGGTCCTTCGCCGCTGGCTCCAGCGCGCCGCGCGTTCCCTGCGCGCCGTGCTGCCCGTGGTGCGCGACCCAGGTCTCGCCGAGCACGCGCCTGCCGAAGCCGCCGCGGTCGGACCCGGCGTCCCAGCCCCAGTCGCGGTGCTTGCGGTCCTTGCCCGGCGCGAACGCGTGCGTGCTGGTCCGCAGCGCGACGACCGGCTTGCCGGCCTCGACGAAGTCGACGATGCGCTGCATGTCGTCGTCGGGCAGGTCGCGAAAGCGCGTGAACAGCACCAGCACGTCGGCCGTGCGCAGCGCGGCGAGCCCAGGGATGTGGTCGACGACGCCCGGATCGATGGCGCCGGTCTTCGGATCGACGGCGAACAGCACCGTGCAGCGCGCGCCGTGGCGCTGCGCCAGGATCGCGGCCAGCTGCGGCATGCTCTCCTCGCTGCGGTACTCCTCGTCGCCGGTCACGAACACGAGGTGCAGACCCGCGCCGACGCCGGCGCCGGTCGCCGGCAGTTCGAGCCACGGCTGCGGCGCCCCGGCTGTCGGCGTCTGCGCCAAGAGCCCGGCGGCCGCGACGAGCGCCAGCGCCCCGGCGAACGCGGTGCAGCGGGCGCAGGTGACGCGGCACGGCGCAGGCGGCGACGGTCGGGGGCGCATACGGCGGACGATAGCTCGCCGCGGCGTGGCGCGCGCCCGGTCGGCGCGCGACGATCGACGCGATGGGCGCCTTGACCTTCGAGTTCGCCGTGTACGGCGAACGCCTCGCCATCTGCCGGCTGCCGGCCGAAGCCGCACTGCCGCCGTGGGCACAAGGCGGCTTCGTCACCGTGTCGCGGACGGCGCAGGAACTGAGCGTCGTCTGCGCGCAGCGGCACGTGCCTGCGGCCGTGCAGCAGGAGCGCGACAAGGTCGCGTTCGGCATCGTCGGCGTGGTGCCGATGACCAGCGTCGGCATCCTCGCTGCGCTCTGCCGCGCGCTCGCCGACGCGGCGGTGCCGGTGTTCGTGATCTCGACCTACGACACCGACTGGCTGCTGGTCTCGGCCGAGCGCTTCGCCGCCGCGCAGGCGGCGCTGTCGGCGCAAGGCCACCGCTTCGTCGGCGCGCCGCCGTCGGCGTGACCGCGCGCCGCCGCTGCGGCGGCCGTCGCCGGCCGTCCCGACGTTGCCGCTGGGCGCGCGAAGGGCGATGCTGCCCAGCGCCGCGATGACCGTGTCCGCCGCCGCATCCGCCGCAGCTTCGCCCCCGCTGCCGAGCGTCACGCTCGCCGGTGTGCGGTTGCACGCGATCGACGAGGCGCAGTGCATCGCGCACGTGCTCCGCGAACTCGCGGCCGGCCGCGGCGGCGTCGTCGTCACCGCCAACCTCGACCACGTCCGCCGGCTGCAGCAGCCCGGGCCGTTCCGCGACGTGTACGCCGCCGCCGACGTCGTCACCGTCGACGGCATGCCGGTGGTGTGGGCCTGCCGCATCCAGGGCACGCCGGTGAAGGGCCGCGTCGCCGGCAGCGACCTGATGCGCAGCCTGCCGGCGGCGGCCGCCGCCGCGGGCCGCAGCGTCTACCTCCTCGGCGGCGATCCCGGCGCGGGCGAGGCGGCGGCGGCGGCGCTGCGCGCGGCGTCGCCGGCGCTGCGCATAGCTGGCGTCGAGTGCCCGCCGTTCGGCTTCGAGAAGGACGCCGCGTACACGACGGCACTGCGCGCGCGCCTGCAGGCTGCCGCACCGGACGTCGTGTTCGTCGCGCTCGGCTCGCCCAAGCAGGAGTTCGTCATCCGCGACCTGCGCATGGCGCTGCCGGCGGCGTGGTGGCTCGGTGTGGGCATCAGCTTCAGCTTCGTCGCCGGCGACGTGCAGCGCGCGCCGCGCTGGCTGCAGCGCCTCGGCCTTGAATGGCTGCACCGCCTCGTGCAGGAGCCGCGGCGCCTCGCGCGCCGCTACCTCGTCGACGGCCTGCCCTTCGCCGTGGCGCTGTTCGCGCGCGCCGCCTGGGCGCGCGTGCGCGGCGCAGGCAGGCGGCCATGAACGAGACGCTGTACTGGGCGGCGCGCACGGCGCTCGTCGTCGGGTGGCTCGCCGTCGGTTGGTCCGCGCTGCGCCGCGGCGGCGGCTGGACGGGCGTGGCTGCGGCGGCGATCGCGTTCGCGTCGCTGCGGGCGCTGCGCTGGAACATCGGCCTGCTGCAGATCGGCCGCGAACTGCTGCGCAAGGCCGGCATCTACGAGGACCGCTACGTGCTCAAGGTCGCCCTCGCGACCGCGCTCGCGCTCGCCGTCGGCGCGGCCATCGTCGCGCTCGCGCGCGTCCGCTCCGGCGCCCGGCGCATCGCGTTGCTCGGCGTCGTGCTGCAGTGCGCCCTGCTCGGCGTCGAGAGCTTCTCGATCGGCGAGACGTACCTGTCGTTCGCGACGCGTCAGCCCGCCCGCTACCTCGCGGAAGGCGCGTTTCTGGCCTGCGTCGCCTGGGGCGTCCGCCGCCGCGAGGCGTCCCAGGAGCGAGCATGATGGACCTCGTCATGCAGTGCGCGTGGCTCGCGCTTGCGGTCGCCGCCATCGCGCTGCTCGCGCGCTGCCGCAGCCCACGCGGCTGCTGGTGGATCGTCGCCGCCGGCTGCGTGTTCGCCGCCGCCGACGAATGGTTCGACCTGCAAAGCATCTGCTTCCGCTTCGGCAAGGAAGTCGCCGGCGCCGCATTGCACGCCGTCGGCTTCGACGCGCATCGGCCGTTGGCCAAGGTCGCGCTGCTCGGATTCGGCACGCTGGCCGCGGTGGCTGCGGTGTGGTGGTTCGCCCGCCGCGACCGCGCCTTCGACCGCAGCAAGGCGCTCGCCTGCGCCGGCCTCGCGCTCGCGCTCGCGTTCGTCGGCGCCCGGCTGCTGCCGGGACTGACGTGGTTGTTCGACTCGCCCGTGGGCGTCGCGATCGAAGTGGTCGCGTGGCTGCTCGTCTCGATTGGGGTACGCGGCGGCTTCCGCCGGTGCGACCGGATGGACTGACGAACCGTTCGTCGTGCGGCGACCATCAGCGATGGTCGCGCGTCGCGCAGGGGGGTAATCTTCCCCACCCGCCATGGCGCACATCCAATTGAACCGACGCCGTCCGTTGGCGCTGCTGCGCGGCGTCGTCGCCGGCGCCGCGCTTGCCCTGCTGGGCGCGTGCTCGGCGACCGGCTACCAGATCGCCGATCTCGCCGAGTCGATCAACGCCACGCGCAGCGTCGGCGCCGTGCTGCTGCAGGCGGGCGACACGGTGAAGGTGACGTTCCTCAGCAAGGCCGAGTGGAACCAGGATGTGCGCATCCGGCCGGATGGCAACGCCTCCTTCCTCGGCCTCGACGACGTGCCGCTCGCCGGGCTGACCCTGGCGCAGGCCGACGACCGGCTGACCAAGCTGTACGCGTCGGTCAACACCGACGTCGCGGTCGAGCGCCCGCTGACCCTCGACGTCGTCGGCAGCGGCGCGTCGACCGGCCACGGCGCCGCGTACGTCGTCGGCGAGGTGACGCGGCCCGGCAACGTCGAACTCGCGGGGCCGACGTACACGCTGATCGAGGCGATCTCCGCCGCGGGCGGCCACCTCAAGGTCAGCGCCAACCTGCGCAACGTCGTGCTCGTCCGGCGCCTCGCCACCGGCGAGATGCGCTCGTGGCGGCTCGACGCCGACATCTACCAGTGGGGCGCGGCGCCGCCGATCTTCCTGCAGGCGCGCGACATCATCTTCGTGCCGAACACGGCGATCGACGAGGTCGACATCTGGGTCGACAAGTACATCCGCCAGATGATCCCGCTGCCGATCTTCATCCCGACCAGCTGATGAGCGCGCCCGCACAGGACGAGGAACTGGAGCCGGCCGGCCCGGGCAAGCTCGCCCTGCTGCGGCCGATCGTGCTCACGAGCCTGCTGCGCCACCGCTGGCTGCTGCTCGCCGGCCTCGTGCTCGGCGTGGTGTTCGGGCTGTTCCGCGGGCTCGTCACCGCCAACCAATTCCGTTCCATCGGCAAGCTGTACGTCCGCCCGGGCGTTCGCGAGGCGATGTCGGCCGACTCCGTGCTGAGCGGCGGCGCGCTGGTGCCCCGCACCGGCGGTTCGCGCGAGGCGGTGCAGAACGTCCTGCAGGCGCTCTCGGCCCCGGAGTTCTTCGAGCTCATCGTCATGCGCCTTGGCGCCGGCGTCGTGCTGGCGCCGTACGACCCGGCCAAGGACGAGGAAGGCGGCGGCGTCAGCAAGCGCATCTTCCACTCCTTCCAGTCGTGGTGGTTCGGCGGCTCGGGTTACAACGGCGGCGCGCTGCCGCGCGTGGCCGCGACGGTGCTGCAGAACTCGCTCGTGATGATCCCCGAGTCGAGCGCCAGCGTCATCACGTTCGTCTACACGGCGCACACGCCGGAGCTGGCGAAGAAGGTCGTCGACGGCGCGCTCGACGCAGCCATCGAGTGGCATCGGCAGGTGTTCGAGAAACTGTCGTCGCAGGAGCAGCTGGAGAGCGAGCTCGCCAAGGCGCGCGGCGACCTCGCGGTCGCTGAGACGAAGTTGCGCGCGTTCCGCAACGAGCGCGACGTCAGCGACTACGACACCGAGCACAAGCGCCTGGTCGGGTACATCGCCGAGCTCGATCGCCTCGTCGACAAGCTGGAGATCGAGGCGCAGAGCCTCGAGGCGGCGCTCGGGGCCGAGGCCGAGCACCTCGCCAAGCTCGCGCCGACGCGCGCCAGCAGCGGCTCGCGCGCGTGGGTCGACAACCCGGAGTTCCTGGCGCTCACGGCCTCGCGCGCGAAGCTGCGCGACGACCTGCTCGCCAGCGAGCGCGGCGAGGGCAGCGCCGATGAGAAGCGCGCCCGCCGCGTTCGCTTCGAGGAGCAGATCAAGGAGATCGACGGTCGCATCGCCAAGACCGAGCCCAAGCTGCAGACGCCGCCGATCGAAGAGGAGAACCCGGTCTACGTGCGCACGAGCGAGCACATCGCCGAGCTGGAGGTCTCGCTGCGTTCCAAGAGCACGGAGCGCGACCGCACCCGCTCGTCCCGCGACGCCAACCGCGTGCGGCTCCAGGCGCTGGAGGGGATGGCGACGGAGCTGCGCGCGATGGAGGAGGAGCATGCGCAGAAGCGCGCCTTCGCCGACGGCCTCGCCGCGAGCGTCAGCAACCTGCGCGCCGTGCAGCGGCTGGAGCAGGTCAAGCTCAGCAACGTCGGCGTCATGCACCTCGGCACGATGGACGGCGTCAAGATCGCGCCGCGCCGCGGCATGCTGCTCGGCATGGGCGCCGTCGGCGGACTCGCGGCGGCGATCGTCCTGGCCGCCCTGCTCGGCCTGCTCGATCGCCGCGTGCGTCTGCGCGAGGAGCTGACGCTGCTCGGCGTGCCGGACGAAGGCGCCGTCGTCAGCGGCAGCGGCGGTTCGGGCATGCCGTGGATGCTGCCGGCCGCGCTCGCCGAGATCCGCGACGACATCGCGCGCTTCTGGTCGAAGCTGCCGTACGAGCGCCGCAAGACCGACGGCCTGCGCATCGGCTTCGTGCCGTGCGGCGAGGGCGTCAGCGCCGGCCGCGCCGCCGCCGCGCTCGCCATCGGCCTCGCCGCGCACGGCGGCGAGAAGGTCTGCTACGTCGGCACGCTGGAGGGGCCGTCGTGGCTCGGCCAGCGCCTGGGCCTCGACCACCAGTGCGGTTGGAGCGAGGTGATGCGCGGCGAGTTCCAGCTCGCCGACGCCGTCGTCGCCACGTCGGTGCAGGGCCTGTCGTACCTGCCGGCCGGACGCATCGGCCCGGCCGTGCCGCACCCGATGGCGGGTCCGCAGTTCGCGGCGCTGCTCGATCGCCTGGCCGCGACGCACCGCTTCGTCATCGTCGAACTGCCCGATGTCAGCCTGCGGCCCGAGGGCCGGTCGGTGCTCGGCGTGCTCGACGGCGCGCACGTCGTCGTGCTGCGGCTGGTCGGCGCGAAGTCCGCGGTGCGCGAGGCGATCGAGGCGGTGCGCACGGCCGGCGCGCGCTTGCTCGGCGGCGTGCTGCAGTGACCGGCTGACCGCGCGGCGTGCGCGCCGTCGTCCGTTCAGTTGCCGGCGCCCGCCGGCAGGCCGACCATGTGCCGCGCGAAGTCGCGCAGCAGCCGCGGCGGCGCGTTCGCCGGGCGCCGACGCGCGACGCGCAGTGTTTCTCCGACCAGCCGGCCGCCGACGAAGGCGAGGTCGACCGCGAGGCGGTACAGCCGGCCGTGGTGCTTCCGGAAGTAGCGCGCGCGCGACGCGAACCAGTACGCCGGCAGCCGCGGCGGCCGGCGGTCGCGCACGGTGACGCCGGTGCTGCGTCCGACGAGGTGCACGACGCGGCTCGCCGGCACTTGCCACGAGGCGATGCCGAGCGCATGTGCGCGGCGCGTGAAGTCGAGCTCCTCGAAGTAGAGGAAGAAATCCTCGTCGAACGGACCGACGCGGGCGAACACGTCGCGGCGCACGAGCATGCACGCGCCGGACAGCCAATCGACGCGATGCGGCGCGTCGGCGAGCGGCGGGCACGTCGCCCAGCGGCGCAGCAGCCGGTGCACGGGGCCGAACTGGCAGCCTTCGTCGAGCGCGCTGAGCACGCCCGGGAAGCGGAAACGCGAGTGCTGCACGGCGCCGTCCTCGTCCTCGAGGCGGCTGCCGGCGATGCCGACGTCGGGCCGCGCCGCGAGGAACGCCGCCAGGGCGGCGACCGCGCCGGGGCGCACGTAGGTGTCGGGGTTGAGCAGCAGGAAGGCGTCGGGCGCGTCTGGTCCGCTCATGGCCGGCTGCACGCCGGCGTTGACGCCGTACGAGAAGCCGCCGTTGCACGGCATGGACCGCACCTCGACCCAGCCGCCGAGGCCCTGCTCGGCGACCATCGCGCGCAGCGCCTGCGCGTCGTCGCCGCCGCCGGGGTTGTCGACGACGACTGCGCGCAGGTCCGGCAGCGCCGTGCGTTCACCGGCCAGCGTCTGCAGGCAGTGGGCGACCAGCGCCGCAGTGCGGTAGTTGACGATCACGACGAGGATCTTCACGGCGGTGCGGATACGTCTTGCGTACCTGGGCGCAGACGCATCGGCAAGCGCGGCGGCGCGGCATCGTGCGCGCGGCGCCATCGCACCTTGGCGAAAGCGCTGCGGCGGTCGTTCTCGCCGTGCCGCAACCGGGGCACGGCGCTAGGCTCTCGTCGACCGATAGAAGCCGACGGCCGCCACGTCGCCGCCGCCCGTCCACCCTCCGCCTCCGTGAACAACGACATCGCCGTGATCGGCATGGCAGCGCGCCTGCCCGATGCCGCCACCGTCGCGCAATTCTGGCGCAACCTCACGGCCGGGGTCGAGTCCGTGCGCACGTTCACCGACGAGCAGCTGCTCGCGGCCGGCGTGCCGCGGCGCACGCTGCGGGACCCGCGCTACGTCAAGGCGGGCGTCGTGCTCGACGGCATGGACCAGTTCGACGCCGAGTTCTTCGGGCTGAGCCCGAAGGAGGCGGCGATCATGGACCCGCAGCACCGCCAGTTCCTCGAATGCGCGTGGGAGGCGCTCGAGGACGCGGCGCACCCGCCGCAGTCGTTCCCTGGGCCGATCGGCGTGTTCGCCGGCTGCGGCATGGGCGCCTACTTCGCGCACAACGTGCTGCGCAACCGGCAGCTGATGGACGAGGTCGGGCTGTTCCTGCTGCGCCACACCGGCAACGACAAGGACTTCCTGGCGACGCGCGTCTCGTACTGCTTTGACCTGCGCGGGCCGAGCGTCAATGTCCAGACCGCGTGTTCGACCTCGCTGGTGGCGATCCACCTCGCCGGCCAGAGCCTGCTGGGGCGCGAATGCGACATGGCGTTGGCCGGCGGCGTCACCATCGAACTGCCGCACCAGCGCGGCTACCTGTTCACCGAGGGCGAGATCCTGTCGCCGGACGGCCACTGCCGCGCCTTCGACCACCGCTCGCGCGGCACGATCTTCGGCAGCGGCGCTGGCGTCGTCGTGCTGCGGCGGCTGGAGGACGCGCTCGCCGACGGCGACCACGTCTACGCGGTGATCAAGGGATCGGCGGTCAACAACGACGGCGCGCGCAAGGTCGGCTACCTCGCGCCGAGCGTCGACGGCCAGGCCGCCGCGATCGCCGAGGCGCTGGCGCTCGCCGACGTCGCGCCGCGCGACGTCGACTACGTCGAGTGCCACGGCACCGGCACCGAGATCGGCGACCCGATCGAGGTCTCGGCGCTGGCGCAGGCGTTCGCCGGGGCCAAGGACCGGCAGTGGTGCGGCATCGGCTCGGTGAAGACCAACATCGGCCACCTCGACACCGCCGCCGGCGTCGCCAGCTTCATCAAGGTCTGCCTCGCGCTGCGCCACGGCGAACTGCCGCCGACGATCAACTACGAGGCCCCGAACCCGCTCATCGACTTCGCGCGCAGCCCGTTCCACGTCAACGCGGCGCGCAAGCCGTGGCCGCGCGGCAGCCGGCCGCGCATCGCCGGCGTCACGTCGCTCGGCGTCGGCGGCACCAACGCCCACGTGATCGTCGCCGAGGCGCCAGCGCCGGCGGCCGCCCCGGCGCGCGCGCCGGCCGCGCGGCACGTGCTGACGTGGTCGGCGCGCAACGTGCGCTCGCTCGACGAGTACGCCGGCAGGCTGGCGTCGTGGCTGCGCGAGCACCCGGAGGCCGACCTCGCCGACGTCGCCGGCACGCTGGCGCACGGCCGCACGGCCTTCGCGCGCCGCCGCCTGCTGGTGTGCGCCGATCGCGCCGAGGCGATCCGGCTGCTCGACGGCGAGGAGCCGCAGCGGCTGCACACGCACGTCGCGACCGAGGGCGGCGCCAAGGTGGTGTTCCTGCTGCCTGGCGGCGGCGCGCAGCACCGCCACATGGCGCGCGGCCTCTACGCCAGCGAGCCGGTGTTCCGCGACCACGTCGACCGCGGCCTGCAACTGCTGCAGGGCAAGCTCGACGTCGACCTGCGCGAGGTGTGGCTCGGCGACGCGCTCGACGCGGCCGCGGTCGAGGCCGCGTTCGACCGGCCGTCGGTGCAGCTGCCGGCGATCTTCCTGTGCGAGTATGCGCTCGCGCGCACGTGGCAGGACAAGGGCGTGCAGCCGGCCGCGCTGCTCGGCCACAGCCTCGGCGAGAACACCGCCGCCTGCCTCGCCGGCGTCATGTCGTTCGCCGACTGCCTGCGGCTCGTCACGCTGCGCGGGCAGTTGTTCGAACGCGTGCGCGGCGGCGGCATGGTCAGCGTGCCGCTGTCGGCGGACGAATGCCGCAAGCGCCTGTCCGCCGACCTCGACCTCGCGACGATCAACGCGCCCGGGCTGTGCGTCGTGTCGGGGCCGGACGCGGCGCTGGAGGCGTTCGCGGCGCAGTTGCGCCAGGAGGAGATCGAGGTGCAGCGGGTGCGCATCGCCATCGCCGCGCACTCGCGCCTGCTGGAGCCGATCCTCGGCGACTTCCGCGCCTTCCTGCGCAGCATCGAGCTGCGCAAGCCGTCGCTGCCGTTCCTGTCCAACCGCACCGGCACGTGGATCACCGACGCCGAGGCGACGGACCCCGAGTACTGGGTCGCGCACCTGCGCAACACGGTGCGCTTCGCCGACGGCGTCGACGCGCTGATGCGCGACGGCAAGCACGTGTTCCTGGAGGTCGGCCCGGGCCGCACGCTCAGCTCGCTGACGCGCCAGCACCCGGCTTGGAGCCCGGAGCGCAGCGCCATCGCCTCGCTGCGCCACCCCGACGAGGCGATCGACGACGCCGCCTACTTCCTCGGCGCGCGCGCGCGGTTGTGGGCGGCCGGCGTCGACGTGCCGCTCGCCGCGATCGTGCCGCCGGCGTTCCGCCGCCTGCCGCTGCCGACGTACGCGTTCCGCCACCAGCGGTACTGGGTCGAGCCCGACGCCGACGGCGCCGCGGCCGCGACGGCGGCGCCCGCCGACCGCGTCGACGACGTCGGTCGCTGGCTGTGGCAGCCGACGTGGCGTCGCGCCGACGCGCCGGCCGCTGCGGCGCCCGCGGCCGGCACGTGGCTCGTCTTCGTCGACGACGCCGGTGTCGGCGCGCGCGCCGCGACGCAGTTGCGTGCCCGCGGCCTCGACGTCGTCGAAGTGCACGTCGGCGACGCCTACGCGCGGCTCGGCCGCGATCGCGTCGCGCTCTCGCCCGAGCTCGGCCGCGACGGCTACGACGCGCTGCTGCGCGACCTCGCCGCCGAGGGCCGCGAGCTGCGCGGCGTGCTGCACTGCTGGCTCGTCACCAAGGACCGCGGCTTCCGGCCGGGATCGAGCTTCTTCCACCGCTGCGAAGAGCAGGGCTTCTTCAGCCTGTTCTTCCTGGCGCAGGCACTCGGCGGCGAGGACCTGCCGGCGGGTTTCCGCGTGGTCGTGCTCGCCGACGGCCTCGCCGGCCCTGACGGCGCGGTGCGCGATCCGGCGAAGGCGCTGGCGCTCGGACCATGCCTCGTCATGCCGCGCGAGCTCGCCGGTCTGTCGTGCGCGCTGGTCGGCGTGGCCTTGCCGGCCCGCCGCCGCGGCAAGGGCGCCGCCGCGGCGCTCGACGCCATGGCCGCTGCCGCCGTCGCCGAGCTCGCGGCCGCCGACAACGGCCTGTTCGCGTGGCGTGACGGCCAGCGTTGGCGGCGCGAACACGAGGCGCGCGAACTGCCGGCAGCGCCGGTCGGCAAGCCGCCGCGCCTGCGCGAGCGCGGCTGCTACCTCGTCACCGGCGGCCTCGGCGGCGTCGGCTCGCTGGTCGCCGAATGGCTGGCGCGCGCGTGCAGGGCGCGGCTCGTGCTGGTCGGCCGCCGCGCGCTGCCGCCGCGCGACCAATGGGACGCGCACGTCGCCGCCGCCGGCGCCGACGACGCGACGACGCGCCTGATCCAGAAGGTCCGCCTGCTGGAGTCGGCCGGCGCCGACGTGCTGGTCGGCGTCGCCGACGTGGCCGACGTGGTGCAGATGCGCGCCGTGGTCGCGGCCGCGCGCCAGGCCTTCGGCGCGGTGCACGGCGTCTTCCACGCCGCCGGCGTGATCCAGGACGAGCTGATCGCCGGCAAGGAGCAGGCGACGATCGAACGCGTGCTGGCGCCGAAGGTGCAGGGCGCGCTCGTGCTCGCCGAGTGCCTCGACGACGCGCCACCCGACTTCACCGTGCTGTTCTCGTCGACCAGCGCCGTGCTCGGCCCGCCCGGGCAGGTCGACTACGTCGCCGCCAACGCCTTCCTCGACGCCCACGCGCAGCAACGCACCGCCGCCGGCAAGCCGACGCTCGCCGTGCAGTGGGGCGCCTGGAACCGCGTCGGCATGACCGCCGCCGACGCATCGGCCGAGGCCGCCGGCGGCCGGCCGCAGGCGGTGCGCCTGCCGTTGTTCCACGAACTCGTGCAGGTCGGCGCCGACGAGCACCTGCTGCACGGCCGCCTCGCGACCGCGACCACGTGGCTGCTCGACGAGCACCGGACCAAGGGCGGCCACGCGCTCGTGCCCGGCACTGGCTACCTGGAGATGGCGGCCGAGGCGTTGGAGGCCTTGGGCGAGCGCGGCCCGTTCGAGGCGCGCGACCTGTGGTTCTTCCGCCCGCTGCACGTCACCGACGGCGAGAGCCGGCCGGTGCGCGTGCGCCTGCGCCGCAGCATCGAAGGCTTCGAGTTCGCGGTGCAGAGCGAGAGCGTGTTCGACGACGGCCAGCGCAGCTGGCAGACGCACGCCGAGGCCCGCCTGCTGCTGCACCCGCTGACGCCGCCGCCGGCCGTCGACCTCGCCGCCGCGCGGGCGGCGTGCGCCGACGTCCGGCAGCCGCGCGGCGGCGACTGGATCCCGTCGCCGCAGGAGGCGCACCTGCGCTTTGGGCCGCGCTGGCGCGTCATCCGCACGCTGCGCTACGGCGCCGGCCGGGCCGTCGCCGCGATCGCGTTGCCGACGGCGTTCGCCGGCGACCTCGAACGCTTCCGCCTGCACCCGGCGACCCTCGATCTGGCGACCGGCTTCGCAATGGAGCTGATCCCGGGCTACGACCCGACGCGCCTGTACGTGCCGCTGGCGTACCGCAGCGTGCGCGTGCACGACCGGCTGCCGGCGGCCTTCCACGCCGTGGCGCAGCGCGTGCAGCCGGTCGGCAGCACCGGCGACATCGTCGCCGTCGACCTCGCCCTCTGCGCCGCCGACGGCCGCGTGCTGGTCGAGATCGAGGGCTTCCAGATGAAGCGCCTCGCCGCTGGCCAGGAGTTCGCGCTCGCCGCGCCGCCGACGCGCGCCGACGTCGGCGCGGCCCGCGACGGCGGCCAGCGTGCGGCTTCGGCGGCCGGCCAGTTGCTCGCGACCAACATCGAGAAGGGCATCCTGCCGGCCGAGGGCATGGACGCGCTCGCGCGCCTGCTCGCGCGCGACCTGCAGCCCGAGCAGCTCGTCTCGCCGGTGCCGCTGCCCGGCCTCGCCGAAGCGCTCGCCAGGGCGCAGGCGAGCGGCGGCGGCGGCGACGGCGCCGCGCGCTTCGCCCGGCCGGAGCTCGACACCGAGTACGTCGCGCCGCGCGACGAGCTGGAGACCACGCTGGTGCGCTTCGTCGAAGAACTGCTCGGCATCGACGCCGTCGGCGTCAAGGACGACTTCTTCGCGCTCGGCGGGCACTCGCTGATCGCGGTGCGGCTGTTCGCGCGCGTGAAGAAGCAGTTCCGCGTCGACTACCCGATGTCGGTGCTGTTCGAGGCGCCGACGATCGAGCGGCTGGCGGCGATGCTTCGCCGCGACGGCGTCGCCCCGGCGGGCGCCGGCCACGCCGCCGGCGCCGCCGCGATCGAGGCGCCGCGGCACCGCCACCGCCACCTCGTGGCGATGCACCCGAGCAAGCACGGCGACGGCACGCCGTTCTTCCTGGTCGCCGGCATGTTCGGCAACGTGCTCAACCTGCGCCACCTCGCGCAGCTGTGCGGCGGCGACCGGCCGTTCTACGGCCTGCAGGCGCGTGGCCTGTTCGGCGACATGGCGCCGCACGCGACGTTCGAGGCGGCGGCGGCCGACCACATCGTCGAGCTGCGCACGGTGCAGCCGCACGGCCCGTACCTGCTCGGCGGCTTCTCGGGCGGCGGCATCACCGCCTACGAGATGGCGCGGCAGCTGCGCGCGGCCGGCGAGGAAGTGGCGCTGCTCGTGCTGCTCGACACGCCGCTGCCGAGCAAGGGCGTCGTCGGCCGCGCCGATCGCCTGCGCATCCAGTGGCAGCGGCTCGTGCGCCAGGGCCCGGGCTACCTGTGGCAGTGGGCCCGTAGCCGCGGCGTGTGGGAATGGCGGCGCCTGCGCCGGCGCCTGGGCCTCGACGACGACGCAGACGCGGCGCCGGCGGGCGCGTTCCATTCGCAGGCGATCGAAGCGGCCTTCTACCGCGCGCTCGCCGTCTACCGCGTGGCGCCGCAGCCGCTCGCGACATGGCTGTTCCGACCGGCCCTCGACCGCACCTACGACCTCGGCGGCGGCCGGTTCGCCAACAAGGCGCGCGAACTCGTGCTGCCCGACAACGGCTGGACGCCGTTCGTCGCCGACCTGAAGGTCGTCGAGGTGCCCGGCGACCACGACAGCATGGTGCTCGAACCCAACGTGCGTTCCCTGGCGGCGCAACTGCGCGCCGCGCTGCAGGGCGCGACCGCGGTCCGGCGCGCGGGCGGCGCCGCTGACGCCGTCGTGCGGCCGTGAGCGACGAGTCGGCGTTTGGCGTCGTCGTCATCGGCCGCAACGAAGGCGAGCGGTTGCATCGCTGCCTGCGTTCGCTCGGGCCGCACGTGGCGCGCTGCGTCTACGTCGACTCCGGCTCGCGCGACGACAGCGTGGCGTTCGCGCGGTCGCTCGGCGCGCAGGTCGTCGAACTCGATCCGGCGCGGCCGTTCACCGCCGCGCGCGCGCGCAACGAGGGCGCTGCGGCGCTGGCGCGCGCCGGCGTCGCGGTCGAGTTCGTGCAGTTCGTCGACGGCGACTGCGAGATCGAGCCCGGCTGGCTCGCCGCCGCCGCCGCCGCGCTGCGCGCCGACAGCGGGCTCGCGGCGGTGTTCGGCCGGCGCCGCGAGCGCGCCCGCGACGCGTCGGTCTACAACCGCCTGTGCGACCTGGAATGGGACGTGCCGGTCGGCGAGGCGCTGGCGTGCGGCGGCGACGCGCTGATGCGCCGGACGGCGTTCGAGCAGGTGGGCGGCTTCGATCCGGCGCGCATCGCCGGCGAGGAGCCCGAACTGTGCCGGCGGCTGCGCGGCCACGGCTGGCGCATTGCGCGCATCGACGCGCCGATGACGGTGCACGACGCCGCGATGACCCGCTTCGGGCAATGGTGGCGGCGCATGCAGCGCGGCGGCTACGTCGACGCCGAAGGCATCGCCGAGCTCGGCCGGCGCTACCCGCGCTGGCGCGCGGCGCCGAGCAACCTGTTCTGGGCGCTGCTCGCGCCGCTCGCGGGCGCTTTGGCCGTCGCCGGCGGCCTGCGCGCCGGCGCGCCGTGGCTCGCGGTCGCGGCCGCCGGCGGCCTCTGCGCCCTCTACGCCGTGCTGTGGCTGCGCGTCGCGCGCCGCGCGCGCGCCCGTTGGAGCGCGGCCGACGCGCGCCTGTACGCCACCTGGATCGTGCTCGGCAAGTGGCCGTGCGCGCACGGCATGGCGACGTGGGCGTGGCGACGGCTGTGCGGCGGCCGTCGCCGGCTGATCGAGTACAAGCGCGCGGCGGGCGGCTGACCGCCGCGCGTCAGGCGTGCGCCCCGGCGCGCGCCGCGGCGACCAGCGCCAGCAGCTGGCGTGCGCTCGCGGCGACGTCGTGCCGCTCAGCGACGCGCGCCGCGCCGTGCGCGCCCATGCGCGCGAGCGCCGCGGCGTCGGCGTCGAGCGCCGCGCCGAGCGCCGCTGCCAGCGCGTCGACGTCGCCGGGCGGCACGAGCCAGCCGCAGCGGCCGTCCTGCACCAGCTCCGGCGTGCCGGCGATCCACGTCGTCACCGCCGGTCGGTGCAGCGCCAGCGCCTCCATCAGCACGACCGGCAGGCCTTCGGCGAAGCTCGGCAGCGCCAGCACGCGCGCGGCCAGCAGCAGTTCGCGCACCTCCGCGCCGCTGCGCCAGCCGAGCAGGCGGACGCGGTCCTGCAGACGCAGCGCGAGGATGCGCGCCGTCAGCGCCGGGCGCAGTTCGCCGTCGCCGACGATGGCCACTTCGAAGTCGCGGCCGGCGTCGCGCAGGCGCGCGGCCGCCTCGACCAGCGTCAGCTGCCCCTTCTGTTCGACCAATCGACCGATGTTGAGCAGCAGCGGCCGCCCGGTCGCCGGCGGCGGGGTCGGCGGCGCGCCGAGGAACGCCGGATCGACGCCGCAGCGCACGACGTGCAGCTTGGGCCAGTCCTCGCGCCGCGCCCAGCGCATCAGCTGGCTGCGGCCGTGTTCCGCGATGGCGACCGCGAAGGCCGCGCCCGCGACCTTGTCGGCGAGCGACAGCCCGTGCGGGTCGTCGAACTCTTCCGGCCCGTGCACGGTGAAGCTGTAGCGCGGACCGCCGAGTTGATGGCACAGCAGCGCCACGGCGGCGGAGTTGGTGCCGAAGTGCGCGTGCAGGTGGTCGACGCGGTCCCGCGCGCACCAGCGCCGCAGCACGCACGCTTCCCCCAGGTAGGCGAAGTGCACCAGCCGGCCGCGCTGCGAGCGGCCGCCGAGCCGCCACGCCGTGGCGAGCGCGCGGCCGAACGCGAGCGGCGTCGTCAGCGCGGTTGCGAGCGTGGCGAACAACACGCCGGCGGCGCCGGCGTCGAGGATGCGCGCCGTGCGGCCGTGTTCGGCCTCGTCGTCCGGGTCGACGAGCGTGCCGCTCCAGCCGCGCACCGCGTAGCGCCGCACCGGCGTGCCGAGCGCCTCGATCGCCGCGATCTCGCGGCGGATGAACGTCTGGCTCGCCGCCGGATACTGGTTGATCAGGTAGCCGAGCATGGCGCGCGGGGGATGATCGGCAGCGGCGCGCGGGGGTTCAAGGCGAGCCTGCGGTGGCGGTGATGCCGGGCGTCCACGATGCCCGGCGGCGCAGCCACGACTCCTGCGTGTTGGCGGCGGCGAAGGCGACGCCCCGCGCGCCGAGGTCGACCAGCCGTTCGCGGTCGGCGGCCAGCGCGGCGAGCTGGCGACTGAGCGCCGCGTCGTCGGGCCACGGCACCGTCGCGACGCCAGCGCCTTGATGCGCCAGTTCAGCGTAGTAGTACGTGTCGAACGCCAGCACGCCCATGCCGAGCGCCTGCGCGTCGATCGCGCTGCGCGGCGTGTCCTCGCTCAGCGGCGCGGCGAGCAGCAGGTCGAGGTCCGCCAGTTCGGCGAAGAAGGCCGGCCCGTACGGCCGCGCGCCGTGGAAGGCGACGACGTCGCCGAGCCGCAGTTCGGCGGCGAGCGCAGCCAGCCGCGCCTGCTCGTCGCCCGCGCCGAAGACGTCGAAGGTCACGTCCGCGCCGGCGTCGCGGGCCGCGCGCACGGCGCGCAGCATGCGGTCGACGCCCTTGAACGGCACGAGGCGCCCGAAGTAGCACACGCGCAGGCGGCGCCGCTGCCGCTGGTCCGCCGCCTTCGCCGCGAGCCGCGCGGGCGGCAGCAGCAGATCGGCCGTGTGCGCGCAGTCGAGGATGTAGTGCACGTGCGGCCGGCCGCGGCCGTAGTCGCGCACCATCGCCTGCCCCTTGAGGAACACGGTCGAGCACAGCAGGCGCGCGAGGTGGTGCTGCAGCGCCGTCCACGGTTCGTGCAGCAGCCGCCGGCGCCAGACCACGGCGCGGCTCCACGTGCCGGTCGCGAGGTTCATGCGCGCCGAGCCGCGGTGGTCGATGTCGGTGACGTAGACGGTGACGCGCCGGCGCAGCCAGCCGATCAGCAGCCCGACGTTCTCGAACGGCATGAACAGCGGCGACGGTCCCGCGTGCACCCAGCCGGCGCGCCCGACCGCGCGCCAGACGCGCGCGATCAGCCCGGGCAGGCCGAGCAGCGTCGCGAGTCGGCCGCGGCGGACGGGGTGGGCGGCGGTGAAGGCGATGCGGTCGGCGTCCGGCCTCAGGATGGCGAGCGCCGACGCGGCGGTGGCCTGCGGATCGGGCGGCAGCGTCGGGGCCAGCACTTCGATCGACGTCACGCGCGGCGCGAGGCTGGCCAACAGTTCCCGGAGGTGCGTCGCGAACGCGCTCTCCACCGCGGCCCCGCCGTCCACGGGGCGGAACGGCACCGGCACGATCATCAGGTAGCGCATCGTTGTCGAGTGTAGAAGGCAGGCGGCCTCGGGGGCGACGACCGTCCCGACTCCGGAACCGGCTTCGTGCCGGCGATGCCATCGACGCCAAGGCGCTGGCGTCGTCGGCCGGGCCGAGGTTCGCATGCGCATTCACCTCGCGCCGGCGATAGTCTGCTGGCGCGGGAACGGCAGATCCGTCGACCGCCGATCCGTCCACCGCATGGCGAACTACAGCATCGATCCGGAGACGCTCTGGCAGCGCGGGCGTGACCTGCGCGACACCTACCGAAACGCCAAGCCGTTCCCGCACATCGCCATCGACGACTTCTTCCCGCGCCCCGTCGTCGAGGCGGCGCTGGCCGAGTTCCCGGGACCGGGCGACGTCGAGTGGCAGCGCTTCCAGAACTCGCGCGAGGTCAAGCTCGCCTGCCGCGAGGAGCACCTGCTCGGGCCGGTGATCCGCGGCCTGACCTGGGAGCTCAACTCGCAGGCGTTCCTGCGCTTCCTGGAGATCCTGACCGGGATCGAGAACCTGATCCCCGACCCGCAGTTGTCGGGCGGCGGGATGCACCAGATCCTGCGCGGCGGCAAGCTCGGCGTTCACGTCGACTTCAACAAGCACGGGCCCTACCAGATCGACCGCCGGCTCAACCTGCTGCTGTACCTCAACAAGGACTGGCTGGAGGAGTACGGCGGCCACCTCGAACTGTGGAACGAGGACATGACGCGGTGCGAACGCAAGATCCTGCCGGTGTTCAACCGCGTCGCGATCTTCACCACCACCGAGAAGTCCTGGCACGGCCACCCCGACGCGCTCGCCTGTCCCGAGGGTTGGTCGCGCAAGTCGATCGCCCTGTACTACTACACCAACGGCCGCAGCGACGGCGCCAGCGCGCCCCAGCACTCGACGGTCTTCCGCGAGCGTCCGGGCGAGCAGCTCGCGCCGGATCGGGAACCGCTGCGCCTGCGCGACTTCGTGCCGCCGATCCTCTGGCGCGGCGCCAAGTCCCTGCTCGGGAGGTAGCGGCGGCCTGGGTGCTGCCGGCGCGAGCCAGCGATGATCCTGTTCGCCTACCTCGTGCTGTTCGGCGTGCCGGCGTGGGCCTACTCCTACGTCGTGGAGCGCCGCGGTTCGCCGCGCTCGGTCGCGACGGCGCTCGTCTTCGGCTGGCTCTCGATGCCGCTGCTGCGCATCGACCTGCCGCTGCTGCCGCAGGCCGACAAGGGTATGCTGCTGTGCAGCGCGTTGATCGCCGCGCTCGTGCAGTGTCCTCCGGTCGCGCGCCTGCGCGACGGCCTGCGCTGGTTCGACCTGCCGCTGTTCGCCTTCTGCACGTCGCCGTTCTTCTCGTCGGTCGCCAACGACCTCGGCGCCAAGGACGGCCTGTCGAGCGCGCTGGCGCACTTCATCGCCTTTGCCATGCCCTACGCGATCGGGCGCATGGCGTTCCGCGACGCCGCGGCGCTGGCCGAGCTCGCGCGGGCGCTCTTCATCGGCGCGGCGTGCTATGCGCCGCTGTGCGTCTTCGAGTCGCGCATGGCGCCGCAGCTGCACCAGTGGGTCTTCGGCATGCCCGGCCGCGTCGGCTGGGAGACGGTCGACTTCTACGGCCCGCTGCGCTACAAGGCCTCGGTCTTCCTGGAGTCGCCGTTGGAGCTGACGCCGCTGCTCGGCATCGCCACCGTCGGCGGCTGGTGCCTGTGGCGCTGCCTGCAGGTCCGCCGCATCCATCGGTTCGACGTCCGTTGGTGGATCGCCGCGGCCGCGCTCGCGCCGCTGATGGGCAAGTCGCTCGGCGGCGTCGTTCTTTCGATCGCCGCCTTCGGGACCATCTACGCCACGCGGCGCCTGCGCACCTCGCTGATCGTGCTGGCGCTCGTCTTGGTGACGCCCGCCTACATCGCGACGCGCGCCTCGGGCTGGTGGGACGCGATGAACTTCGTCGAGTTCCTGCGCGAGAACGTCAGCGAGCACCGCTCGGCCTCGATGTGGACGCGCGTGGTGAACGAGAACATCCTCGTCGTCAAGGCGCTGGAGCAGCCGGTGTTCGGGTGGGGCGGTTGGGGCCGCAACCGCGTCTACGACGAGGAAGGCAAGGACATCTCCATCCTCGACGGCTTCTGGATCATCGTCCTCGGCTGCAACGGCTGGTTCGGCCTCGGCAGCTGGCTGCTCGCCGTCTGGTTGCCAGTCGCGCTCGCGCTGTCGCGTTGGCGGCGGCTGCGCTTGTGGCGCGGCAGCGGCATGTTCATCGTCTGGGCGACGACGGCGGTGCTGATCCACTCGATCGACTGCATCGCCAACAGCATGGTCAATCCCTTCTACTACCTGATGGCCGGCGCGGTCGCGACGATCGCGGTGCGCGGGCAGGCCGCCGTCGGCGACGCCGTCGCCACCGGAGCGGCGCAGGCGGGGGGTGGTCCGCGCCGCCGCGCGCCCCTGCGGCCCCGCTTCGCCGGCGCCGCGCCCTGAGCGCGTGGCGGCCCCGCTTCGCCGGCCCCCGCCGGCGCCGCAGCGCCTTGAGCCCCCGTCCCGCTTTGGGTACAGCAGACGGCCGGCGGCATGGCTGCTTCGCGGAATGTGGTGATTCCCGGAGCGGGGGTGCGGCAGAACCGGTCGATACGCCCGCCCATGAGCATCAATCAGCTCCACGACCATTCGACGACGGCCGGTTTCCGCGGCAATCGCGGCGTCGGCGCACCTGCGCCACGCCATCCGGCGCTGGCGCTGACCTGGGCCGCGACGCTCGCGTTCGTCGCGGCGGCGTGCAGCAGCGGCGGCGTCGAGGGCGGCGTGGCCGGCGTGTCGGGCAGCGGCGGCAGCACGGGCGGCGAGACCGGCGGCGGCGGCGGCACGGGCGGCGGCGGCTCGGGCACCGGCGGCGCCGGCGGCGGCGGCTCGGGCAGCAATGTCGTCAGCGGACCGCGCTGGTCGGAGTCGACCACGTGGCCGGGCGGCGTCGTCCCGGGCGCGAACGCCAACGTGCACATCGGCGCCGGCCAGACGGTCGTGCTCGACACGGCGACGGCTGCGCTCGACCTGCTGCGCATCGAAGGCACGCTGCGCGTCGACCCTGCCCTGTCGGTGGCGATCACCGCGGACAGCATCGAGATCCTCCCTGGCGGCCTGCTGGAGATCGGCACCGAGTCGGCCCCGTACGAGCAGTCCGCCGTGCTCACGCTGACCGGCGCGCGCGGCGCGCACACGACCCGCAGCGAGGACAATGCGCTCGACAACGACGGCGTGCAGCGCGCCATCCGCGTCATGAACGGCGGCATGCTGCGGCTGCACGGCCGCACGCCGTCGCTGCTGAAGACCAAGCTCAACAACCACGCCCTGGCCGGCGCCACGCAGTTCGCCCTGGCCGACACGGTGTCGTGGCGCGCGGGCGACCGCATCGCCGTGTCGACGACGGACTTCCACGGCGTCGGCCAGACCGAGTTGCTGACGCTCGCCGCCAACGTCGACGGCGCCGTGCTGCAGACCACGTCGCCGCTGCAGAGCGCCCGCTGGGGCCTGCTGCAGTACCCGCTCGACAATCCGGTCAACGGCATCGCCATGAGCCTGTCACAGGGTCCGTTCACGCCGCCGTCGGCGACGAGCCCGACGGTGCTCGACGAGCGCGCCGAGATCGTCAATCTGTCGCGCCGCATCGTCGTGCAGGGCGCCGACGACGCCGACTGGAACAGCCAGGGCTTCGGCGTGCACGTCATGGTGATGGGCCTCAACAGCACGGCCCAGGTCGAAGGCGTCGAGTTCCGGCGTTGCGGTCAGCGCCGCGCCATGGGCCGCTATCCGTTCCACTGGCACATGCTGTCGTACACCGCCGCCAACCAGGCCGGCGTCGGCGGCGGCGCCTTCCTCGGCGACGTGGCCGCCGGCGCGCACTACCTGCGCGACTCGTCGGTCTGGGGCAGCGAGAACCGCGCGGTCACCATCCACGGCACGTGCGGCGTCACGGTCGACAACGTCTACGCCGTCGACGTCAAGGGCCACGCCTTCTTCCTGGAGGATGGCAGCGAGATGCGCAACACGATCACGCACTGCGTGGCGATGCGGGTGCGCAATCCGGGCGCCAATCGGACCAAGAGCAACGACACCGACGCGTCGGGCTTCTGGATCACCAATCCGGTCAACACGCTGACCTGGAACAGCGCGTCGGACTGCGACGGCCGCGGCATCTGGAACAGCTTCGCGCAGCGCTGCTTCGGCCTGTCGCGCAACGCCGCCATCGTGCCCAACACGCTGGTAATCCTGCGCCAGGAAGACAACACCGGCCACGGCAACCTGCTGCAGGGCGCGACCACCGAGTTCGCCGTGCTCGACGAGGCCGGCAACACCGGCGGCCTGTTCTACAACCCGACTTCGGTCGCGGCGATCGCGCGCAATCGCGTCTGGAAGAACCGCGACGGCGGCTACCTCAATCGCGTCACGACCATCGAGTACCACGATTGGACGGCGGCCGACAACGACGGCCGCGACTTCCGCGGCCAGACGATCAACGCGCTCAAGCGCGGCTCGCTGCTGGTCAGCCGCAGCCTCAACTCGGCGACGCCCTTCACGGATCCGCGCCGCATCGCGTTCGCAAGCTACCACTTCACGATGGACATCCGTGACATCACGGCCATCGGCTACCAGTTCGCCGGTCCGGCCCTGCACTGGTCGTACGCGTTCGTGTCGGGCGGCGGCGTGTTCGACCTGTCGGACATCTACGACAAGTCGATCGGCCTCGGCCACCTGCGCAACGAGAACTGGAAGCTCGTCGACTCGAACGCCGGCTACATCACGCCGCCGCCGTACTTCGATGGCTTCCCGCTGACGACGAACGTCGCCGGCCGGTTCCGCAACTGGTCGGTCGCCGGCGCGCACTGGGACCCGCACGGCTACTGGGGTCCGGCCGGCAACTACCTGATTCCCGACCGGCCGTTCTACACGCACGGGCTGAGCAACCTGCAGGCGGCGAGGCCAGGCAATGGCAACGGCTGGACCACGCCGTCGATGTTCTACGGCCTGGCCGACGTCGTGCTCGACGGCGAGACGCCCCCGCTGTGGGGCGGTCCGAGCATGATCGCCTTGCGCCTCGGTCGCCTGAACAGCTCGAACGCCGAGATCGCAGAGCACACGATCGGCGACCCGTACCAGTCGCTGTTCTTCGGCGGCATGCGTTACTTCTCCGTCGCCAAGAGCGGTCGCTATCGCCTGACGTTCCCGAGCGGCCGCATGCCGGTCAGCCAGCTGCGCGTCGCACTCGACAATGCGTGGCGCGCCGACGACCGCGTGCTGATCGGGCTGCCGTGGCCGGGCAACGTGCCGGTCGCGGGTCGCTACGACTCCGGTTCCGACTCGCGCACCGTCCAGCAGAAGCTGGCCGCCAACGTCACCCGCCTGTTCGTGCGCAATGGCACCAGCATCGAAAACGTGCTGGCCGACCCGACGGGGGCGAGGATCTGGCAGGACACGGCGAACAACGTCGTCTGGGTGCAGGCCGTCGGCGGCATGGCGCTCAACGTCTGGGGCTACGATGGGCGCAACGAGGACAGCCTCAAGCGCCAGCACTACGTGATCCTTCACCCGCAGTGACCAAGGCCAGGAACTCCACCATGGCGACGACGACCTCCGGTTCGCTGGCCACCTCGCGCGGGCTGTCGTGGCTCGGCGCGGCCGCGGCCGCGGCTGCTGCGGCCGCCTGCATCGCCGGCATGGCCGCGGGTTGGCGCGCGGCCGGATCGACGGCGGCGAGCGCCATGGCCGCGACCTCGGCCGCCGCGCCCTGCGGCGCCACCGAGCTCGAACTCGGCCGCGAGGTCTGCGGCGAGTGCTGCGAGACCCGCATCTGGAGCGCGATCGGCAGCCTGCCGGGCGTGCGCGACGTCGTCGTCGAGCGCGGTTCGTCCAAGATCGTCGTGCACCACGACGCTGCGGGCTCGGTCGATCGGCTCGTCGCCGGCCTGCGCGAGAAGGAGTACCCCGAGGCGCGCCGCATCGGCGCGGCCGCCGACGCGCAGGGCCGCGTCTGGATCCGCCCGGTCGCGCCACCGCGCTGATCGCCGCGCGCCCACCAGCGGCATCCTGCGAGCCCTTGGAGTCGTCGCTTCCCGGGCGCTCAGCCGCGCGGCCCTTCGCCGTCGCGCGCCGTGCGCCGCCACGTCGTCTCGCGGCCGCGCCACAGGCCGAGGTAGAGCGGCAGCTTCCAGACGACGTAGAACGGAATGCGCGCGAGGTCGCGGACCGGCAGCACGCCGCGGGCGTGCGCGGCCCACGCGACCAGCGTCGCCGCGGCGACGGCGCCGAGCGCGCCGCCGGCGACGGTCGCGGCCAGCCACTGGCCGGTCCATGCACCAACGGCCAGCGCCACGCCGAACGCGCCGGCGAGCAGCAGCACGAGCAGCGCGAGCGGCGGCACCAGCAGATCGAGGCCGAGCGCGAGCAGGGCCGGTCGACCGAGCAGGCCGTGCAGCACGAGTCCGGGGGTGCGCCGCCACGCGGTCGCGAGCTGGCCGTGTTCCCAGCGCCGCCGTTGGCGCGCGGCTTCGTCGTCGCTGCCCGGCAACACGCTCGTCACGCGCACGTCGGGGCAGGCCCGGCAAGGCGCGCCGGCCGCGGCGGTGGTCAGGCCGAGCGCGAGGTCCTCGACGATGTCGCCGCCTAGCCCGCGCACGTGCGCGGTCAGCGCCCAAGGCAGCGCGAAGCCGCTGCCGGTGATCTGGCACGGCAGGCCGAGGCGCGCGAGGCCGCGTGGACGCACGCGGTTGCGCACGAGCACCGCGAACGCGCCGAGCCGCGCGAGCGGCGTCGCTTGCGGCGGCGCAGCGAGCAGGTACTCGGCCTGCGCCGGGCGCCGCGCCGCCGCCGCGAACGCGGCGAGACCGCGCAGCGAACCGCCGGCGATGCGGCAGTCGGCGTCGACGAACACGACGACGTCGGGCGGCTCGGCGTCGAGGTGCGCCAGCGCGTGCGCCAGTGCGTGGCCTTTGCCCCGGCGCGCCGCGTCGTGGCGCTCAAGCACGGTCGTCGCCGTCGCGCCGCCGGCGGCGGCCGCGGCGCGCGCGACCGCCGCGGTGTCGTCGGCGCAGTTGTCGGCGACCACCACGAGGCGGTCACCGGCCGCGAGCTGCGGCAGCAGGTCGCGCACCGTGCCGGCGATGCCCGCGGCCTCGTCGTGCGCCGGCACGACGACCGCCATGCGCAGCCGCGCGTCTTCGGCCGGCGGTCGCGGCCGGCGCGGCAGGCTGCCGAGCAGGCACTGCGTGGCGAAGGTCGCTGCCGGCACGGCGAGCAGCGCGCTCGCCGCGGTCGCGGCGCCGGCCAGTACGTCGTTCGGGGTCATCGCCGCGCCATCGTGAAGCCCGACCGCGTCCGCCGCCACCGCGCAGCAGCGGGGAAGCGCGCGGTTTCGTGGCGTCCGTCCGACCGCCCTGGCCGCCGCCGCGGGCCGGCCCGGCAGCGGTCTGCAACGGTCAGAACTGGATCGACGCGCAGTTGGTGCGGAACCAGCCCGTGATCGGATCGAGGCCGACGGCCTGGAAGCGCATCGACAGCCCGGTCAGCAGTCCTGGCGGCAGCGCGTACTGCACGTTGAGCGACGGCGAACCGGTGCCGCCGTTGCCCGACAGCGACACGCCGCCGAACACGCCGACGCCGTCTTCCATCACCACCGCGAGCGCGTCGGTCGGGTTGATGCACAGCGAACCGACCGGGGTCGCCAGCGAGGCCACGCCGGGGAAGCCGGTCAGCAGGATGTAGGGCACCTGCGCCGGGCTGGCGTCCGTGGTGTTGGCGATGCCGATGCTCAGCTGCGGCGCTGCGTGCGTCGCGGTCAGCCGGCGCACGTACAGGTCGAAGGCCGCGGTGGCGCCGTTCGTCGCCTGGATGGCGAACACGCGCACGGGGCCGCCGGCGGCCGTGGCAGTGAGGGTGGCCTGCGCGTGGCCGGTGGCGTCGGTCAGCACCGGCATGGGCGTCTGCAGCGTGGCGCCGCCCTGCACGCTGAAGGTGATCGCCGTGTTGGCGACCGGGTGCCCGAGCGCGTCGAGCGCGCGCACGACGATCGGGCTGGGGAAGACGTCGCCCGTGGCGACGCGCTGGCCGTTGCCGCTCATCGCCAGCAGGCCGTTCTGCACGCTGTTGCGCCGGATGCGGCCGATCTCGCCGAAGAAGAAGTTGCGCACGAACCACAGGCAGCCGTCCGGCCCCATGCGCAGCGCGCACGTGTTGGTGAAGCCGGTCGCCCAGGAGGCCGTCGCCGGCTGGCCGGCCACCGGGGTCGCGACCTGCCAGGCCGTGCCTGACTTGACCAGCCGCCGGATCTCGCCCGAGTAGTAGTCGGTGACGAAGACGTGGCCTTCGTACGAAGGGCCGAAGCCGCTCACCTGTGGCCGGTTGCGGTAGCACGGCCCCGCCATGATCGACTTCCAGCCGGCGGCGTTGAACTCGGCGAAGATCGGATCGACCGGCGCGGCCGTCGGATCGGTCGGGCAGCCGGGGCCGGGCTGCAGGCCCTCGCGGCGGCTCCAGCCGAAGTCGCGCAGCACGGGATTGCCGGCGCCGCGCACGTATTCGTTGAGCTCCTCGCTCAGCGCCTCGCCGACGTCGCCGACGTACAGGTTGCCGGTGAGCTCGTCGATCTCCATGCGGAACGGGTTGCGCAGGCCGCTCGCCACCACCAGCTGCGCCACGTCCGTGTTGGCGCTCAGCGGGTTGGTGCCAGGGTCCAGTTGCGAGTACGTCGGCGCGACGGCGCTCGGCGTCGACGGCATCCAGGCGACGTCGAGGCGGAGCACGCAGCCGACACCGCTGGTCGGGAACGGCGCGTTGCAGCTGTCGGCGTCGTCGCCGACGCTGACATACAGCTTGCCGTCCGGGCCAAAGCGCAGCGAACCGCCGTTGTGGATCGCCGCCTGGTTGGGCAGCGCGTCCAGCACGACGCGCCGCGATGCCACGTCGAGCGTCAGGTTGGGGCTGGTCGGCGCGGTGCGCGGCCCGAGCAGCGTGAAGCGGTCGAGGTGCATCGACGCGTCGAGCGTGCTCGTGTACCAGACGTAGACGTGGCCGTTGGTCGCGAACTGCGGGTCCGCGACGATGCTCAGCAAGCCGCTCTCGCCGCCTTGCGAAACCGATGGCACGGCACCGATCGCGCCGTAGGCGCCGCCGGCGTAGACGACGATGGTGCCGGAGTTCGTGGCGATCAGGCAGCGACCGTCGGGCAGGAAGCACAGGTCCGTGGGCCGGATGAGGGAGTCGGACAGCAGCGTGTCGACCGTGAAGCCGTCCGGGACGATCTGGGCGGTGGCGCCGACGGCGAGCAGCAGCGCGATGGCAGGGGTGCGGAGCATGGGAGGAGGGCCGGACATGGTACTGCGGGAACGGGAATCGGGTGGCCGATGGTTGGGGGGTGCCGAATCGCCCTGCGCAGCGCCGTTTCGGCGATGCCGGTCGTGCGCAATGGCTGCACGGCTACCATCCCGAGTCCTTGCGGGCCGTCCCGTGCTGCTACGCCGATGACCATGAACCCTGACCCGGCGCTGCGGCGCGCGGCGCGCGCCGACCGGCTGCGTCTGGGCGCCGTGTTGCTCGCCTATGCCGCGCTGTCGTGGGCGCTGTTCGGCGGCGATGCCATCGGGCCATCGTGGCGCGAGTGCGACACGCAGTCCGTCGCGCGCAACCTCGCGTTCGAGCGCTTCGATCCGCTGCGGCCGTGCGTCGACTGGCGCGGCGACACCTCCGGCGAGGTCGAATGCGAACTGCCGGTCTACCAGACGGTCGTCGCGCTCCTGCTGCGCGTGTTCGGTGACGTCGAATGGCCGGGCCGTCTCGTGTCGCTGGCGGCGACGACGTGGCTCGCGGCGTCGTGGTTTTCCCTGCTCGCGCGCGCGTGCGGCCGCCGCGCGGCGTGGTTCGGCGTGTTCGCGCTGCTCGGTTCCGCGCAGGCCGCGCACCTCGGCACCCGCGTCATGCCCGACGCCACGAGCCTGGCGCTCGGCGCCGCCGGGCTCGCCGCGTTCGTGCGCTTCCTCGACGACGGCCGCGGCCGCACGCTCGCGCTCGCCGTGGCGTGGACGGCGCTCGGCGCGCTCGCCAAGCCGACGTCGCTGCAGTTCGTCGCGCTGCAGGCGGTGTTCGCCTGCGCCCTGCGACCGGCGCGTTTGCGCGAGGCACGCGTCTGGCTCGGCTTCGCGGTCGTCGTCGGCGCGGTCGGTGGCTGGATCGTGCACGCGCGCGCGCTCGGACTCGCGACCGGACTCACGTACGGCGTGACCTTCGGCGACGTGAAGACGCCCGACGCCGCCTCGCTGCTGCGTCCGGGCCTCTGGCTCAGCCTCGCGCGCTCGACGCTGGCGTACGGGTGTGGTTGGCTCGGCGCGCTCGCCGGTCTGCGACTCCTGCTGGCGCGTCGGCTCGACCGGCTCGACGCCGGCATCCTCGCGGTGGCGGCGCTCGGCCTCGTCGGCACGTTCCGCTACAGCCACGACGCGGGCATGGGGCCGCATTACCACGCCTTCGCGGCGCTGGCCGGCACGTGGTGCATCGCGCGCGCGATCGCGCTGGCGCCGTCGCCGCGGTGGCTCGCGCCCGTCGCCGCCATCGCGATCGCGGCGGCGACCGTGCATGCCCATGCAGCAGAGATCTTGCTGCGTCCGGGCCGCGCGCCGACGAGCCACGACGCCACCGCGGCGGCGATCCGCCTGCACGCACAGCCGGAGGCGCGCATCGTCGTGCGCGGTCCCAAGCCCGCCTTCGACGTCCTGTGGCGGCGGCCGAGCAACTTCGAAGAGCCCGTGTTGCCGTACCTTGCTCGCCGCAAGGCGTGGCTGCTGCCCGTCGATGGCGTCGACGGCGCGCGGCTCGCCGACCTCGCTGCCCGCGGCGCCGTTCTGTACGTCGAGACCGCGCCGGAGCGGCAGACCACCGAGCTCGCGGCGTGGCTCGCCGCGAATGCGTCGGTGCTCGCGCGCACGCCTTCGGCTACGCTGCATCGGTTGGCGCGATGATGCAACGGGACACGACGAGGGCGCTTGCGATCCGCGCGACGAAGGTGCGCGAGCACGCATGAGCGGCGAAACGGCCAAGCCGTCCGCGGCGCCGGCGCGCATCCACTCGGTGTTCCCGATGCCGGCCGCGCGCGCGGGCATCGCCGGCATCGTGCTGGAGTTCTGCGACGCCGTCGATCGCGACGCTGCGCTGCGCCGACGGTTCACGTGCACGGCGTGGCTGTCGATGGCCAACCGCGAGGCGGAGCGCCACTACCTGCGCGGCTCCGTGCCGCAGCAGCTCGCTCGCCTGCTCGTGCGGCACGCGAAGGGCATGGACTGGATGGCGCGTTGGACCATGCGGCAGCTGCGTCGCGAGGTCCGCGCCGGCGACGTCGCCGTGCTCTACCCGGGACCGTCGGTCGCGGACGTCACGGCGCTGCGCGCACGGGGCGTGACCATCGTCCACGATCCCGTCAATGCCGCGTACCCGCTCGGCTGGAACATGCTCGAACGCGCCTACGGCGCCGCCGGCATGCCGATGCGCACGACGCCCGACGCGGCGGCGATCGCCGTCGAGCGCGGCAAGGTCGCGCCCGACGACGCCGTGCTCGCCTGCAGTCCCCACGTCGCCGACAGCTACGCCGCGCTCGGCGTGCCGCGCGCGCGCATCGTGCCGACCAGCTACGGCTTCAACCCGCACACGTTCCAGCCGGTGCGCACCGCCAGTTCGCGTCTGACGTTCCTGTTCTGCGGCAGCGGCTCCGTGCGCAAAGGCCTGCCGATCCTGCTGCGGGCCTGGGCCCAGGCCGGCATCGACGGCCGCCTGCTCGTCGTCGGCCGCATCGAGCCCGAGGTCGCCGAGCAGCACGCTGCGTTGATGCGGCAGGCCACGGTGGAATTCCGCGCCTATACGTCGGACCTCGTCGGCGTGTACGGCGAGGCGGACGCGTTCGTGCTGACGAGCTTCGAGGAAGGCAGCCCCCTGGTCAGCTACCTCGCGCTGGCCGCCGGCCTGCCGTCGGTGATGTCGCCGGCGTCGGCGGGTTGGGTCGTGCGCGATGGCATCGAAGGATTCGTCGTCGAGCCCGACGACGTCGACGCGATCGCGCGCTCGTTGCGCGCGCTCGCCGACGATCCCGTCCTGCGCGGGCGCATGGCGAGCGCGGCGGCGCGCCGCAGCGCCGACTACACGTGGGACCGTGTGGCGCAGCAGCGGCTCGCGGTCCTGGGGCCGCTCCTGCCGGCCTGACGCCGGGTACAGCAGCGCCGATGCACGGCGGATCCGCGCACTATGCTGGCGCTCCGTTGCGGCTGTCGCCGCGGCAGGAAGCGTCCAGGCTGGCGGACGCGCTGTTTCCGGACGCGCCGTGCAACCACGTCGTCGTGCGGCTCGTCGTCGAGGGCGCGCTCGACGAAGCCTGCTGCGCCGGCGCGTTCGCTGCCGTGGTCGCCGCCAACGACGCCTGCCGGTTCGCGGTCGATCCGGACGGCGGGCCACTGCTGCGGCCGTCGCCCGTCGCGCCGGCGCTGGTGACGGCGGACGTCGCGGACGACGACGCGGCGGCGCGCCGGCGCAGCGTCTTCCTGCGGCCGCGCTTTGGCGTCGGTGAACCGTTGTCCCGCACGGCGCTGCTGCGCAGCGGGCCGCAGCGCCGCGAGTTCGTGCTCGTGCAGCACCACGTCGTCACCGACAGCAGTTCGTGCCTGGTGTTCGTCGAGCGGCTCGCGTCTGCGTACGCGGGCGACGCCGTCGGCGCCACCGGCGCGCCGTTGCGCAATCGCGACGGCGCGCACGCGCGCACGCTCGGGCTGCTGATGGCGATCGTGCCCAACCGCGTCGCCGTCGCGCCGCCGCCGACGATGCGCGCGCTGCTCGCCGACGTGCAGGCCGAGGTCGCGCGCGTGCGTCCGCACCGCGGTTGGACCGTGCCGGCGCGGCAGGCGCGCTGCGACGTGGTGCTCAACGTGCACTCCGCGGCGCCGACTTCGTTCGCCGGCCTGCCGTGCCGCTACGAACCGACGCTGCCGGCCATCCTCGACGCGAACGGCGCGTTCGCCGCCGCAGCCCGGCCGTGGAGCGCACGCGAGTCGATCACCGTGCAAGCGCACCGGCACGGCGCCGCCCCCTCGAGGTCTCGCTCGACGCCAACTGCGGCCTGTTCGACGCCGAACTCGCGACGCGGGCGCTGGGTCACCTGACGGCGCTGCTCGAACTCGGCCGGCGCGATTCCGACGCGCGCGTCGGCGAACTCGCGATCCTCGGCGACGACGACGCGCGGCGCGCCGTGCCGCGCCGGCCCCGCCGCCGTCGTCGGCGAACCGCCCACCGTCGCCGCCAACTTCCTCGCGGCGGCGCATCGCGCGCAGACGCTGCGCTCCCGCGAATTCGCTGATCGACACGGCGTGGTGGGGCGTGATGCGGCGCAATCGCTTGCAGGAGAGCTGGCGCCGCCTCCAGCGCGCGCTCGTGCGCGCCGCGCCGCAGGCGTCGGCGGCGTCCGGCGGCGGCGGCACGGCCGTCCTCGCGCCGGACCTGCGCGCGATCGGGCTCTACGAACGCGCCAAGGCCTACCGGCCGACGCGGCCCTTCGACGGGCACTGCCCGCTGGTGCGCCCGCGCACCAGCGAGCTGCTGGCCACGTGGCGGACGACGCGTTTCCTCGGTTGGGACCGTGGCGCATCGGCCGCCGCGACCGCGTCGAGGTCGACGGCACGCACGACGCGCTGCTGCATGCGCCGGCCGTCGGCGCCCTCGCCAAGCGCCTGTCGGAACTGCCCTGACGGGCGCGGCCTCGCCGACCTTCGCGCAGCGGCCGGTCGCGGTGGCGCTGCTGCGATCGCCGCGCGCACTGGATCCGCCGTCGGGGGTGGCCATGATGCGGCGCCAGATCGCCCGTGCCGACGACCCTCGAAGAACGCCTGCTGCGCATGCTCGACCGCGAGGAGCGCGAGGAGTCGCGCAACCACCGCGAGATGCGCGCGCAGCCGATCGACGTGCGCGTCAACGAAGGCGAGTGCATCGCCGGCGCTGTCTACCTCGGCGAACGCAACGGCACGCACGGCTTCCGCGTCGCCGAGAACCTGTCGCGCTTCCGCGCCGGCGACCTGCTGGTCGTCGGCGACGGCCTCGATCTCGAACGCGCCGCGCCGCTCGTCTGCGGCGAGTTCGACGCCAACAAGGGCGTCCTGCTCTGCGCCGTCGACAGCTACCAGCGCGGTCGCTCGCCGCGCTTCGACGTCGGCAGCGAGTACGTCGTCGACCGCCGGCCGCGCACGCAGCAGGGCCGGCTGCGCGACTACGTGCGCGAGGCGTTCGCGACGCCGCGCCTCGCCGCGGTGCTGGCGGGGGACCACGTCGTCGCCGCCGACGCCGGCCGCCACACGCGCGCCGTCGAGGCGCTGGCCAGCCGCGGCCTCAACGACGTGCAGGTCGATGTCGGCGCGGCGGCGATCGCCACCGAGAGCCTCGCGCTCGTGCAGGGCCCGCCCGGCACCGGCAAGACCCGCCTGCTCGCCGCCGTCGTCGCGGCGCTGTGCGCGCGCGGCTGCCGCGTCGCGCTGTGCGCCTTCACGCACCGCGCCGTCGACAACGCCCTGCTGGCGATCCGCCGCGAAGCCCCCGACCTCAAGCTCATCAAGCTCGCCGCCGGCGCGCCCGACGCGCGCAGCCCGCTGCGCGGCGCCGGCGTCGAGTCGGCGGACGCCAAGTCGCTGCGCACGCCCGAGGGCGGCTGCGTCGTCGCCGGCACGTGCTTCCAGATCGGCAAGCTGCACGAGCGCGAGGGCTTCCACTACGCGATCTTCGACGAGGCCGGGCAGATGCCGGTGCCCCACGCGCTGCCGGCGATGGCGCGCTCGGCGCGCTGGCTGTTCTTCGGCGACCACATGCAGTTGCCGCCGGTCATCGCGCGCGCCGACGCGGATCCGCAGGCGGCGCAGTCGGTGTTCGAGTTCCTGCACGAGCGCTACGGCAGCCGCCTGCTCGACGTCACGTACCGCATGAACGAGGCGGTCTGCCGGGTCGTCAGCGAGACGTTCTACGGCGGTCGGCTGCACCCGGCGCCCGCCGCCGCCGGCCGCCGCATGCCGTTCGTACCGGGCGGCAAGCTCGACGAGGCGCTCGATCCGGCGCACGGCGTCACGTGGCTGCGCATCGACCATCGCCAGCCGGGCCAGCGCTCGCCGGAGGAGATCGCCGCGGTCGGCGACCTGATCGAGGACCTCGTGCGGCGGCATGGCGTGCCGCCGCAGGAGATCGCGGTCATCGCGCCGTTCCGGGCGCAGGTCAGCCAGTTGCGCGCCGCGATCGAGCGCCGCCAGTTGACCGGCGGTGCGGCGATCGTGTGCGACACCGTGGACAGCATCCAGGGCCAGGAACGCGAGGTCGTGATCGTGTCGCTGACGGTCGGCGACGCCAGCGAGGCGCGCGTGCGCGGCGGCTTCCACCTGTCGCTCAACCGGATCAACGTCGCGCTGTCGCGCGCGCGCACCAAGGCCGTGCTGGTCGCGAGCGCGCACGCGTTCCTCGCCCTGCCCGACGATCCCGCCGGCCTGCGGCACGCGTCGCGCTGCAAGGAGCTGCGCGCGCGCCTCCACGAGGTCGACCTGACGCGGCTGTACGCGTCGGTCGGCGGTTGAGGCGCGGCGTCGCCGAACTGCAGCCCCTGGACAACGTCCGCGCGGGGCGGCCTCATGGCCGGCCGCCGATGACCACCGTCTCCGCCGAAGAGGCCGTCCGCTGCGTGCGCTCCGGCGACCGCGTGTTCCTGCACGGCGGGGCCGCGACGCCGCTGGCGCTGGTGCGCGCGCTCGCCGCCCGCGCCGGCGAACTGCGCGACGTCGAGCTCGTCCACCTGCACACCGAGGGCGAGTACCCGCTGGTCGCGCCGGGCATGGCGGCGAGCTTCCGCGCCAACGCGCTGTTCCTCGGCGCCAACCTGCGCGACGCCGTCGGCCGCGGCGACGCCGACTACGTCCCGGCGTTCCTCAGCGAGATGCCGGCGCTGTTCCGCGACGGCGTGCTGCCGCTCGACGTCGCCTTCGTGCACTGCTCGCCGCCCGACCGCCACGGCTTCTGTTCGCTCGGCTGCTCGGTCGACGTCGCGCGCGCGGCCGTCGACGCCGCGCGCCTCGTCGTGGCGCAGGTCAACCCGCGCATGCCGCGCAGCCACGGCGACGGCGTCGTGCACGCGTCGCGCTTTGCCGCCATGGTCGCCGTCGCCGACGAGCTGCCGACGATGGCGCCGCCTGCGCTCGGGCCGGTCGAACACTCGATCGGCCGCCACGTCGCGGCGCTGGTCGAGGACGGCGCGACCCTGCAGATGGGCATCGGCGCGATCCCCGACGCGGTGCTCGCGGCGCTGCGCACGCACAAGGACCTCGGCGTGCACACCGAGATGTTCGCCGATGGCGTGCTCGACCTCGTCGCGCGCGGCGTCGTCACCGGCCGGCGCAAGGTCGTGCACCCCGGCAAGGTCGTCGCCGGCTTCGCCATGGGCACGCGCGCGGTCTACGACTTCCTGGACGACAATCCGCAGGTGGCGATGCTCGACATCGCCTACGTCAACGATCCACAGGTCATCCGCCGCAACCCCAAGGTCGTCGCCATCAACAGCGCGATCGAGATCGACCTGACCGGGCAGGTGTGCGCCGACTCGATCGGCACGCGCATGGTCTCGGGCGTCGGCGGCCAGATGGACTTCCTGCGCGGCGCGGCGCTGTCGCCCGGCGGCAAGCCAGTCGTCGCGCTGCCGTCGACGACGTCGAAGGGCGTGTCGCGCATCACCGCGCTGCTCAACCCCGGCGCCGGCGTCGTCACCACGCGCGCGCACGTGCATTGGGTCGTGACCGAGCACGGCGCCGTCGACCTGCGCGGCAAGAACCTGCGTCAGCGCGCCGTCGCGCTGATCGGCATCGCCGACCCGGCGCACCGCGAAGGCCTCGCCCGCGCCGCGCGCGAGCGCTTCGGACGCCTGCCCTGATCGAGTGCACGGACGGCGCGCCCGCGCGCCGCCGTCAGGTACCGCCGTCAGCTCCCGGCGCGGCGCAGCAGGAAGCGGTCGCGCAGCCGGGGCGAGCCGTCCTTCGGCTCGATCGACCAGTGGCCGGCGAGTTCGCGGCCGTCCGTGGCCACCGTGCCGAGGTACCGCACGGCGTGGCCGGTCACCTGCAGCACGATCTCGGTCTTGCCGGCGAGCCGCACGCTGGTGTGCGTCGGCCCCTGGTAGGTCTTGGTGAACGTCACGACGCGGCCCTGCACTTCGCCCTCGACGATCGAGCGCTCCGGCAACTCGGCCAGGATCTCGACCTCGCCGAACAGGCGCTCGGCCATCGTGTCGCCGCCCATCGCCGCGCGGTCGAGCTTCTGGCTGCCGGCCAGCAGGGTGTCGGCGTCGCGCATCTCGCCGACGAAGGACTGGCCGCGCTGCGCCACGCGCATCGTGATGCCGTGCGTCCGGCCATCCTGGACGTAGTGCCCTTCCCAATCTCCGCTCAGGTCCGCGTGGGTCGTCACCCCAGCGAGCATCGGGCGGGCGCGCCTGCCGTCAAGGGCCGTCGCCGGCGAGCAGCGCGGCCAGCGTGTCATCCGCTGTGTCCGCCGCGGCGTCCGCGCCTTGGCACCGGCGCAACGGCGGCCCTTCCGCCGGCGTCGGCGGCGTGAAGGCCGCGCGCAATCGCGCGGCGACCGCGGCGTCGGCGTCGCTCACGGCGTCGCCGCGCGCGGCGCGCGCCGTCGCCCGCGCGAGCGCGGTCGCGTCGTCGACTTCGACCTGCAGCACCATGGTCCAGGCGCCCGCCGCGCGGGCGGCCACTGCGGCTGCGCGCCGCTGGTCGACCGTCGCGAAGTTGCCGTCGAGCACGACGACGCTGGCGCCGGCGGCCGTCGCCGCGGCGGCCTCGGCGAACACCGCCGCGTACGTGCGCGCGGTGAACTCCGGCGTGTAGACGGCGGCGTCGGCGCGCTGCTGCGGCGCGATGCCGGCGAGCTGCTTGCGCACCGCGTCCGTCGCCGCCACCGGCCAGCCGGTCGCCGCGTGCAGCGCCGCGGCGATCGTCGACTTGCCGCTCGCCGGCGGCCCGCACAGCACGAGCCATCGCGGGCCATCCGCTTCGCAGCCGAAGGTGGCGGCGAGCCGCAGGTGCGCGCGCGCCGAGTGCCGTGCGCCGTCGCGATCGGCCGCCGGCAGCGCGATGTCGGCGGTTGCGATCGCGGCGACCTTGGCGCGCACCATCGCCCGGTAGCTGCAGAGCCACGGCAGCAGCGCGGGCAGGTCGCCGTCGCCGCTGCGGGCGACGTAGGCGTCGACGAACGCGCGCGCGAGCGCCGGTGCGCCGCGGTAGCGCAGGTCCATCGCCAGGAAGGCGACCTCGGCGGCGACGTCCGTGATGCGGAAACACGGCTCGAACTCGATGCAGTCGTAGACCGCCGGCGGCTCGGTCATGCAGACGTTGCGCGCGTGCAGGTCGCCGTGCCCGTCGACGACGCGTCCGGCGCTGGCGCGGCCGCGCAACTTCGGCAGCAGGCGCGCGAAGCCGGCGCGCGAGGCGGCGGCCAGCGCCGCCAGCAGGCGCGCCGGCAGCGCGGCGTCGCCGAGCGCCTGCGTCTGCGCGAAGTTCTCGTCGGCGAAGCGCGCGAGCAGGTCGGCGCTGGCGCGTGCGGCGGCCGCGGCGGGCCGTTCGCAGCGCGCGTGGAAGTCGGCGACGTGCGCGGCCAGCGCGGCGATGGCGGCGGGCGCCACGGCGCCGGCGCGCAGCAGTTCGTCGAGCATGCGCGCCTGCGGCAGCCGTCGCATCACCACCGCGACGTCGAGGTCGGCGAGGCCGCCGTCGTCGTCGCCGACCGGCGCGAAGCGCACCACGCCGTCCGCGCCCCGGCGCAGCGCCGCCGTGCCGAGGTACACATCGGGGCACAATCGCCGGTTGAGCCGGACCTCGTCGCGGCAGGCCTGCCGCCGCGCCGCGAGCGCCGCGAAGTCGACGAACGGCAGCGTCACCGCCTTCTTCAGCTTGTAGACGAGGTCGCCGGCGAGGCACACGACCGACAGGTGCGTCTGAAGAACGCGCACGTCGGTCGGCGCGTGCGGGTAGCAGGCGGGGGCCGCGAGCGCGGCGAGATGGTCGGTGGCGGTCATCGCGCCTCCGCGCGGCGCGCCAAGACCGCTCGCGCCAGGGCCACGGGGTCGAAGCTGCGCGCGGCGCCGTTCACGGCAGCATGCCCAGCGCCAGCCAACCGACCCACAGCAGCACACCGAGCGCCATGCCGAGCGCGAGCACGCGCAGCGCGTGGGCGACGGCGCGCTTCACAGCGACTCCAGCAGCGCCTGGAACTGCGCTTCGTCGAGGATGCGCAGGCCGAGCTCCTGCGCCTTCGCCAGCTTGCTGCCGGCGTCGGACCCGGCGACGACGTCGGTGACCTTCTTGCCGACGCCGCCGGCGGTGCGCGCGCCGAGCGCCTCGACCTTGGCCTTGGCGTCGTCGCGCGACATCGTCGTGAGGCCGCCGGTGAACACGAACACGCGCCCGGCGAGCGGCCCGCCGCCCGTCGCTGCCTGCGCCGGCGGCCGGACGCCGGCGGCGGCGAGCGCTGCCAGCGTCGCGCGGTTCTTCGCCGAGGCGAAGAACTCGACCACCGCCGCCGCGACCTCCTCGCCGACGCCGTCGACCGCCATCAGCGCCTCGGCGTTGGCTGCGGCCAGCGCGTCGAGCGAGCCGAAGTGGCTGGCGAGGTCCTTCGCCGTCGTCTCGCCGACGTGGCGGATGCCGATGCCGTGCAGAAAGCGCGCCAGCGTCGGCGTCTTGCACGTTTCGATGCGCTGCAGCAGGTTCTGCGTGCTCTTCTCACCCCAGCGGTCGAGCTCCAGCAGCTGCGCCTTCTTGTCGGCGAGCGCGAACACGTCCTCGACCGAGGCGACGAGCTTGGCGGCGACGAGCTGCTCGACCTGCTTGGGCCCGAGGCCCTCGATGTCGAACGCGCGCCGGCCGGCGAGGTGCACGATGCGGCCGACGAGCTGGTCGGGGCAGTCGAGGTTGCTGCAGTAGACGAACTTGCCCTCCGCCTGCAGCGGCCCCTGGCACGACGGGCAGGCGGCCGGCGGCGTCGCCGGCGCGCTGCCGTGCGGCCGCGCCTCGGCGAGCACGCGCACGACCTCGGGGATGACGTCGCCGGCGCGCTGGATCTCGACAAGGTCGCCCTGGCGCACGTCGCGCTCGGCGAGCAGCGCCCAGTTGTGCAGCGAGGCATTGCGCACCGTCACGCCGGCGAGGTCGACGGCTTCGAGGTGCGCGACCGGCGTCACCGCGCCGGTGCGGCCGACCTGCGCGCCGATCGCCAGCACGCGCGTCTGCGCCAGCCGCGGCGCGAACTTGTACGCCAGCGCCCAGCGCGGCGTGCGCGACGTGCGGCCCAGCCTGGCCTGCCAGTCGCTGCGGTCGACCTTGGCGACGATGCCGTCGAGTTCGTACGGCAGCTCGTCGCGCGCGGCCTCCAGTTCGTCGCGGAAGGCGAGCACGCCATCGGCGCCGGCGACGACGCGGAACGGCTCGGCGACCTGGAAGCCCCACGCCGCCAGCTGCGCGCGCAGCCCCGCGTGCGTGGCGAACTCTGCGCCGTCGACGTGGCCGATCGCGAAGGCGATGAAGTCGAGCGGCCGGCGCTTGACCACGCGCGGGTCCTGCAGCTTCAGCGTGCCGGCGACGGTGTTGCGGGCGTTGCGGAACTGCCCCTCGGCGCTCGTCTCCTCGCGCTCCTGCAGCGCCGCGAAGCCGCGCTTGCTCATGATGACCTCGCCGCGCACCTCGATGCGCGCCGGGAACGGCCCGTCGCCGCCGAGCCGCAGCGGCAGGTTGCGGATCGTGCGCAGGTTGGCGGTCAGGTCCTCGCCCTGTTCGCCGTCGCCGCGCGACAGGCCGCAGACGAGCGCGCCGTTTTCGTACAGCAGGTTGGCCGAGGCGCCGTCGAGCTTCGGCTCGCAGCTCCAGCGGATCGACTCGCCGTCGCCGAGCGCGAGCGACTTCTCGGCCCGGGCGCAGAACTCGCGCGCGTCGTCGGCCGCCATGATCGACTCGATGCTGCCCATCGGCGCGAGGTGCCTGCGCGTCGGGAAGCTGCCGCCCTTCTGCAGCGGCGCGCCGACGCGCTGGGTGGGCGAGTCGGCGGTGACCAGATCCGGATGCGCGGCCTCCAGCTTGCGCAGCCGCACGAACAGGACGTCGTACTCGGCGTCGCTGATGTCGCTGTGCCCGCGGTTGTAGTACTGGTCGTCCGCGACGCGGATCTGTGCGCGCAGCGCCTCGATCTCCGGCTTGGCCGTCACCCGTGCCGTCCTAGGGGCGCTGGCCCACAGGGTCAAGCGGCGACGGCCGCGGCGCGGTCAGCCGATCGGCATCGGCGGCGGCAGCAGACGGAAGGCCTGACGCTTGCGCGTGCCTTCGAAGAACTGGTAGCTGACCGACGGCGCCCGGCAGGCGCGCGAGTAGCGGCGCTTCTGCTGCGTCGCCAGCGCGTCGAAGATCTGCGCTTCGTTCACCACGCCGGCGGCGACGACGGCCTCGGCGAAGCGGTCGCACTGCGTCGCCGGAATGCGCTCGAGGATCGGCGCGAGGTCGGCCGCCGTGCTGGCGTTGCGCTCGATCAGCACGAGGTCGAGGCGCTCCTGCGGCAGGCAGACGTTGCTCGTCGTGGTGACGAGGCAGCCGTTCTGGACCTCGAACATCATCTGCTCTTCGCCGTGGACGACCCGCACGAAGCCCGACCGGCGCGTGCGCCCGAGGAATTGGAACACCGAGCGCAGCGGCATGCTCTCGCTGTTGCCGTGGAAGCCATCTTCGTTGGTGGCGAGCGATGTGGCCTCGCTGGCCTTGCCGGCGGAGCGTCGCGCTGAAGCCGGGGCGCTCGGGGCCTCCAGTTCGTCCGGCGCGGGCATGCCGAGGACGGTGGGTTCGGGCGCGCCGAGCACCGTGGCATCGTGCAGACCGTGCATTCCGGGCGTCGGCGCGTGGCCAAAGGTCGCGGGTGCGAAGGGAGCCGAAGGTGCATGGGTTGGAACCGCCCGCCCCGGCTCCGCATGGCGGGCGTCCTGACGCATTGCCGGCCCGGGGCCGGCGTCGCTGCGCTCGATCAGGTCGCGAATCGCCGCCGACAGTTCGCGCATACCGTGCTCGATGCGCTGCAAGTGGTCGCGGCTGCGGTCGATCGAGATGCCGCGCATCGCGATCTGCTCGAGTGTCTGTGCCAACACCGAGGCGAAGGCGACGAAGTCGTCGCAGTACCCCTCGATCAGGGAGTTGGCGGCGGTCGCCGGAAATTGCCCAACTTGCATGCCTCATGGATCGGCAAACGCAGGTGCCTTGGTGAACCCTGCTTGCGGCGATCGGCCGAGGGAAAGTTCCCGATCGGGTGCGGGCCGTGGCGGCGGTGCGTGCGGCACGGTGGCTCGCCGCTCGACCGGTGGTGGGAAGTTGTTGTGGCATCGGTGGTTCGGCTGTGCGCTTCGTCGGTCGACGCCGGACATTGGTCGCGTTGCCCGCGCTTGCGCGCACCGCGCCTGCGCTGCGGCGCGATCGTGTACGGGCCGTGCCGGTGGCCATCGCGCCGTGCGCGACGGCGCACACGGGGTGTGCGTCGTCGCCGCAGCGGTGGCCGCGACCGCGCCGCCGCGTTGTGGCGCACCCTGACTGCCAGCGCGCCCACAGCGCAGTGGCCGCGACCGTGAAGGCTGCGCTGCCGCGATCCGTCCGAGACGTCGTCGGACGCCGGTCGTCTGCCGGTGCACCGATCTCCGGTGCCCGATCTCCGGTGCCCGATCGCCGGTGCACCGATCGCCGGTGCACCGATCGCCGGCGCACCGATCGCCGGTGCACCGATCTCCGGTGCCCGATCGCCGGTGCACCGATCGCCGGTGCACCGATCGTCAGAACGGGATCTCGTCGTTGCTGCCGTCGCCTGCGGCCGCCGCGCGTTCCCGCCGCGGCGGTCGCTCCGGCTTGGTTCCCGGCCGGCCTGCGCCTGCGCTCGCACCGCCTTCGGCCACCGCGGTGGCGTCGTGCGAACTGCTCGCGCTGCCACCCGCGGAGTGGAACCCGTCGTACGGCACTTCGTTGCGTCGGACGACGCTGCCCGTAGGCGACTGGTACTCGGCAGGCCGCACTTCGACGAGCGCCGCACGCCCTTCGAGGTCGTGCGGTTCGAGTTGCACGACGCCGGTGTGCGGCAAGCCCAGCGCTTGCAGCACGAGGCGCGCACGCGCTTGTCCGCGCGCGCTGAACACGAGGCTGTCCCACGCCGCCTGCTTGCCGACGTGCTGGCCCTCGGCGACGACGAGCTTCATCGACCAGCGTTCGTCGCCGGCCCGGGTGGTGCCGGCGCGCACCTCCTCGACGCGGCACAGGTAGGTTCCGGCGGGGATGGTGACGTAGTCGGTCAGCGAGCGTTGCTTGTCGAAGTCGAATTGCACGGTGTCCTCCTCTTGGTCGACGCAGCGGTCGACACGGACCTATGTGTCTGGCAACCGCCACTTGGTTGCGCACCGGGGCGAAAATCGCCGCGAAACCGCGCGACCGACCACCGCCGGGGCTGCTCCCCGGGACGCGTGCCGGGTCGGTGCGTGGCGGCGCCGAGCCGCATCGGCGACCTCCCAGGCGCGGCGATGCGGCTGGGGCGCCGTGGCCTGCTGCGACGCAGTCTCTCGGCGGCGCGCCGCCGACCACCGCACACCCGCCGCCGCCTCCCGTCATCGCACTGGTACGCCGTCCGGCGCACGTCGTTCTCCCGACCCGCGGGATGCTTCGCCGACCACCGCACACCTGCGACCGCCACCCGCCATCGCGCTGGCCCGCCGTCCGGCGCACGCCGTGTGCTCCGACCCGCGCGCCGCCCGCCGACGACCGAACGCCCGCCGCCGCCATCTGCCATCGCGCTGGACCGACGTCCGTGGCGCGTCTTGCTCCCCTGACCCGCGCAGCCCCCGCCGCTGCGCGGATCCTCCGCATGGCCGAGGCGCGGTACGGCGCGCACCACCGCCCTCCGTGCGCACGGCCGCGGCACGCAAGCCACTCGCGCCGCGCCTGCTACCTGCCGAACGGCGGCGCCAGCGCTCGCCGCCGCGCACCGCGCACCGCGCACTGCGCAGCCGCAGGAGCATTGCCACCTCGTCCGGGCTAGCCTCACAGCCGAATTCGCCGCACGCTGGCGGCGCCTGCCTTGGCCACGACGACCGCACCCGCCGCCGCACTGCACGACCCCCGCAGCTACCTGGGGCTGGCGGTCCGCCACTACGAGAACTTCCCGGTCGGCAGCTGGCTGTTGCCGCGCGCGGCGCGCGTGCACCTGCACCGCATATACGCCTTCGCCCGCACCGCCGACGACCTCGCCGACGAACTGCGCGACGCACAGGCGCTCGCCGCCTTCCGCGCCGACTTCCTGCGCCACGTCGACGGCGGCGCCACCGACGTGCCGCTGTTCGCCGACCTCGCCGCGACGATCCGCGACCAGCGTCTCGAACGGTCGCTGTTCACCGACCTGCTGGATGCCTTCGCGCAGGACTGCGTGCAGACCAGCTACGACGAAGCGGAGCTGCGCGACTACTGCCGTCGCTCGGCCGATCCGGTCGGGCGGCTGGTGCTGCGGCTGCACGGCTACCGCGATCCGGCGCTCGACGCGCTCAGCGACCGCATCTGCACCGCGCTGCAACTCGTCAACCACCTGCAGGACCTCGGCAGCGACCGCCGCGAACGCAACCGCGTGTACTTCCCGCGCGCCGACCTGCAGCGCTTCGGCGTCGCCGACGCCGATCTGCTGGCCAACACGGCGAGCCCGGGCGTGAAGGCCCTCGTCGCGCACTGGACCGCGCGCCTCGCCGCCGACTTCGCCGCCGGCTGGCCGCTCGTCGACGCCGTGCGCGGCCGCCTGCGCTGCGAACTGCGCGCCATCGTGCGCGGCGCCGCGGCCGTGCTCGCGCGCCTGCGCGCCGTCGACCACGACGTGCTCGCCGGCCGCGTGCACCTGACCAAGGGGGAACGCCTGCGCACCGTGCTCGCCGGGCTGTTGTTGCCCTGGCCGCCGGCGTTCGTCGGAGGCCCTCGATGAACGCCTGCGACGCCACGTATCGCATGCGTCCGGCCGGCGGCGGCGTGCGCCCGCCCGCGCCCGCGGCGAGGAAGGCACGCGCTGCCACGCTTCGCATGCGTCTGATCGGCGGCGGCGTGCGCGCGCCTGCGCCCGCGGCGAGG